>NZ_JBSQDJ010000001.1:0-771509 GCF_053850235.1 Vibrio phycocola | reverse complement strand
GCATCACTGGGCGATATTGTCACGTTAGAAGTGAACGGCACAGAATACACCGGTGATGTGATTGATGATGGCGCGGGGACACTTGTTTACTCAATTCCTGTTGCAGGCTCTGACTTAGATCAAGATAGCAGTGTTACTGCTAGCGTCACTGGAAGTGACAACTCGGGTAACACTTATAGTGCAAGCACCGTGGAGGAAGTCACACCTATTGCTGAAGTAGAGATAATAGATACTAACTCAACTTCAACTGGTGATGGTCTCCTTCTTGAACAATGGTCGGGTATCGCTAATGGTAGCGGGCGAGGAATGACAGAAGAGGAGTTTTCTCAGTTCATTATTGATACGAAAGCAACGAACCCAACACCAGATAGCAGCACCGTGATATCTGAAGTTGAATCTGCAAGTGTGTCTGGAGGGGATTTTTCAATCATATCTGGTTATATATACCTCGAGGCGGGCTCGACTTATGTATTTGATGGTACGGCCGACGATACTCTTTCAATTAGTTTAGGTGGTGACGACACTGGCACGCTTCAGTGGAGTGCGGATAGAAGTAATATCAATGAACTGACCGTTTCGCCAACCGAGAGCGGTTATTATGCGATTGAAATTGCTCACGCTAACCAGAGAGGCCCCGGTAATTATGATATTACCGTTGAAGTAGATGGCGCAGACGCAATCGATTTAAGCTCAGATAACTTCCAATTATTTAGTTCACTTGATGCTTTAGAAGCATCTGGTGTCGGGAATGTATCGAATACTATCGAGACTTCAGAGGGCGATTACGTCGTTGTCTATGGTCTAAACGAAGGCGTTGAGAATAGTAATATTACACTTGAGCCATTTACGGTTACCTCGCCGGATGTTGATGATGTGATTACAGTCGCGGTTAGTTCAACCATTTCAGGGATAACACTAACCGATGGCAATGGTCAAACGATCACCATAACCGATGAAACCACGAGTTATGATGTAACCGGATTTGATTTTGAAACTTTAGTTGTAACTCCACCTGAAGACTATGTTGGAAGTGTGGAACTGCAATTTGATGCCTTATCCACCGATGGTTCAGCTACGGCTACTCAATCCAAAACTATCACTGTGAATGTTGAGTCGAATTCAGGGCTTCGGGGGGAGTTTTATAACTATGACGATTCAATGGGTGATTATGGAAACTTAACGTCGATCGCCGATGCGATAGGCGTTATTGATGACCAAGATCCTAATGCGACCTTTATATCTACAGGTGTCTCTTATTCTAGTGGCGTTGGTATTAATACCGATGACGACTTAGGTGGTACCTCGACCGATGGGGCCAATTCTTCTAACTTTGAAACTTGGCTCGGTGAGGATGCAGGCTCCATTAATTACCATAATAAAACAACGTCTAGTGATGCTGTTGTTCGTCTATATGGTGGGGTTGAATTATCTGCAGGCGACTATTCTATTCAGGTTACGGCTGATGATGGCTACCAAATTAAAATAGACGGTGTAGTTGTGAGTGAGGTCGATCACAACCAACCACAAGCTGTTGATACATTCGAATTTAGTGTGTCAGATAGTGGTATTCATGAGATAGAAATCATCTATTGGGATCAAGGCATAAATTACGTACTCGATGTTCAGTTATCAAGTAATGGCTCTGATTATTACTTATTAGGTTCGGATGAGTTTCCTGTCGTACGTAACTATGAATCCGAACCAATATCTGTAGAGAGTTTTGCAAGCGCCCTAGATTCTAACTTAGAGGCTGAAAGCGTTGATGAAGAGCTCGTCAGTAACAGCAATCAAGGTGACACAATATACGGTGACTCAGGAAATGATGTTATTGAAGGGGGGGCAGGTAATGACTACCTTGTTGGAGGCGAAGGTGAAGATTGGTTATTAGGTGGAGATGGCGATGATACATTGATCAGCTTTTCCTATGATGAATCTGGTGATAGCTATGATGATGAAAGTGGTGACGTGCTCGATGGAGAAGACGGTGACGACTACCTAGTCGGCCTTGGTGGTGATGATATTCTTATAGGTGGAGAGGGCAGTGATGACCTCTATGGTGGTGATGGAAATGATATTTTAACTGGAGCGAGTTACGATTATTCAAGTGACACGATAATTTCAGACAACTCATCTGATAACCTCTATGGAGGCCAAGGAAATGACCGATTTGTCATAGACTCAAGTAAAGATACGTTACAGGATTTTAATAGTAGTGATGATTCAATTGACTTATCGGAAATATTAGATGTAGATGTCAGTGCGGAATATTCAGCTATTCAAGAATACTTAGAGTCACATGTGAAGATAACGGAAGATTCATTACAGGTTGATGGAGTATCTGTCGCTAATTTTGGTGATTCAGCATCGATTGGAGCTGGCGCTGATGTTTCAGTCATTGTGAATGATCTTGAATTCACGATAAAAGCGTAACGTTTCGTGTAGCGAGTAAACCAATCAGTGCATATCGAACTGACTGGTTTACTCAAATACGAAAATCAAATTTAGTAAACAGCTTGATTTTAATAACTTTATTTTTGTAGCATCATTTTTGTAAGTAATGGAATAGCTTTTCACGTTCGTGATGATTGAGCTCTTCCATTTTTTTTATGTTGATTTCAGGTATTTCATCTGGGTTAGGGTAATGTGCCAGGACTTTTTCCATGCTCGCTTCTCTAATTAAATGGAAGATCGGGTAAGGAGAGCGATTGGTTAAGTTTTCACTATCTTCGGGCTGACTACCTTGAAAGCAATAATTAGGATGGAAAGTTGCTATTTGATAAATTCCTTCCCATCCTTCTGTCTTCAATACTGCATTTAACCAATCAGTAAAAAATAAATAATCATCGAAATCACTCAGCATGTTCGGCACAACAACTACTGTCGTTTCTAGCTCATGATCAGGTAGTGTGTCTAAATCTTTCAGCTGTAGATAGACTGATTCTAATAGCGCTTCATCGTTGTCCGCTGATGTGACTGCAATTCTAATTTGGTTATTTCGCTGTGGTTTAGCAGCGAAAGGACACAAATTGAGGCCAATTACTATATTATCAAGCCATTGGTTTACTTCATTTTCGATACGTGTAATTTCAGAAGACATAGGTATTTTAGCCAATCAAAAAAGATATTAAAGATATTATCACGAGATACCAAGTGTAGGTTATATCATGGGGTTAAAAGATAATTTGCCGTAACTAGTGATTAGTCGTTTAAACACAAATTTAGGTACAAGGTGCACATTGAACAATGGATGTTATAAAGCGTTATTTAAAGGGGTACCCTACTCATATTATCGAGCAAGTAGAAGGTTTAGTTGCTCGTGGAAAGTTTATTGCTTGGTTCGACCAACGCTATCCAAAGGTACATCATATTCAAAGTGAAAAGGCACTCTATGCTTATACAATGGCAATTAAAGAGCGCTATTTAAAGAAATCACAGTCGATTAATAAAGTTGTATTCGACAGTAAAATACACGTAATTAATAACGCTCTTGGACTGCATACGTATGCGAATAAAATCCATGGAGGTAAAATAAAAAGACGGAATGAGATAAGGATTTCGACGCTGTTTAAAGATGGTCCTGAAGAGCTTCTTAATATGATTGTGGTCCACGAGTTAGCTCATATTAAAGAAAAAGAACATAACAAAGCCTTTTACCAACTCTGTTGCCATATGCTACCTGATTACTTTCAGCTTGAGTTAGACGCTCGGCTCTATATTATTTATCGCGAACTTAACGTTTGATTGGTTTAATATGACGCCTTGATGAGTAGAGAGTAATAACAAACAATGAAACAAAGTCCATTGCACCCGAGAAATCGCCACCGTGGTCAGTATGATTTTACGAAATTGGTCGAAGCAGTTCCTGAATTAAAGGCGTATATGATTCAGAACCCAAAAGGGCAGCCTACAATAAATTTTTTTGATCCCTTAGCTGTTAAATTATTGAATAAGGCGTTGCTCGCCTATCATTATAATATTCAATATTGGGATATTCCTGATGGATACTTGTGCCCACCTATACCGGGAAGAGCGGAATACCTGCATCGAATCTCAGATATGTTTAGTCAGAGTGAAGGTAAGGATAACAAGATAAAAACAGTGCTTGATATTGGGACCGGAGCAAACTGTATCTATCCCATTATTGGATCTGCTCAATACAAATGGAAGGTCGTTGGAAGCGATATTGGACAGAAATCGTTAGCAAACGCTAAGGTAATAGTGGAACAAAATCCTTCAATTCGAAAATTGATTCAATTGCGTTTGCAACAAAACCCCACTCATATATTCAAGGGCATCATTCATCAAGCTGATCGATTTGACGTTACGTTGTGTAATCCGCCATTTCACCGTTCTCAACAAGAAGCACGCCAAGGTTCATTAAGAAAAGCAAAAAATCTAGCGAATAATAAGAGTAAAAATGGCCATTCACCTCAACCGAACGTTAAGAAAACACCAGCACTAAATTTTGGTGGAAAGAGTAATGAGTTGTGGTGTGATGGTGGAGAAATTAAGTTTATAACAAATATGGCTTATGAAAGTCGTGAGTTTGCGAATCAAGTTCTATGGTTTTCTACACTATTGTCGAAATCGGAGAACATCAAACCATTTAAACAACTATTGAAAAAAATTGAAGTAGAGGCTGTTAAAGTTGTGGAAATGAAGCAAGGTCAAAAAATATCCAGGTTTGTTGCTTGGACATTTCAAAATGAAGTGCAACGCAAAGAATGGTCAAAGTTGAGGTGCTAGGCTTAGCTTTATACAGGTAACATTTTGGAGGTAGCATGAGCATAAAAGACGTTGAATTTTTTGTGCCGTGTCAACCAGGCTGGCTATGTGAACCATTTATATTGTTTTTTTCTGTACTTGTTTTGATCGGCTTTATGTTTTTCGTTCGTTTGGTATACCGAGAATATAAGCGTATAGAAAGATCTAGAAAAGTGATTAAACATCGCAAAGTTCACTATACAATTCGAAAAAATATGAATAAACCCTATAAACCTTTAAGGCAACCCAGGAATAAAAAACGTTAATTAAACTGTTTCGCGAGTTGATGATACTTGCCTTCATAAGCAAGAGGGAGTTTGTAATCAACAAGCGTGCGGTAGCGCTGCATCAGTCGGTACGCAACTCTATCTTTATTTTCCGCTAAAGCCAGTTCAATAAGCATTTTATGAGCAAAATGATTATTAGGATCAAAAATCAGAATTTTCGATGCGAGTTTTCTTGCTTGACTCGAGTGATTGGTTTTTCGCGCGCATATCGCTGCATTTTGTAAACTAGCTAGGATTTTATATCCAGAAGCTAACTGAAATACACGTTTAAAATATTTATTTGCAACATCCTCCTTCCTGAGCTTACACATTAATGTGGCATAATTAGTCAGGAGGGTAATATCATGAGAATACAATTTAAGCATACTTTGGTATAGGTACTGACCGCGAGGGTAATCACCAAGGGTTATGTAATAGTGGGCAAGCGCTAAATTGGTTGAAAGGTCATCAGGAGCATATTGATGGGCGAGAATTAGATTGAATTTTGCTTTTTCTAATTGGCCTGATTCTAAATATGCCAAGCCTAGTTGTGTTCTAACTTGTGCAGCTTTGGGATAATCGATCATTCCAGTAGAGTCGCTGTTGACGCAACCAACCAAGACAAAACACAGGTATATAATGGGTAAACACCTGAATTTTACCATCGATAAACTCCAATAAGATAAACGAAGACTAGATATTACTTGTCAAAATAAAAGTAACATCTAGTCTCTATAAATTTATCGGTCAGAGTTCCTTTTAGGCACACCTAATAAACAATGAGTACACTAACGGATGCGATCTAATCGTCATTAGTAAAGTTCGCTTCACTAAATCGGTCAAGGTCGTAAGGTGTTTGTTGGTAAACGCAGTAATTTAGCCAATTAGAAAAAAGCAGGTGGCCGTGGCTTCTCCATGTTGCTTTGGGATCATTACTGGCGCTGTTATTTGGATAGTAATTGAGTGGAACTGAAGGCTCTAATCCTTCAGCTAAATCGCGTTTATACTCGTTACCCAAGGTTGCTGCTTCATATTCTGGGTGACCAGTGACAAATACGTGGCGTTTATCTTGAGTTGCTGCCAAATAAACACCTGCTTGCTCAGATGTAGCTAAAATATCTAAATCAGTATTTTCACGAATAAATTCGACGGGGAAATCAGCATGCCGAGAATGAGGAGCGACAAAAGTATCATCGAAACCGCGTAATAAAGGGTGATACGTGTGCTGTATCTGGTGAGTATAGACCCCTGATAGTTTGTCTTTTTTGGTGCGTTTTGGTAAGTCATATAAAATATTGAGCCCAGCTTGAACTGCCCAACAAACATATAAAGTTGAGGTTACATGATCTTGAGCCCATGTAATGATTGTTTTAAGGTGGTCCCAATAAACAACATCTTCAAACTGAACTAATCCAAGAGGCGCACCAGTAATAATCAAGCCATCAAAATTACGGTCTTTGACTAACTCGAATTGACGGTAGAAGTTATTTAAATGTGCTTCAGGGGTGTTGTTGCTCGGGCGATTATCAATACGTAATAACTCGACGTCTACTTGTAATGGGCTATTTGATAACAACCGGAGAAACTGAGTTTCAGTATCAATTTTTTTTGGCATCAAGTTTAGAATTATCACTTTAAGTGGACGTATTTCCTGAGTAGATGCGCGAGTTTCCGACATAATGAAAATATTTTCATTTCTCAGAATATCAGTAGCGGGTAATTGGTCAGGTATTTTTATAGGCACAATAAACTTCCTTGAATGCTATTTTAGACGTCTATACTTCTAAAGTATACTGATCTTTGATGTGATGTCGAATTAAAATTATGCTGAAAAGCGACGATATAGTGAAATAATCGCAGTGATTTTTTATTAACTAAGGTGGAAGTTCCATTGTCTCAACGTTTAATTCTTATCCGAGGTTTGCCAGGATCTGGCAAAACAACTTTGGCGCGTAGTTTCGCAGCTGTTCATATTGAAGCGGATATGTATTTTATCGACCATAAAGGGGAGTATCGCTTCGATGCGAATAGGCTAAAAGATGCCCATCAATGGTGTTTTCAAACAGCGGTAGCGAGTTTACTCGAAGGCCATAGCATCGTTGTATCGAATACTTTTATTCAATATTGGGAAATGAAGCCATACATTGAATTTGCGACAAAAAAACAAATCGCGATTGATGTTATTTGCTGTGTAGGTGAATTTGAAAATATTCATGGAGTGAATGATGATACTCGCGATAAAATGAGAAAGAAGTGGCAGAAATGCCAGTGGCTGAAGCAAAACGTGCATCAGCCACTGAGATAATATTATCGATAGAGTGCTATTTCTGATGTGAAGGACAGCAAAAATCGGCTCTCCAAACTAATCGCTTATTTCCAACCATTGAATGCAACACTTCTCTACCTTGCATTTGGGGTATTGCTAGCAGCACATGTGCTTCATCTAGGTGACGTGAATGTTCAGCTTCATAAGCTCTGATGTGTGTAAATGTAGCGTTTAAATTTTCAGATAAAAGCTCATGAGATAAACAAATTCCTAATTCATCGCGAACCATAACTATTCCCTCATTTTTAGGCCTTTCCTAAGGTCGTTTACATCACTTCCATTTGTACAAAAATTATACATTAACCACGAATTGATGAAATATAAATCACTCATACTGGCGTGATTGACTACACAGAAATGAATGAAATAATGTTCGGTGTCTTTTGAATGAGATTGAGTCAAATTTTCATTGTTTGTGGAGTCCCTACCGAAATAGCATATAAATCGAGGACAAATAATGACAATACAATGAGTTATCATATAAATTATTACTAGTCTGAGTTATTTTAATGAAAGCAGAGGCCACGATGGCAAATATTTTTATCGTTGTACTTATACTCGCCGTTTTTTTTATTTTTGTTCAAAAATATTTGCTTAAAGGAGACGAGAATAAAGATTTTCCGTATAAAAAGAAGGGACCTGTGTTAAGTAGCTCTGAGTCCGCTTTTTATCACGCGCTGGTACAAGCCGTTGGCGAGCATGGTATTGTTTTATGCCAAACAAGTATGGCAAATTTGGTACGCCCAGCGGACATAAAAAATAAACGAAACCTCTATATTGCAAGTAATCGAATAAATAAAAGTCTATTTCAGTTTGTCATCTGTGACCCTAGAACGTTTGAACCAAGAGTTGTCATTGAGATGGACGATGGGAAGCCGCTTTCTAAATCGAAGGCAGAACGTGAAAAATTACTTATTCATGTATGCAAAAGCGCAAATTTGCCCTTAATTGGCGCTAACGTAAAATTCAGTTACCAAGTAGGAAAATTAAGGCGGCTGCTTGCAGCGCATATTGATCTTATTGAAGTCGAAAAAGAAGTGAGATTTTGCAAACGATGTAACAGTCCAATGATAATCAAGATAGCCACTCAAGGTGAACATAAAGGTCGGCGATTTTTTACGTGTAGCCGACAACCTCAATGTACCTATACCGAAAACTATAATGTCGTATTCGAAGAAGATGAAGAATAGGGGTTAGCTCGTGGTGTTCATCACGGTAGTAAGAATATCTTCACTACTCTGTTGGCAAATACAAACTTGATTACGGCCATTTCGTTTAGCTTTATATAACTCGACGTCCGCTAGTTTAAGTAAGTCTGAGAGTTGATTTTGTTGCGAATATTTGCATATCCCGATACTCAATGTGATCGGAATATGTATTCCACCAATATTAAATCTATTGTTGGCAACTGAGGTACGCAGTAACTCTCCGATTTCTGATGCTTGTTTTAAGTCCATGTCGAATAATGTAATGCAAAATTCTTCTCCCCCAATACGAAACACATTATCTTCGCCGACAAGAGTTGCTAGTAAAAGAGTTACATCAATGAGTACTTTATCACCGACATCATGACCGTGTGAATCGTTGATCTTTTTGAAATAATCGATATCTAATACTAATAAATAAAGTTGTGGATTTTTGCTTCGGTGAGATTTGTAGTGGTTAAACACCGTGTTCAATGAGAGCCTATTGTGGGCGTTGGTTAATTGATCTCGAGATGCAAGATAAAGTAGAGAATTTTCTATGATTGTCCGACTCGATTCGTAGCGATACGAAATAATCCAAATTCCACAATAACAGAGGGCAACATTGATCAGCTCTTTTGATTGTACAATCACTGCATCGGTATGGAATAAGAGAATTATTACCGTTTGAATCAATAGAACACCCGCAACGGCAACGGTAGCGTGTCGCAGGCCCATCAATAAGTATAAACCAGATGGAGCGGCACATGCCCATATATATAACCCACCAGATAGTGGCTGAGTTAGGGTACATAAAATTAGAACGCCAATCAAAAGGTAAGCATAGTAACAATTGAACAGTGGGGTACTCTTACCTTGCTTGAGTAAGGTATAAATAATACCGGAGAAAATTGAAAAGGTAGCTTCTATAAGTGTGACGAAATAGTCTCCGCCGTAGATTAAGTGGTAAACAGAAAAAAACAGTCCAGTACAGGTTAAAAATAAGCTAACACCAATTAAGACCGATGTTCTAAGTTCGTCAGATTGCTTAAATAATCTTTGGTCCATCTTGGTAATACCTTGGTGGTAGAAACTATCGAAGAGGGCACATATTACTCTTTGTACTACGCAGTTCAATATTCATCATTCAAAATTAGTAAATAAATTTCACATATGTCGCTTAAAATATGCATTTTAGCTACTATTATTCGCTGAAAAATTGAGCGAATTGTCGACATTAAGCGCAACTAACTCAAAACCAAAAAAATTATCTTGCACTCACTCTGTCGTATCGATAATATCCTTGCGTTCAAAAAAATGCGTCCGTAGCTCAGTTGGTTAGAGTATCGCCTTGACATGGCGGGGGTCGGCAGTTCGAATCTGCCCGGACGCACCAAGATTTTAATATCTCAATTTTGAATCACAATATAGATTTGGGTCCGTAGCTCAGTTGGTTAGAGTATCGCCTTGACATGGCGGGGGTCGGCGATTCGAATTCGCCCGGACCCACCAAATTTATTAACAGAACCCGCTAATTATTAGCGGGTTCTGTTTTTTGCGCTCAACGATTCTTCCTGCTTCAATTGGATGGAACCGCTAGGTACTTAGTTTACTTTTGTCAGCCCATCAATCTAAACATATCACCAGTGTTTGTTCCCCCTCTCCAGAACAATAGCTCGTTATTCTAAGAATAACTTGCTCTACCATCATTCGCCGCTCATCTATGTGGTCGCACTCTAGGCAGAGAATGAGCAGTAGAAAATAACTTGTTTTATTATTCGTTTCCCTAAATTAACCGCTTCTTATTCAATGTGCTATGTTTATTATTAATAGGCAAATTATTGTTATCTAATGGTCTTTGTCTATTCTTAGTATTAAGTGAAGTATATACACGGTTAATCGCAGTTAATGTTGATTAACCACGGTTGCATATAACCTGATGTGATTTTCTAATGTCTAGAAAATTCCATTAACCAGAAATAAAAACGCAACCAGTATCTAGGATGTATTGAGTAGATGGGAAAACTAAATAAGCAGGTATATGTGTGTACTTTTATTGCCTGCAACATATTAATTTTGTTTTGGGGGAATAACGCGCACGCAAATACGCGTGTTGATTCTTCAATGGCCAATGATCAGTCTAATGTACTGAATGTTAGCGATTCTTTTAAAAATAAAATTAACATGAATAACCTGCAGACTAGTCAAGGTTACCCTGTGGGTTTTGACGATGTTTTCGAGTATGCCCTTGATGTGTCAAAAGAATACCATGCCTTAACACGAGAAGTGGAATCTAAAGAAATTCTTAAAGATAAAGAAGAACGATATTACTACCCTGATATTACGTTTAGCTCTGAAACGACGGAATATTGGGGAGGCCCATCACCAGATCAAGAAGAAACTCAAAACTTTATAATAACCTTAGAAGCAAAACTCTATGGCAGTGGCGTGAAAGATAGGATCGCTGCGAGTGAAATGACGCTAGAAGCCGGGAACATCGGTTTAGTTGCACATGAAATTTCGATCTATTACACCGTATTGAAGTATTTGACGAAAATCGAATTAACACGGGAATACGAAGCCTTTGCTCAAGAGCTTCGAAAAGATATAGAAGTCTATTATCTCAAACAAGTCAATTCTACTAATGTCGGTGTTTCGACACAGAGTGATGCAATGCAGGCAAGGCTTGCAGTCGCCGAATTTGACGACACTGTTTACTCCGTAGTTTCGAACGTTGAACAGTATTTTAATAAGTTGGTGGAAGAGACGGGCATCGACATTGACTTTAGCGACCCTATAACTCAGGGCAAAGTTGGCTTAGATTTTGCAAGTTTAGAACCATTGCTTGTTGATGAAGAAAAAACGGTCACTTCCGACGAATTATTGGCGAATAACGCAGAATTACTGCAAACACAGAAGGCGCTTAAATCGTCCTTCTATAACGCTCGGTCAACAAGGGAGTTGGTGAAAGTAGAAGTAACCTCAGAAAACTACCTCCAAACAAATGGTGACAGTAAGACTCAAGCATTTGGTGATACCGATGAATCATCGATACAACTCAATGTTGAACTTGATATTTTTAATTATGGCTTGAAGGCTGATCAGGATTCTGCTTATAAGATGTATGAGGCAGAGAAATTTAGGTTTGATATGCAGTTTCAGCAAGTTATGGACAACTTTAGAACCAGTGTTACAACCTATAATCAGCAGAGAATCCAGCGTGATAAAACCGTAGAACAAATCGATATTCTTGCTGAATTAATCGAGAATCAAAAAGAAGAGATCTTCACTGATCAAGTAACTTATAAAGACATTGTTGAGAGTATTAGTAAGCTGAATAAAGCTAAGCAGACATTACTAAATATTGATTTGATGCTGTTTGACACTCTCTATGAGTTAGAAACATTAAAATCAAATAAAATTTTATAACTCGATTTAGATTGAACAATCAAAAAAGTGACGTGATGGCATGGAACTAATGAAACATCGAAATAAATTAATACTATTTATACTCGTGATCATCGTAGTTATCTATACGTTGTTAGTAAAGGATGTCGAGGTTGTTGCGCCAGGATCTGGGCTTACAGGCATTAAGCAAAGTAACGTTTCAGTTATTGCGCCAACTAAAAGCTACATAGTTGAATTGATGGCAGCTCAGGGAGACAAGATAACCAAGGGTGATCCTCTTTTAAAATATCGAAACCTCGAAGACGAATATCAGCTACAGCAAGTAACGGAAGAGTTAGAGCAAAATCAAAGGTTGCTCGATATTTACTATAATGAACGCTGCTTTTTAACGGGGCCAAAATTTGCCTCAATGACGAGTGAGTTACTTGATAATGAATGTGATGAATCAAAACCGCTAGCAAATGCTGGCGGGCTGTATGTATTGAGTTTTTATGAGGATTATCTGTTAGAACAGCAATATTTACTTGATATTGAAAAAGAGAGACAGAATAAAGAGCGCGAGCTACTGACCAAACAAAATATTTTGACTAAAAAGAAAAAAGCTTTGTATCGAGGCAAAGGTGCTACGGTGAGCTTTTATGATGTTGAAACCGAGTTATCGAACTTAAAGACAGAAATTATCAATTTTCAAATATCGTCGATCGATGCGAAGAAAAAGCTTAATGACAAATTGATGATATTTCGCTTACGTCGTTCTGAGCGTTTGTTAACGTTAGAAGAACAGATAGATAAAGTGAAACCTCTTATAAGCAAAGAAAAATTCACAAAACAATTACTAGAAGAAAAGCAGAATAAATCAATCATTCGTTCACCGATAGATGGTCACGTTTTGGAGCTTATTGATGGGGTATCTGAAGGGACATTTATACAAGAAGCTACCCCTCTTTTTGTGTTAAAAAAACAAGGTTCATCTCAGCAGGTAGAAGCTAAATTTGACTCGCGTTATCGCCATTTTTTAAGTATTGGTAGAGAAGTCCGCTTAAAGATTAATTCTCCTGGTTTTAGTGAAATCTTCAATGGGAAAATTGTAGAGTTAAGTTCGGATTCGATTGCTTATGAGGAACAGGGTCAGCAAGGAGAGCGATACTATCGCGTTACGGTTCAACCAGATACGGCATTTTTAGATTTGTCGCTTGATTTGGGTATGGATGTTCAGGTGCTTGTTGTCGATGACCAAGTGAGCGTACTTGAGTTTATTTTAAGTGTCTTGCCTAACGATATTAAGTTTGAGGTGTGGTAGGTGATAGGATTTGTTTCGGCAATCACTGCATCGTTAGCCGTTATCATTCTGGTGGTTATTTCCAGTCTAATCGGTTTTGTGCAATCAATCATGCCAAGCACAGGTATGGTTAAGATTAGCCAGGTTACCTATCGGTACAATCAACAAACTCCTTATATCAATGAGGATATCCTCCACGACCTTGTAGTAACTGCGGAAAAAATGCAGATTAGTTCTCGAATTAAAGCGTTTCAAATAGGCTGCAACTATGGCTTTAATGCCAGTCAGTATGAAATGAAGCACATTGCGACCTATAATTATATTGTGATCAATAAGTACCTTGGTGATACGTACTCGATTGATCCGATTCATGTAGATTCAGAGCCCGATAAAATGAATAGCTGCTTCGTCGACCTAGAAATATTTAGTGATGCTGAACTCGAAAAGATGACCGAGTCTGAAAGCTTCAGTGAAGAGAAAGAGGGAGAGAACAATGGATGATGATTCATTAGCACCGTTTGTCGATGCCTTATCTTCGGCCCTAATTATAATGGTGTTGGTTTGTATTTTCTTTATGTTACAAACAGCAACGTCATTGAGTTCCGCGGCTCGACAGCATACGTTGAACAATATAGAAGAAGAAGACAAGTCACCAATTATCTATCAACAAATTATTCGAGCCAACCTAGATGAGCACCAATTCGATTATCTGATTAACTTTAAATTGGAGAAAGAGTTTGTTGAACAAATTAAAGCACAACTGCAGGGTGCAAACAAAGTTGAGATTGTTATTCAAAGTCGCGATAACAATAGAAAAAATACGGTGAATTTAATGCGGTTTCTAGCTTATTTAAAATTACCTTCCGATATAAAGGTCCATACGTCGATGAAAATAACAAACAACGTGGTGTCTACTGTGAAATGGGAGATAGAGTAAATGTATTATTTCGGGTTGTTACTCTATATCGGTATTCCGGTATTTACCTATGTCTTCCCTCCTGCACATGAGCTGGTTGCGCAGTGTTTTAACTTGTCTCCAGAGATCACTGTATTAATTACTATCACCTATTTTTATCCGTTGTCGAACTTCATTTACAGTGTGATTAAGAAGCAAGGCGACGCCGCACATTTAGCGCACTTTAGAAGTCAGGTCATGTTGGCTTCGTCACTAGCGGTTTCATTTGGTCTTATTGGTACTTTTATTGGACTATCCGATATGATTTCTGGTATCGCTGCAGGTTTAGGGGCTGATGGTGACTTTTCACAAAAAATGGAAGCGCTTCTCGGTTCAATTGGTTCAGCACTAGGTTCGATGTCATTTGCCTTTTTAACCTCTATATTGGGCGTAAGTTGTTCAGTGAGTGTATTATTTGCATCCAATTACCTAAATGCATTTTATGAAAAAGAACTCGTTCAGGGAGAGAACGGCAACGAAAGTGGCCCGAACAACCTAATTGATGGTATTCCTGATGAAGCTCAACAGGTCATCAATGACAATTTGAAAAAGATGCAAGAATCAATAGAAAGTACAATCGAGCTCATAAACAGCAAAGATAAGATTTGGACTGATCTCTTCACCTTGTTGGAAAATAACTCAGGTTCTACAGTGGTACAGGAATTCAGCGCCAACTTAGCGGAAAATAACCGTATCAATCAATCCCAATCTGACATGGTTCGTCAAATCCATGACGATCAAGTAAGCATGTATCAAAAGATGGACGCATCACTAACGAGTTATTCAAATCATATGCAGGAGCAAACTAATGCGATCGTGACAGCAATAGGTGATATGTCCTCCGAAATCGATCGAATGGGACATGTTATTGACCAAACATCTGATAAAACTGTGCTTACGATCAGTGAAAATGGGGAAGTGATTGAAAGGGTAAATACTGCGTTCGGCGAAACATTGACAGTCACAAACCAGCAACTAAAAAGTGTTACTGATGTGTTGCACGATATTCGTGTTGCGACCGCTGTTCCATTGGAAGAATCCCTTAATATCGCGTTGAGAGAAAACGCATTTAGTTTGGTATTCCAACCTCAGTTTGATGAAGATAAACATGTGGTTGGTGCCGAGTCGTATATCCGTTGGGTTGAGCCCGTTCGCGGACCAATTCCAAATGCGAAACTGTTTAAAATCGCCAAGGACGAAGGACTTTCCATTCAACTTGAATTTTGGGTTATGCACAATACGATCAAGCAGGTATCCGAGTGGCAAGAGAGTGGTACTTGGGGGAGTGATTGGACAATTTCCATTAATGCCACTAGCGAACTATTATTAGCGCCAAACTTTATCACCGAAGTGGAAAGTACCTTAAAACTAAATAATGTCCTCCCAGGATCGATAGCATTTGAAGTCACCGAAGATGCAATCATGCTCCATGCCGCGCAAGCGAAAGATAAGATCCGACAGCTACACAATATGGGTTTGAAACTGTATATCGATAACTTTGGCACCGGTTACACCAATATTGGTCAATTAAGTGAATTCCAACCCGATCGTTTGAAACTCGCAAGAGATATTGTCAACAATATTACTGACAGTACTCAATCTGGCATTCCAGTGGTGCGTTCAGTTATGTCATTAGCACAGCAGTTGGGTATAACGGTGTCCGCTGATGGTGTAGAAACCGACGAACAATACCAACAATTGAAAGAAGAAGGGTGTCGCTTGTATCAAGGTTGGTACTTTGAGAAACCGTTAGAAGTCGAAGCTTTTGAGGAAAAATGTAGTTAATTTTCTGATAATTATGAAACAAAGTTAGATTATTAAGCAAAATCTCAAACCACAGCTAAAATTATAGTAGTTAATAGTGTAATTCGGTAAAGATCTGGCTTGACCGAACCACTAGAAATAATTTTTAGTTGGGGCAGAATATGGCATCAGTTGTAATTAATTCAATTGACGATATCAAGATCAATGGATTTGATATCGAATATAAGACACCGGAAGGCGAAACGAAAGTTATCACCGATGGGGTGATTGCAATTGCCGATGGTAGCCTGAGTGTGGAAACGCGTGAAGGTGAATTTTCGATGAATGACCTGATAAATCAATCAGGGGTCAATCTCGAAACCGCTTCTAGTGTGTTCCTTGAAAACAACTTATTTGCTTCGGGAAATTCCACCGATCAGGATCTCTTGATTGAAGGAACGAACGAGGGTGAAATACTTAGTGATGCAGAAAGTGGATCGTTACAAGCAGAGCAACTTGCCGAATTGCAAGCCGAACTTGAGGCTCAAAAGGAAGCGTTACAGCTTGCGATAGAAGAAGCGGGTATAGAACGCTTAGATACATTAGACGAACGATATCAACAGCTTAACGAATGGCAATTACAACTTTCTGCGAAAGAAGCTGAAATTGATGCTGAGCAAGAGGATTTACTTGAGCTTGCTGAAGCGATCGTTAGTCGAAGTGACGTAAACGGACAGTCATACGTTGAAGATTATGTCGTGGAATATGCCGGAGATGGCGTTGATGTTGACCCTGGGATCGAAACCAGTTCTGAACTTGTTCAAGCGATTGAAACACTCATCGAATCCCAACAAAGTGCTATTGAGTCTGCGGTTGCGACATCTTTAAGCGAAGAATCAAATACAACCTCTACAACACAATCTACCACGACTCCAACGAATACAACTAGCTCTTCGTCAAGCTCTTCAAGTTCTTCATCAAGTTCGTCTTCTAGCTCATCAAGTTCGTCTTCTAGCTCTTCAAGTTCTTCATCGACTTCGTCTTCTAGCTCCTCAAGCCCACAGCAAGAGGATGGTACGGGAGATAGTGAGGACGCAGGCCTTGAAGATTACTTAACCCTTCTGTTAGATAGTGAAGATGATTCGGGCTCGGTAGGGGATTTTATAACCAATCATAATACCGATCTAACGTTTTATGGCCAGACTGATCCAGAAACAACTGTTAACTTTGTTCTTATTGACGCCGATGGAAACACGGTTGTTGATGAATTTGTCGTTACTAATTCGTCTGGTGAGTACACCGTTGAACTTGATAGTATGTTTGCCGATGGGTCTTATTCGGTCAGCGTCAGTACGATACTTGAATCAGGTGTAGAGCTTCGTACCGAAGAAACATTTGTCATTGAAACACAAGCGCCAGATGCGCCGACAGTATCGCTTAGCACCGATTCAGATACAGCAGCATCATTTAATGATGCCGACGATACTCCAGGATATAACGTCGACACCTTAACAAGTGAAACAACGCCAACATTTGAAGGTACTGCTGAAGCGGGCACGATAATCACGCTATCGCTTGTTGATATTACTTCAGACTCAGACAATCCTACTTATACCGATTATACGGCCCTAGTCGATGACGACGGTAACTGGTCGCTCACCATTTCTTCACAGTTGGCTACAAACGGCACCTATGATTATTATGTTACCGCAACAGATACCGCAGGAAATGAGTCTGAGCGCACTGAGGCAAGCTTCACATTAGACACCAGTGTAACTTCGGAATCTGGCGATCTATCAGAAAGTTCAGACACCGCAGCAGATTATAATCAAGATAGCGATGGCCACAGCGATGGCATCACATCAAGCAGCTCTCCGAGCTTTAGTGGTACTGTCGAAGTTGACGCCGAGGTTACGTTGGTCATTAGTATCGATGGTGTCGATTACTTTGTTTCACCAACGAATAGCCAATATGTATTAAATGGTGAAGGTGCACAGTCATGGACGATAAACTCGACATCTGATGGTTATGATGGCGTGTTCACAGATATAGAGGATGGTAGCTATAGTTACTATTTCACCTACGAAGATGCAGCAGGAAATGTCGCTACATCAGATACTCAAACCCTTACAATCGATACCACAGCACCAACGGTTACAAGTAGCCTTACCACAGAGACTGATTCTGCTCCAGCAAACACGACCAACACAGATTTAAAACTGGATAACATCACCAATGATACTACTCCAAGTTTGGGTGGAGAGGCGGAAGCTGGTGCATATATTTCGGTCACCATTACATCAGCAGACGCAAGTGTAACCAATTCATACGATACGTTTGTGGATGACGACGGGAACTGGGTTGTAGAGCTCACTGAATACTTGGCACAAGGTGACTATACGGTTGATGTAACTGCGACTGATGCTGCTGGTAACTCAACCGATATCTCACACTCAATTACGATTGATACAGAGTCAGCGCTTTCTGTTACTACCGATATAGCGTCAAATATCATTGATCCTGTACAAACGCTAACAGGTACTGCCGAAGCAGATTCTATCATTACGATTTCAATCATCGCAACCGACGGAACCGAGTACACTCAAACGGTTAACGCTGATGAGAATGGTGATTGGTCATTAACGGTAGATGCCGCAGCAGGCTTAGCGGATGGGATATACAGCTACACGGTCTCAGCTGAAGATATTGCAGGAAATATCACTACAACGGATGCTGACAACTTTACCCTAGACACAACAGTCTCGCCATTTACAGTTGAGCTTGATAGTGATTCTAATAGTGGTGACATTGACGACACCATCACCAACGTGGCTACTCCGACCTTTAGCGGTACAGTAGAAGCGGGTAGTTCAATTTCATTTAACATTAATGGTGATGAATACACCGTTGATAGTAGCGATACATCTGATGGTACATGGTCAGTTACGCTTACAAATGCATTAACAGAAAGTGAAGATGCGTATCAATACACAGTGATCGCCACAGACAGTTTGGGCAATAATTCGACCCTAACCGGTGACGTTACGATTGATACCAGTATTAGTCTTTCCGGTGCACTTGATCCAGACAGCGATACGATGGATAACAGCGATGGCATTACCAGTGATAACACGCCACTATTCTCTGGTACGGGTGATTCTGGTGATACCATTAGCGTTACCATCACCAATACCGAGAATCCCAATTTAGCCGCAATAATTGAAACCGTGACGGTAGGTGATGACGGCAGTTGGTCAATCCAGTTTGCTGACGGTGCGCAGTTATCTGACGGTAACTACGAATATGTAATTAGTGCAGTCGATGATGCAGGTAATAGTACAAGTCTTGCTTCAGAGAGCCTGGTTATTGATACTCAGAACCCAGAAACGTTAACCGCAGGATTATCTGAGGAGAGTGATTATCTTTCTGCAAGTGAGCTTAGTGCCATTCAAGCTATCGATACCGATTACGTTGACACTCTAGATAATCAAACCACAGACGATACTCCTTCGTTAATCGGAAGTGTCGACGCAACTAATATCGACAGTGTTGTTATTTATCTCGACGGTAGTACGACTGGGTTAACCGCAACCTTAGCAACAGATGGTGACGGCAACCTGATTATTACCACCGACGGCAATGGTAACGAAGTGGTTGAATGGACACTAGATATCGACTCAGCTCTTGATGACGGTGAACACAGTTTTAGTATTACCGCGACGGACTTGGCGGGAAATAGCACAACATTATCGGATCAGACATTTGTTGTAGATAGTACCACCAATCAATTACAGGGTAACTTACTTGATGCCGAATCTGATACTGGCACACAAGACGATTATATTACCTCTGATCTCACCCCAAGTTTTAGTGGTAATGCTGGATCAGCTGAAGCTGGCTCAACGATTGTTCTCGATATTAATGGGGCAAGTTATGAAACAGTCACTAACGCAGACGGGAGTTGGTTTGTTACCACTGCAGATGAGTTAACGGAAGGAACGTTCAGCTTTACACTGACTCAAATTGATAGTACCGGTAACTATGCATCTGTAACAGATACACTGTACGTCGATACCAGCACAGACGTAACAATACAACTGGAAAGTGGAAGTGATTCAGGTGAGTTGGGAGATAATATTACCAATGTCACATCACCTACCTTTACAGGTACTGGTGAAGATGGTGCCACGATTGAGTTGACCATCAATGACCAAAACTACACGGAGACCGTAACCAGTGGAACATGGTCTATTGATGTATCGGGTCTCACACCGACGGCTGCTGATGAGAATACCGGAGCGCAAGAGTTTGATTATACCGTTACCAGTACTGATATCGCGGGTAATGTCGATAGTGAAACAGGTTCATTGACGGTCGACGATGAATTGATCTGGGATGGGGATCTCGACTCAAGCATGAATACTGCGTTGGGTGATGATGGGATAACCTATCTTGGTTCAACCTACGTAAGTTTTAGTGGAAGTGTTGAAGAAGGAGGAAGCGTTGAACTTACGGAGTTTAATGGCGTTACCTTAACCACGCCAATTGAAGCAACGATCAATGGTGACGGTACCTGGGATATTGATTTCTCGGCTTCTTCGGAACTACAAGGTCTAGTCAATGGCACGAATTATACCTATACGATAGAAGCGACTGATAGTGCAGGCAACGTAGATACAACCAGTGGGAACTTTACTGTAGAAACGGCACTACCTAAAATTCTAGAGCTAGATTTAGATTCAGAAACCGGACTTTCTGGTGTCGATACGAATACCGATTCCTCTTGGGACGACAATATTACGTCCGACACAACACCAACGATTTCTGGGTTAAGTCAGGTGGGTAATGACCTCACGATTGTAGTCACGGATTCGAGTGGAACAGTCATTGAAACCATTACAACTACCGTTGCCGATACTGATGTTGTTATCATCAATGAAGATGGAGAAGATCAAGAATTTGCTCCTTGGTCTATAGACTTGAGTGATTTAGGCTCTGATGCTGCATACACTATAACGGTTACCGCGGAAGATAATTCGGGTAGAACATCTTCCAGTAGTATCAATATTGAAATCGATACTCAAGCGCCGTTGGACCTAGAAAGCACGACATCTGACGATATTTTAACTAATGAAATGCCAACCTTTACCGGTTCTGTTGATGCCTCTGGTCAGCAAGTTACTCTAATTATTTCTAACCAAGATGGCACTGAAGCGTATTCGATTACCGAAACGTTTGCTGCTGATGAAGCTTGGTCGATTTCAGTACCAGATAGCACGCTTGATGATGGAAGCTATACCTATTCTATTGCTTCTCAGGATTTAGCTGGGAATTTAGGTGAGACGATATCGGCCAGTTTGGTCATCGATACAACGGGGCCTACATTTACAGCAAACCTAGACGATGCTTCGAATACTGGTGACACGAGTGATACGGTTACCTCTGATTCGCAACCAATCGTCAGCGGTAACATTGATGATCCTGACGCGACCATTAGTTTAGAAATCGACGGTCAAACCTATACTGATGCAACGATTACTGACAATGGTGATGGCACTTACGCGTGGGCGATCGCTGTTACAACACCGTTATCAGAGGGCGAGTCAAACTATACAGTTACTGCCACTGATGAAGTTGGTAATGCCAACATTGTAACTGGCGTAATTACTACCGATTACAGTATTGATGTGACCACTCAATTTGATTCACAAACCAATGAACTATCAGATGATAGCGTAATAAGTAACGATAATACGCCAACATTTAGCGGAACCGGCAATGGCGTTGGCGATACAGTCACACTGAATATCGACGGTATTGACGTTGATGGCGGGTCGGTGAGCTACACCTTTACAACGGAAGTTACGGATACCACCGATAGTGACGGAAATTATACCTGGGAGTATACAGTTCCAACGACAGATACCTTAGTCGAAGGTGATTATTCATACACCGTGACGGCGACAGATACCGCTGGAAATAGTGAAGCCGTATCAGGGGAAAGCTTTACAATTGATCTCGGAATCAGTGAATTTAGTGCATTGCTCGATTCAGAACATTCCGACGATGCTGAACCTTTCACACAAGACACATCTCCTAACTTTTCTGGTCAGGTTGAAGTTGGAAGTTCGGTTACCTTATTAATTGGTGGCGTGAGCCTTGCGGCAACCGTGAATGCAGATGGAACGTGGATAATTGATGACGGTGTTTGGGATAGCGCCGGTCTCGCTGATGGTTTGGTCGATGGTGAATACAGTTATTCACTAAGCGCAGAAGATGAAGCAGGAAATACCGATACGATTACTGGAACGTTAAATATTGATGCCTCGTTAAATTTCTCTGGTAGCTTAGATGACTCCTCTGATACCAAAGCAACCGATGCCAACGCAAATCCATTCAGCTACGATAATTACACCAGTGATAATACTCCGATGTTTTCTGGAACAGGTGATGAAAGTGATACTGTCACTTTGTCTATTGAAGCCGTTATATCTGGAGCAGGAACGGATAATGAGCTTACTGAGATCGTTGCAACTTATACTACAACGGTAGATTCAGGCGGTACTTGGGATATCAACGCCGAATCTGTAACGGCTGATGATGGCCAAATGTATACACTGGGTGACGGAGAGTACCGTTATTCATTAACCGCAACAGACACTGCTGGAAACAGTTCAGTTATATCTGAATTAATGACTATCGATACTGAGACATCGCTTTCTGGTCAACTACAAGATTCAACAGTCATCGATACCGGCAACAGTAGCACCGATGGCGTTACGCAAAATACGACGCCAATCTTTACAGGTACTGGCGAAAATGACGCTACCGTAACCTTGGTATTACATAACGAAGCTGACGGCTCTGATACGTCTGGCGATATCACTAAAACAGTAACCGTATCGGACGAAGCATGGTCGATTGCGTTTACAGACTCTGATGCTCTCAGTGATGATACAACCTACACCTATACCATTGTCGCAGAAGATATTGCTGGAAATGTGTCAGAAACTATCTCGGACAGTTTGGTTATTGATAACAGTGGCCCAGTTATTTCAGTTTCAGCTCACCTAGATACTTCAAGCGACAGTGCTCCGGTTGATGAATCACTGGTTAACAATCCAGCTAATGCCGACCTCGATGCCGATGGAATTACAGCGGATACAACGCCTCGTATCTCTGGCAGCGCCGAAATTGGTGCGTCTGTTTCTGTTGTTGAAACCGGATCAGATGCAGCTCCTGTAACAACAACAGTCGGAGATGATGGAAATTGGTATGTTGACTTAACGGAGATCTCTGGAGAAGGCACCCACGAGCTGACAGTTACCTACACTGATGGCGCTGGGAATACGACAACCGAGACCATGGATTTCGTACTCGATACACAAAATACTGTCGATGGCTCCCTTGATATTGGCAGTGATAGCGGACGAGATATTGGCAGCGATACCGACACACTCGAGGCTGCAACGGATTCGATCACTAACGCCGATACACTTGTGTTCTCTGGAACGGGTGACGAAGACCAGAAAGTGATCCTTCATATAAACGGCAGTACTTATGACGCTGTAGTTGAAGATGGAGAATGGGCGATTGATGTCTCTGGCCTTGCCGAAGGTACTTATGAGTATTATATCGATTCTAACGATACTGCCGGAAACTACGGTTCATCAGGTGTACAGAGTGTAACGGTTGACCGAACTGCCCCTGAAGTGACAACAATCTTGGATCTGAGTTCCGATACAGGAATACAAGGTGATGACATCACAAATGACAACTCGCCTTTGTTTAGTGGAACGACTGACGACGGTGATGCCATTGTACAGATTCAAATTGGCGGTGAGACAATTACTGCTGAAATAGGTGAATATGATGCTGACACCGGATTATGGTCTTGGAGCGCACAATGGACGTCGACGTTAACCGAAGGCGACCACGATTACACCATAACTGCAACCGACAAAGCTGGAAATTCAGTCAGTAATACCCAGACCCTAACCATAGATACGGTTGGAGAGATTACGGCAAGTATTGTCAGTGATTATATCGAAGAGGGTTCAGGGCTACTTATTGAAGCTGATGAACAGCTTATCTTTGCAGGAACTGCTGAAGTTGGTTCATCACTCGAATTGGTCATCACTGATAGTGAGGGTAATATCAGTAGTTATACCGACATTACCATTAGCGACAGCTACGATAGTGATGGTAACAATTGGACGTACACCTTAACCGCCGCTGAACAGGCTGCATTAAGCGACGGCAGCTACAGCTACCAAGTTGTTATGACGGATACTGCAGATAATGTTGGGAGCACGACTTCAGAAAACTTTATCATTGATACTCAAGTTGGTGGTTTTACATCAGAGTTAACCTCAGATTCGGGGCGTGCAACGGAATTCACCACCGATGAAATAACCAATGAACTTCCATTAACATTTAGCGGTTCTGCAGAAGAAGGCGCGACCGTGGTTGTTGCAATAGATGGTTACTCCTATCAGGCGGTGTTTGATGGCGTGGATCCTACCAGTTGGACGGTTATCGTCTCATCCGAATACTTAGTTTCTGGTGAAACATGGGAATCCGGTTATGCGTTAGATGCAGAAGGTGACTACGATTACAGTTTTACTGTCACTGATGTTGCTGGAAACCAGATCACGAGCACCACCGCATTAGACTCAGATTTAGTGGGAAATGGTACGGTTGTTGATGATTTAACTGGAACCATAACCATAGATAGCTCTGTCGATGCAACAGCACAACTAAGTGATAGTACTGATACAGGAAATGATTCAAGTGACGGCGTCACTCAGTCTGTGAATCCAATTTTTACTGGTTCGACAGAGCTGGATGCAGAAGTGACTATCTCCATATTGTTAGATGGTGGAGAAGTATATAGCGCTACCTTTATAAACAGTGAAGACGCCGCTGCTAGTAATGATCAGCTAACGTTTGTTGATACTGGAGGCGATACAGGTGAATGGTCGTATACCCTCTCTGATTCGTTATCAGAAAACAATGATTATACTTATGAAATTGAGGTGACGGATAAGACTGGAAACACTTCGGATACGATTTCAGGTTCAATAAGTATCGATAATGAATCGAGTGTCTATATTTCCGGTATCAGCTCATCATCTGATTCTGCACCGGAAGGTGTGGCGGATGATGACGCACGCCTTAGCGACCAGATCACCAACATAACCCCAACTCTTGAAGGAACTACAGAAGCAAATGCTGAAGTAAGCGTGATATTGACCACTGTCGACGGAACGGAAATCACACTGACTACTACTGCTGATTCTGATGGGGCGTGGAACCTCAATTTACAAGGTAACGACACACTTGACGATGCTGGGTTGTTGGACTTAGATGGTAACCTTAATGAGGATGGTGAGTACTATTACAGTGTCACTTCTACAGATGTTGCTGGTAATGTGAGTAGTAGCGAAACTGGCAGTTTTGAATATGATTCTACTGCAGAAACCGAATTCGCGTTTTCAGGAGGCTTGGCTCAAACTGAAGAAAGTGATACAGGATTACATCAAGATGACGGCATAACTACGGCACAATCTCCGACATTTAGTGGCTTTGGTGAGGTTGGAGCGAGCGTTGAATTAACGATAGATGGTCAAACGTATACCACAGAAGTAATTAATAGCGATGGTTCTTGGACTATTGATCTTGCCGAAGAGTCCACTGTACTCGATGCAGGCGATTATAGTTACACATTATCGCTAACTGATGATGCTGGTAACACAACAGCGCTTGATGCACAGCAGGTAACCGTTGATTTAACCGATCCCATCGCTACCGCAGAACTTGAAAACAGTAGTGAGTCTGACACCGGTACGTACAATTCAGATGACTATACATCTAATATACAGCCTGTATTTGAAGGGACGGTAGATGAAACGTCCAATATAAGTTTTACTATTTACCAGAAAAATAGCGATGGTGATGTAGTTGATAGCTTTACCTATGATGTGGAAGAGGTAACGGATACGTGGTCAATCGATTTATCCAGTACTGACTATGAAATGACCTCATCAGGTACTTACTATTACGCGGTCACTGCGACAGACCTTGCAGGGAATGAACTCGCCAGCAGCGAATACAGTTTCACTTTAGACCTCGAAAATACGCTACAAGTGGACATCGATGCAACAAATAACAACGGTGCGGTAGATAGTCCTGCGGTCATCTCTGGCGATACCACCACAATACAGCTAGCGGACAAAATCACTAATGACTCCGAGTTACACTTTACCGGTAGCGGTGAAGCGGGTGATACCGTAGAGATTACCGTTTACGATAGTGATAGCAATGCCGTTGCAACAGAAACCATCGTTCTTCCAGGAACACAGGGCAATGGTACGTCTGAAACCTGGTCATTCGATACCGAAGCATTATTAGATCAGGCGGATAACTCACTTTCCGAAGCCTTCACTTATAACGTTACATCAACGGACTTAGCTGGAAATACTAAAACCTATACGGGTTCGGTAACGGTTGATCAAACCATTGTGACGACATTAACCACCGAAGGCTTAACGGATGCATCCGACTCCGAGCCGAGTGGTGTGTCAGAACAGAATGATAATATTACTTACTTAACCCCAGTCCTAGAAGGAACAGTAGGTGATGAAGCAGTCAGCGTAGACATTATATTAACGTCTATCGATGGCATTGCATTAACGAGTGATGAAGCTGATCGAACATATACCGCAACGATTACAAGTGGAGAGTGGGAAGCGGAAATTGATGGCTTAACCATTGATGGTGTCTATGCCTATGATGTGGTGGCCTACAACGACCTTGGTTCGGCATCTGATACGGTGAGTGGTTCTTTTGAAGTTGATACTGTGATTGATCAATTCACAGGAACGATGAATTACGACAGTTCGAGTGCAGACGAAACAGGTGATGTTGTTAAGGTTTCGACTGAACCTGGATTTTCTGGAACAGGTGAAGTTGGCGCAACGGTCACCGTTGAATTCTTCTTGGTTAATGGTGATGGGTCTACTATTTCACAGGGTACTGAAGCTGCAACTGTCAACAGTGATGGCGAATGGGTCATAGTCGCGAGCGATTACAGTGGCTTGAATCTAGAATCTGGAGATTATGCCTATGAGATCGCGATTACTGATATCGCCGGCAACACCAATTCAGAAGAAGATTTGATCACTGGTTCATTTGAACTCGATTTTACCTTACCAATTATAGATTCTATTGATCTGGTCACTAGCAGCGATACTGGTGACTCTCAATATGATGATTATACCAATGATACCACACCAGCCTTTTCTGGTGCGGTGAGTAATGCTGATTCAGGAACGACGGTTGTCATAACTATTACTAACTCTGATACGAGTTATGACTTTACAACGAGTGTGGACACTGACGGAAATTGGTCTATCGATCTCGCAAGTGACACTGATGACACCGGGGCTTCGGTTGAACTGACTGATGGTGAATATGACATAAGTGTTGTCGCAACCGACAGTGTTGGTAATGTCAGTGAAATTAACGCAGCGAGCACCGAGTCGTTCACCATCGATACTGTAAATACCTTATCTGGAGAAATGGAATCAGGTGAACAAGATACAAACGACCTTAGTACTACAGCTACGTCAACTCTGGGTGATGGTTCAATATTAATAGAGCAGCCCGATAGAATTACAAATGACGCTACTCCAAGTTTCAGCGGAACAGGAGAAGAAGGCGATGTCGTTACTTTATCGATTACTCATGATGATGGAGACGGTGCTGTTGAAGTTTATACCACAACAGCAACGGTAGAATCTGGAGAGTGGACAATTGACGTTGACTCCGACCTTTCGGCGGATGGCGAGTATGCCTACAGTATTACTTCAAGTGACTTAGCGGGTAACAACACTGAAGTTCAGGGCGAGTTTACCCTTGATACTGGTAATCCGAGCGGATTAACGTCTTCTGGTTTAACCATTGGTTCAGATTCGGGGACGTCCGATTCAGATAATATAACCAATCTTACCCCAGTCTTAGAAGGTACCGTTGAAGATAGTGAGGGTATGACGGTTTCTGTTACGTTAGTGAGTAAAGATGGTGTTCCGTTAGATGCGGGCAGTTATACCTATGATGCGACAGTAGCGAATGGTACGTGGGAAGTAAGCTTGACCGGCCTGGATGATGATTCAGGTTTGTTAGATGGAGAATACGCATACACGGTTACTGCTACTGATATAACTGGCAATATTAGTGTTATTTCTAGTGACGAACTGACATTTGCTCTAGATAATTTGGTTGATCCAAAAACTGCTGTTCTTCAGTCTACAACAGATGAAGATATTGATGGTAATACCGTTACAAACGATCAAACACTTAACTTTAGCGGTACAGGTGAAACCGACTCGACAGTGACGGTTGAGATTTATCAAGTTGATGAATATGGCGTAGTTTCAACGGACGTGAGTGCTACGGCAACAGCCTCAGTGTCAGAAAGTGGAACTTGGAGTATCAACGATGATGATTATGCCGATTCATTAACCGCCGGAACTTACCAATACCAAGTATCGATAACTGATACTGCAGGAAACACAGAAACGATTGTTGAGGGAAGCGATACCGAAATCATCGTTGATATCTCGGGCCCGACCATTGAGTCGTTTACGCTAAGCGAATCGGCTGATACTGGGGATTCTACGTCTGATGGTATAACGAAGGATACTTCACCTGCTTTTAACGGCGTGATCAGTGAAGAAGGGACGATTACCTTGACGATCGTACCCACTAATAATGATGGCGATCAAATAACAGAACAAGCGGTCACTGTTGAAGGTATTACAACTTCGTATGACTCGGGCAGTGGTAGTTGGATTTGGGATTATGATCTTTCCAATAATTCTAGCATCGCAGCTTTAACAGACGGTAGTTACGAATATTACGTAAGTGCTAGTGATATCAATGGCAACTCTTCGGCTATATCTGAAGCGCAGGGCTTTGACGTTGATACTACCAATGAACTGAATGCTGATATGGATTCAGGGGCTCAAGTTAATGATTATGAATCAGCGAACTACAATGCGACTGATTCAACTGATGACAATGAAATTTGGACCAATCCAGACCGAATTACTAACGATTTGACTCCAACATTTTCTGGCTCAATTGAAGCATCTGATGATTCCGTTAGCCTCGTCATTTATGCTTCAGATGGAACAACGCAGATTTTAGTCACAACGGTAACCGCCGATTCCAATGGTGATTGGGATTACGATTTAGGCTCAGATGCGGCTAAGGCGCTATTGGTTGCGAGTGGGTATGCTGATGGAGAGCTGACTGACGGAGATTTCTCATACACCATTTCATCTACTGATGTGGCTGGAAATACAAAAACCTATGAAGGTGATTTTGAAATAAAAACTGACTCAGAAGTCACAGTGTCCTCCGATGGGCTAACTGATGACTCTGATTCTGAACCAAATAATGATACGACTACTTATAGCGATGAAAATAACGATAACATCACCAATCTATCCCCGATTTTAGAGGGAACAACAACGGGTGGAGCCGACTTTATTTCTGTTGTACTGACGAGTTACACAGATGTTGACGGCACTGAAACTACCCTTACCGAAGCAGACAATACATATACCGTTGTCGTTGAAGATGATGGCAGCTGGACCGTAGAGTTAAGTGATCTTCTGGAAAGTGATGGCAGTGCTGACGGGACCTATAGCTACAAAGTTATTGCTTATGACGGTGTCACTATCGAAGACGCGGTTGCCATCGAACTTGATGCAGATAACGCTGACAGTGAAGATATCTTAAGCTTTGTTTTGGATAGTCAATTTAATACTGATACCGCGAGTGCTACTGTCGATGACCTTGTTAACGTCACATTGGCTGATTCTTCGGAATATGATGCGGTTGACTCAGGTAATATTTTATTGAAAGGGACCGCCGAGCAAGATGCGGTGGTAGAAGTGACCATTTATCAAGTTAACGGTGATGGTTCGCGTACAGAGCTCGGTACGATTACTACGCGTGCATCTGTGGAAGATTCAGACGTCGATACAGACGATACTTACGTTTGGACAATTAACAGTAGTACCGACGGCTACAGCGATGTTATTGGATCAGGTTTGGCTGATGGTACCTATCAATACGATGTAACGTTAATCGACATTGCTAATAACACGACCACTATTGATACCGAAGAGTTTGTTGTTGATAGTACTGCTCCAACGTTGACGGTTTTAGGATTACTTAGTGAGAGCGATAGTGGAGACTCTAATTCTGATGCGTACACGAATGTAGCAACGCCAACCATTATTGGTACGGCAGATGAAACAGGTACGATTACGTTAACTATTACAAATGGTGACGATATCTATCAAGTTATTCAGGCGATAGATGATACCGGAGATTGGAGCATTGAACTTCCGGCAGAATACGAGCTGACAGAAGGTGAGTGGAATTATACAGTTTCGATGACCGATGAAGTGGGTCTTACCACCACGTCTAGCCCGTCATCGTTTACCGTCGATTTAACCAATGAGCTTACTGCCGACATTGCAGCAACTCAAATCGATGGCAGTGATACAAGTACTTCTGCAACTGACGAGTCTGGAGCGGTAACCGTAACTCTTCCTACCTCAACCACAAATAATGGGGAACTGAGTTTTAGCGGTGAAGCAGAAGATGCAGATAGCGTTACAATTAGCATTACAAATGATTCAGGGTATTCATACACAGATACCTTTACTATCACCACAGACAGTGATGATGAAACGCTTGAAAATTGGACTTATACCTTAAGTGATTCGAATATTTTAATTGACGAAGGGACATATCATTACACTATAACTTCATCGGATTTGGCGGGAAATGAGAAAACCATCGAAGGTGATGTTATCTATGATACGACCCAAAGTACGGTAACCGTTTTAGGTGTGAGTGATGACACTGACTCAACAAGTGTCCCAAGCGATGATGTCAATTATATCTCTTCAGAAAATCAAGATAATGTAACAAATGTAGACCCAACCCTTGAAGGAACAGTCGATAGCGCCGTTTCAATTTCAGTTCAATTAGTGTCGGTTACAACAGGCGGTAGTACCGTCACGTTGGACCCAAATAGTTACAGCTATAGCGGTACTGTTAGTGATGTACTAAATGATTCTGATACCTATGATTGGAGCGTATCGGTTGATGATATCGTAAGCACGATCAGTGCTGGCAGTGATAGTAACCTTACTGAAGGAACGTATGCGTACCAAGTTATCGCAACTGACAGTTCGGGTAACGTTACTACTTTAACCGATGGAGGCTCTGAAGAACTGTCATTTGACATTGATCTCAGTGTTGATGCATCGACCAGCGAAGGTTACCTCCACACTACAGATAACGATACAGGTAGCAGTGACTCCGATCAGATCAGCAGTGACACTAAACCGTCGTTTAGTGGTAATGGTGAAGCGGGATCTCTGGTTACGGTAACGATTTACGACGGAGATTCTGCCGTTGGCGTATTTACCACTCGAGTGAGTGACGTAGATGGTGACGGAGATGGCAACTATTCTTGGGCATTAGATACTTCGTCGGCTGATTATGGTTTCTCAGGGTTGGCAGATGGTGAGTACACGTATGCTATTTCGGAGACCGATATTGCCGGTAATACGACCGACATAACACCGACTAACAGTGCGACGTTTGAAGTGGACACTACCGCGCCAACGATAACGGATTTCGACATGATCTCCGATACTGTGAAGGACGGTTATACAGCAGACGCGAGCCCAACTTTCGAAGGAACGGTGTCGGATGCTAACGCTGTCACCCTTACTTTAACTGTCACGGATGCCGGTGGATCCTCATACGATATTGACGTCGATGTTGCTGAAGGTGATACCGATTGGAGTATTGATTTATCGGGTACAGTACTGAGTGATGGAGAAGCTAGCTATTATATTACCGTTGTTGATAGAGCTGGTAATAGTTCAGTAAGCGACACTCAAACATTTATCGTTGATACTACTAACAGCCTGACCGGAGCGATGACCACAGACTCTGACTCCGGGGCTGATGATATTAATAATTATACTGATCTTGATGCGACCAATATGTCATTTGAAGGTACTGGCGAGGTAGGAACTACCGTGTCTATTACCATTAGTGATAGCACTGGTGACGTGGTAACTATAACCGGTGTTACGATAGATACGGACGGCAATTGGAATTATACCCTCACACAGGATCAAGAAGATTTACTGAGTGATGGCACAAGTTACGAATACGAGATTAGTTCAACCAATACAGTGGGTATCACTAAAACCATAAGTAACAATGGTACAACTCTGGTTGCTACGATTGATGGGACCGAGACAACACTGTCATCTGAATCCACGACGATTAATTATGGATTTATTGTTGATGAAAGTTCACCAGATGCTGCGATAGTGGATGGTCTGAGTTTTGATACTGATACCGCTGCAGAAGTTTACATCGACTCTGAAGATACAGACCGGAATGACAATACGACCAATCTAACTTCTCCAACAATAGAAGGAAGCTTCTCTGCCCTAGAAATTGTTGACGTCGATGGTGTAGAAACAACACTTGTTGAAAGCGTAGACGTCGTTTTGTTGTCCGTCACCGCTGATGGAACGACGACAACACTCACCGATGTTAGTTTTAGCGCCACAATTAATGGGACTGACTGGAGTGCAATACTTGACTTGGAAAGTTATGGAGATGGCGTCTACTCGTACGAAGTGGTACTTACCGATATTGCAGGAAATACTTCGACGCAGACATTGGACTCAGAAGGGAATGCTCTTGAATTAACCTTAGATACGACAGCGCCTGAGACGCCAACCAATGATGGCTTCGGTGATGCAAATGATTTCCTTGACCACGGTGGCGATACGGATACTGGTAATACGAATGATAATTCGACCAGTAATACTCAACCTACCTTTACTGGTTTTGCCGAAACTGGCTCTTTGGTGACATTAGTCATTGCAGGAAACGCCTATTCAACCACCGCTGATGCGATCGATGGTTCATGGACCATTAGTTTACTTTCTGAAGGTGCAGCAGAACTATCAGATGGAACCTATACCTATACAGTCACTTCAGAAGATAAAGCAGGCAATAGTACACTCGTTGATGCCGAAATCGAGATTGATACTGCTGGGCCAGAGATTGTCTCAGTCGAACTTGAACCAGACCTATCCGTTGAAGATGACACTTGGGCGGATGAAACTGACGCTGATCTGAAGTCTGAATTAGAAGATCGTTCTACAACGACAACAGAAGTCATCGATGGCAATACCAGTTATACCGTACCACTGCTTGGTGAGGCCTCTCCGGTCTTTACGGTCTCAGCAGAAGCGGGTACGACGGCGACCTTAACAATTACTGATCTCGAAGACGCCGATATTGAATATACCTATGAAATTACTATTACTGAAAATGAGTCGGATAGTACCTCAGGAACGTATTCGGTAAATGGCGTCGAAATGGGTACAGTGAATCTTGATGCTGAAGGGGTTGCGACCATTACGGTTGAAGTCGATGAGCTTGCTGTCGATACCAACGGACAAGCAGAATATAGATATGAAGTGAGTGCCGTTGACGACGCTGGGAATGAAGCATCGAATGTGATTATAGAAACTCCGGAAGTTGATGGGTTAACGGTCGACGAAGGGTATTTCGCTCTTGATGTCACTACGGACTTGAGCAATGTCGCATTGTCCGATGGCAGCGACACTGGGTCAGATGATAGCGATCATGTAACCTATGATCAAACACCTGTATTTGAAGGTGAAGGGGAAATAGGTGCAGCCATTGAAATCGAGATTGTCGATTCCAATGGGGATACTGTTACAACGGTGAACACAGAAGTTGGTTCTGATGGTACTTGGTCTCTTGAGGTCGATAGTGAGCTAGCATCCGGCGATTACTCAGCAGTGATTACCGCAACTGATACAATGGGTAATCAGGTTAGTGAGACGATCGATGATCTTACTATCGATAGTGATGCACCGTTAGCAAGTACCATCACATCAGTAATGCCTCTTTATGACGTTACCTCTAATACTTCTTACGATTATGGACAATCTGGTGACTACATTACGTCCGCACAAACGGTCTACATTAGTGGCGCGGTGTCGGATATTTCTAGTGAAGTTGAAGAAGGTTCAATCATTACGATAACGGTATACGAAATTGATGTTGATGGAAATATCGTATCTGGCGGCGTAAGTACAATCGCAACTGCAACGGTATTAAGCAATAATACATGGGCTGCTGAAGCCACTCTAAATGTAAATGATACAACTCACTTTGGTTACTCTGTGTCAATTACAGACTTGGCAGGAAACCAAAGTAGTTCGACCATTTCGACCGAAACGGATGGTTTACAGACCTTCACAATCACACCTGTTGAACTGACGTTTACTGAATATGAAGATGTGAGTTCAGGCGCTGAAATTGATGGTCAATATCAAGGTAGTAGTACATCCTATTTCTATACTCAATTGTCTACTTTTAATGCAGTCGGTCAATTGGCTGATAATATAGATACAGATGATGTCAGCATCACTGTAGTGGATGAAAATGGCGACCCAATTTCGTCGAGCCTATACAGCTTCTCGTTAAACGACGCCACAGCTGATGATGGCGTGCAAACATGGACGCTCAACTTTGGTGGTTTATCCGATGGTACATACACCTATACTATTAACGTCAGTGATGAGAATGGGTTAACGAACTCGTTGTCTAACAGTGTCACTGTTGATAACGCAATTCCAACAGCACCGACATTAGTGTCTATCAACGGTGAGTCGGTTGTAGATCAAACATATTTAATTAATGACGAAGCGACATTCTCTGGGACGACGGAACCTTATGCGACCGTTACGCTTTACTTTAGTGCAACCAATTCTGGTGGAGGGACCGATTACTCTATTACTACGGTTGCAGATAGTAGTGGTAATTGGGTCTTGGACATCGATTCTGCTAATACTGCGACCACTGATTATACCGATGAGCTAGATGGTGAGTATTACTACAGCTTTACAGCAACAGATCTCGCGGGTAATGAAAGCGCGGCGAGCACTCCTTATCTAGTCAATTTCGACTCTACTGCTCCTATATTCAGTACAGTTTCGTTTAGCGCAGACGAAAATACCAGTGATGGTGATAGCGCTGATACATTTGCTCTCGACGATGACTGGTGGGTAGTCGGTGCACAAGAAGAGATGATTATTTCTGGTGAAATCACCGATACGGGAAGTAATTTAGATTCTCTAACGCTAACTGTTAATGGTACCGATTATTCTGAATATATTTCATTGGTTGGTGGTTCATTTACCGTTGACTTCGATGCCTTGCTAGATGCAATAAATGCCGTAGAATCCGAACAATTTGACCAATACTCATTGGTATTTACCGCGACGGATACACACGGCAATGAAACTCGTTTTGAAAAAATACTAAATTACGATGAAACGATAAGTATTACAGCATCACTCTCTGCGACTTCGGACAGTAATTCAGATGATATTACCAATGACACGACTCCAACCTTAGTTGGTGTAACCACAGACAATGCATTTGTGACCATTTATGGCAGTAATGGTACAACGGTAATTGGAACAACTACCGCAGATAACAATGGTGCATGGAGTTATACGTTTAGTGAGCTTGTTTCGGGAGACTATACCTACATCGTTACGGCGGCAGAGGATGTCAGTGGAAGCAATGAAACTGCTGGAGTGAGTGTTAGTTTCGAAGTCGATGCAACGGCGCCCGTGTTGTCAACCATAACCATTTCATCATTAACCGCTGACAGTGATGGGCTTGCTGATAGCGACGGTGTCGTTGATGGTGATGATGGTAGTATTTACGATGTTGCCGATTCAAGTACCGGCAATGGTGATTCGGCACCTATCTTAACGACGAAATATAATACGGTCTTGATTGAAGGGGCTGTTGACGATATTACCGCGACCGTTGAAGTATTCATTGGTGGGCAATGGCATGATGTGGATGTTGACGGAAGTGGCGCATATAGCTTCAATATTACCCTTGCCGCGTCTGACGATGCCTATACCTACCAAATTAAAGCGACCGATATTTCTGGAAATGAAACGTTAACTGAAAGTACCGTAACGATTGAGCCGAGTACGGTTACCATCGACGTTGACGATCTTTCGACTGATTCACTTACTGTAACAACCGATGAGAATGGTCAGGAACAATTGGTTATCAATGGTGATGTCACCACTGGATTGACCTTAGCGCTAAGTGGCACAACAGCAGCAGGAGCAACCTATATAGTGTATCTTGCTGATGCTGATGGCAATATCGTGACTGATGTTGATTCAAATAGCGTATATGAGTTCGAGGGCACAGCTGATAGCAACGGTGTATGGGAAATTAACAACACTGGCTTAGATTTGGATGATTTAGTCGATGGTTATCAAATTATTATCGAATCATCAGGGCGTACTGACACGATAGAAATTGTCGCTGATACTGATGTTGAATTGACGGATATTCAAGTACTAGGTCAAGAAGAGTCAGGAAGTGAATACTTTAACGCTGCTAATGTCACTGGCGATATTATTAGCGGTACAACCGATCCAGGCGCGACGGTAACTATTGCTCTGACCAATACGACAGCAACGTCGGGTATTACAGAGTTTACCGAAGCTGATGTGTCCGTTATTGTCGATGCAAATGGCGATTTTACCATAAGTAACAGCGGTGGCGCGCTTTCCGATGGATCTTATGAGTTTACGATTACAACAACAGATAGTTCTGGGAATGTGGCTACCGAAACCGGTACGTTTGTTATCGACACTGAAGCCCCAGATATCGCGATTGGCAATATTGTGACTTTGAGTGAAGTCGATGACTCTAATGTAGAAACGACCATTTCCTCTGGTTCTACTACAGCAGAGGACAGTGTTCAATTCAGCGGTACAATTAACTTATCTGATGACGACTATAACAAAGTGACTTTGGTTGTAACCGATACGTTGGGCTCTGAGTCAAGTTATGTGATTAGGTCTGATGATGGATCTTCTACTTCCGATGGTGTTTCATTTAATTCAAGTACTGGAGAGTGGTCTTTAACGTTAGACAATCTAACTGATGGCGACTATAGCTATGCCGTGTATATCGAAGATTCAGCTGGAAACGAAACCCAGCAGACTGCCGATGACGGTAGTTTCACGGTTAAGACTTCGATAAGTGATAGTGAAATCAGCTACAGCTTAATAGGTGGAACAGAAGATGGAACTAATGCCTATACGACGACTGATGACACCTTTGATGTTGAGTTTAGTTCTTCAAGCACAACGGGAGTTACAGTGGTCGCTACCTTATTCCAAAGTGGTGTGGCTATATCAACACCTGTGGAAATAACTGTTGATGATAGTGGGTCTCAAACGATTAATTTTGCCTCTGTTGATGCTTCAGGTGATGGTACGTATCAAGTTGAAACGGTTATTACCGATATCTACGGTAATACCACAACTGAATACATGACAGTGGAATACTCATCGACAGTATCTACGTTATCGATAGAATTACCGAGTGATACTGGCGCAAGCGATAGTGATGGCGTAACTAGCGATTCGACCGTAACAATATCCGGAATTTCGTCTAGCGAAAATGGGTGGTTGTATTCGATTGATGGTGGGAGTACGTGGTATGCAGGTTCAACCAGCTTAACCGATGAAGGCGATGGTACTTACAGTGCAACCTTTGCGCTTGGTGATGGTGTTTATACTGCCGGCGATATAGTAGTAAAACAAGTTGATGATAACGGCAATGAAAGTTCCGAAACCTCATCAATATCGGATATTACGATTGATAATTCAGCGCCAAATGCGGTGTCGCTAACATTAGACAATGATACTGGCACAGTGGGCGACAGTATTACTTCTGACGGTACGATAAATGTTTCGGGCATCGAAGGTGGTGCAACGTGGACGTATTCTTACACCACATCAGGTGGCACGGTCACCTCGAGCAGCTTCGCATCAACAGTGACGAGTTTTGAACTTGACCCAGAGGTGTACACCAGTGTGACCGTGACGGTGACGGACAGCGCGGGTAACTCAACGACGACCTCATTATCTGATATTACCGTTACAGGTACGATTTCGGCTCCAACTCTTACTTTACCGTCTAATACAGGTGTTGATGCAACCAACGACACTACCGTAACTATTTCAGGTATAAGTAGTGGCAACAGTTGGATGTATTCGGTAGATAACGGGGCAACTTGGTATCTTGGCTCTGGTACCAGTTTTGAGTTAAGCGATGGCGATTATTCGACTGGTGATATCCAAGTCAAACAGATCGATAGCAGCAATAATGAGAGCGCAGTAACTTCATCAACATCGGATGTTACAGTCGATACTCAAGCACCGGATTCAGTGTCTTTAGCACTAGATAATGATACTGGAACTGTAGGAGATAGCATTACCTCCGATGGGCAGATTAATATTACAAGTGTTGAAAATGGTGCGACGTTAGAATATTCAACCAATGGCTCTACTTGGACACCGCTTACAAGCAACGCGAGTTCAAGCACAACCTATAATTTCACGTTAGGTACGGGTACGTATTCATCCATATACGCTCGCGTAACGGATAGCGCTGGCAATTCGACCACAAGTACGCTTTCAAATGTAACAGTAACCGCGAGTTCTTCAACCATTGCGATTGCGTTAAATAGCGATACGGGCGAAAGCAACAGTGATGGTGTGACGTCAGATGCAACTGTGAATGTGTCTAATGTGACTTCTGGAAACAATTGGATGTACTCAATTGACAATGGATCAACTTGGTTTATTGGTAGTGGCTCAAGTTTTGAGTTATCAGATGGAAGTTACAGTTCGGGAGCCATACAGGTTAAGGAAGTCAGTGCGAGCGGTGAAACATTGGGAACAGCATCATTAAGTGGATCGTACACCATCGACACATCAACACCTATTGTGTCATTGTCGAGCGCACTCAATGAAATCTCTGGCCACACAAACGAAGCGGTGACCTTGGATTTCGACTACGACAACAACGGAAGTGTAGACCACTCAATTGATGTTGCGGCGAATAGTAATTGGAGTGTTAGTGCTGATGATTTAGGCCTCACTAATAATGATGCTGCGTATACCGTTGATATAACAGCGACCGACAGTGCAGGAAACAGCCTGGATAATCTCGATGTTCTGTTAAATGTAGATACGGTTGACCCGACTTTAACTAACTTCACCATTTACGATGATGTAACCAGTGGTGACACGGATGATACTGGCTTCCTTTCGAACGGTTCTTGGACCAATGACAGCCAGCCAACCTTTGAGGGAGAAACTGAAAGTGGTGCAACTGTGTCATTAACGATTGGTTCCGATGTCTACGAAGCTACCGCATCAAGTGATGGTTCATGGAGTATCACCCTTGGCACTCCACTTGATGATGGCAGTTATTCTTACTCGGTTTCGATTACTGACGATGCTGGCAATAGCTTGAGTAATGCAGCATCAGGAACATTAAATATTGATACTACGGCTCCAACGTACGAGAATTTAGCGACTGATTCTGGTACTGGTGCGGTGAGTTTTGACGTTAGTGAAGTAGGTAGTGGTATTAGTTCGATTAGTGCTATTTTGAGCGATGATACAGCATTGACTGTTGACATGAGTAGTCTTGTTAATAATGAGGGAACAGTAACAGTGAGTGATAATGATACGGGTACGACATCGGATGTTGTTATCACCATCACTGACGTTGCCGGAAATGAAACTCAGATAGATACTGATATCTAAACTCATCTGGTGAGATAGAAAAAGCCAGTCACATGACTAATGTGACTGGCTTTTTTAATTAAAAACTATGTGTTATTGAGACACTTTTACAATTGAACTTTTTACTGATATCACTTTCTGATCTTTAATTTCAAACAAATTAGGCAGTAAATTCAGCACCGCTTTATCGTGTGATATAACAATTAAAATCGCGTGAGGCGCTTCTTTTTTTATGTACTGTAGTAAGACGGTAACATCGGCATTCGATAGGTTAGACATAGCTTCGTCGAGTACAATCAAACTCTTGTTTGTGTCGATACTGGTTAAAATAAGCAATTTACGTTTCTGCCCCGTCGACATAGGAATCTGAGTAATGTCTTTTTGGAAGATGAACTCATAATCGATGTTGGCATGAGGAAACACTAGGCTGCATATCTTTGCGATTTTGTTGACATCAGTAACACCGCGTAAATAGAAATTAGCGTAAATGGTGCCGCGAATAAAGTCGGTAGCCGGTTCAATAAAAACCACTTGTTTTGAGAACACGTTCGGGTCGATATCGACGCCGTTGTAAAAGTTATTATATAAAATGGTGCCACTATATTCGGAATGAGATTGGACAATCGTAGACACTAATGTCGATTTTCCACTGCCAATATTGCCAAAGAATCCGTAAGTATTCCCTTTAGTTAGCTCTAAGTTTACGTTTGACAATAATGGAGATTGCTCTGTGGTGATATCAACGTTTTTTAATGTGATGCTGCTAATTCCATCAACATACAGCCCTTTTGAGACTAATTTAGGCTCTAGATTTTCGAATAAATCATCGACCGCAAGCCTTAGATGATGTCCCGAAATTAGAATGAAAAAGGTTTTAGTGACTAAGTTAATTACACTTGAAGCAGCTCGGCCATTCAAAATAAGAAGTGCGAACAGCACATTAAATACACTGGTATCAAACTTAGAGGTATAAAACAGCACGGTGAATAAGCAAAAGCTCGCCAAGAAAGAACTAACACGGACGAACTCTTCCCAGTTGAAGTTAAAACTCGCAAGGCTGTGGTCCCCTGAAAAGGATTTCTTACACGACTTTTCAAAGTTATCCAGTAGAGCTTGAGTGTTTAAAAAGCGAAGTTGCTTATTATTTCGGTAGTAGGAAATGCGTTCATTTAATAAATCTTGCTGCGCGGCTTCAACTTCTAGGTAGACTTTGTAGTTGCGATAGCGCATAAACGTAGAGGCGGCAATAATAACCACATAGAAAAGCAATAAGCCAAACGTATAACTACCAATAAACAGAAAAAGCAGAGCCATGACTAATAGAAAACTGGTCACATCCATAATTAGACCAGGGAGGTTGTCCCAAATCACTTTACGGTTTGACTCGACCATTCTAACCTTTGTTAGGCTGTCTTTTTGTTTGAACCCCGGCATTAGCGCGAGCAGATAACGCTCGAATTTTAATGAGTTATGTTCAATCTTTCTCAAGTGCACATGTTTTATATAGTATTTCAAACCGTATTCACAACCCCACAAGATCAAGAAGGCAGCGGTAACAAATACCAAGGTGGCAATTTGTGAGTTGTAAATTAGACGAGTATTAAATAAGTTACTGTAAAATGCTGGAATAAGAATAAAGGGTACCGCGACGAGCAGCAATAAGTTGATTTTGGGAAAAAGTTGATAAATGACTTCGACGAATGATTTAGTCTTAAGGACTTTTGGATAGCTTTCAATGAAAACGATCTCTTTACCAATTAAGGTTTCTTCGTCCACTTCTTCATGTTCGTCGCTAACCAACTTAACCCCAATTCGCTGTACGTAGCAGGGCTTTAAGTCCGATATAATGAATGCTTCGGGTAAGTCATTAACCGATTTGACTTCTCTTTTCTCAATCGAATATTCAAACAATGAATCGTTAAAGAAAGGGGTTAATTGAGATACATACTGATCAAGAGTTTCAGCTTCTATATGGCGAAACGCTTTCCAATCGAATTTCGCTTGAGACTGTTTGATCAGTAAAGAAATAATTGATTTCATGCAAACCTCAAAGAGAATACGTCAACTTATATTCTGTGCTAACTGTAGACGTTGCAATCCAACCCACTCGATGAGTGAAATGACTTATATAACCCTGGAGCGGGACACTTAAATACATTGGATAGTTATTTTGCGAACGACAAAGTTTTATCTAGTATTTTATGAGTATAGGATAAGAATTGATAACTTGTGGATTTAATTAGTAATTTTTTGTTAAAAGAATGAAAGTAAAGTGGCAAAGTAAAGGAACAACCGTTTAATTGATACGAATTGGTTGTTCCGAATACGATTTATGGTAAATATCGTGAATGAAAGACTTGTCGGAATGAAAATAAGTTGAATAAATAAACTCAGGAAATTTCTTTAATAGAAATCATCATAGCCGATTCTGGGTCTTGCACTGGCATGGTTAAACCAATCTTAGTTAATACATCACCGCTAACCTTCATTGACGTTTTCATCCACGGTGGCACTTGTTTCATCAGTTGCCAGCTTGCTTCTGGAAAATCAACAAGCTCTAACGAATATTGCTTATTAGGATCTAGGTAATCCAGTCGCAACGGCTCAGGGATAGCATGGTCTGGCATCGTCAACTGGCAGACTGTGATCAGCATTTCATTGGCATTTTTAACTCCATAGACGTTGCGAGTGTTGTCGCAGCAATCCAAATAAAACACCTCGCCAGAATGAAGTAAAGGCCGAAAACGTTTGTGCAGTGCGATATAGCGAGAGAATGCGGCTTTTTCTTTGTCGCTCTCTTTAACAGGGTCGAGCTCAACGCCCATATGTCCGCTGAGTGCGGTGATACCGCGTAAATTGATATTGTGCTGGCGTCGAGTTGTATGGCTGCTCGCGGGGCCTATATGGCTGCCCATTACTTCAGGTGGGAAGAAATAACTCATGCCTTTTTGAATGGTTTGGCGTTCTAGAGCGTCGTTGCAGTCTGAGGTCCAGAATCGGTGAGTGCGCTTAAGGACTTCGAAATCAATACGGCCACCGCCTGATGAACAGGATTCAATTTCAACTTTAGGGTGTTTACGTAGAAGAAGATCAATCAGTCGATAAAAGGCGAGAGTTTGACCACGAGTTGCCGATTGACCTTGATGCGCTGCTTGCACCAATTCTCGGTTCATGTCCCATTTTAAATAACCGATATTGTAGGTCGAAAGAAGATCATCGAGCCGTTCGAACAAATAGTCGAAACAGGCAGGGTTTTGCAGGTTAAGCACAAATTGATTACGACCGCTAGGCTGATCGTAACCTTCAATCCCAAGTACCCAATCGGGGTGTTCACGGAACAAATTGGAGTCGGGATTGACCATTTCCGGTTCAACCCATAAACCAAACTCCATACCGAGTTTATTAACCTGTTCAATAACGGGTTCAAGTCCATTAGGGTATTTGGTTTGATCTAGAAACCAGTCCCCAAGGGCGGCGTGATCGTCGTTGCGACCAACAAACCAGCCGTCGTCGATTATAAAGCGTTCAACACCCATGTGTGCGGCTTGTTGCGCCATATTCTGAATATAATCTGGATCGTGGTCGAAATAGATTCCTTCCCATGTATTTAAATGAACAGGGCGCTTGTTCTGTGTTGGAAAGCGCAATATATGTTCACGAACCGTGCGATGAAACTGCTTGCGAATCCCATTGAGACCATCTTGGCTATAGCAAGCATACAGTGTCGGTGTTGAGTACGATTGACCCTGTTCTAGGGTAATTTCACCGGACGCTAACCATTCACTCATTTGAATAAAACGGCGTCCATCGCTTTTGGTTTCACAGCGCAATTGATGGTTGCCGCTCCAACCTAGGTGAAACCCCCACACTTCGCCAGTTTGTTCAGAAAATCCTTTACAGCCTACCATGGCTCCGGGGAAGTATTCGTGCGAGGTTCTGCCACGGCGATTGGTTTGGTTAAACGCACCGTGATCTAGGGAAACGCGTTGGGTTTGAAATTCTCGGCTCCAACGACCATGAAAACTCATTAATTCGTTGGCACGGTGTGGTAGGGGAAGAGTATTGTGTAGTTGCGCAAGCTGATAGCTTTGTTCGCCATCATTTTTTATGGTTATTTTCTTCGTTAATACACCCGCATCATCGAGTATAAGGTTAATGGTTAAACTAAGCTGCGCAAGCTCATCGTTACATTCAAACCTTGCTGAGTGATCATCATGTTCAACACTCTGGACTGAAAAAATCGGTGCCCAATCGATATTGTTTCCGGTTTTATCGGTGCGAAAACCTTCAATACCGGGAGAGCTATAAAGGCCACGACCAAATTCAGGACAGAGGGTTATAGGAATATCTTTGTCTAAACGAGCTTGAGGAATAGCGCGTTGAGTGAGTTGTTCGATTGTGTGATCAACATGAGCAAGTCTTGCACCCCAATAGAGAACTTGAGGCATTGGGTTAATTAGAATGACGAGACTGGTTTGTGCGTTAGATAGATGAATTATTCCCATATTGATAACCCTAACTTGTAAAACTAAAACGGAAGGACAGATTGTATTTAGAAAGAAACCGCAGCCAATTCGACTGCGGTTTCTTTTCTCCGAAGAAGCGCTTAAGACTTATTTAAACTCTCTTTGGCGTACTTTTTCTAGACGTTTTAAGATCGCATCTAAACGTTCAGGTTTTACCATAAACTCTTGGAAACCTTTCATACCTTCTTTCGCCATAGCGGGAGAAGTATCACGGTCATAAAACTGTGCAGTACCGCTTGCATTACTTAGCATTTCAACGCCTTTATTCAAGAATTCGTTGTCTTTTGCTTCTGCTTTGGTATTGGTTGGAATTTGCAACAACTGTTCGTTGATCAATTGTTGATTCTCGGTACGAGCGACAAATTCCAGGAATTTACGTGCATCTTCTTTATTCTTCGCTTTAGATGGAATATGGATAGTATCCATTGGAGCGTCTTCCGCGACCGCAACGGCTGGGTCAATAATTGGGAACTGGAAGAAGCCCATTTTGCCATCTAATTCTTCAGGGAAGCTAGGTGTAATGAAGTTGCCGATAAGGTACATCGCCGCTTTGCCGTTGTATAGGAACGGTTGCGCTTCCTGCCATGAATAAGACGCATGGTTATCGAGGAAGTAGCCTGGTTCAATTAACTCTTTCCAGTTCTCGAAGGTTTTCTTAACGCGCTCATCAGTGTAAGGGATTTTTCCATCCATTAGATCAATGTGGAAGTCCAAACCGTTGGTACGAAGATTGAGATAATCAAACCAACCAGCTGCGGTCCATAGGTATTTGGTGCCAATGGCAAACGGTGCAATATCTTTTGCTTTAAGGGTTGCTGCCGCTGATTTTAGATCTTCCCACGTTTTAGGTTCGCTAATACCATTTTGCTCAAACAGGTCTTTACGATAATACACGCCCCACTGGTAGTAGGTGTATGGAACGCCGTATTGCTTGTCATCAACCGTCATTGCTGGTGTGGCCGGTTTGTAATCATCGTACATGTTTTGGTCTTGCCAGATGTCACTAACATCTTCGAACAGCCCACGTTCAACAAAGGTTTTCATACGGTTACCAGCATACCAAAAGACCACATCTGGCGGTGACGTCGCAAGCCAGTTACGAATCGTAGTTTTGTAGGCTTCTTTATCGTATAGATTATATTTGATCGTGATATCTGGATTTTCAGCTTCAAAACGTTTAACGACTTCAGCCCATGCCGCTTTTGGCGCTGGATCTGATTGGTCAGAGTTTATCACCAATTCCCCTGCAAATGCTGTTGTTGTTAATGCAGCGCTAAGCATCATGGTTTGCGTGATATGTTTGATGTATTTCATATTAGAAGTCCCTTATTCCGGTTCTTTGATTCACGTTTTTCCGTTAGAGTTTTTATTTTTATTTCAGTTGTTTATAGCGTTATTAAGGTGTAATAAATACACATAGCTATTTTGATTAGGCTGCATGACAATACTCTTTTTTAGGCATTCCAAATACCCGGTATTGTCACACAAAGCCAATTATCCTTTGGTTGCGCCCAAGGTTAATCCGGTAATAAAGTGGCGCTGCATGGTAAAGAACAAGATTACTGGTGGAATCGCGGCGACGATAGCGCCTGCAGACATAAACTGCCACGATGCCAACCATTGACCTTGTAATGCACTTAAGCCAGCGGTTACTGGGCGAACTTCGTCACTCTGTACTAATACCAATGCCCAGAAATAGTCATTCCAGATGAAGGTGAACACGAGTACCGACAATGCCGCTAGAGCAGGGCGGACAAGTGGCAATACGATGTGCCAGAATATTTTCCATTCTCTCACGCCTTCAACTCGTGCCGCTTCAATAAGAGCATCTGGAATCCCGACGATAAAGTTACGCATAAACAAGGTACAGAACCCAGCTTGAAATGCGACGTGAAACAAGATTAACGCCCAATGGGTATCGTATAAACCAAATGCGATGGTGAGGTCGCGTACTGGAATCATTAGTATTTGGAATGGAACAAAGTTACCCGCGATAAAAGCTGCAAAAATCCAAATATTGGCTTTAAATTTGTATTTCGCAAGGGCGAATCCGGCCAAGGTGGAAAGTGCGACGGCACCAGCAACAGCGGGTAATGTAATAAACAAACTATTAATTAAATATTGACCCATAGGTGTCGCAGTAAATATTTGCGAATAGTTTTCAATAAACTGAATATCAGTTGGCCAGCCCCAGTAATTGCCTTTATTGATGTCATCGATTGAACGAATTGAGGTCATCATTACGGCAAGGAGAGGCAATAGCCACATCACAATGGAAATCGGTAATGCAACGCGGTAGCTAATATTGGTGAAGCGACCGGCTTTTTCAATTGGCTGGGGATACATTATTTTTCACTCCTCAACATACGCCACAAGAAGTAAGCGATATAGATATCCATAATTAAGAACAGTACAACGGATACCGCTGCGCCATAGCCCATACGATAGTTAAAAATTGACTCTTCATACATTTGATAAGCAAGAACGGATGAGCTGCCCCACGGGCCACCGGCGGTCATCGTGGCGACTAGATCGAATGAACGTAGTGCGCCAATAATGGTAACAACTATGGCAATAAACGTAGCAGGTCTAAGTTGTGGAATTACAATATACCAAAGCATTCTCAATTTCTTAGCACCGTCCAAACGGGCGGCTTCGAGTTGCTCGGGGTCGAGATTATTCAAGCCAGTAAGATACAAAATCATACAATAGGAAATTTGTGGCCAAAGTCCGGCGGCGATAATTCCGTAAGTAACATAATCTTCATTTGCGAGTATCGCGATTGGTTCAACACCAAACCAACCGAGCGCGATATTGAGTAAACCGAAACTTGGGTCGTAAAACCATGCGAACACAAGACCCACTACCACTTGAGAGATAACAAATGGAAAGAAAAAGAGAGACTTAACAACGCGGATTCCTTTAACTTGTTGATTAAGGAATAGGGCAATCGCGAGACCAATTGGCGGAGCTAACATATAAAATATTAACCAACGGATGTTGTTGCCAAGCGACGTATAAAAAGCTTCGGAATCGAACAACTCGATGTAATTTTCAAATCCAACCCAGGTTTTTTCACCTAATCCATCCCACTGATAAAAGCTCAATGAAATACTGCTGATAATCGGATAAATCACATAGACCGCAAATATAATCATCGCGGGAGTTAAAAACAGCCAAGGCGCTAATTTGATGCCCACCAGCTTTTTATTGCGCGCTGAAGGCATATTGTTTTTTGGGTAGCTAACTGTCACAGAATGCTCCATTTATTGCCGCTTCATCGAATAGGTAATGTTAATTCCTGTCTTTCGACGTGTTTGGTGAGCTGAAAAAGGCGATATAAACCAGTACGTATTAGCACTGGTATGATCCAAATCATAGAGATTGACGAAAAAATTAATACCGAAGAATTCACGTTTTGTAAACGTTTCCACAGATATCGTACAAGTTGGCTTCGGAAGTATGATGACGATCAACAATTTCAATTTGATTTCTCACAACAACGAGCAAAAAGAGTATGTTTTGCTCATCAACGAACATTTACAAACATTCCATTTAGTAGAAGTGGGTAAAGGAGCCTGTAATGGCAGACATTACGTTAAAAAAAGTCATTAAACGTTTTGATAGCGTTCAGACAATCCATGGTATTGATTTACAAATAGATGATGGTGAGTTTGTCGTGTTTGTCGGTCCCTCTGGTTGCGGAAAATCAACCTTGTTACGTTTGATCGCTGGTTTAGAGGAAATCACTGAAGGCGAGATTAATATTGATAATACGCTAGTGAATGATGTTGACCCTGCTGAACGTGGCGTGGCAATGGTGTTTCAATCTTACGCCTTATACCCGCATATGACGGTTGAAGAAAATATGGGCTTCGGTCTAAAAATGAACGGCGTCCCTGCTGATGAAATTGCGGCTAAGGTTGATGCCGCCGCTAAAACATTGCAACTTGACCAGTTACGTAAGCGTAAGCCGAAAGAGTTGTCCGGTGGACAGCGTCAACGGGTAGCGATTGGACGTGCCATAGTTCGTGATCCTAAAGTCTTTCTATTTGATGAACCTCTTTCGAATTTGGATGCAGAGCTCCGTGTCGAGATGCGCTTGCAGATCGCTAAATTGCATCAAAAATTAAAGAATACTATGGTCTACGTGACTCATGATCAAGTTGAAGCGATGACTCTCGCCGATAAAATTGTTGTTTTAAGGGATGGCAGAGTAGAGCAGGTTGGTTCACCTTTGGATCTGTATCACAAGCCAGCAAACCTGTTCGTAGCGGGATTTATTGGGTCGCCTAAAATGAACTTTATACCGACGACGGTAAAATCTTTGACGTCAGACTCCGTTACTTTAAGTGCGGGTGATAATAGTGAGTTCATTGTCTCGTGTTCAAATAAATCATTCTCTGTTGGTGATAAAGTGACGTTTGGAGTTAGACCAGAGCATCTATTGGTTGGCGACGAAGCCCAAATCAAACTTACATTCCAAAGTGATGTGGTAGAGCGTTTAGGCAATAGCACATACATGTTTGGTCAATCTTCAGGAGTTGAAGGGTTTAAAGTTCACCTAGCGGGTGACAAAGAAGTTAAGAGTATGGAAACTTTAACCTTGAGTTGCAATGATTCTGAAGTCTATCTATTCGATGAAAATGGCATCGCTATCGAACGCTAGATATCAAATCAATTAAAATTAATTGACGTTAAAAGCCCGCATTTATGTGGGTTTTTCTATTTCAGTGTTAGAGTGTCGGCAATTTAATCACAATGTGCAGATTCACTCGACCACCCATAACGGAAACAACGATGTCAAATAGCAATAAAGTAAGAATTTTAGCATTTTTAGGTATCTTGTTTGTCGCGTTAAACCTACGTGCTCCATTTACTGCCGTTGCGCCTGTGCTTGGTCAAATTATGGAAGGATTATCGTTAAGTTCTTCAGCGGCGGGGTTTCTTACGGCATTACCGCTGTTGTCATTTGCTATTTTCTCTCCGATGTCTGCGTCTCTTTCTCGTCGTATCGGATTATACCCTTCACTTACCATTGCCTTGGTCTTGATTGGACTTGGCATCACACTGCGCTCATTAGGTTTTCAGTCATTTTTATACCTTGGAACGGTCATGCTTGGTGCGGGAATCGCCGTGGGTAACGTACTGCTTCCTGTGGTCGTCAAGGTTAATTTTCCGACCAAAATTGCCGTTATAACGTCACTTTATATTTTCGCTATGGGCGTAAGTTCAACATTAAGCTCGAGTTTAATGGTACCGATTTCTGGGATAGAGTTGTATGGATTCACGGGATGGCAATTAGCGCTGTTTTTAAATCTACTTTTTCCTATTATCGCCTTGATGATATGGATTCCGCAAAAGATGAGTGGTGCCTCTTCATCAGATACAACAACGTCAGATTCTAGCGGGTTGATGTTTAAAATGCTGAAATGTCCTGTCGCTTGGCATCTTACTCTAGGTGTAGGATTAAACTCTTTTATCTTTTACTCTTTTGCCGGTTGGTTACCCAAGATTTTACATGACTTTGGTTATGATGAAATAACATCAGGCTATATCTACGGCTTCCTTCAGTTTTCAACCATGGTTCCTGGGCTATTACTGGTGCCGATTTTGTCTCGTGTTCGTAGTCAACGACAACTTGTTTCACTAACCGCAATCTTAAGTGTTTTGGGAGCAGTTGGGATGATATTGTTACCACAGTTTGCCATTCTATGGGTTGGGGTATTTGGTCTAGCGAATTGTTCTACTTTTATCATCGGAATATCGTTTATTGGTTTAAGAACAGAAACACCCCTTCAAGCTGCGGCTTTATCAGGCATGTCGCAAAGTATCGGCTATGGTTTAGCGGCAACAGGCCCATCAATTATTGGTTATTTGCATGGTGCTACGGACTCATGGACAGCCTCGTTGGTAATGATCACCGTTGTTGCTTCTATCTGTGGTGTATTCATTAATCTGGCCGCGAGAGATCGTATGGTGTTAACGCGTGGTCGATACAACCAGAACCTTGATTAATTGCTCTGATCATAGAGTAGGGTGTTCAGCAATCTTCTATATATCAAAAACTAATTTCTGCTGATCGAATATTTTTTACATCATAATGTGTTGCATATATAAGTATTCCAACTTGAAGTCATTTAATCTAGCGCCACAGTACTCAATCCTTCCCCAGTATTCGATTCTGGCGGCGAACGTGTTTTAAGCATTGACTTGATATACGTAAATGTAAGTTTATATAAGAATATTCATTATGATTACAGATTATCTTTTCTATTTAACTGCTATACCGGCTGTATTAATTTATGGAATCAGTAAAGGTGGGTTTGGTGGCGCACTAGGCGTTATTGCGGTGCCTTTGATGGCCTTTACGACGTCACCAGTGCAAGCTGCTTCTGTGTTGTTGCCAATTCTATGTGTAATGGATGCATTTGCTATTCGTTATCACTATAAAAATTGTGATTTTAGTGAAATCAAAATGATGATACCGCCGGCGATTGTGGGAATCATTGTGGCATCATTTATTATGGGGTTTGTCTCCGATCAAGCTGTTGAACTTGTTGTCGGTACTATCTCACTGTTGTTTTGCGCACAGTACTATCTAAAAGGGGCGACATTTAAAACTTACAAATACTCAGGACAGTTTTGGAGTGCATTATCTGGATTGTCGAGTGCCATGATTCATGCTGGTGGTGGTCCAATAAGTATGTATTTGCTGCCGAAAAAGCTCGATAAAATGGTGATGGTCGGTACGATGGCAGTGTTTTTCGGTTTAATGAATTTGATTAAACTGATTCCTTACACCTACCTAGGTAATTTTGATCATCAAAACTTAATGACGTCTTTAGTTTTGATTCCATTGGCTCCCATTGGCGTTAAAATCGGGACGATGTTACTTAAAGTGATCAGCCAAGAGCGAGTTTATCAAGTTTGCTATTTTTTCTTGCTGATTTCCGGTGGGAAGTTGTTTTATACAGGCCTGACGGGTTAGTCCTATTTCATCCCATTGAACCTGACAGCCAGTGACGATGTAGAATCTCTCTGGCTGCATGATTATTCTTACTAAACGTGCATCAATAAATAACGTCTTAAACAACAAATCCTTTATCGAACAACAGCTTGCCCATTTTCTAATAACCAATCAATTAGCTGTTGCGTATTATTCAAATCTAATATCTTTAGTGACTGCGGTACGTCATAATCGGCAATGTTAATTGTGTCATCGATGGCAATAGCATCTGAGCAAGAAAAATAACTAATATCAATCTCATTTCTAAAGATCGCGATTCGCGGTAAAGGCAAGGTTTTCAAGCCTTCGACAATCAAAATATCAAACTCGGCTAACATCTCGATAATATTCTCAATTTCTCTAGGTCGCTGTGATAAATAGGTTGTTCGAGTTGGCGATGTCACAACAATTTCAGCGCCGGTTTGACTAAATTTCCAGCTATCTTTACCTTCTTTGTCGAACTGAGCCTTATCACTTGGGTCGTGTTTGACAATGGCTAAGCGATAATCTTTGGTCAGTTGTTCAGCGATGCGTAATATTGTGGTGGTTTTACCGCTGCCAGATGGGCCGGTAAAAGCAATCGAGATCGGATTCATGAAACTATCCTTTTTTGCTTGAGAATAGGAGATGAGAAACTTGAGTAACGCAAAACTAAGGTTACTCAATGTGAATAATTTAGCCTCGCTAGAGTAACGAGTAATACTGATAAAGCAAGTGTGGATTATTCGTTATATGAGATGCCTAATTTTTTAATTCGGCTGCGTAAAGTATGTGGATTAATATTGAGCAATTGTGCTGCGCCATCTGGTCCTTGTATCTTTCCATTTGCCACTGCTAACGCCCGTTTTATATGTTCACGATTAATTTCTTCGAGAGTTAACATAGCGGTATTTGGATTGATATTAACCGCTGGTGTAAAGTCAACCACGTCTGAATGTCGATTTAGATTGAAAATTATTGGCCTACCGTGTGCCGCAATCACTGAGCGTTCGATAACATTGGTGAGTTCGCGAATATTTCCTGGCCAAGAATGACTTTGCAACTTTTCGATTTCACCAATCGCAACTTCTGAGGGCGGAAGATTAAACTTCTTGCGGCATTGCTGGATAAAATAATTGGCAAACAATGGAATATCTTCGAGGCGTTCACGCAGAGGTGGGATCTTAATTGGGAACAAGCACAAACGATAGTATAAATCTGGACGAAACTCATTGCTCGCAACCATATCTTCTAGTGAGCGGTTTGTTGCGGCAATAACACGAATATCAAGCTTAAGTGTTTTCTTTCCACCGACTCTCTCTATCTCACCATTTTGCAGTACTCGAAGTAGGCGAACCTGAGCTGCTTTCGATAATTCACCGACTTCGTCGAGAAATATTGTTCCTTTGTTCGCTCGTTCAAAGCGGCCAATCTTTTGTTCCGAAGCGCCGGTAAATGCACCTTTTTCATGACCAAATAGCTCACTGTCAACGAGCGATTCTGGTATAGCTCCGCAATTCACTCTGATATAAGGCTGGGATTTTCGAGATGAATTGTGTTGGATCATATTGGCAATCACATCTTTACCTACGCCCGTTTCACCAAGAATGAGTACAGGAGCATCAGTATTAGAAACTTCATCGACCTTTTGAATAGTACGCTTTAAACCACTATTGCTACCAATAACGTCGTAATGATTAATCTGGTTATATTTTGATTTCAGTTGTTCATGTTCATCAAGTAGCTTGGAGTGCATATCTTTAATCGCGATATGCTTTAAGCTGTTAGAAACCGCGATACCGAACGGGGAATCGAGAGTCGAGAACAGTTGTGCATGCTCTGGCTTAAACTGTCCTCTACCTTTCGCTAAAAGAACGAGGTCACAGATTCTCTCGTCACCAATTTTAACTCGAGAAATCAAGTGAGAGTAGTGCTCATCACCGTAGATAGTCGCCATATGATCTTCGACTAATGAACTGATGGGATCATCGACAAAGTCATTGATGATTTTGACACCCAAACCATATTCCCAGCGCGTGATATGACGCATTTCTTGTTCGACAGGAATGATAATACTGCATAGGTGCCCATGGTGTTTATCGGCTGTGGCTAATATCCGTAGGGAACATAAATTCTCGTCCCATAAATGGACAGACAACACATCTGCAGGGATAACATCACGCAAGAAATTAATACAATTTTTCAAGCTTTCTTCAATGTTTAAACTTCCAGTTAATGCCTCAACGGCCTGGCGATAAAATAGGTTATTATCCATTCGTTTCCATGCTAAATACTGTGCTGTTTTGAAGCCGAAATTATACCTGTTTAGTTATGATATATCATAGTGATATATCACAGAGTAGGAAATATCATAGGATATAAAAAGTGACTAAAGGCTCTGAATTGATGTGGATCATGATTAGTTTAATATTCTGTATGACATTGATCATGGATTTCTAACTAATTAATTTTTAAAGGTTTGGCTCGTTTATTGCTCTTAATAGATCAGAAAAAATAAAGAGTAGTAACTGGGAGCATAATTTTGAAAATGGCCAATATAGCTTCAGAGAAGCAATTGAAGGTAACTCTGCTCGGTTTAGCCCAAGCAGTAAAGTTATTGTGTAAGACGGATAGAAAATTCAAAGCGCTTGTCGCTAAAGAAAATCTTACCGCTTGTATCTGTGTTCGTACCTCAAAAACAGGACGTATTTTTAAGATTACTGATGGGAAAATGTCTTCCAAATCAGGTAAAGATCTTGATGCTGATGTTGTAATGATGTTTAACACTGCAGCAGATGCAATGAAAATGATGGTGCCATGGCGCGACTATCAAGATGTTATCGATATGGCGAAACTGTTCAAAGTTGAAGCCATTGGTGATGAGAAACTGATTGTCCAGTTCACCGATATTCTAGGTGCAATTGTCGACAATCAAGCTAAATATGGTACACCAATGCCTGACGGTACGATGCGTTTTGTCAGCAATACCAATGGTGGTCCAGTCTTCGTGTATGTTAAAGACGACAAAATTATTCGTATAACTCCGATCGATTTGGCTGATGACGATCCAGAACCATGGACTATCAAAGCACGCGGTAGAGAGTTTACTCCAACGAAAAAGGTAACCGTTAGCCCACATACACAAGCGATCAAATCTACTATCTACTCAAAAGACCGAATTCTTTACCCTATGAAGCGTGTCGATTTTGATCCAGATGGTGAACGTAATCCACAAAACCGTGGTATTTCTGGCTATGAACGTATTAGTTGGGATGAAGCAACGGATCTTGTCGCGAAAGAAATTGGACGTGTTAAAACTGAACATGGTCCAGGCGCAATAATGAATGGTACGGGTTCGCACCACTTATGGGGTAACTTGGGTTATTGGTTATCTTGTCGTATGCGTTTCTTTAACATCATTGGTACCTCTTATGTTGCCCATAACCCAGATAGTTGGGAAGGCTTCTACTGGGGTGCAATGCACCACTGGGGAAACTCGATTCGTCTAGGTTCACCAGATACCTATTCAACCGTTGAAGATGCACTAAAACACGCAGAGATGATCGTGTTCTGGTCGAGTGATCCAGAATCTACTTCTGGTGTATACGGTGCGATGGAAGGTACACAGCGTCGTCTATGGGCGAAGCAGTTGGGTATTGAATTTGTTCACATTGACCCATTCTATAACCACACAGCAGCATTGCTTGGTGGTAAATGGTTTGGTACTAACCCGGGTACAAGTAACGCAATGGCATTAGCAATTGCTTACGTTTGGATGCAAGAAGGGTTATACGACAAAGACTTCGTTGAAGATAAGACCGAAGGATTTGCAGAATGGAAAGAGTACGTTATCGGTAACGAAGACGGCATTCCAAAAACACCTGAATGGCAAGAAGAAGAGACAGGTATCCCAGCACGTGATGTGCGTGCATTAGCCCGTAAATGGGGTAATAAGAAAGTGTATCTTGCAGCGGGTGGTGTTCAAGGCTTTGGTTCTGCATGTCGCAGTGCAACCGGTGCTGAGTGGGCACGTTCAATGGTTTGTCTAATGGCGATGCAAGGAATTGGTAAGCCTGGTGTCAACATGGGTAACCTACAACAAGGTACGCCAGTTGATACTCGCTTCTACTTCCCTGGATACTCAGAAGGTGGTTTATCTGGTGACTTTGAAGGTACAGGTGTTGGTGTAAACATGTACCAACGTATGCCACAAGTTATGACGATGAACCCGGTCAAACAGAAAGTGCCTCGTTTACGTATCCCTGAAGCGGTTATGGAAGGTAAAGCAGAAGGTTACTTAACGGATACCAAGCACATTGAGGGACAGTTCTGTGATTTCAAATATCCAGCACCTGGTCACTCGCAAATTAAGATGTACTACAAATATGGTGGCTCTCACTTTGGTACCATGAATGACACCAACCGTTTCGCGAATATGTATCGCAGTGACAAGTTGGAAGTTGTGGTAAACCAATCAATTTGGCTGGAAGGTGAAGCGAAGTTTGCGGATATTATCCTACCAGCGTGTACCAACTTTGAACGTTGGGATATCGGTGAGTTCGCAAGTAGTGGCGGTTATATCCACCATAACTATAACCAATGTAACCACCGTGTTATTACGCTTCAACACAAGTGTATTGAACCTCTGGGCGAGTCGAAATCGGATTACGAAATCTTCCGTATGATTGCGACTAAGTTAGGTGTTGGTGCGTACTTCTCTGAAGGTTCGTCTGAACTTGAATGGGTAAGAAGGCTGTATAACGGTACCGATCTACCTGAGAAAATTTCTTGGACGAAATTCCTTAAGAAAGGATATTACATCGTTCCGCCACCGAAAGAGGAAGATCGCGATCCAGTTTCTTGGAATTGGTATTACGAAGGCAGAAAGAAAGATGTGCCTGAAATGAACCCATTACCAGCAGAATACAGTGATTCATTCAGAAGTGGGTTGCAGACCCAAAGTGGCAAGATTGAATTTGTGTGTAACAGCTTGAAACGCTTTGCTCCTGATGATCCTGAGCGTCCAGTAATGACTAAGTACATCCCATCTTGGGAAGGTCCACATTCTGGTGAGCTATATGAGAAATACCCACTACAGATGATCACACCACACAGCCGTTATAGTTTCCACACAATGGCTGACGGTAAAGATTCACATATCAATGATATCGTTGATCACCGCGTAGAAATCGATGGTTACTACTACTGGGTTATCCGTATTAATGGTGCCGATGCTGAAGCTCGTGGTATCAAACATCATCAGATTGTTGAAGTATTCAATGATCGTGGTTCTGTTCTTTGTGCGGCGGATATTACTGGTCGTGTGCCTGCAGGTACCGTTCACTCATATGAATCGTCAGCGCTTTATGAACCAATTGGTATACCTGGAAAATCTCCAGATAAAGGTGGCTCTATGAACACATTGACACCAAGCAGACCAATTATCAAAAAATCACACTCCACAGCGTGTAACTCATGTCTGGTTAATATTAGAGTTTGGGAGGGAGAGTAATCATGGAAAATCAACAAGTTATCGCTAAGTGGAATCTGGTTATTGATGTAGAGAAATGTGAAAACTGCAATAACTGTTTTCTAGCAGATAAAGATGAGTACTGTGGTAATACTTTCCCTGGTTACTCAGAGTCTCAACCTCGTCATGGACATCGCTGGATTAATATCCTAAAACGCGAACGTGGTACTGGATCTTTAGTCGATATGGCTTACGTCCCAACGATGTGTGGTCAATGTACTGACGCTCCATGTGTTCAATCATGTAAAGATGGTGAAATCTACCAGCGTGAGGACGGCATTGTTATTATTGACCCAGTCAAAGCTAAGGGTCAAAAACGTCTAGTTAAATCATGTCCACATGGTCATATCTGGTGGAATGAAGAGTTAGAATTACCGCAAAAATGGTTCTTCGACGCACATTTACTAGATGCAGGTTGGAAACAACCTCGTTGTGTTCAGTCATGTGGTACAGGCGCGATGCAATCGATGAAAATCTCTGATGAAGAGATGAAAGCGAAAGCGGCGAAAGATGGCCTTGACGTGTTGGGTGAAGAACATGAAACTCAACCACGAGTTTGGTATAAGAACTTATATCGCTACACTAAAGAGCACGTTGCTGGTTCAGTGGTAATGACTATCGACGGTATCGAAGAGTGTGCTGAAGCTGCTCAGGTTGTGCTGTCTAAAGGTGACGAAGTTATCCAAGAATTAACAACGGATTTCTTTGGTGACTTTAAATTTGATGCACTAGATGCAAATTCAGGTGAATACACGATAACTGCAACGAAAGATGCATTGTCAGGTAGCGTATCATTTGAATTAAAAGAGAGCGTTAACTTAGGTGTCATTGCACTGGCTTAGTGTCTAACGCTTAAGTACTAAGTCTCTATAACTTAAGATAAGACCCATAACTTCATAGTATAAGGAGTTATGGGTCTTTTTATTACCTGCACTTTTATCTTGTAATAATCTTTAATTGCCTCGATCGTCGCTAGTTTTCTTTGCAAACTTCTTCAAATTAACTCTTCTAATTGCCTTCCGACGACTTTATTTGATAATTGTATGACTTTTAGTTTATTACTGGAGAATCAGAGACTAACCATCCTATTAAAAGAAAATCATTCCTATTTAGCTCATTATGCTTAAAAATTGTTAGGTAGATCACATTGCATATGCTATATTTATTGATATAAATCAATAAATGAAAATCTTTGGAGTGGTTATGGTCATTGTTAATATTATTATGCTATTGCTAGCGGTTGTTGTTTGTTGCATATGTGTTGCTATAAATCTTTATTCAAATTCTCGCCGAGAAAGAGAAACTCAATTTCATGAGTTATGGTTTGTTACTGCTAAAAATAATTCAGCAGCCTCTCGAAATGCCGCAACTCAATTTGATTTCGAAGCTTAGTATCATCGTCTAATCGACTATTTATTTGATAGCGAAAGGGCGACGACGATCTCAATACCATCATACACTTTCAGAAAATCCCACAGATATTGGAAGTATCGCCAAGTGACGAATCGTGTTCTCTGGGTCTAAAGATACGAGATACATCCACACGATCCCATCTTCATTGCGGTAAATCGAATTAATGCCGACACAAGCCTGTTTCTGTTGCTAAAGCGAAATTGCGTTCCTGAAAGACTTAGAGTCATCAGCATAACCGTAGTTGGCGCAACGAGAGCGTCAAATAGCACATTAAACGCAAAAAAGAAGCCGAGCGGTTGAGTAGGCAGCTTAGGTTCCACACCAACACTATTTGATGTTTAGCATTTTAGAGGTTGAGAAAAAATGAATGTTATCCGAGTTGGATGAGTAGGTTGTGTGGAAGTGCGTGAATCAGAAGAAATTAAGTTAATTACTGAGTATAAAAAATAAGAAACCCCTGTAAGCGTACACTTACAGGGGATGTCGTTATCAGCTTAACGATTCACGAGTAGAAGCAAGCTTTTCTTTTTCTTCAAGTGCAATACGCTCTGGGTCATAGGTTTTCTTAATCGATAAGAACATGAAGCAACAAACCGCTGCAATAGGAATGAAGGTCATGAAAGATAACGTGTACGATCCGGTAATATCATTCATCACTGCTAGGTAAGTCATACCTGCACTCATACATATCATCTGGAAGCCATATAACCATCGGTTAACGTTAACAAACTCATCACGACCAAATACATATGCGATCAGTGATGGCATTAAGTTAGGCATACCACCGACGCCGAGAGAGATACAGAACAAGGCTAGGTAGATCAAGTACATGCTGTCCGGTCCACCAAACGCAAATCCAGCGGATCCAATGACATAAGCAAGAGAGAAGACAGCATTGGTTTTAGGAGTACCAATTTTATCGTCTAACCACCCCCAGAAATAACTGAGTGGCATACCTGCGATGGCCATAATTGACATTAGAGTAAGAGCGGTTTCTAACTGCATACCAGAACTTGTTAGAATAGGAATAACTTGACTCATAATTCCAGCCATCATCATCCCGCCGATAAGACCCCACGGAATGGTGACATACCAAAACTCCTTACACACTAATAGGCGTTTAAGTGTCCACTGTGTAATTTGATTATTTTCTTTGTGGCGTATCGCTTCTACTTCGGCTTTTTCTTCAGCCGTAAATGGGATTCCATCTGGATCAAACCCATGGTCTTCTGGTTTTTCTTTCATCGCCCAGATACCGAGAATACCCCAAAATGCAATGATGGCGCCGAGACCTGTATAAAAAGTTACAAAGCCCACTTCCATAAAAATGGGCAAGCCAATTGGGGTGAATGTTGCCGTACTTAATGGTGCAGAAATGGTTACAATACCAAAGATAACACCCTTATAGCGCATGAACCAATTCGCAATTAGACCACCTTGTATGAACATGAGTACAGGAGTGATGATGGTGAGGATAGTTTGGATTATCATGATCCCCATCCAAGAGTCCACTCGTCCCATCATCGTCACGGAAAGACCTGCGATTACAATTGAAGGTACCCCAATCTTTTTGAAACCCATCTTCATGATGAGCGCACCGGTAACAACCCCCGCAACAACACCAAGTAAACGAACCGCTGAAATGCCACCCATAATCTCACCAGGGGCCATCCCAAACTTTTCTACGAGCGCAGGCATTAGTATGTTCATACTGTCTGGACCTGCGATAGTTAATTGCAAGTACATTGTGACAAATACATAGATGATCACACCGAGTGCCTTAGCTTTAAAGCCTTTTTGCAGCACCTTTTCCATGTTTCCTCTCTTATAAGTTAAATTGTAGTGATTTAAATTAGATTAGTTGAACAAAATGTTTAATATGTAAATAGGTAATTATATTACAATCAATAAATAAAACTTTTTAATATATTATTAACCATACTCTTTTCAGGTATTAATTAAAGTATTAAAAAATCACTCTAGATATTTAATAACAATATTGATCGAGATCTGGTTCACAGAGTAAATAATAATAAGAGTCACATCACGGTTATATTGATACATTTTCTAATTATGAGAATGCATTTCCCATTTATGGTGGTGCCTTTTGTATTAAGGCTTTTCGGCTATATGGAAATAAGATTTATTTGTATTAACATGCGGTTTTTGTTTATTGATTTAAAACAAATAAATGACATATATTTTTGAAATAAGTTGTATTGAAATGAAGTTTTAAAAGATGGGTATAGTGTGATAATACAATGTTAATATATTCAAATAAGGAATATTAATTAATTTCTAATTCTATTTTTATATATTATTAAAAGACAGGTCAAAATAATATAATTATTTTGACCTGTCTTTGATATTAAAATAACGTGATTAATTCTAAAGCTTGATTAAATTAATCAAGTATCCCTGCTTTTTCACGTGCCTCATCTTCACCTGGATATACATATGCGTATTTTTCTCGATAGCTTAACGATGAATCTGGGTGCCACTCCTGAGGAATTGGGTGTAGTTCAGGGTGAACATGACCCTCGTCGTTTAGCGTCAGTTTAACCCATGCGAGATACTTAGAATCATCACGATATGGATAATCTTCACGGTAGTGAGTACCACGACTTTCTTTACGCTCCATGCCAGCGACAAGCTTCATTTCGGCGTTAAGTAGCATATTGCGACATTCATGAGCATTGCGCAGTTCGTGAAAATCCTCGACGCGCAGGTTATTTGCGAACTTTTTCTGCAAGTATTTGATTTGCTTTAGCGCGATTTCCAAGCGATCTTGCTCTTTGGTGTACATAACATAGTAAGGGTACATGATGCCTTGCATTATTCGAGTTACCCAATTTGGGTTGAATCCTTGTTCATTGTTAATAGGGAATAAAATTTGCTCTTTCATTTCCTCAAGAATTAAAACATCGACACTTGGCGTTGGTTGATCTTTTACATATTCAGCTGCAGCCCAACCAGAGCGAGCTCCTTGTACTGCAGACCCTGAAGATGATGAACCAAAACCGGCATATCCGGCGCCATTTTGCATTGAACACATTGCATCACCAGCTGCCCATAAGCCTTCGAGGTTTGAGCGGCCGTTGATATCTTGTGGAAAGACTCCTTCACCTTTATGGTTTCCCATACCCGTGGTTGAATACCCGGTTTTCATGCGTTCGGCTGTACCTGAGCCACTTGTTATATGGCAAGTTCCGCCCGGGCCTTTTAAGTATTGAGGATCCATCGGCTGTCCGCCAATGTTGATACCAATTGCGGTATCGATGCGTAAGCCCATTTGTCCGCCATTGAAATCTTTAGGATCAAGTGGACCGTCTTGACTCGGTGGACCGCCACCTAAACCTAATACCGTTTTCTTACTCGTTGCATCACCCGATGCTCGTTTCAAGCCTTTTTCATCTAGATAGCTAAATGGACGAGAAGGGTGGGCATCGTTGAACTCTTTGCCAGAAATTTGTGCACCAGCACGTATAGCCATCGCATCACCGTCGGCTGTGGTAGACGAACATGGGTATCCCATACCAACGGGTTTAAGTGAAGATGGGCCTGAACAAAGAATGGTGGCTTTTGCTAGAATTGCATACGGTTCACCTGTTTCCATATGGAAACCCATGCCGCCAACCACTTTTTCACCTTCTTTGATAAGCTCGACAATCATCACACGCTCAACCATTTCGACACCGACTGATACTGCTTTGCGACGCATAGGGTCGCCTGCGGCACAGTATTCTATAGACCGGGAAACTGTACCGTGTTGATAGTAATACGGGCGACCTTCTTCTGGATAATCTAATGCGGTAGTTGCACCCCATTCCCGAAGTTCATCAAAACGATCACGCGCTTCATCCATTAAAAGATTAGAGAAGTCTAAGTTGTTTAAATATTCACCTGATAATTTAAACTGAGTTAGGTAATCATCTCGGGTGATCTTTCCGTGGAATTCATCGTAAACAAACCAAGAGTTTGCCCAAGGTGTAAGGCCAGACCGACCAGTACGACCTTTCACTGCCATCGTAACTTTAGCGCCTGCTTCAGCTGCTTTTACTGCAGCAAAGCAGCCAGCAAAACCACCACCGATAACAAAGATTTCGGTCTCAATAACGTTAAGCTTCATATTCTTTTTGTTACTCATAACTGAACTCCTTATTGGTTTAGGTCTTTGCCAAGATTGACGACATCGAAGTTATGTAACGATGTCATGTATGCGCCTTCTGAGATTTCAATACAATCTGCAGGGCAGAAGTGTGCACAAAGCCGACATACTTGACAGTCATCAACGTAAGCAATTTTTGAGCGGCTACCACAGGTTAAGCAGCGTTCAGCTTCTCTTTGAGCTTGCGCTCTAGTGAATGATTGCATAGTTTCGTCGAAATTCGCGACGCGAACTTGTGCATCGGTAGACGTACGCTCTTGGCGCTCTTCAATGTATAAGTTGTTGCCTTGTGGAACAGGTTTTGCAATCTCTTGTTCTACTTCCGGTTGTGCCAACTCTTCACCTTTTAAGTAGCGGTCAACCATTACAGCAGCACGTTTACCGGAGGCAAGAGCCACGACGACGGTTGTTGGTCCTGTTACACCGTCACCAGCGCCAAATATATCTGATTCAACTTGTAGAGTTTGCTTATCAGCTTGAATATACCCTCGTTTGTTAGTTGCAACTTCAGATGGTACCAATTCTGCTTCAGCAGTTTGGCCGATGGCCATGATTACTGTTGTAATTTGAAGTTGTCCAACAACCTCACTACCAATTGAAGGGTTAAATGAAAGATCGGCATTTCGAACGCTTTCACATTCTAGTAGTGAGACGCCTGACAATGTTCCATCTGTTTGACTGAATGACTGAACACTACGCTGAGTATGGAAAATTACACCTTCTTCTTTTGCTTCTTTGATCTCTTCTGCGAGTGCAAGCATGTTATCTTTGTGTCCAGGCTCTATACGCTCTAAGCAAACTACATGCACTTCTTTTGCACCTAAACGAACAGCGGTACGAGCTGCATCTAACGCCACACTACCACCACCGATTACAGCAACACGTTGGTCAATAGAGTCAACGTTACCCGTACGCACACCTTTTAGGAATTCAATTGCTGTAGTTATTCCTTTAGAGTCAGCACCAGGTACCTTTAACAGCATTGGTTTTGCTGCACCGGTTGCCGCAATAAACGCTTTAAACCCCTGCGCTTCTAATTCAGTTTTAGTTATGTCTTTACCCACCGCAACACCAGTCTTAAACTGGATGCCCATTTTTTTATAAAAATCAATCTGTTGGGCGATAATTTCGTTAGACAAGCGGAAAGCGGGAATTGAATATTGAAGAAGACCGCCCGGTTTTTCATCTTTTTCGAATACGGTAACTTGATAACCTTTTTGAGTCAGCGTATAGGCTGCACTTAGGCCTGCTGGCCCAGAACCAATAACGGCGACTTTATCACCACTGTTACAAGGTGGCACAACACCATTATCTAAAACGATATCACCTAAATATTGTTCAATCCCGTTAATGTTGATGGCGGTATCGACTTGAGCACGGCTACATTCTGTCTCACAAGGGTGAGGGCAAACACGACCAGTAATAGAAGGCATTGGATGGCGCGATTGCAATGCAGCAGCGGCATCGTTTATTTGGTTTAATTTGATGAGATAGTGATATTCACGTTGATTTAGTCCTAGTGGACAATCACTACTGCATGGTGAAATTTCCGGTTGATTCTCTGAGGTGTCAAGCCGAAATACATCCATTGGGCAAGATTCAACACAGGTTCCGCAACCTATGCAATCTTCCGTATATATCTTTCTTACAGGCATTGCTCGTGCTCCAATACTATTTATATTTGTAATTTAGTTGCCCAGGGTAACTAATTGGGCAAAATTTTTAGTTTGTTACGTTGTTAATCATCTTTTTTAATGTTGATTTAAAGGCTTCAGCTTCTTCTGCGCTGATGCCTTTAAATACGCTATCTTTATGTTCATCAATGGTTCTGTGGACTATGGCTCGTATTTTGTGACCTTCAGGTGTTAAAAATACGTCCTTATTTCGCTGGTCATCACTGCGTTGGACTCGTATTGCTAGGTTGTTCATCTCGAGTAAATTCAGAGCTTTGACGACCGAAATTTTATTCATTTTTGTCAGTTCGGATAAACGTTTTTGACTCAGTCCGTCTTCTTCAAACAAGTACAACAGTAAGTGAAGCTGTTGGCTTGAAACATTAAGGCCTTGCTCACGAACTCGTTTTGCCAAACCTTCTTTTAAATGCTTATGAACGACACCTGTGAGGTTGAGAGGGCAATCGCTTGTGTAACACTTTTTCATCATCAATCTTAAATTTGGTAAATTTCGTTTCCCTAGGAAACTAAAATTAAGAAGCAATTACAATCAAATACTTACTCTTTGTGGTTGTTATGAGCTTTAGATCAAATTTGCTATTTCCATAATGTTAATGGCGTTTTACTTCTGTGGTAATTGTGTTTTAAGTGATGAGTGAATTTTAACAATCTGGAACGATTGTTAACGTTTAATCAGAAGTAAAGTGAATCTGGTTTTCCACTATCCCCACATCTTCAATAGCGACTGATACTATATCGCCATCAGAAAGAGCTTGCGTTCGTCCCGGTGTCCCCATAAATATTAAGTCTCCGGGCTTTAGGGTAAAATAGTGACTAAGATAGCTGACGACTTTACTTACGCTGTGAATCATAAATCGAGTACTCTCTTGTTGAACCACTTCATTGTTTAAACGTGTGGTTAATACGACATTTTCATAGTCGATCCCGCGGGTAATCGTATTCGCCAGTGGCCCAAAACCATCACTGGCTTTCGCTCTCATCCACTGCAAGTCTTGAGATTGCCAACTCCGTTCGGTTAAATCGTTACCTACCGTTACGCCAAATACATAATCTTTTGCATTGGCTTCTGAGACATTTCTAGCTTCTCGGCCGATAACCAAAACAAGCTCACCTTCGAAATGTAAGTTGTGAGCGTCTTTAGGCACGTCGATAGTTTTACCCGATAAAATCAGCGATGAAGGCAACTTGAGAAACAGTGGCGGTGCTTGTTCAGAAGGAGAGGAGAGGTGGCTGGCGAAGTTCATACCTACGGCAAAGACTTTTTCTGGCTCTGTTGGAAGTAAAAGTTCAACGTCTTGGAACGATAGTGGTTTACTACTCAAAGTATATTCAGAAAAAATATCACCGATTATCGGTTGGATTGAAATCCCTTCTACTTTTCCATAATAAGTGTTTTGTTGGTATTGGTAGCGAACATATTGCTCTGGTGCCGCTTGGACAGTACCAGCGAGTAATAATGTAATAAAGAACAGATATCTTGCCATGGAGTTCTCCTTGCTAAGAATTTTTGAAGCTCTTCGGTGTGAGCGCGCATCGACCATATAACTGTTAACTTATCAGATATGAATAATAAATAGATGTCTTTTTTGGTTGAGTGCTAAACCCAGCAACGCAAAAAATACATTGTTGCTTGATTAATTCCTATCCCGAATTTCGTATTTAACTACACAAACAGCCAACTTTTCATAATTTCCCTAAGAATTTTTAAACCTTTGTTTATATGTGTATATAGGTGAAATTGTAATCAGGTAATGAAAGTTGACCTAGCGCACGAATAATTCGATCAATATTTCATAAATGACAGCTGCTCGTTTCACTGGTGGGAAAAACAGTCTTCATATCGTGATATTTCGTCACTGAGAATGATTTTTGTGACCAATATCATGAGCTTCATTTCATAAATAGGATGTTCGATCTTATTTTTGCTGTTCTGAGTTGTTTCAATCGGAGTAGAGTTTGTTGCAGTTGAAACAAGAAGAGAATTCTTACAATGCTCAGGAAAGATATTTTATCCCCCAAAGAAGCCGCTGCAAAAGTCGAAGATGGCATGACTGTTATGGTCGGCGGATTTATGACAATAGGTACTCCAGAAGCGTTAGTCAATGCCGTTGCTGACTCTGGCGTGAAAAACCTAACGATTATTTGCAACGATGCAGGCTTGCCTGGTAAAGGCGTTGGTAAGTTAATTGAAAATGGTCAAGTGTCGCGCTTGGTTGCTTCTCATATTGGACTGAACCGTATTGCTGGTCAGAAAATGAATGCTGGTGAAATGGAAGTTGATCTGGTCCCACAAGGTACGCTCGCCGAGCAAATACGATCTGCTGGAGCGGGCCTTGGTGGTGTTTTGACCAAAACAGGCCTTCATACTCTTGTCGAAGAAGGTAAGCAAAAAGTTACGGTTAATGGTCAAGAATATTTACTTGAAGAGCCAATTAAAGCCGATGTGGCGCTTCTAAAGTCAAGTTTGACTGATGTTTATGGAAACACGTCATTTAATAAAACAACTGCGAACTTTAATCCAGTAATGGCAACCGCTGCCGAGCTTGTCATGGTTGAACCTGACCAAATCGCAGAACCTAACGAAGTTGATCCAAATAACTTCTCTCTTCCTTCAGTTTTAATTGATTTCATCGTGAGGTAATTGATATGTCCATGAAAGATATGATTGCTAAACGTGTTGCTCAAGAGCTGAACATTGGTGATTTAGTAAATTTAGGCATCGGAATGCCAACATCAGTTGCGGATTTTGTACCCGCTGATAAACACGTAGTCTTCCAATCTGAAAACGGTATGGTCGGCCTCGATGCGACGCCTGCTGAAGGTGAAGAAGATTGGGACCTGACTAATGCTGGTGGAACACCTGTGACCGCTGTTGAAGGTGCTGCTTATTTTGACTCAACATTCTCATTTACTTTAATTCGCGGTGGTCATGTTGATGCAACCGTTCTTGGCGCGATGGAAGTTGACCGCGAAGGCAACCTTGCAAACTACATGATTCCTAAAAAGATGGTCGCTGGAATGGGCGGCGCGATGGATTTAGTAAGCGGGGCTAAGCGCGTCATTATTATGATGACTCACTGCAACAAAAATGGCGAGCCTAAAATTCTTGAAGAGTGCACCTTACCACTCACTGCAGCCAAGTGTGTTCATCTAATTGTTACCGAGCTGGCAGTTATCGAACCAACTGAAGCTGGCCTAGTACTTAAAGAGATTGCTTACAACACAACCGTTGAAGAAGTTATTGACCGAACAGGTACTGAATTAATCATACCTGAATCAATTGAAATATTTGGAGAAGAATAATGAAACTCGTTCAAGCTAAAGACGTATCTGAATATCAACCACCAGCGCATTTTAATGTTGCTTGTCAAAAAATTCAGGGTCCAGAAACTGGCCTAGCTAAGTTTTGGCAAGGTCTTTCAATTTTTGAAGCTGATGGTGGCGCTGAGTGGCAATACGCCGAAGGCACATTCGGATGTGAGACTGAAAAAACCTATTTTGTTATCGAAGGTGAAATCACAGTGGAAAACGAAGCGGGTGAAACCTTTGTTGCAGGGCCACTTGATTCAATCTCCATGCTGCCAAATGAACAGCGCAAAATGTGGGTGAGTGGTGGCACTGTTGCTAAGGTTCTCGTCACAATTACCGCAGCGTAAAAGTTATTAAGCAACACAACAGATTAATAAATTAAATTTAAAAATATTAGAAGGTACAGAATAATGGTCATGACAAAAACATGGGATAACGACTTCGCAAAAAACTGTTTCGATCTTACCGACCGCGTTGTTGTTATTACTGGTGGTAACGGCACATTAGGCGCAGCATACGCTCAAGCATTTGCTTTACATGGCGCGAAAGTTGTTGTAACTGCTCGTAAAATGGAAACACTGCTAGAAACTGTAAAGTCAGTTGAAGAAGTAGGTGGTGTATGTACTGCTATTTCTGGTGACGTAACAAGTGTTGAAGCACAGCAAGCTATCGTAGATCAAGTTGATGAAATGTACGGCCGTATCGATATTTTAATTAACAATGCTGGCATGGCATTCCGTGCTCCAGCTGGAGAAATGCCTGCAGACAAATTCGAACAAGTATTGAGCGTGAATGTTACTGGTACTCTTGTTCCTTGCCAAGTTTTTGGTAAGTACTTCATGAAAAAAGGCCAAGGCAAAATCATCAACACATCAAGTGTTCGTGGATTCTGTGGTCACCCAGATGGATACTCTGCGTACTCTGCATCTAAAGCCGCTGTTGATTCAATCACTAAGCAATTGTCTACAGAATGGTCAATCAAAGGTGTGAAAGAAGGTTTCCGCATCAATGTAAACGCAATCGCACCAACATTGATTAAGTCCCCATTAACTCAAGAAATCTGTGAAGATCCAGCGCGTATTGCTCCTTTCCTAGCTCGCTTACCAATGGGACGTGTTGCTGAAACTAAAGACATGTTTGGTTTGGTTCTTTTCCTCGCATCTGATGCATCTGACTTTATTAACGGTCAAATTGTCTACGTAGACGGTGGCTGTACAGCGGGTTAATTGCTTGCTGGTTGTCCTCCTGAAATTTACGAAAGGTGAATTATGAAACACACTGACATTAAAAATATTACGATAGCTGGCGGATCTGGAATGATGGGCGTGGGAATTGCGCAAATCTTTGCAGCGGGCGGCCGTAATGTCACGATTAAAACACGTAACGTTGCAAATTGTTCTGTTCACGAAGATATGGCATCTCAATTAGATATGTTCATTCGTGAAGGCCTGCTTGATGCTGACCAAAAACATAACATTCTTGATAAAGTTACGATTACAGCTGATGCGATTGAAGCATATTCTAACGCTGATCTTATTTTTGAATCTGTACCAGAAGTTATGGATATCAAGCACGCAACGTTCAAAGAAATGGAAGCGCACGCAAGCCCAGAGTGTATTTTTGCATCGGGTACATCTGTGAAATCTATTACTGAGATAGCTGAAGTTGTAGAGAAAAAAGATCGCGTTGTGGGTATGCACTTTTGGAACCCAGCGGTACTTATTCCATTAGTTGAAGTTATTCGTACTGAAGCGACGAGTGATGAAGCTATTGATGTTTGTATGGACTTGCTCACCGATTGTGGTAAAGCACCAGCAGAATGTAAAAAAGATGTACCTGGTTTCTTAGCTAACCGTCTGCAGCATGCGTTGTGGCGTGAAGCTTTCTATATGTTAGATGCCGGCATTGCTGATGCAAAAACCATCGATGAATGTATTAAAAATTCATTTGGGTTCCGTGTTCCTCAACTTGCCCCATTTGAAAATGCGGACATGGTGTCAACGGAACTTAGCCTGAACATCCATAAGTATATGTTTGAATACTTGTATTCAGGCACAGAGCCTAGTGAAACATTGCAACGTCTTGTTGAAGAAGGCAAATCAGGCTTTAAAACAGGTGAAGGTTTCCAGAAGTGGACCGAAGCTGAAGCAAAACAGTCTAAAGATGATCTATTTAAGTACCTAATTGATCAAACTAAATATCGTAAACAAGCGAAAGCTTAACACGCTATGACGTACCCAATTTTTGGGTACGTTGATTCTACGTAAAATCTAATTAAGAATAATTCATTGGAGCAATAAAATGAGTAACAACTACGTTAACCCGTTCGAAGGTAAAGTGATTGTCGACCTTTCTCACCCTGTTGGTTCTCAGTCACCTCAGTGGCCTTACTTCCCACAACCAGAAGTGACTCGTGCACACGGTCTAGCGAAATCTGGCGTATTAACTCAGTTCTTCAAAATGCCAATGCACTGTGGTACTCACGCAGATTCTCCACGTCACGTAATTGAAACTGAATTTGACGGCCGCCGCGCTCGTTATACTCATGAAATGGATCTGAATGCTTATTGTGGTCCAGCGGTATGTTTAGACCTTTCTGATCTTGAACAGTGGACACTAATCAAAGCAGAACACATGGATGCTGCACTTGCTAAAACAGGTGTAACTCACGCTGAACTAAAAGACATGATCGTGATTATTTACACTGGTATGTGTGAAATCTGGGACGACAGCAAACAGTACTACCACTACGCAACTGGTGTAGGCGCATCTGTTGGCCACTGGTGTATGAAGCACGACATCAAAGCATTGGGCGTTGACCAACAAGCACTTGACCACCCTCTACATACATCTATCGGCGAAAAACTTGCTGGTAAATTGTCTATGGGTCTAGAAGGTTACTCAGGTCTTCCTCTACGTCACGAATATATCGAGAAATTTGGTATTGAAGAGTTTGCTCACTTTGATCGCGAACTATATAAAGAAGTTCACGGCGAAGAAGCGTACCAAGAGCTTTACGGTTTAGTAGAAGAAAAAGGTATGTGTAACGGTGTTTGGGAACCATGTCACAAACTGTTATTAGGTAACGGTAAAGTAGGCTGGGAAAACGTTGGTGGTAATGTTGCTAAGATCGCTGGTAAGCGTTGCACAATCATCGGTGCTCCACTGAACCTTTACTGTGGCGATGGTTCTATGACTCGTCTAATGGCTGTTATTGATAAAGACGATGTAAACGATGTTACAGACCGCGTATACCCATACGGCGATCACTAATTAGATAGTTAATTTAAATTTGAAACTTCTTTGCTGTATTTGATAGTTGCCTACCTACTTAATAATTAAGCGATGAAGTTTCTCTTTTTATGGCCAATCGAATCGGAGTAAAGCGAATTCGGGTTGGTTTAATGAAATGAGGCGTAAAATGAAAGACATAGTCATTGTCAGCGCAAAACGTACAGCTGTTGGTGCATTTCTTGGCGCATTTAACAGTGTGTCCGCTGTCGATTTAGGTGTAACAGCGGTAACAGCAGCGCTTGAAGACGCTGGTGTTAAACCAGAGCAAGTTGACACTTTGGTTTTTGGTAATGTGTTAAACGCTGGTTTAGGCCAAAACCCAGCTCGTCAAGTTGCTATTAATGCTGGTATTCCAGCAGACCGTACTGCAAACGTCGTTTCTATGGTTTGTGGTTCAGGACTTAAAGCCGTAATGGATGCAGCAAACCAAATTCGTTGTGGCGAAGCTGAAATTGCCGTAGCGGGTGGGACTGAGTCAATGTCTCAGTCGGGTCACATTGTGTCAGGGATGCGTGCCGGGACTAAAATGGGCGACGGTAAGATGGTTGATACCATGTTACGTGACGGATTGACCGATGCTTTTGGTGGATACCATATGGGTATTACGGCTGAAAACTTGGCGGAGAAATTTGGGTTTACTCGCGAAGCTCAAGATACGTTCGCGGTTCAATCTCAAAATCGTGCAGAAGCTGCTATCACATCAGGTCGCTTTAAGGCAGAAATCGCTCCACATACAATCAGCACTCGCCGTGGCGATACAGTAGTAGATACCGATGAATTTCCGAAATTTGGAGCTTCAATGGAGACGGTTTCTAAACCACGTCCAGCGTTTAAGAAAGACGGTACAGTCACAGCTGCAAATGCTTCTGGTATCAATGATGGTGCAGCGGCAGTTGTTCTGATGACCAAAGAAAAAGCGCAAGAGCTTGGTCTCACACCAATGGCAACGATTAAAGCTCAAGCGACAGCAGGTTGTGCTCCAGAAATTATGGGATACGCTCCTGTTCCCGCAACTGAATTGGCCCTTAAGCGTGCTGAACTGTCAGTTAGCGATTTAGACCTTATCGAAGCGAACGAAGCATTTGCTGCTCAAGCAATGTCTGTTTGTGCAGATCTAGGCCTTGATTCTGAAAAAACAAACGTCAATGGCGGCGCAATCGCTATAGGACACCCAATCGGTTGTTCTGGTGCTCGCGTACTTGTAACACTGCTTCATGAGATGCAAAAGCGTGAATCTCAATATGGACTAGCAACGTTGTGTATCGGTGGTGGCCAAGCGGCCGCACTTATCGTTGAGCGCAGCTAAGCTGAGTTTCTAACCATTTAAAATTTACTTAGAGGTAATATTTATGTCTTTGGCAAACAAAAGAATTGTAACCGTTGCTTGTACTGGTGCATGGCCTAAGAAAGAACAGTTTCCGGATGTACCGGTAACTCCTCGCGAAGAAGCTGATGAAATCATTGCATGTCATGCGGCTGGTGCTTCAATTGCTCACATCCACGTACGTGATGACAACCAAAATGCAACAATGGATCTTGAAAAATTCGTTGAAACTGTTGGGTATATCCGTGAAGCGAAGTGTGACATCGTTCTTAACTTAACCACGTCTGGTGGGCTAGGACTTGCTGATGAAATCCGCATGATGCCTTTCCAAGAGTTGCGCCCTGAAATCGCAACGTTTGACGCTGGTACTATGAACTGGGCACACTCAACTGTATTTGAAAATACGCCTGTGTTCTTGGGTAAACTTGCTAAAGAAATGCCTCTAGTAAACGTTACCCCAGAAATTGAAATTTTCGATATCGGTATGATTCATAACGTACTGTTCTATCGTAAGTTTATCGATAAAGCGAATGCAAAAGCACGTGATGCTGGTGAAGCAGAAGTTCATAACCCATTCACTCGTCCACACTTCCAGTTTGTATTAGGTGCACCAGGCGGTTCTCCAGCTGAAGTTCATATCCTTTTACAAATGTTAGATGAAGTTCGTCGTCATTGGGGTGACAACTTTACTTGGGGTGGTTTAGGTATTGGTCGCGGTCACTTACCTATTATCAATGCTTGTATTGCACTTGATGGCCACATCCGTGTTGGTATGGAAGATAACGTTTACTACCGTCGTGGTCAGTTAGCGAAATCCAATGTCGAATTTGTAAACCGTACTAAAGAAATGTTGGCTTGTTGTGACATGGAAATTGCGACGCCTGATGAAGCTCGTCAAATTCTAAATCTTAACAAAGCAAACTTCCCATCGTGGAAATCATATTAATAATCAATTAGTTGATTATTAAGTTTAAAAAGGGATTATTATATATAATCCCTTTTTCATTTGTGCGATGTCTCATAACTGTCGAATTTTTTCATATAGAACGCCAAATGGTATTACTATGAGCGCTATTCGTAAATGTACGTAGTTTGGGCTTTACAATGTTTAACGACGATTTAAAAAAAATGAATATAGTCACAAATCCAAACGCGATTGATCCGCAGCAACTAGTAAGAATGTTATTTTTTATTGAGTTAATCAATGCTGGTTCAATCACTAAAGCGGCTGAGGCACTTAATGTTTCCACCAGCACAGGCTCTCGTTGGTTAAATGATCTTGAGCATGAACTTGGATTAAGTATCTATCAACGAAATAATCCCAATGAGCGTTTAACTGAAGCGGGTTCATTTTTATATAATAAATTCTCCGATATAACAGGTGATATTCATTTAATGATTAATGAATTGACCCAATTTACCAAAGAAACTCGTGGTAATATTCGTGTCTGTTGCACACCTATTTATGCTGAAAATGTTGTATTACCAATCGTGGGTGAATTTCTTGATGAAAACCCCTTGGTTAATATTCAAATGATGGTCACGCCAAGATCAATGGACTATTACAAAGACCATGATTTTATTATTTCTGCAATTGCGGGCTCTGCCTCTAATAAAGATGCTGAATTATTACTAGTTAGGCGAAATTTATTATCTCAAAAATTTATTACTGTCGCATCACCTGAATATATCCGTAAACATGGTGAACCATTAGTTCCTTCTGATTTAATTGACCATCGATGCTTGTACTCTAAAGCACTGCAAAACCAAAATGAGTGGTTGTATAAAAAAGATGGTGAAGTCATGCCAGTTAAGATAGTGAAATTCATAGAGTTATCTGATGGTAAAATGGAAGTGGCTGCTGCGTTAAATTCTATTGGTATTACATATGTTCCAGAATTTATTGTTTCTAAATATATTCAAGACGGTTCTTTAGTTTCTCTATTAGATGAATATGAAACCGATGATTGGTTCTTAAATGTATATTATTTACCACAACGGTTTATGACTCATTGTATAAAATCATTCAAAGATTTTTTCTTAGAACATCACAGAGATAAAACGAATAAATTTACAAATCCTCTCTAATTAAAATTCATATAATAATACTAGGTCAGAACAAAGGTTCTGACTTTTTTTCATTTAAATTACTCTATTGTAACATTTTTTATTAATGGGAATGGGGTTCCTATATATGCATTCTAATTAAATCGAAATGGTGACCAGACCTTATTTTTTATCGATATATATGAGGCACAATTGCGGTGAAATTGAAGCAAATTGGGCTCGATTGAGACAAATAAAATAAGAGGTTTACTATGAACTCGGTGTTATTAATGGTACTCATTTATAATGTCATCGTTATTGGTGGGATTGGGTGGTACTTAAATCAGAGAGAAAAGGCGTCTGGACAAGTAACAGATATGGCACGCGGGGGAGCTGATGCAAATATGGCTATGTTCTCTGTAACATTAGCTATTACTTATCTCGGCTCTGCGCACGTATATGGATTAATGGAAGTGGCATATGGAATGGGTGCGGTCGCACTTTGGTTCTGTTTTGCTCACACTATTTTAATGTGTGTTATTTGTCTTGGAACGGGCCCTTGGGTTCGTAGGTTTGGTTGTACAACAATCCCAGAACTACAAGGCCAAATGTTTGGAAAACAAATGAGAAACCTAACTGCATGTATTGGTGGTATGGTTGTATTTGGTCTAGTGTCTCTTGAAACACAAGCTCTTGGTATTGCTTTATCGGCAACCAGTGGCTGGACACTTCCTGTATCAGTTGTTGTCGGTGCGATTCTTGGTCTTGCTTACGTTAGTATGGGCGGTATTAAGCAAACCATGTGGGTTAACTTAGTCAATGCAGTTGTGATGTATGGCTCTATTATTATTGCAGGATTCTATTTAGCGTTCGTATTACCAGAAGGTTGGAACGGCGTTAGAGAGTTTTATGTTAATAATGGTCAGGAATTTAAACTCAGCATTTTTGGTAACTCTGACCTGTTATTTGGCTTCGGTATTGCTACAGTATTTTCGGTTGTTTTCTCGCAATCAGTCAACCAACAAGGTATGGCCGCTGCAATGTCGGCGAGAGACGAAAAAGTTATACGTCGCTCATTATGGATCGCTGCACCAATCAACGGCTTATTCGGTGTGTTCCCAGTTTTAGTTGGTCTAGCGGCATTTACTATTCCTGAGTTTGCAGAGTTAGGACCGAAATTAGCCGGTGCAACGTTGGTTACTAAACTTTTACCTACCTGGTTAGTAGTATTATTACAAGCTGGCTTCCTTGGTGCGCTATTATCAACGTACGCGATGACCGTTTTAGCGCCAGCGACAATATTTACTAAAGATATCATTCAAGCCAACCGTAAAACGCCTATGACGCCAGTTGAAGAAAAACAAACTATTCGTCGTATGATTCTTATTTTTGGTGTTGTGGGTGCGATTCTTACCTTCTTTAATCAACCAGCAATCGTACCTTCGATTAACTGGCTATTTGCTTGGTTAGCACCACTATTCTTTGTGACTATCGCAGGCTTGTTCTGGAAACGAAATGCTACCGTTGCTACTACCGTTCTCCTAATTTCATGGGCTTGTAACTTAGCATGGACTATTCGCCCTGTTAAAGAAGCGATCATTTCTGTAATACCAGCAAGTGCTCCTTTACAGAATGCACACATCACCGCGGTAGTGGGTTGCGTGCTTACCATTGTATTACTGGCGGTAACTGGCGAAGCTAAATCAGCAATGCTAAGTAAACAAAAAAACGCAACTGTTGGAGGTTAATGAATATGAACTTTGCCGGAGAACTATTTTTAAATGCATTCGCAATGATGATAGCGATTGTCGTAACGGGATATATTGTCTCACGAATATTAACTTCAATTTGGGGTGATAAGTAATGGACCAGACAGATGTATGGATGATTGGTGTTATAGTTTCAGGTGTTGTGTTTTACATTTGCACAATCTACTTCGGACGTGACTAACAACGACTATCAACACATATAATGCTTAAGCATTACCGAATAAAACGTCTGAAAGCAGCTCACTTTGATGAGCTGCTTTTTTAGTGCGTGTGTTTTAATACTACCAATACGCTAAGTCGTTGGAGCTTATATTGAGTTTACCCTGTAGGGCAGTTACATACCCCATAACCAAGCGCTAAATATTGTATCGGAAGGATGGTGATGTATCGCTAGAAAGTAGCTCTTCAAAGCGGTCCATATTGAGAGGACTAGAGAAAAGGAAGCCTTGGCCATATTCGCATCCATATTGAGCTAACAAGGCAAGCTGTTGATGTTCTTCTACACCTTCTGCTACCACTTTAATATTTAGATTATTTGCCATACTCACCATCGTTTTACAAAGGGTGTTGCTTGCAATATCTTGATTGAGTTGACTGACAAAACTACGGTCGATTTTAATTATGTCGACGTCAAGTTTCTGCAGGTATGAAAGCGACGAATAACCAACTCCAAAATCGTCGATAGCTATTTCAATCCCCATTTTGTTCAGTGCAAATACTTTATCCAGAGCAGACTGATCATTCTCCATTAATGTGTTTTCGGTAATTTCAACAGCAATGGCATGCTTGCCGAGATTCGCCCGTTTTAGTTTGTAAATAAGATCATCAAACCAGAGGCTATCCTTACGGAATTGCACAGGTGACGCATTGATTGAAATGGTAAAATTAGGATCGTACACTTGACGGAATCGTTTCGCCGCAGCTATAGCCTGATCCGTGATCCAACATCCGATATTGTTCACTAATCCATTATCTTCTGCATGTGGAATGAAATCATCAGGTGAAACTAGTCCTTTTTCTGGGTGATTCCAACGTATTAGGGCTTCCGCTTTTTCAATTCGTCCATTACGAATATTAACTATTGGTTGGAAGAATAACTCGAACTCATCATTTTCGATGGCAGTCCTCAAATCGTATAGCATACGTCTTTTGAGTTGCATTTTGTCAAGCATAGGTTGTTCGAAAAAGCGGTAACAGTTTCTGCCCGCGTCTTTTGCAGCGTACATTGCTAGATCGGCTTTCTTCATGATCGCTTCAACCGTCGTCCCTGAAGTAGGGTAGGAACAGATTCCGATACTTGCTGTTATGTTGACTTCTTCACCAAGAATTTCAAAGGGCATTGATAATGCTTCTCGAGTTTTTTCGGCGATATGAGATATTGCGGTGCGATCGCAAGTTTCGTTTACTAGAAGCGTAAACTCGTCGCCACCTAGGCGGGCGAGTGTATCTTTAGAGCGTAAACTGGCTTTAATTCGATTTGCCGCTGAAATAATGAGCAGGTCACCAGCATCATGCCCCATGGTATCATTGACCTCTTTGAATCCATCCAGGTCGATGAACATTAAAGTGAAAGTATGGTCAATAAAGTCGTTAATTAATTCGCTCATTAACTCAATCAGATAACGCCTATTTGGGAGATCGCATAAAATATCTTTATAGGCTTGATCCTTGAGACGAATATTGGCAACTTTCAATTGTTTTGTTCGTTTTGATACTTGCCATTCTAGTGTTTGGTCTCGTTGCTCAATGGTGGCAAGCATTGAATTGAAGCATCGTGTTAAATCGCCAATTTCATCTTCACGAGAGTGCTCCGCTCGCAGAGAGTAGTTATTACTTTGTGTCACTTGATTAGCAGTAAACGCAAGCCGGCTTATCGGTGTGGTAAAGTGACGGCTGACGGCGACCGATACACCAAAGCTGATAAAAAGGGTTATCCCTAGTATTATGGATATAAAAATCACAAAAAATTGCACATGCTGATCAATTAAACTGTCATCCGCTTGAATGATCAATTCACCGTAATAGGTGCCCTCCATAACAAGAGGAGCACTAATTTGCTTTAATTTTATTTGTGATTGTTGCGGCAGTTCGATGTTCGTTTGAGCAACAAAAATGTCACCATTCGAATCGTGAACTGTTACCTCTACGATACTGGGCTGATCATTTAATGGCTGGATGAGTTCATTGGCAGTGTCTTTGTCATCGAATATCAGAGAGGCAGTCAAATTTGGCGCTAGTATGTCTGCAATAGATTGTAAGCGAAGTGTTTCAGAGCTTTCAGCTGTATTGTATTCATAAACCGAGAAAACAAGAGACGATATCGTGGTTGAAATTACAGCAATCATCATCAAACGTATCGTAAGCTGCGTTTGAAGTGTTTGCTTAATCTTTGGCCATAGTCTTATCATTTCGAGACATCCTCAATAACTCGACCCATTCTCAAAACCTTCGAACTTAATTTAATGCCATTCTCTTCCAATGAATTAGGAGCGACTTCAAAACGAACCTTACCACCAGCAATGAAAAAGTTAATATGGCCACCTTGTTTGATAAAATCTCTCGATTCTCCGACAACCATTGTTCGCTTTAATTGAGAGCTTTGTAGATATTGCTTAGTATTGGGTGTATTTAAACTAATAAATATCGAATGACAATGTGCTTTCTGGAGTGAATCAGGTGTACCGATATAGTCTATTAAAACGGACTTGCTTTTTACTTTATGTTCTTTCAATACGTCAGTTGCTACCTGCTGAAAAACTGGGTCAGTAGTGCAAATTATGTACTGCTTTTCTTTATCGCTATTAAACCATTCTCCCTCACTGTATCGGGCAAAATTGTAGATAAATCCGGCTTTTAGCGCTTTTTCGCGATCATCGGCACGCGAAAACCCTGGCAACAGTGTTACCAGTAATAGGATCATGAACAGCGCGCGTCTTAACATGCTTTACTTAGCCGATTAAAATGTGAGTAGTAATTTTGCTGTAACTGTTGGTTCGATGTAACTTGGAATCGTAAACGTCATATTGGTGTCAGCATATTCTATATACGAATTATTTAATAAGTTATTCGCCGACAATCCAATCATAATTTGTTGTGACATCAGCCAATTCCAATTTAAGTCTAACGCATAAAAATCGTCGGTTTCATAGGCTTCGCCATCTTCGTAACGCAAAACACTATAAATCATATGATTATCATTAATTCGTGCTGAGGTCTTAAATAGCCATTGTCTAATTATCGAATCGTTACTCAGAGTAGCAACGTTACTGTTCGGCAGGGTATAATCGATTGATATATAAGAGTATCCGAGCTCAGACTTGATATTGTCGGTAAACTGCTTAGTCAGCACAAGCTCACCGCCGTAAGTTTCAAGCTCAACATCGGTGATGAAGGTTTGATTCACGTAGGCATTGTTTATGTAGTCGAGTAGTGCAGTAGGATCATTTATAGCTAAACCAACAAACACGTCTGCTAACGAGTAACTCGAATCAGAGTCAAATGACGATTCTAGTGCGGTAACATTATTTGAATTGGTATGAAACAAAGAAATATCTGCCGTCCAGTCAGTGCTGTTGTAGCGATAACCGATTTCTTTGGACACCGATGTTTCAGCCTCGACATCTTCATTGCCTTTAAGCATTTGCGTCACATACATATCTTCATATGCACTTAGGCTTGGGTCAAGTTCTGAGACAGAGACTCCTCCCACTGTGATATCGGCACTATATTCGATCAATGATGGAATTCTTACGCCTCGAGAAACAGACCCCCAAAGTGTATGACGAGAGTCTGGCGTCCAGACCAACCTTGCCATCGGTTGATGTTCCCAACCTGTCATTTCATTGTGTTCGGATTTATTGCCAATAATGAACTTCAATTCGTCAGGTGACAATTCAAACTGTGCTTGGATAAATGCACCATATTGTTCCATTTTATATGAGTCGTTTTCTATGGCTACATAGTCAGTTTCGGAAAGCTCAAGATCCGCATAGCGATAGTTGATACCCCAGTCAAACTGAATTGAATTCATTAATGCGTTGCGCTGATAATCAATATCGAGAGTGTTGTTGTTCTCTTGGTAATACATGTTTTTGCTTGTCGTACCCGTGTAAGCCACCTGCAACATTTGACTGGTATCTCGATCGACGGAATGGTCTACTCGAGACATTAACGAATAATTTCGACGATTATCTTCATCGGTAATAGGGGTATTGATATGCGTTGTAGCATCTGGAACTCGGATACTACTGCCAATGTCTTGTTCTTGATATTGACTCTGTACCAATAAGAAAAGGTCATCTCGCAAGTTGAGATCGAGCCTTCCCATAATGCTTTCTGATTCACTGTAATCATTAGTACCTATATCATATTTATAAGCGTCATCTGATTCGCTCATCTTGCGAGATTGAGCAGATAGTCGAAATGAACCTAGGTTGTCTAAGTCATTGCCATAGCGCACAACTAAATCATGATCGATTTTGCTACCTGTAGCGGCATATACTTTTGTACCACGAGTATCTTCACTATGCTTCGTTATTATATTGACGACGCCATTGGTTGCGTTACTTCCCCACAGTAAACTACCTTGGCCACGAATAACTTCTATTCTATCAATATCGAATAGAGATAAATTTAGCGACTGCCAATTTACTCCTGCATGGATAGGGTCATACACACTTAGGCCATCAACCAATACAAGCAGTTTACTAGAGTAGACTCCTGCGCTTGAACGGATACTGACAGCCCAAACATTATTGTCGATCTGGCGAACCTGCATCCCTGGTACAAGTTTCAATGCTTGAGGTATGGAATCTGCTCCAGCGCTTATAATATCATCAACGGATAACACATAAACGGAGGCAGCCGTTTCACGAGCGGATTGCAGTCGTTTCATGGCGGAAGAAAGTTGTACATCCGAGCCCATAAGGGATTCCATGTCAAGTGCATCGAAGTCGAGGTCACTGGCTAAAGCGAATGTGGGTGCTAAGGTAGTAATTAAAGCTATTCGACAGAAATGGTTCATAAATATTCCTCAAGATAACATTCATCTCGGCTTTATCCGATCGACTCTTGATATAAATTCACGTTATAAATCAACTATAGTCAACGTTTTTAAATTTTAATACTGTCAAGATTATGGACAATTACATGTCAACTTATTGACTATTTTAACGTTAAGTAAATACTAAAAACTATATTATAGAGGATGAATCTAGACCTTGTTGATATTTATTAATTTACTTAGATTTAATTTAAAAACTAAAGCTAAGTAAATAGGAATAGTAGTAGTGATTCGAGATGAATTTTGTTTTAACTGGTTGTATTTGAATGATAACTACTTGGATTTTTTCGAAGAGGTAAATGAGTGGTTATATATGTTACACTAATTAACATATATAATGATTATAAATAATATCTAATATATTTTATATGAAGTATTGAATGATAGTATTTCTGTAAATATCGACCATAAACATATTATATGAAAATATTTGTATTATATCTAAGCTCTTATATATGTGTTTAGTTGACCAATTATAACAATTAAAACTAGGATAAGATTCTATATTCCCCTCTATTAACTAATTCTCATTCTCTATATATTATTCTATCAATACATTGTCAAAATTGTTGATTTGTCCCTCAAATGTTCACAATGTTCAAACTTTACCCGTATGTTACCAATTTATCACTTTGAGTTGACGCTACGGTGCATTATTTAAAGTTAATATAACAACTTTCCAATATTCTCATTTTTGATAATTGTTGATTTTGCCCATTAATTCATATGGTTATTGGGGTATTTTAGGTGGTTGCCTATGTTAACATGTGGTTATAAGAAGTGAGCCATGGTAAATAAGTGCGGTGTTAGTAAACTACTGGCAAAGCTAAACCAATCATTCAAAAAAAAGGTAGATACAGGATGTCTCTGCAACTTAAAGTCGTCTCAGGTGAAGACGTTTCTTATTTAAAGTTAAGCGAAATTCATATGGTATATTACGCACAACCGGGTGCTGTATATACATTAGTTGATGCCGAAGGCAATGTTGTTACCGAGGATCTTGAACTCAGACATCATCTCGACAAGCTAGAAATTATTCATGAGGACGCTCCTGTGGCGGTACTCGAAGATTTTTACGCTCCTTCAGAACAACCTGCTGCATATGCATTTGAAGAGGTTGGTGAGTCGAATGTCGATGATCTACAAGATAACTCTGCAATATCCGGTGGTGATGTCGGTGCTGAGCCGGGCGTAGTGTGGAACTCCGAGATAGCATCTCTTAATGAGAACGTTGCTACTACCGATCTAGGATTAGAATCTAGCGTTGTGGCAGAGCCAGTTATTGCTTCGGATTATGACACTTCAACATCGGATGATGTGAGCTTCTCGCTCACAGAAAACACTAATGTTTTATATACGACCCTCGGCGTGGTTGGCGCCGCTGGTGTTGCTGCGCTTGCTTCTGGTGGCGGTAGTGGTGGCGGTGATTCTGGTAGTCCAGCGGATTCAGGCAACTCAGCTGGATCGAATTCGGACACATCTGCTCCGGTATTTACCAGTGGTTCTTCGGCGACTGCAATTAATGAAAACAGTGGAAGTGGGCAAGCTGTTTACCGGGCAGTAGCAAACGATGAAGGAAGTGTTACCTATAGTCTTTCGAACACAGATAACGGTGCATTTAGCATTAACGGTTCATCAGGTGTGGTAACTCTAACTCAAAACCCAGATTATGAAACTCAATCAAGTTATTCATTTACGGTCACGGTAACGGATTCAGAAGGTAACTCATCGACCCAAAACGTAAATTTGGCGATCAATGATATTGATGATACACCACCTGTCATCACCAGTGGTGCAACAGCAACCGCAATCGATGAAAACAGTGGCAGTGGCCAAGTCGTTTATACCGCGACAGCAACAGATGCTAATAGCGTCGGCTATAGCATTTCAGGTTCGGATGCAAGTTTGTTTAGTTTAGATAGTAATACAGGAGTGGTAACCCTTAAAGCAAACCCTGATTATGAAACTCAATCAAGCTATTCGTTTACGATTCAGGCGAGTGATTCATTAGGAAATGTAACTCTGCAAGATGTTACGTTGGCGATTAACGATGTTGTTGAAATTGATCCTAGCGTAGTAGTTTTTGATCTTACTTCAGGTGAGTCGTCAGATCACAGCGGACAAAGTTTTGATGCTAACACGTCGTATTCTATTTATATTGTCGCAGATTCTGATACGAGTTCACTGTCATTAACCGATGATGCGAAGTGGGACGATGCGCAAAACCTTGGGGCTGATGATTCTTTTGTTTTGGTAGGAATCAATGGTGTAACGGCCAGCTTTGGTTCTGTGTCAACGTACCTTTGGTATGGCAGCCCTATAGTATTTGCTGATGTGCATGGCACTTTTTCTATTGGTCCAACTGCAGTTGCTGACTTATGGAACGGCACGGTAGCAAACTCAAATATTAATCAGAGTAATTTATTAAGTTTGCCTACTAGTGTTTCTGTATAGCTCGTTATAGATAATAAAAGTGTATTAAAGAGGTAGTAGATGTCTTTCCAGCTTCAAGTTGTAGTTGATGGCCAAGTTTCATTTTTAAAACTGAGCCAAATTCATATGGTGTATCAAACCCAGCCAGGGGCAATGTATACGTTAGTGGATAAAAATGGTGACGTCATTCTAGATAAATTGGAACTCAGACATCACCTAGATCGCTTAGAAGTCATCTATGATCAAGACCCAATTGCTGTACTTGAAAGTTTTTATTCTGCTACTAATAATCCCGCAATGTATTCCTTAGATGGTACGGTTGGAGTCAATGGAAGCAGTCAAGGACAGAGAGCGATAATTTCAGGAGGCGGAAAGTCTGAGCCAGGTTTAGTTTGGAGCTATGAAACAGATGCGCTAATGCTTGTTGAGGACACGCAAGATAGTGTTGAAGACGTTATATTAGAAAGCACTTCAAATGATGAAGCCAGCTCTGCACCACATACAGAAGAAGTTGCTGCTGTATCTGTAATTGAAGAGCTAAACGCCAAACAAGAAGATCAAGTTGACCAATTTGAATTTTATGAAGAAGAATCTGGTAATGGTATTTTATATACAACTCTAGGTACTTTGGGGGCTGTTGGTGTTGCTGCTTTGGCTTCTAGTGGAGGTGATAGTTCAAGTAATTCAGCGCCTGCAGCTTTACGTATTACTAGTGATAGCTCTGCATCAGTAGAAGAGAATATCGGTGGTGGTCAGGTTGTGTATACGGCAGTCGCAAACGATAATGGCAGCGTCAACTACAGTCTGTCCGGTATAGATGCAAATAGTTTTACTATTGATGGAATTACGGGAGAGGTTACTCTTATTGAGAATCCCGATTTTGAAACTAAGAGTTCTTATTCATTTGATGTTAGCGCTGCTGATGTTGATGGTAATGTCGCTAGTCAGTCGGTTTCTTTATCTATAGAGGATGTTCAGTATCAAGTATCAATAGAGTTTGACCTAATCAGTGGTACTTCATCCGATGATAATGGACGAATATTTGATCTGGATACCGAATATACTATTACGGTTACCACTGATGGTTCATCAAATTTCAATACTAACCTGATGTGGAGCAGCGCCGAGAACCTATCGAATGATGATATTGTCATTCTTAACCATAGTAATATCACTATAAACCGTGGAACTAACACTGAGATAATAAACGGAACTGATACTACCCAATTCTATAGCTGGATTGCTATCGGATCGGGTGGTGGGACAAATTTCGAAACTGTATCTCTTTACCATAATGGTGCTTTTAATCAAGGATCGAGCTCAGTAGACTTATGGAATGGAACAGCGGCTTCTCTCAGTTTCCAAACGGCCTAATTCTTCACCTATCTATCTTGGTTATTTCTTACATCCTTCATTTATACGACTATTTGATTGTTTTATGAATTAGTCAAATAGTCGTTCCTCTGTCAATTCTCTGACATTGATTTTACTCATTTCGCCTATTCTTATTTTTAAGACTTCCATTAAAAATGATTTAATAACAATATCTTAGCTTTATATATTGTAGGTTTTTTGGGTTTTCTCAAAATCTGCTCAGTGGCAAATATGAATTTTGTTTGTAGAATGTTGCATAAGTTAGATTAATTGATAGTAGGTAGCGGTATGTCTCTACAGCTTAAAGTTGTATCCAATGGTCAGGTTTCCTTTTTGCGATTAAGCGAAATTCATATGGTGTACTATGCCCAACCTGGCGCCATTTACACTTTGGTTGACAGTAATGGAAATTCGGTTGTTGAAGACTTAGAACTTAGACACTACCGCGATAAGCTTGAAATTATTCATGATGAACGACCTGTAGCTATCTTGGAAGATTTCTACACGGCAATGGACCAACCTGCAGTATATTCATTTGACGGGGATTTTGAGCCATCTAGCGGATCAGAAGAATTAGATGGGACATTAGTTGCTGGTGGCGATATAGGCTCAGAACCTGGCGTGGTTTGGAATTCTGAAATTGATTCTCTTGATCTAGATTCTGGTGTAGAAGAGTTAACTGAGCTTGAATCTACTACAGCCTTTCTAACGGAACCAGAATTGGGTGACGGCGTCACTAATGAGACTTTGGATGAAGTAACTCAAGATTCTTATACTGGTCTTGAAGGTTTAACGGACACCGGAGTTACAACTACTGATTCAGATTTCGTAAGCATATCTGATGAGGAACCAACTAATGGCTTTGCTATTGAATCAGGTAATTCTGATTCAGGCGGAAATAGCCTTTTATACACAACCCTTGGTGTACTCGGAGCAGCCGGTGTCGCGGGTCTAGCTGGTGGAAGCGATAGTGGGAGCGGCGGTGGTGGTTCATCCGCTGTTACGTCAGTTAGCGTATCAGCATTTGCCGGTGAGTTTATTTCTACTGTCGGTGTTACTGTATATGATGAATTTGGAAACGTTTTAGCTAGCCAAAACGTGGACATGAGTAATGGTAGCGTTTCATTAACATTAGGTTCAAGCTATTCCGGCCCAGTATTGGTCGTAATATCAGATATTAATGGGACCGACGCTGATTATATCGACGAAACTAGTGGAGTAGGTACTAGTCTTTCTACTACGTTAAGTGCGATGACAACAGTTTCTGGAAACTCCGTCGAAGTTAGTGTTACTCCTCTGACAGAGCTTGCAGTACAAAAAGCTGGGATCGATCTCAATAACATTTCTGTATCTAGTGAAGATATTGCTGTCAATGAGGCGATTGGTTCTCTATTCGGTGTTACAGATATTACTGGTAATGTCGTTACCGTTTTAGAAGACGGCTATATCGATGGAAATACAGATGCTGAGCTGTATGGTGAAGTCTTGGCGATGCTTTCTGGTGCTGATACTAATACTGGAAGCCTTTCACAAACAATCAACCAGTTATCTAATGAAATCACTATTAGCTCAAGTGGCGCTGCGTCGATAACTCAAACAGGGACTGCAATACTTGAAAATGGGGCGGATACCTTTGAAATAAGTGATGACAGTGGAATTGATTTGGGTGGTCTTATTGATACCGTTGATCCTGTAATCACAAGTGGTTCAAATGCCAAGACGCTTGCTGAAAATAGTGGTGCAGGACAAGTGGTGTATATAATAGCGGCGACAGACGACAGTGCGTTAACTTATTCATTATCAGGAGCAGATTCAGACGCGTTTAGCTTAAATAGCTCAACAGGGGAAGTAGCACTGATTGCAGACCCAGACTTTGAATCCCAGACTCGTTATACATTTACAATTATCGCAACGGATAGTTACGGAAACGACACTAGTAAAAATGTAAACCTTGAAATTACAGATGTGGATGAAGATGCGCCTTCTATAAATAGTCCTAGCTCTGTTTCCGTTGATGAGAATAGTGGAGCAAATCAAGTTGTATATGAAGTTGAAGCAACGGATCAAGGCAGTGGTAAATTAACCTTTAGTTTTAGTAACGTTGACTCAGATTTAAGTGTTGATTCTTCAACAGGTAAAGTTACGCTAACGATTAACCCCAATGCTGAGGCTAAGCCTAACTACCAATTTACGGTAACAGTGACTGATGTAGAAGGTAATTTTTCAAGTGACGTTGTAACTGTTTCAGTGAATGATCTTGATGAAAGTGATCCTGAAATTACGAGTGGTACGGTAGCGGCTACAATCAATGAGAATAGTGGTAATGGTCAGGTGGTTTATACTGTTACAGCTGCTGATACAGCGGACATCGATGATAGTGCTAGCACCAGCTCATCTTTAACTTATAGCTTATCCGGTGCAGACAAGAGCTTCTTTAGCATTAATAGCTCAACAGGTCAGGTTACATTAAAGGCTTCTCCTGATTATGAAACAAAGCAGAGTTATTCGTTTACCGTTGTAGCGACAGATAAAGCAGGTAACTCTGATACAGAGAATGTTACTTTGAACATAAAGGATGTCGATGATACCAATCCAGTTTTCACAAGCTCAAACTCTGTTTCAGTTAATGAAAATGTTGATGCGGGTACATTAGTTTACACTGCCGTTGCCACCGACCAAAATTCCGTAACTTATAGCCTTACCGGTTCCGATGCAAATAGCTTTAATATTGATAGTTCAACTGGCAAGGTGACGCTTAAAGCTTCTCCTGATTATGAAGCAAAGTCGAGTTACTCGTTTACCGTTAAGGCAACTGATGCAAACGGGAATTCATCGGATAAACCAGTTACTTTATCGATAAACAATCTTGATGACACCGCACCGGTATTCACCAGTTCTAACGTTGCTTCGATAGAAGAAGGCAGTGGCAGTAATCAGGTGGTTTACACTGCAATAGCAACTGACGATAGTAGCGTAACGTATAGTTTGTCAGGAGCTGATAAAGACAGTTTCACCATAAACAGTTCGAATGGTAAGGTTTCGATAAAGGATAACCCAAATTTCGATAGTCAATCGAGTTATAACTTCACTGTTGTTGCAACTGACACAGCAGGCAATGATACCAATCAAAATGTAACATTGTCTGTTATAGACATAGACACTTCGGCCCCAGTTTTTTCGAGTGGTGCCATTGCAAATGCTATTGATGAGAACAGTGGTAGCGGCCAGGTAGTATATACAGCCGCTGCGGCAGATGATAGCAGTGTCACATATAGTATTTCTGGAGTGGACGCGGGCTCATTTAGCATTAACAGTACAACAGGGGCTGTGACATTAAATGTCGATCCAGATTTTGAGTCGAAGCCAAGCTACTCGTTTACCGTGACTGCAACGGATTCATCTTTGAATTCATCAACTCAAAATGTCACGTTAGCGGTTAATGATGTCGCCGATACAGATGTATCTGCTCCCGTATTTTCAAGTGGTGCCGTCGCAAGTCCAATTAATGAGAACAGCGGTAGCGGACAGGTGGTATACACAGCTACTGCGACAGATGATAGCAGTGTCACATATAGTATTTCAGGGGCGGACGCGGGCTCATTTATCATTAACAGTACAACAGGGGCTGTGACATTAAATGTCGATCCAGATTTTGAGTCGAAACCAAGCTACTCGTTTACCGTGACTGCAACAGATTCATCTTTGAATTCATCAACTCAAGATGTCACGTTAGCGGTTAATGATGTCGCTGACACAGATGTATCTGCTCCAGTATTTTCAAGTAGTGCCGTTGCAAGTGCTATTGATGAGAATAGTGGAAGTGGTCAAGTGGTATACACCGCTGCAGCTGTTGATGATAGCAGTGTCACATACGGTATTTCAGGAGCGGACGCGGGTTCGTTTAGTATTAACGAATCAACGGGGGCAGTTACATTGAATGTCGACCCAGATTTCGAGTCTCAATCAAGCTACTCGTTTACCGTGACTGCAACGGATTCATTTTCGAACTCATCAACTCAAGATGTCACGTTAGCGGTTAATGATCTTAATGAAAACAGTACAGCGACTGTGGTATTTGACTTAGCAACGGGTGACTCTACGGGCAATGGTGGATCATTCGATGCTAATACAACTTACTCTATCTATGTTGTTGCTGGTGATTATGATGGAACTGCAGTCGAGCAATGGACACAACCCAATAATTTAGGGAATGATGACTCTATAACTTTTGTTAGTGGAACTGAGACATGGGATAGCGATATATCAAGTCTTATTAACACAGGAGCGGTTGAGTGGACATCACAAGTTAGTAATATTAATCAAGTTTATCTTTGGGATGGGTCGATTGCTAACATTACCAATGGGTCTCAACTGCCAGTAGCGATAAACTATACAAACTCATTGCCAACGAGTGCTGCACTACCTGTATAACGCCCACTAAAATCAGACAAATTCTACTATTGTTCTAGGGATGTTAATTACAATAGTAGTTTGTCCTTTCTAAGATAGATCTAATCTCTCTAATAAAAAATATAAAAGGAGTGTTCCTTTATTTTACTATTGCGACAGACGTAATATGTATTGATCCTCCTATCAACACATTTAATTATATGAAATCCGCTTGAAAACCTAGGCTTCCTTTCTACATTGTAATTAATAGAGCAATTTTTCTATAAGGTAGCTAAGAGTAGACTTATAGTAATTGAGTTATATATCCGTTCTTGTTCGATTTCAGCTGTTTTAATTATTACTACATACCGTGATATCTTTGCTACTATACTGAAAATTTACATTAACTCTCAGGAGGTTATGGTGTCCATAATTGCCAGTCTGCGTCGTTTGGTTGATCTGCAACAATTTAGTGAATTAGCTCAGGCTGCGGAAAGGTATTTAGCGGAAACTAATGACCAGCAAGCGTTGCCATTACTTGCATTAGCACACGCTAACCTAGGTGCACGAGCCGAAAGTATCCGTTTATGTCAACGCTTGGAAGATCAACTTGAGCAATTAGATAGTGAGGCTCGAATCGATCTTGCCGGTGTGTATTGTGTACTACAGCGCGTTGATGATGCATTGTCACTACTTCAAAAAACACAAGAAGCTCTTCCTGAAAACGCTCTATTACAAGCTCGTCTTGCTTGGTGTTATATGGCTAAGGGTGAACCACATCAGGCTCTCGAATTTTGCCGAAGATCAGTGAAGCTAGCGCCTCATCGCTTGCCGGTGTGGAATGCGTTGATTGGTCTTTATCTTAGAGAGAAAGATTTCTACAATGCCCAACAAAGTTTAGACAAGGCCATTGATCAGTTTGGCCACCAATATGATGATCTGTCCGAATCGGTCCAAGATTTCTTTAGTGCTCAACTTCGCCAATTGCAATTAGAGCTCTGGGTTGCGACAGAGAACCAAGTACAAGCAGAAGAGTGGCTTGAACAGCGTAGGGATGATATTGAAGAGAATGATTGGACTCAATTAACGGCGGGTTATGCGGCTTTGTTGGCAAGTCACGATAAACACGATGCGGCCATTGATGCATTAAATTCGGCGTTAAAGCATTATCCTCAAAGTCTTAATTTAATTTCTCAGCAAGCTGAGCTGGCTCAGGTTTTGGGACGTCATTTGCAGTCAGCCCAGTTACTGCGCCGAGCGATTCGCTTTGCAAAAGAGCAAGATAAACAGCAAGTCATTTTGTGGGTTCGTTTATCGGCCGTATGTTTGACCGGTATGCCAGAACGTGCACGTAAAGCCGCAGAACAGGCTATTGAGCAAGCACAAGCATTACAAGAAGACCAACAAACGTCATCTTTAATGATCACGCAGCTTCAAGTTCAAGCTAAAAACGCACTCGCTCAAGTTGAAAGTCAGGAGCAAAATTATGATTTGGCTGAGACCCTCTTTAATCAGATATTAGACGATAACCGTTACTTTTTACCTGCACTTTCTGGCTTAGGTCAGTTGCAAATGCAGTGCGGAAATATAGATGCTGCAATTGAACTGTTTGAGCGCATTAAAGAGATCGATCCTGCCAAAGGATATTCTTCACTTATTAACGCACGACGCTTTCCAGACGATGTGGAAACGTTGAATCGTATGGAAAAGGTTGCCCGTCAACCTGGATTAGAAGGTAGCGTAAAAAGTGGGTTGTTATTACAAATAGCGTCAGCTTATGAAAAACGAAAAGATTATGACAAAGCGTTCGAGCTCGCAGTAGAAGGGAATGACGTTAATAAAGCTCGGCTGAATTATGATCCAAAAGCGCATCGCAATCAGTGTGCTCGTATTCGTGCTCGCTTTAGTAAGGCGCTATTTCAGCATCGTAAAGAGTGTGGTAGCGATTCTTCGCTTCCGGTATTTGTTTTAGGTATGCCTCGTTCAGGTACCACATTAGTCGAACAGATTATTTCTGGTCATAGCAAGATATTTGGAGCTGGAGAGCTAGGTGTGATCCCCGCTCGGAAACAGGGGTTAGAACGCTGGGAACGTCATGTAGGCTCCGGTCGAACTTACCCTGATTGTGTCGACGATATTTCACCTTATTTAGCGAAGAAAATCAGTGATAGCATTATTACGGAACTTAAAGAACTCGCGGCGGAGGATAAACCCGACGCGATCCATGTGGTCGACAAGTTACCACACAACTTTGAACATGTTGGTTTGATTAAATTTCTCTTCCCTAATGCAAAAATCATTTCGGTTCGCCGTGACCCAAGAGATATCGCAATCTCTAACTATTTTACCGATTATCAAGCCAAATTCGGAGGTATGGGGTTTGCGTATGACTTAACTTGGATTGGAGAGCAACTTGCCGATCATAATTTGTTAATGCATCACTGGAATCAAGTATTTCCCGGAGAGATTCTGGAACTCAACTATGAAGATGTAGTCGAAGACCTAGAGGGAAGTGCGCGTACAATGCTCAAATATATTGGGGTAGAGTGGGAAGATCAGGTACTTGGTTTTAATGAGTTAGATAGGCCAGTGAAAACAGCGAGTGTATGGCAAGTACGTCAGCCGATTTACAAAACATCTAAAGCCAAATGGAAACATTACCAACGTTACCTCAAACCACTTATTAAGGGAACCAATGCCAAAATCGTGCCGGATCCTATCACCGATATGTTGACCCTCCCTGAACCAGGTTTTCTACAAGATGGTGTTGCTCTTTTTCGAGATAACAAGCTTGATGAAGCCGAAATGAGTTTGAAGAAAATGCTGCATCATAATCCAGAACATGCCGCTGCGAACTATATGGTGGGGTTAATTTACTGCCGTAAAGGTCATATCGCAAACGGTATTGAGTTGCTTGAGAAAGCTCTCGACACTTGCCCTTGGCAAAAAGATTGGCGCGATAACTTAATTTTGGCTTATGAAGAAATTGGAGAGCATGAAAAGGCAGCCTTATTGAGAACTAAAGTGAATCGAACGTTGGTGGATGAAGATTTGGACGAAGATTGACATAGGTAGAATGTGGAAAGGGTAACCTTTATGAGTGGGAAATTTGAGTTAATCAGGTTTTAAGCTCATCATTATTAAAATGTCGTTATGGCAATCATGTTATGATTTGCTGTGTAGTATAGTTCTGGCTAATGGTTGGTATTTACGTGTTAAAGCGATTTAGTTTGGTCACATCGGTAGTTGTATTCATGTCGTTATCTATAACGCCTTTACCTTCAGTCGCCGAAGAGTCTGTGATGTTATCGTCACCGAACGATGTAAATGTTGGATTAATAGGGGCACTGAAAGCCACCTTAGAACATAATCCAGCGGTTAAAGGACAAAACACTCAGCTTGCTATTCAAGACAGTCAAATTGACGCCGCGAAGGCGGGGCGTTACCCATCGCTAAATGGCTCAATTACAACTCAAGGTGATAATGCGAGCTTTATCGAAGTTGCTCAACCCTTATGGGCCTTTGGCAAAATCGATGCGACAATTGAGGCAGCTAAATCCAATTATACGTTGGAAGAGCAGGCGTTGTTGCAGGTTAAACGCGAATTGATGGAAAGCACTGCCACAGCGTACACACAAGTATTGAGTGCTCGATATAAATTGGATGTTTCTACACGTAATGTCGAAACGTATCAACAGCTATTTGGTAAGATCAAGCGACGGCATCGTGGCCAGTTAGCGTCCTATGCCGATGTTAACTTGGCAGAATCACGCTTGCTGCAGGCAACGGCCGACAAATTCGGTTATGAAGCCGAGTTACAATCCGCACTCAATGAACTAAACACACTAACTCGTGTGGAAACTACTGCTGAGCTGGCGATTGACTCCGCTCTTTTACAACTCCCATCTTCAGAGCGTTTGAAACAACTCACATTAGAAAACAGCTCAGATATTGCTCATGCCGCACAGCTAATTGAATTGGCAAAAAGTCAGCATCAGCAAAAAAAGAGTGCTCTTTTTCCGACGGTTTCGTTAAAAGTGCAGCAGTATCTAAACGACTATTATGACAATGAAACACGTGTTGGACTGGTTGTCGAAGGCTCATTGGAAGGCATGGGTGCCGCGGGTTTGAGTCAAGCTCAAGGAGCTGAAATGGGAATTGTTGCGGCCGAGTACGAATACGATAGTGTCAGAAATGAAGTCGAACGCGAAACTCAGAACTTATTCTTAAATGCATCTTTGCAACAGCAGTTACGAGAATCACAGCTAAAGTCGGTGGCATCGCTCGAGAAAACGATGTCTTCATTTTTACGTCAGTATGAAACCAGCCGTAAAACTTGGGTGGAGGTACTGAATCAACAACGAGAATTGACGACGATGCGGTATTCGTTAATCGAGACAGATCAGCAATTTTCAGCGCTGACACTTAAACTTGCAATTATGGCTGGTCAATTGGATCGGTTGACTGGAGTAACTCGATGAACGATACAACGCAAAACCCGTCTTCATTATTGCCGATACCAAATCAGCCCTTAAAAGCGTTACTTGAGCGCCTCAATGTAAGTGTAAAGCAAGGAGCGTTAAATAACGCTATTAAGTCCGTTGATGAGGAGTTAACAGGGTCACCATTGTTGACGCGTCTTGGCGCAATATTTCAAAAATTGAAATTGCGTGGCGTACAGCCAATGGAACTAAATTGGCACCGTTTTGACCAACGACGCCTACCTGCACTGTTATGGCTCGACAATCAATGGCTGGTGGCTGAACGTGAAGACGGCAAAATTCTATTGTCCGATGAAAATGGCCAACGGATTGACCTTGAAGAAGAGATGCTTCAATCGGCGAAAGTTCTGTGGCTTAAAACACCGGATATGGGAAAAAGTTCAGCAGAAGGCGCCTCAAAAGGTAAACGTGCCTCGGCAATGGTGTGGCAAGAACTGTTTCGAACCAAGGGTTGGCTACGAGATGTTGTGATAGCAACATTAATGATCAATTTGCTTGCAGTGGCGACGTCGATTTTTGCGATGCAAGTTTATGACCGCGTAGTACCAACGTTAGCGTATGCGACTTTGTGGACACTTGTCAGTGGAATGGGGATCGTGATTCTCATCGACTGGTTTTTAAAGCAAGCCCGAAATCGAATACTCGACAGTTTATCGTGTAACGTCGACCGTAATTTATCACAGCGAGTGTTCGAACATGTAATGCACTTACGTCTAGATACTAGACCACAAAGTCTTGGGACATTAGCAGCTCAAGTTGGCGGGTTAGATTCAGTTCGACAATTCTTTTCTTCTGGGGTTATTTTCGCCTTGGTCGATATGCCATTTGCCTTAGTATTTATCATTTTTATCAGTTTTATCGGCGGGCCTATAGCGTGGGTATATGTGGCGCTACTCCCGGTAGCGCTGTTGATCGGACTGTTTGCTCAGGCTCGTTTACGCTCCTTAGCAAAAGAAAGAATGATTCGAAGTAACGAACGACAAGGTTTGCTCGTTGATGTAATACGTGGATCGGAATCGATACGAGCGAGTGGCGCAAGTTGGCGTTTCTCAGATCAATGGAAGGATATTACTCGTTCTATTTCTGGCTACAACATTACTCAGAAAGACATCAGTAATCGGACAATCAATGTTGTTGGAAGCTTATCATCATTAGCGTATGTTGCAGCAATTGTCGTTGGGGTTGGACAGATAGAAAGCGGTAACCTTAGTATGGGCGCATTGATCGGTTGTAGTATTTTGGGTGGGCGTGTTATTGGGCCAATTGCACGAAGTGTTCAAATTATCTCTCAATGGCAAGGCGTGTCTCAAGCGCTTACTATGGTAGACGGACTGCTTGATTTAAGTACAGAACGTGAACCAGAGCAATCCTTGTTGGTGCCAGAAAAAGCACCAGATGCGATTGCTCTACGCGACGTGAGTTTTTCATTTCCTGAATCACCAGTGCTGCAATTAAATATTCCTCAATTAGATTTTAAAGCGGGTGATCGAGTACTTCTTGTTGGTGCGATCGGCAGCGGTAAATCAACGTTATTAAAAGTGTTAGCAGGCTTATATCGTCCGACTGAAGGAAGTGTCAAACTTGGCAATGCGGAGTTATGGGAAATAGACCCAGCGGTCGTGAGCGACCAAGTGGGTTATCTTCCACAAAATGTGCACTTGTTTAAAGGGACGTTACGTTCGAACCTCGCGCTCTCCGGGGCTGTCAGTGATTCCGAGTTACTGCGAGTATGTGAAACTCTTGGTATCGATAGAATTGCATCAGCTAGCCCTCGCAATATGGACTTACCCATTAGCGAAGGTGGCGAAGGATTATCTGGTGGTCAGAAACAAATAGTTGGGCTAGGTCGTGTCTTTTTAGGACAACCTAAAGTGTGGCTCCTTGATGAACCCACTGCATCACTCGATTACGAGAGTGACGAACAGGTGTTGAATGCAATCAACTCAAAAGTAAAACCGGATGATATTTTAATTATTTCTACTCATCGCACTGGTATCGCTTCGAGAATGGCGAACCGAATAATCGCTCTTGAACAAGGTAAAGTAGTTGAAGATGGAAGCCCAGATATTGTAATGGCTAAGTTAATGTCTCGCCGAGGTCAGGGAACGAATAAAACAATGAACTCGAGCTCTAAACCAGTCGTAACAAATGGAGGGCGAAATCGTGTTATTTAGTCGATTTTTTGATGACCCAGAAGCCGTGCAATTGCGAAGAGCAGAACGCTTAAGTAAAAAACATAATAGTGCTTACTCGCTTGTTTTGTTTATTTTATTCATTGGGTTTTGTGGGTTTATTGCTTGGGCGAATGTCTTTCGTATTGATCAAGTTGCCCGTGCAAGTGGAGAAGTGATCGCAAGCAGTCGCGTACAAGTGATAAAGGCGGTTGACGGTGGTGTGTTACAGGTTTTGAACGTACGCGAGGGTGATCGAGTTGAAAAAGGTGATGTGTTAGCACGATTAGATGAAACTCGCTTTGCGGCGTCAGTTGAAGAAATTAAAGCATTATTATTTGCACAAAAGGCGAAAACGGTACGATTGAGAGCCGAAGTGACTGGTCAAGAAACCTTGGAGTTTCCTGAAGACCTAAATAATTATCAGGAAATTTTAACGGTTGAGCGGGCGCTATTTAACCAGCGCCGCCAAGGGCTTCTTGATGAAATCAAGGTCTACGAAGACGGTATTGCGTTGGCTAAAGAAGAAGTTAACTTAATGAAAGGATTAAAGCGGCATGGTGATGTTAACCGTAGTGAAGAGATTCGAGCAGAGCGTGCGTTAAACGAACTTGAGTCTAAACTGGTCTCTCGCAAAAACCGTTATCTTGAAGAAGCGAGCGAAGAGCTTACCAAATCTGAAGATTCCATCGCTCAGAATGAACAAGTACTGATGCAACGCCAGCAACAATTGGATGACAGCGTGTTTGTTGCGATGGTGCCTGGGATAGTAAAAAACATTCAAGTTACAACAATTGGTGGGGTGTTGCGTTCCGGTGAAGAGCTGATGCAAATCATTCCAATTGATGACGAATTAATCATTGAAGCCAAAGTGAGTCCACTTGATATTGCGTTGGTGAGAAAAGATCTTGAAGCCATGGTTCGTTTTGACCCATTTGATTACACTATTTTTGGTGGAGTGATTGGCAATGTGGTTTATGTCAGTCCCGATACGTTAAAAGAACAAACCTCTAATGGTGATGAAATTTTTTATCGTGTGCATATCTCCATTCCAACAACGCCTGTTACGACGACTACAGGTAAGGAACTGGAGATTCTGCCAGGGATGACAACGCAAGTTGATATTCGTATTGGTGATCGTACGTTATACGACTATCTGTTGAAACCATTGCGTAAAACACTTTCTGAGTCGCTAGGTGAACGGTAATGGTTTCGTAGTAACAGAACAAGAAGACATTGGTCTATGGTCGGAGCCTCCAATCAGCAATATGCAGATTGGAGGCTTTTGGGTTTTGATAGATTAAAAAAGCGTTTACTTTAAACATCTAAGGCGTTTAAAAAGCTTGGAACTTGGTAGGAATACAGTGGCCGGGCAAAGTAATACCCCTGAATAATGTCACCACCTAATCCGAGTAAGAAATCAAACTCACCGACCGTTTCAACACCTTCTGCGACTATCGTAAGATTTAGACTTTTTGCCATCGTAATAATTGCGGAAATTATTTTCGCATTGTCTCGGTTTGTTGTGCAATCGTGGACAAAAGAACGATCAATTTTAAGGGTATCAACTGGCATGTTTTGTAAGCAACTGAGCGATGCATAGCCAGTTCCAAAATCATCAATAGCAATACTTAAGCCGTAGTCTGATAATTTTTGTAAGATGACTCGAGCTTTCTCCTCATTATCGATTACTGCGCTTTCTGTAACCTCTATCGTTAAATATTTTGGATCGATTCCTGACTTCTCAATCAGTGAAATAAACTCAGATGCAAGTTTTGGGTTTCTGAATTGTTTCGTAGAGACGTTTACTGAACACTTTAAAAATATACCTGCATCTTGCCACTCACGTTGTTGCTGACATACCGCATTAAATACCCAAAAACCAATTTGTTCGATTAATCCCACTTCTTCCGCGATAGGAATGAATTCGGCCGGGCCTACAACAACCAGATTGCCATCATCTTCCGGCTCATTTAAACGAATTAAGGCTTCGAATCCGGTGATTTCTTTGGATATCGAATGGACCAATGGTTGGAATTGGAGTTGAAAATTATTCTCTCTTAGAGCACGGTGAAGTAAGTTACGAATTAAAACCGTTCGTTGGAGCTTTTCTTCAATTTCAGGTTTGTAGAAGGCGAAGCGATTCTTACCATTTTGTTTAACTTGATACATCGCTTTGTCAGCGTTGATTAATAATGACTCTGCCGATTGGCCATTCTCCGGGAATATTGAAATGCCAATACTCGCGGTAACAAATATTGACTGGTCGTATATCTGAATCGGACTCGATAAAATGTCGATCATTTTTGTAGCGACGAGTTGCGCCGTGGAATTATCATTAATATTTGGCATAATGAAGACAAATTCATCACCACCAAAGCGAGTCAAAATATCATATTCACGGGTACATTTTTCAAATAGATAGGTGACCTTTCGTAATAAGATATCACCAGCGTTATGACCCATTGAATCGTTGATTAATTTGAATCCGTCTAGGTCGATAAATAATACCGCAAATTTACTTTGGCTATATCGTGACTGTAGCACGACCTCATTGAGCTTAATGTTGCATGACGTTCGATTTGGTAAATTGGTCAAAGGGTCATAATAAGCCAACTGTTTTATATGAGCTTCGTGTGCTTTTATGTCTGAAATATCTTTATAGGCACCTCGGTATCCAACTATGCGATCGAGTTTTATTATTGGTTTACCTGTGGCAAGTAGTACCTTGCGACATCCGCTTTTACTTATGTAACATTTCTCATAACTCACCAAATCGTTATCCCCGGCCATTGAATTCATTAATTCAGAAACATATAAAGGATTTGGGTGTTCTAATAGGTTAACAAGCGGCGTTCCGACAATCATATCAGATTGATATCCCAAGACACTTTCTACGCCATCAGAACAATAGGTAAAGATTCCTTGGGTATCAATTTCCCAAAGCCAGTCGGACGCGCTATGAGCAATGTCACTGAATTTCTTCTCGGCTTCACGCAAATTCTCGACATGTAATTGATTTTTGATGGCGGAGGAGAATAGGGTAAGCAGCCCTTCATATATCACTCCTTTTCGTTCACCAAGGCTAAAAACACAAAACCCGAGAAACTCTTCTTGAAAAGAAAGTGGCATTACTAATAGAGAAAATACGTCACCATAGGGTTCGATTTCTGATGGCAACAACTGCATTGGGTTATAGGAAGATGTTACTACGTCTAAGCAATGATTATCTCTTAATGCCATAATATTACGAACTAAACTTTGTGGTTTATCTAAATCTTCAAATATACTAATGTAGTAATCCGTAATATTTAATCCATCAGCTAACAATAAGCTTATTTCTTCTAGGTTAAATTGAGAATTAAGTTGAATTCCAATTTCTCGCATCACACCTACGTATTTATCAGATTCAAAATTCCTATATCGTGAGGCTTTTTCATTATATGATTGAACTACATTTAATATGTCGGATGCTAACTGTGCCTCAATGTGATTATTATTCTGAGAAATCCTCTCCATAATAAAGTGATGAATACAAAGTGATAACTTAGTCCATAAATATAACTCTTTTGTCTTAAATGAATGACTCAATTTGTCTTTTAGATAAATGATTAATTCATTTGAGTTAGTAGAATTTATATCATTAATAAATAAAGAGAGTAGATGTTGAGATATGTCTTTATCGAGTGTAGAGCGAATCTCAGGTAGGGTGTTGGATATTATTTGATTGAGCAAGGTATGAAAATTAGATAATGATAATGTTTGGTCGACTACTTGTGGTAAGGAAACCAAATCATAGTCAGATCCTTTGCAACCACAAGAGTGTCGAATTTTTAGTGAAGTAGGGAGCACCAAATTGTCTTTAAATGGATGCCCTTCAATGGCTGCGATCAAACGTTCAGCAGCGTGCCATCCTAGTTCATAAGTTGGTTCGACAATACTGGTTAGTGATGGCTCTGTGAATAAGCTGTCGTCACTGCCCATTGACCCTGTAACGATGACATCTTCTGGTACTCGTATACCAAGTTGTTTTAATGCAGTGAGTGTCGTACGAGCTAGATTATCGGTACCAGCGACAATCGCTTGTGGCCATAAGTGTCTTTCTCTATTGAATAAGTTTGCGAGTCCGGGAATATCTGCGTGTAATAGCGTGTCACTGGTGATAGTAAACTCTTCGTCAAAGCTTAATCCATGAGCTTCTATTGCTTCAATTAACATCTGTTTTTTTACAATTGTAGAGCGATGTATTCCTGTCGCTCCAGCATACGCAAATCGTTCTACGTTGTGTTGTACTTTAAGATGAGCAACCAACTCCCACATCCCTTGGCGTGAGCTATATCCTACGTCCATATACTCTGGCAGATAACTGGCGACAGTAACTATTGGGATGTCAGAAAATTGTTTGAGGAACTGAACTTGCTCATCTTCAGGTATAAACCTGCTTAGTGAGCCCATCGGAACAACAATGCCATCGACTAACGACGTGTCTATAAGCTCAAAAATACGATGGCGTGACATATTAATCGGTGAAGGTTTAGAAAATGCAGCCCCAGAAAAACAAATCACGTTATATCGATGTTGCTTTGCATAATCCGACGCACCGAATATTACCCCTTCAGAAAAAGGTGTAGCCATCATATTTGTCATAACTGCGATGGTGGGTCGATTGTTTCTTAGGTTGGGCATACCCATCGTGTTGTACCGTGAAATTAATAAAATAATAATACAATAACAATAAACTTATTGCATAATTGCTGCAATGATAGAAATAGGAAATCAAACGGTGGTCGTTATAAAGAATGTCTTACTAGTGAGAAATTACGCTAGTTATAAAATTAGCATTAGTGGATGAGTATAAATATGGATTTGTCAATATAAATAGGTGTTAATAAATGCATTGTAAAAAAATTTATTTATTATTTTGGTCTTTAATTATCGAAAATTTACATTATGTTATTAATAACATAATCAAGTTTATTCTTTTTGGCTTTATACATCGAATTGTCAGCAAGTTGTATTATTTTATCAATATCGAAGCTTTCATAAATATCACTGAAAGAGACGCCGATACTTACATTTACAGGTAGAATTAAATTCTCATATGGTACAGGCTGAGAAATAACATCTTTAATATTAATAACCAGTGTCTCTAATGATTCGATATCTTTGAAATCCTCAACGATTAAGATAAACTCATCACCACCGAATCTGAAAATATAATCTAGGTCATCTAACGAATTACGCATTCGCTGTCCTATTGTTCCCAATACAACATCCCCTGCAGTATGTCCATATTTGTCATTAATTAACTTGAAATCATCGAGATCAAGCATAATCAGCGCAAATGTGTGATTATGCATTTTGCAATATTCGATACGTTGCTCAAGAATAGATTTCAAATTATGACGATTGAATAAACCCGTCAGAAAGTCATAATGGGCGATAGACTCTAACTTTTCATTCGCTTCTTCTAACTCGTGGGTTCGCATTGATACACGATACTCAAGTTCTTCGGTGATTGACATTAGCTCCTGGTTTGTCTTCGCCAATGTATCTTGATGATATGAAAGACGTTTGATGAGTTGCTCAAATGAATTAGCCACAATTCCTATTTCGTCTTTCCGTTGAGTAAGGTCGCTTTGAAGTATCTTATCTTGGTCAACTTCAAGGCGTTGAATTTGGGAGATAAGACTTTGCAATGGTTGTCCAAAATTGAGCCGAAGGAAAACGAGTATTGCTAAGATAGCTAAAAGTGACACGATTCCAGAGTGAAGTAAAATTGTGTTAATAAAAGCAGTAGTATTTTTAAAAATATAATTCTGGTCGAGTTCAACAACAATATATAGCTGATGCGGTACAGTACTGCTGACAGCTTTCTTTATTGTGTAACTGCTCATATTCGAAGTATGACTGAAAGTAAGTAGATGCTTGTTTTCTGTATATACGACGTCATCAGTATTAGGGAAGGTAAACAAACTTTTGCCACTTTCGTCACAAAGTGTAACGGACAATAAACCTTCAATATTGTCGAACACTTTGCTTAAAAGGGTCTCATAGCCATTGAATTCCTCAGGAAGCAAGCCTAACTTTAACAGCTTCTCTGTCTGAAATACGAGTTTACTCGCCGCGTTATTCCCTCTTTCAATTAACACATCGTGATAGCGGTTGCTGATCTCTTTTGAAAACATAGTCACAAGAATTACCGTCACTAAAATAAGTCCGGCGCTAAATATGAGTGTTATTTTTCGACTGAGTAAACCTTGCACGTTACTATTAATCCCAGCTGTATTTATTTTTGACTGAGTTATCCAACAGCAATTGAACATCCAGTTTAATGCCTAAATCTTTTGCTCTAGATAAACTAATCATGGGCTCACCTTTTAGACTTGGGGACATCTTTATTGACTTGGGACTTACTCCATCTTTTAATATTCTGCGTGCCATAACACCTGCGAGGTGGCCTTGTTCATACCCAGAAACTGCAACGGCACAAAGGGTTCCATTATCAACTCTAGACTCCCAGAATGAAAAATCGGGTAGTTGACTATTCTCTGCTGTCCATTTTAGTATTTTTTTATAATCTACATTATTGCCTAAACGATCTTTGAGATTAAATACGCCAAGGAGTGCAATAGCATCAACTTCATTCTGAAGCTGCGTAATCGTTTCTTTGTATTCATCAAAAGTATGCATGAGCGACCAATTAACGACGTCTATCTCCATTTCCGGTACTAACGCTTCTTTCATTCTAGAAATAACACCAACCCAGGTTGGATCGTTATCAACGATAACGGTGATACGCTTGATATCTTGTTGGATTTGACGGAGCAAATTGATGGTTGGAATAATATGTTCATACTCCATTACACCAGTCACATTTGAAGATCCTAAAAAGCCATATTCAGATGGGGCTCGATTTACGGCACTAAATACGATCGGCATAGCTGATCCAACATAATCTTGAGCAACGTATTTTTGGGCATTATCATCGTTGGTGTATAAAAGGTCAGGTTTCCAGCTGGAGATTATTTCTTTGGCTAATTTAGCTTTAGTTTCAATGGCAGAGACAGAACTGACTCTTTTTGTATCAAGTTCAATGACTTTGTAGTCGACATCTAAATCGCCTATGCCATCTTTAAAACCCTGGAATTGTTGGATATTCCAATCCCAACTATGGTGATAACTCATTACATGAAGAATTTTGAACCTGTGAGGGGCGGAGTTGGCACTTACATTGGTTATCGAGAAACAAAATAAAAGTGTATACAGCCATCGTTTACTAAGAGTCATTGAGCTTACCTATATACATCTAATCGTACTGTTAACTTTAGTACAAGATGCAGTTTAAGGCGCATTAACCAATTAAGTGATCAGTATCTAATAGCTGAAAAGTGAGAGCTTAGTAGCATATGAGTGAAAACGTTCGATATATCTGCTGTGAATTGCGTGATCTATTGCGACTATTCATTGGTAGGATATTCATTCCAAGTCCGTTCATCGAGTGTGATGTAACTTTTGTCATCTTTCATCATCATTGTCACTCCAGCATTTTGAGCAACGATCGGTGTTGAAGGTAGGTTTGCAGTAAGTAAGTCTAAATCTAAATGTCTTGCACCGTACGTATTACTATCAATGATGTTTGTCGTAAGTTGTCCTAACGCTAAATGACTTGATGGGGCATCTATCTGAATACGAGAGTCTTGCTTATTAAGGTTTGCTCCAAAGAAAGTGACCCCAACAGGAATATTAATGATCGCTGGGGCGGGGATGTCACGGATACCAGATACTTGTATTTTATCACCGCGCAAGCCAGAACCATGCTCAGGTATGAATACGACAGTGATATTCCTGCCGCTATCTTCTATTTGTTGATATATGGTGTCTAAATCATTAAGAAGGTTGTTAAGCCGACGCTTGTAACTGACGATACTGGTTGAATTGTCGCTATTAACAATACGATTACCATCATGTAATGAGATCGTATTGTATAAGGTGACACTATTTGTTACATCGGAGTCAGACTTTTTCAATACTTGATCCAATACGTCTAGATCTCGTTTTATAGGCGAACCATCAAATGCAACCTGATATCGGTCAAGAGTATTATATTCCGTTGTGATGTTCGTCATATGACCAGCTTCACCAATCAATTGAGTAAAGTTATCGAACACCCCATTGTGATTCATTGTGATACTAGTATCAAAACCAAGGTTGCTAAGGTTCTCGAAGAGATAACATGCTTGACTGTTTGCTTCATCGAACAACGTAGAGTGACTTGGCTGACCACATCCTGCACGTAAAAGTCTCACTACAGCTGGCCCACTATAAGAGGTGGCAGAATTGTAGTTTGTAAATGTTATATCAAACCGTTGAAATAATGGATGTTCTGATAATTGCGCAAGTTTTAAATCATCCCATGATAGAGAACAAATACTGATGAACAACATGTCAAAAGGTGCGACGGAATTCGAATCTGCAACCAAGTGAGTTTGCTTTAATTCTTGATTATCAAAAAAATTGTCCCTATCTGAAGACAGTGTTTGATCTAGGCTAAGCGTGTTTTCGGATAGATTATTTTTTATCGAATTGTTTTGTATCGACGAAGAGGTCAATTGAATTAGTGAAATATAGCAAATAGTCAATAATACAATAACGGTAATACGGAGGTAATGACGAATAAAATTATAAACGACGCATAATGCTAGAAAACCAATAAATAATTTTATATCGACGAAGCGTTGAATTAAGTCAAGTAGATAAAGTGTATCAAATTGTAATACCGATTCTAATTGATTAATTAAGCTAGTAAATGGTGGAAGAAAAGAATCGAAATATAATAAACAGCATGCTATGAAACCAAGAATTAATTTTTGAAGAAGGCGATTGGAGAGAATCTGTGGTAATAAAATTATTAACAAGAAAAAAGCAATGTTATAAATAAGGTTAAAATCTATAAGATCGGTAAAAAAAAGATAAAATTTTATCGCGAAATATACGTTCCACCATTTTATGTCAATGTTTAACTTTTTGAAATTGTGACAAATTAATTCTGATGGTGTTGACATGCTTTGGTGTCTCTTGGAAGTATTACTTCGGAGTAGAATAAATTGTGTATTTAAATATAGATTAACATCTTAGATGTATCAATTCTGAGAGATATTCTTTTAATTTAGATTAAACTAACCTATACATTTGAATGTATTAGATTTAAGACTGGAAATTGCATTACTTTTCATAGCTACTAACATTAGGTTTAGTTTTAAGTGATTCTATCCATTCATTGTTGGTAGGCTAGATTAGGAGCTAAAGTGAAGAGTAAAGATATAGAAGAAATTTATGCAAACTATGAAATATCTAATGGGATCTATAATGAAATAAATCAATCTAATGATTTAGATAGGATTCGTAGGAAATGGGCAATATTTTCTCTCATTAACAAAGATATTAATGTTTTGGACAAAAATAACTCTTCAGATGGTCAAAATTTAAATGAAAACAATTGCGCTGCTTAATCTAAAATCTGGATGTGGTGCCACAACAGTCGCTGCTAATCTTGCGGATATATTGTCTATATCACACAAAACTTGGCTTTGGCAAACCGATGAAATGGATCAATTATCTCTTCATTACGGTCAAAGTATTGATTTGAGTGTAGAATGGAAAGCAGAGTTAGATTCTTCTTGTTTTAACAATAAGTTAGATTCTATCTATTCCAGCGATTTACCATTTACGTTTTTTTCAAACCCCCACAATTCTGGTTTCAGTCTTGTGCACATCGATGATTGTCATTGTTTAAGTAAGCTTAGTAGAACACTGAAGCAATTTGATGAACAAGGTACTCCGTCTTATTCGGTCGTCCACATACCACATGAATTTCATCGTTTCGTTGATTTGTCTGAATTATTCGATTTGGTCATAGTAGTTGGGGCCGCTGATGCACAGACTTATCAACGCTTAAATATGCTGAATGGCTCACTAAATAACTCATATTTCGACAACGATAATGTGAAATTACTCATCAACAGGTATAGCCCTGAGCTAAGTATTGAGAATGATCTGTATACCATTATTAGCGACGAGTTTACTGATAGAATTTTGCCTGATCCTATTTTCAATTCCCCTGAATTTCTAGAAGCGGCAGCGAACATGGTTACGCTAAAATCGTACGCAAACAAATCCTTTGCCTACAAGAATATAGAGAACCTGGCGCAATGGTGCCGAACATGGCTTGAAGCGGATACTGATAGTGAATAATTCCTCTGGTAAGTCGAAATCTGGTTTTACCTATGTAATGGCACTGTTTGAGGCGCATTACGGTGTAACTTCGTCAGGTGTCGGGCGAGTGTTAGTTGGGTGCTGGTGGCTTTTTTCATCGATTATACTCACATCAACCATCAATGGGAATGCTTCTTGGAAGTTACTGGTTTCACTGTATCCTAATGTGAATTTTTGTCGCCCTTCGTTGGTAGATCCTCTACGATTTTGCATTCAATCCATTTGGTTACTGTTTGTTCTTTTATCTAAATTACTCTCACTATTTTTCTATTTTCCCTCCTGGATAGCGATGGGCGCTAGGTTTGTTCTAACGACGTTAAAGCGCAAAATTTCTTTTGTTGGAAAACGAATTACCGATTTCGAACATAGAAATGAACGTTCAGATAATAAGGCACAGTCGACGTCTAAATTAATCGTAAATAAAGTTATTCTCGCGTTCTTTCTTAGTGTGTTTGCCGCTATAGCGACGGTGTTTGTGATGGTTCCATTATCATTAGAACAGCAAATAATGAGTGTTGGAATTATTACCTTGGTTGCATTTGTATTACGTTCCGTACCAGGGCGTATTTCATTGCTGGTCATGATGTCGATCTCGGCCATTGTGTCTACTCGTTATATTTGGTGGCGTTTATCCGAAACAATTAACTGGCATGACGCGATGTCTACTGCATTTGGCGTTATTTTACTTTGCGCCGAGGTTTATGCATGGGTCGTTCTGATGTTAGGGTATTTTCAAAACTCGTGGCCGTTAAATCGGGTCCCCAAGCAGTTAGTTTCAGACACAACTAAGTGGCCAAGTGTTGACGTTTTCATACCAAGTTATAATGAACCTCTAGATGTCGTTAGGGCAACGGTGTTCGCTGCTCAAGGAATCGATTGGCCTAAAGATAAGCTCAACATCTACATTCTTGACGATGGCAAGCGAACGGAATTTGAGGAGTTTGCTGAGTTAGCTCACGTCGGTTATATAACTCGAACCACCAATGAGCATGCCAAAGCCGGAAATATTAATAAAGCGCTACTAAAAACGGATGGCGACTTTATCGCCATATTCGATTGTGACCACATACCAACTCGAGCGTTTCTTCAGCTTACTATGGGGTTATTCCAAGAAGACCCAAACCTCGCGTTAATTCAAACCCCCCATCATTTTTTCTCCCCAGACCCGTTTGAGCGAAATCTTAATAATTTTCGGTCAGTACCTAATGAAGGCAGTCTATTTTATGGGTTAGTACAAGATGGGAATGATCTTTGGGACGCGGCATTCTTTTGTGGCTCTTGCGCTATAATTAAGCGTGGTCCGTTGCAAGAAGTCGGCGGTATAGCAGTCGAAACGGTAACAGAAGATGCTCATACCTCTTTAAGGCTTCATCGATTAGGTTATAAGTCAGCATATTTGAAGCAGCCCCTTTCTGCGGGGTTAGCGACAGAGACACTTTCTGCTCATATCGGGCAGAGAATTCGATGGGCACGGGGAATGGCTCAGATATTTCGCATTGATAACCCACTGGCAGGTGTTGGTTTGAATTGGCGACAGCGCTTGTGCTACCTGAATGCAATGCTCCATTTCTTGTCGGGCATTCCAAGAATGATTTTCTTGTTGGCTCCCTTAGGTTACTTAGTTTTCGGCGCTCATATTATCGATGCACCAGCAGTAGCACTATTGGCGTACGTGATCCCCCATATGGTTATTTCCAATATTACAAACTCGAAGATTCAAGGTAAGTATCGCTACTCGTTTTGGGGAGAGGTATATGAAACTGTACTCGCGTGGTATATCGCAAGACCAACTACGGTAGCCTTGTTTGCGCCTCATAAAGGCACATTTAATGTGACCGCTAAGGGGGGGTTAATCCCGTCGTCGCATTTTGACTGGTTAATCTCGACACCATATTTGGTATTTATGGGATTAAATTTAATTGGTGTCATATTTGGTCTATTCAAATTAGACCTTGATGATTTTGGTACGTCATCCACGATAGCCGTTAATCTGATGTGGACGGCATATAATTTACTGATCATCGGCGCAGCTATCGCGATTGCTCAGGAATCTAAACAAGTACGCAAAGAGCACCGGGTCGGCACCGCATTTTCTGCTCAAATGAAAATACCAGGCGGTTATCGGGTTGAGACAGAAATGATCGACTTCTCATTAAGTGGAGTGAAATTGAAGTGGAATATCGAGTCAGAACTTGGTCATCAACTCACGTCCGGTGACAAGGTAATGTTGATTCTGCAAAAAGGGCAACAACGTTGTAGTTTTGACGCTAACGTGATTGCTGTTGATGCTTCAAGCTGTCGTTTACAGTTTGAAACTATGTCATTAGCTAAGCAGGTCGAATATGTGCAATGTACCTTTGCACGCTCAGATATATGGAGCCGTTGGCAAAATGAATATAAACACGACAAGCCTTTAGACAGCTTATTGCAAATATTTAACGCTGGTGGAGTAGGCTATTATCAATTAGTGAAGAATATTTGTAACGTTAAATTGGGCAGATACAAACCCCTATTGCCAGTGGCTAAATTGTTAGTTTCTCTTAAACCACATCCCATTCTTAAAGAATTTTAATTTATGAACATGAAAATGAAAAACGCGTTGATACAAGCCGCATTGATAGCTGTACCATTAATTGCTGCTTATCCTTCGATGACATTGGCCGCAGATAACAAGAGTCAATCCTCACTCTTACATGAGTATTCGTTCAAAGATCTTGGTGTGGCAGGGACTTTAAAATTACAAGGTAACCAAAGCGTCGGATACCTTGGGTTTGGGTTAAGGCTCGATCAAGTCGCTGAGTCTACGAGTGTTAGATTAAATTATATTGCGTCTCCTTCACTGTTGGAGAACTCTTCGCATCTGAAAATCTACCTTAATGATCAATTAACCAAAGTGATTGAGTTCGATAAGCGAAATGTAGGCAGCCAGTCGAGCGTTGATATCGAACTGATGAATGAGTTTATTACTGATTACAATCAACTAAAATTTGAACTTGTCGGCTTTACTGAAGATCAATGTCAGCACCCAGATCGCGCAAACATTTGGCTAGAACTTGCCGAACAAAGCTCATTAATCATCGAAACTCAACGTCTAGAGTTAGCGAACAATCTGAGTATATTACCAGCACCTTTTTTTGATCCTAGAGATTCTACTTCACTGGCATTGCCATTAGTAACAAGTTCTTTGCCATCATTAGGTATCATCAAGCAAAGTGGCATAGTTGCATCTTATTTTGGCGCGCTAGCAGATTGGCGAGACACCGACTTTAGTTTGGTCGAAGATCAATTGCCACAATCGAATGCGATAGTCCTACTAACTAACGATCAAAAACCTTCGTTTCTGGCTGACTTACCGAATGTTGATGGTGCATATTTAGAAGTGATCGATCACCCTACTAGTCAGTATCATAAACTACTACTTGTTATGGGGCGCGATGAAGCAGACCTACAAAATGCTGTGCTTGGCTTGATCTCTAATCAAACAGCACTTAATGGCCCGATTAGCCGTGTAGACTACATTGAACCTCCTCAACCTCGTTTACCTTATGATGCCCCTAAATGGCTCAATACGTCAGCACCTGTCAAGTTTGGCGAACTTCTTTCCGAGTCATATCAGTTTGAACAACAAGGAAATCATGGTGGTGCTATAGGGTTTGATTTTACGCTTCCACCTGACTTATTTGTTTGGCGCAGTAAAGGTGCTGAGCTTGATGTCTCCTATCGCTATTCTCCTTTAAAGCCGGATCAAATTTCTCAATTAACCGTGAGTTTAAATGGTCAGTTCTCTGGTGCATTTTCATTGGATGAAGTGAGTGGTGCAGAAGAATCAAACTCAATGTCCCTTCCAGTGATTGATGGTGTTAATGCTGCATTAAGTATGGCGCCCATGGTAAGTCAAGGTGAGCAGAACAAACTAGGACTTAAATTTCAATTTGCCAATGGAAACCAAGGGGAGTGTTCCACTGAGCGCGCGAATGCATTTTTTGGTTCGATTAATCCCAATTCGACGATTGATTTCTCTGGTTTTCCTCACTATATGGAAATGCCCAACTTGTCGTCGTTTGCCAACAGTGCTTTCCCTTATACGCGCTTAGCTGACTTAGCCGATACCTTGGTTATATTGCCTGAAACTCCGAATCAGAACGATTTGCAGAGTTATATTAACTTTATGGCATTTACCGGTTCGACATCGGGATTCCCAGGTTATTACGTTTCTCTTGCCTACGGAAAAACATCCGCATCTTTGACCGGTAAGGATATTTTCGCCGTTAATTTACCGTCTGAAGTTTTGACTGAATTAGGGCAAGAGCAAAACCGTGTCATCCTTGGTAATGATGGAACTGTTGAGTTTTCGTCAATGGTTCAACAAGACAAAGCATCTGTCGATAAACTCCAAAATGACGTCAAACTCACTCAAAGTGGTGCGATGGCAACGGTGTCGAGTTTTGAGTCTTCCGCGACATCAGAAAGAACCGTTGTTGCGCTTAATATGTCGTCAAGTAACGCTATGGAGTTGTTGTCCCCGTTGTTTAAAGGAACAGTGAGTGGGGATGTGTTTTACGGTGGTACCGCGGTTATTAATTCACAAGAAATTAAAAGCTTTGAGGCAAAAGAGAGTTACTACATTGGCTCACTTCCAATTATGAAGTTTATTTGGTTTCATGCTTCACAATTCTCTACGGCTCTATTAGCGGGACTTTTAGTTTTTATCGTTTTCTTTAGTTATCTAGTATGGCGAGCACTCTCAAATATTGCACATGACCGAAAAAACGGAAAACCTGATTAAATGGAGCAGGATTAGATGAATGTAAAATCGATAATTGGATTATTGATGCTTCCTTCTTTCACAAGCTTTGCCGAGCAGTGTGATTGGCCTGAGTGGGAAGGGTTCAAAGAGCATTTTATCGTAGATGGTCGAGTTATCGATTACAGCGACGAACGCAAAATTACAACCTCAGAAGGGCAATCTTATGCAATGTTTTTTGCTCTCGTTGCCAATGACAGAAAAACGTTTGATCAGTTATTTCATTGGACTCAGACTGAACTCTCCAATGGCAATATAGGCAGCACGCTACCTGCGTGGTTGTGGGGATGGAACAAAGAACTTGATCGTTACGATGTGTTAGACAGCAACTCGGCATCAGATTCTGATTTGTGGATTGCCTATGATTTGGCTGAAGCCGGTATTATCTGGAATAACTACGCCTATCGTTCCGCAAGTAAGCGTTTAGCAAAAAACATTTTGGAGTATGAAACGGTAAACGTCGATAACTATGGACTCGTACTTTTGCCTGGTCCTGTGGGTTTCGATCTTGGTCGTAATACATACAGGCTCAATCCTAGCTATAGCCCAATTCAGATCTTAGAGCGAATCGCCCAATTAAACAGTGATTCAAAGTGGGATGATTTGATTTCTAGTGGTTACCGTGTCACTTATGATTCCGCACATAATGGTTTCTCACCAGACTGGATTGAAGTCACCAACGGAAAACTACAGGTCGATCGGAAAACAGATGGTGTAGGGAGCTACAACTCAATTAGAAGTTATTTATGGGCTGGGATGCTCCACGATGATGCACCACAAAAAGAGGCATTGCTTAAACGCTTTAAGCCTATGGTGAGCAGCACAAAAGTAAAAGGGTATCCACCGCGTCTTGCGAATACCATTCGAGGTACGGCTAAGGAGCAAGGTAGTGAGGGTTTCTCGGCTTCGATGCTGCCAATGCTTAAGTCGTTAAACGAGAATAGAGCTTTGAAGCGGCAGTTAGCACGCGTCAAAAAGGGTATGAAATTTGATAATAACGAACGTTACTATGACTCAGTACTAACCTTGTATTCGTTAGGTTGGCTGGAAGGTCGTTATCGGTTCGGTGCGTCTGGAGAGTTAATTCTCCCATCAAATGAGCAATGCAAATCATGATGACTAGATTAAAAGCCCTTTTAGCTGCATTTGCGGTAGTCGGTATCAGTAGCGAAGCTTATTCTCAACCCTTGAGTTTTGACTATTTGGCGACTATGCCAACGTCATCAGAATTAACACAACTTAGAAAAACCTTAGTTTCTGGTACTACGAGTAAAGGCAACTTAATTGAGGCTTTGATAGAACAGGGTAAAAATGCCTATGCGAATTATCGATACGATTTGGCTAGAGGCGCGCTTCAACGAGTATTAGCCGTAGATCCGAACAATATAGAAGCAAACTATTACCTAGGGTTAATGGCTGTTGATAGCGGTGAGTTTGATAAAAGCGATGTGATTTTGAGGGCGATTCCTATTGATAGTCGTTATTATCAATTATTGATAACCTATAAAGATATTCATACTCAACGCAGTTCAGAATATCAACGAGCTAAATTGCTCGCTAAAGCGGGACGTTACCAACTTGCGCGTGAACAGTATCAGGCGCTGTTTTCTCATGGGATACCCGCTCCTGATATCGCTATCGACTACCTCATTATTGAAACTAAAATTGAGGCGACACGCTCGAATGCGCTTCATGGTTTGCATCAGCTAAATATTGAATTTAATAATGTTACTCGTTATCAAATTGAACTTGCAGATCATATTTCCAATAGTGATTCTAATTATACGTTGAAGCGAGCCATATATAATCGATTTATTTCAGACAATACCTATGGGAAACATGCGGCTAAATCATGGCTTAATCTAATTTCTGATTTGCCCGCAACGGAGCGTTCAATTGCTGACATTATATTGATTGAACAAAAATTTTCGGATGATAAAGAAGTATTAAACGATCTTGCCGACATCAAAGAAATGAAGGTCGCTAGTATTGCTCAGAAGAGAGACCCTGTTTATCAAGCCAAGCACGCAGCGATAATGTTCTATGACAATGAAAACTATGAGCAAGCAAAACTTAAAATCAATTCTGTGATCACTTCTGGGCGAGCAGATGCCGAGATATATGGATTACTCGGGCATATAGAAACAGAATTGGGCCATGCAATCCCAGCATTAAAAGCTTACAAACAAGCAATATCGAAATCACAAGATTCAAAGACGCGCGCACATTGGCAGTCATACAGTGATGAATCGGAATATTGGACGACACTTGCTTTAGCAAAGCAAGAATTCGCGATGGAAAGTTACTTTGAAGCTCAGAATCTGTTTGCTCAAGCAGTAACGATTATTCCCGACTACGCCGAAGCGTATATTGGACTAGCAGATGCGTACTATCTGCGTGACAGATATCAATTAGCGCTAGAGAGTTATCGAATTGCGCTCACGAAAGAGAAAACAAGCGCTCGTGCACTCGAAGGTGAGTTTAAATCGCTAGTTGAAGTGAGAGGCGTGCGTTACGCCGTCGAGTATTATGATCTCAAACCACTATCTCAACAAAAACAAATTGAAACCCTAGTAAGAAATACCAAGTACGAAAACGAACTCAATGAATTTGATAAAGCATTAAGAGTCGGGAATACACAGCGTGCCAAGACGTTAATTAGTCGACTGGCAAATGAGGGTATTAGTGATGCATGGTTACGAAGGAAGGTCGCATTAGGGCTCATTGATGTTGGTGAAGAAGGCAGAGCAAACGCATTGATGAAGCGTTGGTCTTCACAAGACAAATCTCCTGAAATGGCTCACGCTTACAGTATTTACCTTTCGGGGTTGGATAATGTATCTGGAGCAATTGATGTATTAAATCAAATCAGTTTAAAACGCTTTACTCCTTCTATGCATAGTACGTTACGTCGCCTTAAACTTGAGCGAAGACTTACTTTTATTTCACGCCAGTACAATAAAAATAACGGTATCGCCAACAGCCAGATTCAAAACTTGCTTAATGAAGTGAGTGATGATTCATTGTTGCGCTATGCGGTTTTAAGATCGTGGTTTTCTATGGGTGAAACATATCGTTCGTCGGTAGCATTAACGTCTGATATTCCAATGTCAGATGAACCTAAATCGTTGCAGCTAGAGTATTTGGATTTACTGGTTTCATTTGGCTTGTATGATGAGTTTGAACGTCTCAGTAAGCAATGGGGTTACACAAAGCAAACCAATCTATCGGCTCAGCAGTTAGCCGATTGGCGTGAAATCAAAACAGAATTTGATTTGCGAAAAGCCGCTGAGTGGCGCGATGATGGTAATAGTCAAAAAGCAACCGCACTTTATCGGCGGACTCTATCGTTATCTCCCAACGAGTTAAGTGTCAAATTGGCGCTGTTGTCGGCAATTGTTGAGGACGAAGGTAAAACCAATGAAGCATATAGGCTTAGTGATGACTTATACCATTCACGTAAAAAGTTAAGTCTAGATGACTCAAAAACCTTAGCGACATTACTCGACGAGCTCAATCGAGAAGATGAATCGACTAAGCTACTGTATGAATTAAGTGAGAACAGTGGCCGCGATCGTCAATTGATGAGTGATTTACTCTCGATCTCAGTTTCTCATCGCAATCGAATCCTATCTCCCAAGCTTGCTGCTCGAGCATTGACAACGAATACTCGCGCTAAGTCGAACCAATCAAATTTATACGAAATTTATCACCAAGATGATTCGACCGAGGTTGGTAAGGCGATTCGTTCAGATATTGACACGATGCAAGCGCAGTCAAACATTGATTTAGCGGTTGGATTTCATTCGTCGCAAAATTCGAGTAGAAATATTCAACGAACGATTCCAATTGAAGTGAGTTTCCCCGTTGATGATATAGATGGAAAGTTCTTTGTCAGAGCGGATTTACTGGAACTTGAAACTGGGAATATAAAACAAATTGATTTTCTAAACGAACAAAGTGAAAGCGATATCGATCAGAACATAAATGGTCAACTATTCGGTATCGGGTTTAGGGGGAATGGTTGGAGTGGTGATATTGGACGACTAGACTTCGATACTAAATCAACGATCGTTGGTGGCATAACCATCCCCGTTGACATTTCAAGTATTGGTATCGATGTGACATTATCGCGAAGGCCTATGACCTCCACCATTGTCTCATACGCTGGCGTAGAGAATACCGATGGTCAATCTCGAGAAGAAACCGAGTGGGGTAAAGTAACAAAAACTGGTGTCAAAGTAGACTTAAGTTATGATCAAGGCAACGCATGGGGGGCTTGGATGAGCCTGCAGTATCATCAATTAAACGGTGATAATGTGGAAGATAATCACCGTTCTGCATTGCTAGGAGGACTGTATCATAAGCTTATTCAGGCAGATTCAGAGCAACTGTCAGTCTCTCTAAATTCAATTTGGTTTTCGTTTGATAACAATCAGGATGAGTTTAGCTATGGCTTAGGTGGATACTACAGCCCTCAAAGTTACTTTTCACTTTCCGTTCCCGTTAGCTATGCGACGCGAATTACTCCTAAAGTATTGTTATGGGGCGGAGCGGGGGTCTCTTATTCAACAGTGAAAAGTGATGGGTTGTTTAATACTGACGAAGAATCGTCGACGAGTCAAAGCTTTGGTTTTAGTGGCGAGGTCGGAATTGAAACACGACTTTATAAACACTTAGATTTAGGGCTTAGATTGAGTCATCAATATTCTGAGGATTATGAGCCATTTGAGGTGCAACTCTATAGTCGCTATTACCTGAATCAAATATGGAGTCATGGCGATTTAACGCCGAATACCGTTACGCGTTATGCAGAGTTTGATTAGTCCTAAATTACAACTCGTTTGATAAAAAAGCCTCCATTTGGAGGCTTTGACTATCATCAGCATTGAATTGTTAAATTCTCACGAAGTAATTAATAAATTTATAATACTTGAGCAATTGCTTTGCATAGCGGGCCCATATTGGACTTAGTCATACCAGCGACACTGATGCGGCCTGAACCAACGATGTAGACACCAAATTCTACTTTAAGACGATTAACTTGCTCTTTAGTTAAACCCGAGAATGAGAACATTCCATTTTGACGAGATATAAAGCTAAAGTCTTCCTGAACACCCTCAGCTTTGAGTGAAGCAACAAACAGTTCACGCATCTCTTGAATACGGTCGCGCATCTGTTTAACTTCAGTTTCCCATTCAGCGCGTAAAGCATCGTCATTCAAAATATAGGTAACGACAGCAGATCCGTGAGCTGGTGGGTTAGAATAAATTGAACGGATAATCGCTTTTACCTGTGAGAAAGCGGTCGTTGAAAGTTCAGCATCGCCAGAAACCAATGTGAATGCACCAACGCGTTCGTTATAGAGTCCAAAATTCTTTGAGAATGAACTCGCGACTAAAATTTCTTGATTGTGCTTAGCGAAAATTCTCAACCCTTGTGCATCTTCGTCAACACCCGAAGCAAATCCTTGATAGGCAAAATCAAATAATGGTAATAATCCTTTTTTAGCACATAACTTCGCTAATGTTTCCCACTCTTGTTCCGTTGGGTCAATACCGGTAGGGTTATGGCAACAGCCGTGCAAAAGAACGACATCACCTTCAGATGCCTTCTCTAAATCAGCCACCATTGCGGCGAAGTTTTTCTCTTTGGTCTCTGAGTTGTAGTATGAATATTCTGAGATAGGTAAGCCGGCTGCTGCAAACACGCCTTTATGGTTTGCCCATGTAGGATTACTCACCCAAATTGTTGCGTCATTGAGCTGACGTTTAATAAATTCGCCAGCCACACGTAAGGCGCCAGTTCCGCCTGGAGCTTGTGCGGTTTTCGCAAGCTTATTTGAAACAATATTTGAGTTTTCGCCGAATAAAAGCTTTTGAACAGCTAAGCCATATTCTGCAGTCCCTTCGATAGTTAAATATGATTTAGTTTTTTCGCTTTCTAAAAGCGCAGCTTCTGCTTTCTTTACCGTTGCTAATACAGGGGTTTGCCCTTCTTCATTCTTATAAATACCAACTCCAAGGTTGATTTTATTCGAACGTTGGTCCGCTTTAAATTCTTCTGTAAGGCCTAATATTGGGTCTGCGGGGGCGGCTGCGATTTTTTCAAACATGTTTCTCGTCCATATTTTTGAGGGTGGGTTAAAGTGTGCAAATCCCATTATTTATACCTGTATGAATGGTGTGTTACAACCAATAGATGAAGGTAATTTTGAAAATATATAAATATCGTTTATTTGATTGATTTGAACCCAAATACAGCTGTGATTCTTAAGACTAAAAAATGCGCTAATACAGAATTTAGTCATAAAAAAGCCGCTTGATAAGCGGCTTTTATGGCTGAGTAGGTATTCTATTTTTAGAAATTTGCGGAACGCGGAGTTCTTGGGAAAGGAATAACATCACGCACGTTAGCTACACCAGTTACATAAGAGACCAAACGTTCAAAACCAAGGCCAAATCCAGCATGTGGAACAGTGCCGTAACGACGTAAATCACGATACCAGCTCATGTGTTCAGGATCTAATCCCATTTCAATCATGCGAGCATCAAGCACATCCAAACGCTCTTCACGTTGTGAACCACCGATGATTTCGCCGATTCCAGGAGCAAGAACATCCATGGCGGCAACGGTTTTACCGTCATCGTTTAAGCGCATGTAAAACGCTTTAATGTCTTTAGGGTAGTTTTTAACGATAACGGGAGCTTTAAAGTGCTCTTCTGCTAAGAATCGCTCGTGCTCAGATGAAAGATCGATTCCCCATTCAACATCGAATTCAAACTTTTTGCCTGAGTCGATCAGGATTTGAACCGCGTCAGTGTAATCAACTTGAGCGAAATCAGAATCAACAAATTTTTCTAGACGAGTAATGGCTTCTTTATCGACACGTTGAGCGAAAAACTCTAGATCGTCACGACGCTCTTCTAGAACCGCCTTAAATACATACTTAAGCATATCCTCAGCGAGTTTAGCTGCATCGTTCAAATCGGCAAACGCAACTTCAGGTTCTACCATCCAAAACTCGGCAAGGTGACGACTTGTATTCGAGTTTTCAGCACGGAATGTTGGGCCAAATGTATAGACTTTACTTAATGCACAAGCGTAGGTTTCGGCATTTAACTGACCTGATACGGTTAAGAAGGTTTCTTTACCAAAAAAGTCTTCATTGTAATCAACGTCACCAGCTTCTGTACGAGGTAGGTTGTTCATATCCAATGTGGATACTCGGAACATTTCTCCTGCACCTTCAGCGTCAGATGCCGTAATTAATGGCGCTGAAAGCCACACATAACCTTGTTCGTGGTAAAAACGATGAATCGCTTGCGATAAACAGTTACGAACGCGGGCTACAGAACCAATGATGTTGGTACGTGGACGTAGGTGAGCTACTTCACGAAGGTATTCAATTGAATGGCGTGTTTTTGCCATTGGGTAGGTATCAGCATCTTCAACCCATCCCACAACCTTAACATTGGTCGCCGCCATTTCGAAATCTTGGCCTTTAGCTGGAGATTCAACGATGGTACCCGTGATTTCAACTGAGCATCCTGTCGTTAACTTAAGGACTTCGTCGTTGTAATTATTAAGGCTATTAGGGACTACTGCCTGAATGGGATCAAAACAAGAACCATCATAAATAGCAATAAAAGAGATTCCAGCTTTGGAATCACGACGTGAGCGAACCCAACCGCGAACAGTTACTTCACTGTCTACCGCTAACTTTCCACTCAATACGTCAACTACAGGCGCGTAAGTCATTTTAGTCTTCTTCTCCATAAAGGTGTTTTGCCCCAATTTCGGTGAAAATACTGTGGTAAACAAGGCCGAAAAGGGCATTAATGCAATTTTGAAAATAATTAGGCAACAGTTTACCTGTCAATTTTATCGCTTCAACCTTTAATCTAAATTTAGCCGTGATTTCTTTTCGATATCGAGTCAATTGTGGTTAATAGATAATCGGCAGATCTGAGTTGTGAGACAAATCCATATAAAATTCATGGTTACTTCAATCGAGGGTCGAGAAATATCAGGAATAACTATAGTATTATCAATAGTGATTTTTGATGATAAAAGCCGTTGCTTTTATGTATATCACCATATGGTTCGCCTTAATGGGAATTAAGGGACTAAACTTATTGGTATATTAATTGTCATACTGACAGCAGAGTCTTTAGCCTATTCGACATTAATGTTGCAAGGTTAGCGTTAAACTAAATGGAAGAAGAGGCACATACTGCATGAAGGATAAAGAAGAATACAAAGGCGTAAAAGCGGTCGCACTATTCGCTGTGGCGCGGGCGGCGTTGGCATTCTTGGCGTGTTATGGAATCTATGTGCTTGCCGGACAGAACATTCCGGAGCTGATTTATGACATCGCAGAAACAATAAATATTAGTCGAGAAAACCAGCACGTTACTAAGTTAGCTCTTAAAGCGGAAATGATCACACCGGGCAACTTGCAGGTTGTTATCGCCTTAGTATTCCTATATGGCTTAATAAGGATCGTTGAAGCGTATGGGTTGTGGAACCAATATCTTTGGACGGAATGGTTTTCGTTTATCAGTGGTAGTATTTATATTCCATTTGAACTTTATGAGTGTGTGACATCACCATCTATTCTTAGCTACGTTGTTTTGGCAATCAATTTAACCATTGTCGGATACTTATATTGGGTAATAAAAACAAGAAAGAAAAAGAAGCTATTAGCGGCTAATGAATATGTTACAGAACAATAGAATAACGCGCTGAAAGGCGCGTTATTGGTTTGAAGCATAAGATTACAGACTCTTAATTATCTCTTCAGCTTTACTCACTCCAAATGATTTTGCTGGTTCTACATTTAACGTGGTGACCACTCCGTTTTCAATGACCATAGCGTAACGCTGAGAACGCACACCGCCAAAAGTTGCAGTATCCATATCTAGACCAAGAGCTTTGGTAAAACTGGCATCTCCATCACCGAGCATCATTATTTCATCCGCGTTCTGGGCTTCTCCCCAAGATTTCATTACAAACGCATCATTGACTGAAATACATGCGATAAGATCCACGCCTTTGTCTTTTATTTGGTCGGCTAAAACTACGTAGCCAGGTAAGTGAGACTCAGAGCAAGTTGGAGTGTAAGCACCAGGAACCGCAAATAGCACCACTTTTTTCTCTGCAAATAACTCATTGAGATTATGGTTAGCCATGCCTTCTGTTGTCAGTTGGCTTACGGGAGTGGCAGGAATATTGTCGCCGATTTTAATCATTAGGTATCCTTACTATGTGGAAAGACGTTGTTGTAAAAGAATAGCCTTAATTCCGCTCTGTTAAAACGGAGCATTAGTAAGGCTTTTATTTATTTAGAGATTTACGAAAGCTTTTCAATTGGTTATCGTTAAAATGTCTTATTAAGTGGCTAGGATGGCCATAGTATTTTCAAAGGAAAGTGGTAGCGATGAGTATTCTTAAAAAAAATGGTGGTAAAGTTCTCAATATTGTCGAAGATCTTGGGTTGTTATTAATAGGTTTATTGACCGTAATAGCGATGATTTCTGAGGTGTTATTTATCATTGACCAGATGGCGGTAACGTTAGCCGATCTGCTTCTACTGTTTATCTATTTAGAAGTTCTTGCAATGGTGGGTTTGTATCTTAAATCGGGACGCTTACCTGTGAGAATGCCCCTTTATATTGTGATTGTTGCGTTAGCTCGATACATGGCGCTAGATATGAAGAACTTAGATACATGGAGAATGTTGGGACTATCGGGCGCGATATTAATTGTTGCGTTGGCTATTTTGGTTATTCGTTACGGTCATACTCGATTACCTTACGATAAGATCGGCAAAGATGTGTAATTCACGATATACGAATGTGACGTTGAAGTGAGTCGATGATTTGTGCTGTCGCTCCCCAAATTAAGTAATTTTGATAGGGGATTGCATAGATACTGTGGTTGCGATTTTTTCGTAAAATGCTTAACGATTTTATATTGTGGGGACTAAATAGGTACGAAGCGGGAACTTCAAATACCTCGGCAACTTCATTGTGGTCAATGTTGAGTTCATAATTCGAATCAATTATTCCAACAATTGGTGTCACTGAGAACCCGGTTACGGTTGTGATAGGCGGAAGTTGACCGACAACGTCGATCAGCTCATTTTCTATCCCAACCTCTTCATAAGTTTCACGAAGCGCAGTATCGCTCAGACTCAAATCGTACCCTTCGACTTTGCCTCCGGGAAAGCTAATTTGACCAGGGTGATGGCGCAAATGCTTTGCTCTTTGAGTCAAGATTATGTGGTAACCAGTATCACGCTCAACTAGACCAATCAATACCGCCGCATTCCGTAGGTTTTGATCACGATTGGGCAACTGATTACGATAGAGTTGTGGTTGAGACAGACTAAATTGACGAATAAAAGCGTGACGATTCCAGATCATTTTCCTACCTTTTCTTGATAACCATAACTTAGTATCGGCAGGATTCGGGATAACTTGTCAAAAGTTTCTTGATATTCGGCATCGACTTGACTGTCGGCAACGAGGCCGCCTCCAGCCCAAGCGTATAATCTTCCTTTATTCGCAACCAAGGTTCGTATGGTTATACTCGTATCGACTCGTCCATTCCGACATATATAGCCAATACTGCCACAGTAGACATTCCGACGATGAGGCTCGAGTTCTTCGATTATTTCCATGGCTCGAACTTTCGGTGCACCAGTAATAGAGCCCCCTGGAAAGCACGCCCGCAATAAATCGGTGGCTTGATAGCTAGGAGCCAATTCCGCACGAATAGTACTCACTAAGTGATGGACAGCGGGGAAGCTTTCAATATCAAATAGGCTAGGAACAGAGACAGAACCAGGCAAAGCGACCCGGCCAATATCATTGCGCAACAAGTCGACAATCATAAGGTTCTCAGCCTGATCTTTCTTAGCATTCTTTAGGTCTTCGACATGAGCTTCGTCTAGATGCGGGATATCACTTCTTGGTCTAGTTCCTTTAATTGGCTTCGTTTCTATAACTCGGTTATTTAGCCCAATAAAGCGTTCGGGAGAAACACTGAGAACCGCCCCTTGAGGAAGGCGGAGAAATGCAGAAAACGGCGCCTGATTAGAGGTCGCTAATTCCTGATAGGCTTTCCACTCACTACCGTGGTAATTCGCGATAAAACGCTGTGCTAAATTTACCTGATAACAGTCTCCTGATAAGAGGTAATGATGAATTTTAGCAAATTTTTTCTGGTAGCTTTGCGGCGTCATATTTGACGTCCAATCACTGGTCAACGCAAATTCTAATTCAATCGCTTCCTGATTGGATTGGATATGTCGGTCAATAAACTGCTTTGCGTTTGATAAATTCTCTCCAACTAACTGCGCAGTTTTAGATTGATGATCAATAACTATGGCCCAAGTATATATGCCAATCGCCATATCCGGCATATCTATATCATTTTCAGCAATAGTTGGGATACGTTCAACTCGGCGCCCCAAATCATAAGCGAAGTAACCTAAAGCTCCACCAGTAAACGGAAATTCCGAATCAATGGATGCAGAAGGGGTGAACTTGGCGGTTAACTGAGCAATAAGTTCAAAAGGGTCCGTTTGACTAGATTGTGTATCACCAGAGATATCAATCAGTGTATCTTCGCCAAAAGTGGTTAATGTTGCACATGGATTTGCAACAATAATATCGTATCGATTATCGACATGATCATCGGCCGCAGAGTGTAATAACATCGACCAGTCGAGAGATTGTAAACTATCGAAAAGTGAAGTTGCTAAGTCTTTCTGGTATTCCATTTCGACAATGGATAAATGTAAGTTTTTATTGTTAATCATTTGTTTAAAATGTGACAGAGAGTAAGCTGACTGCGTAGAATGATTGTAAAACCAAGAGTATCATAAAATACAAACATAAAGTTCTACGACGTATCGTTCATTATGGTTATTTTTGATGGAAGCGAAGTATTATATTCAATCTATAACGATAATAAACTACGGACAGTAGATCACACATTAAATGAGGCAAGCAATGACGGTAATTAAAAAGGAAGACGTAATCAGCAGTGTGGCTGATGCGCTTCAGTACATCTCCTATTATCATCCTCTCGATTTCGTTCAAGCTCTAGAAAAAGCCTACCACAAAGAAGAGAGTCAAGCGGCAAAAGATGCCATGGCCCAAATCTTAATTAACTCACGTATGTCCGCAGAAGGGCGTCGTCCTATCTGTCAGGATACGGGGATTGTTACCTGCTTCGTTAACATTGGTATGAATGTCCAATGGGAAGGCGATATGACAGTTCAAGAGATGGTAGATGAAGGGGTTCGTCAGGCGTATACCAATCCAGATAATCCACTTCGTGCATCGGTGTTAAAAGATCCTGCGGGTAAGCGTATCAATACTAAGGACAACACACCTGCGGTTGTTCATATTAATATGGTACCGGGAAACAGTGTTGAAATTCAGATTGCCGCGAAAGGTGGTGGCTCTGAAAACAAAACTAAGATGGTGATGCTCAATCCATCCGATGATATTGCTGAATGGGTAGAGAAAACCCTTCCATTAATGGGGGCGGGTTGGTGTCCTCCTGGCATGCTGGGTATTGGTATCGGCGGTACAGCAGAGAAAGCCGCTGTGTTAGCTAAAGAATCGTTAATGGAACATATTGATATCCAAGAGTTAATTGATCGTGGCCCATCAAATGCTGAAGAAGAATTACGTTTAGATATCTTTGAGCGTGTGAATAAATTGGGTATCGGTGCGCAAGGTTTAGGCGGTCTAACAACGGTTGTTGATGTAAAAATCAAGTCAGCGCCAACTCACGCAGCGTCTAAACCCGTTTGTTTAATTCCAAACTGTGCAGCGACACGTCACGTTCACTTCACTCTAGACGGATCTGGCCCTGCTGAATTAACACCACCAAAACTTGAAGATTGGCCAGATATCACTTGGGAAGCGGGCGCAAATACACGTCGCGCTAACTTAAATACCGTGACTCGCGAAGAAACACAAACTTGGCGTACCGGAGAGACTGTTCTACTTTCTGGTAAAATTTTAACTGGTCGTGATGCTGCACATAAACGAATTCAAACCATGTTAGCCAATGGTGAAAGTTTGCCAGATGGTGTGGATTTGAAAGATAAGTTTATCTATTACGTTGGTCCCGTCGATGCTGTTGGCGACGAAGTTGTTGGACCTGCTGGACCGACGACATCAACTCGTATGGACAAATTTACCGACCTTATGCTTGGCGAACAAGTCGGTATTATGGGCATGATTGGTAAAGCGGAACGTGGACCGGCGGCAGTAGAATCGATCAAGAAACATAAATCGGTTTATTTAATGGCCGTAGGCGGAGCTGCGTATCTAGTGGCTAAAGCGATTAAAAAAGCTCGCGTTGTTGCCTTTGAAGAACTCGGTATGGAAGCGATTTACGAGTTTGAAGTCGAAGATATGCCCGTTACGGTTGCAGTTGACTCAACTGGCGCCAATGCTCACCAAATTGGTCCTGACACATGGAAAGTTAAAATAATGGAAGCCAATAAGTAAGCAAGTCTTAGTAGTTAGCCACGTTTACTTTTTGCTGATAGAGCTGCCATTGAAACGGCAGCTCTTTGTTTTTTAGTATGTTATCCTCGGAAACAATCTACATACTTATTCAAGTTTCGAGTACTAACATGGTCAAATTTATTAAATTTTTACAACTTTGTTTTTTTACGTTATTCGCCGTAATGGTGGGATATGATTTCTTTCTTCAAGGGTTTGGGATATTAACAGAGCGCTATGTGTTACTAAGCGGAGCGTTCTTATTGCTTCTCGAACTCGCATTACTGGTGATCGTGAAATTAATCCAAGATGACGTGTAGCTGCTTTTATCATCGCCACTTTAAAATGAGAACGACGAACCACATATAAAGTTGATAACAAAGCACAACATTCAGCGCGTAAACTGTTTCTCGAAGGAGCCGTACCTCTTGATAGATTTGACTCACGAAATTTCAGACATATTAAACCGAACGGTAGATGGAAATATTAAGATTGCCGTTACTGGTTTATCACGTGCTGGTAAAACCGCATTTATTACATCGCTAGTGAATCAACTGCTACACACCTCAACCCATCAGAATTTGCCGTTTCTAAATGCTCAACGCGAACATCGCCTTATTGGAGCAAAACGGGTTTCTCAACAGAATATGTTGATCCCCAGTTTTAACTATGATGATGCGATGACTCAACTGCAATCCACACCTCCACAGTGGCCAGTGCCGACAAGAGATGTGAGTGAGATTAGATTGGCACTAAAATACCGCACGAATAGTCGCACCAAAGGTCTGTTTGGCAGAACAAAAACGCTATATCTTGATATTGTTGATTATCCTGGAGAGTGGTTATTAGACTTGCCAATGTTAAATCAAAGTTTTGAACAGTGGTCTCAGCAGCAATTCGATGCAATCAAAGGTGTCAGAAAAACACTCGCAAGTGATTGGCTTAGTCACTATAACGAACTCGATTTTACCCAAAATGTTGACGATGGGACATTGACTCGAGTTGCTGAGAGTTACACAGAATATCTGAATCAATGCAAAACGAGCGGTCTTCATTGGGCTCAGCCTGGGCGTTTTGTATTACCCGGAGAGCTTGCTGGAGCACCTGTGTTGCAGTTTTTCCCAGTACTGTTTGATAGAAAGGCATCTGAACAACAACGTGATTCAAGTTACCAAAAGCTTCGCAACCGTTATCAGGAATATCAATCTAAAGTCATCAAAGCGTTTTACGAGCAACATTTTTCGACCTTTGACCGTCAGATTGTACTCGTGGATTGCTTAACTCCATTAAACCACAGTGATGAAGCCTTTTCCGACATGCGTGATGCTTTAGAGCAGCTCTTGACCAGCTTCAAATATGGACGCACGGGACTACTCGGTCGTTTATTCTCGCCAAAAATTGATAAAGTGCTTTTTGCAGCGACGAAAGCTGATCATATTACGCCTGATCAACATGAGAACTTGGTATCGTTGTTAACTCAATTAGTCCACCCAGCTTGGCAGCAAGTTGCCTACCAAGATATTGAGTTAAGTTGCGCGAGTGTTGCGTCTATTAGAGCAACGAAATCAGGAAAGATAGAAGCAGATGGTGAGTCTCACTTTGCTCTTAGAGGCAGAACAGAGCAGGGGAACAGTATTACTCTTTATCCGGGCGATGTTCCTCCTAAGCTACCAGAACCAAGCTTTTGGAAAGATGAAAATAGCTTTAATTTTCGTTCGTTTATGCCTCCACACCTAAGTAATGATGAACCATTACCACATATAAGAATGGATAGTGTTCTCGATTTTCTATTGGGAGATAAATTACGATGAAAGATATAAAACGAGAACGAATATTTGAAGAACCAACGGATAATCAAAATGAAGCCATTGGCGATCCGTTTAAGGCGACTTCGTCGAAAGAGTTTGATTTAGCGGCAACCTTTGTCGAACAAGACTCTCTTGCTAGTGAAGCCGCTTTGAGTGATGTTGCATCCGTTATTCGCCCGAGTCGCACTCGGAAATGGGGCATTTCTCTACTTGCTGTAGGGTTTACTGGGCTATTGGCGTGGCAATTGACTGATTTAGTATTGGATGCAATTAACACCAAAAGTTGGTTGAGTCTGGGCTGGACGGGCTTTATTGCTGGTTTGTCAGTATTTGGTATAGCGAGATTGTTGAAAGAAGTGATAGCCTTAAGAAAGTTACGTTATCACTTTACATTGCAAGAACAAGCTGAAGCACTCATTAAGCAAAATAGTGTCGGCCATGCACAAGAGTTTTGTGAAAAACTCGCAACCAATGGCAAAGACGCGGTCGATAAGGTCAAGCTAGCGGAATGGAAAAACAAGCTGCACGGGGCTCATAGCGATGCGGAAGTATTCGATCTCTATGACAGTATTGTGATGAAGCAACAAGATGAGCTTGCACTTGAAACCATTTCGAAATATTCCAGTGAAAGCGCCGCTCTGGTGGCAATAAGTCCGCTCGCGATTGCCGACATGTTACTGGTTGCATGGCGAAACTTGAAAATGGTCGATGATCTTTCCGAGATTTATGGGGTATCTTTGGGCTATTGGGCGCGAATTCGTTTGTTTAAAAGCGTCCTGAAAAACATGGCATTTGCCGGTGTGACCGAATTGGCAATAGACAGTGGCATGGACATGTTATCGACCAGTTTAGCCAGTAAGTTGTCGGCACGAGCAGGGCAAGGTATTGGTGTGGGTATCTTAAATGCGAGGCTTGGTGTTCAAGCTCTAACATTACTTCGGCCATTACCCTGGTTTCCTGATCGCAACGTTAAATTAGGTCATGTGCGAAAACAGATTATTGGCCGTGTTAAGTCGTTAGTTACTGATACTACTAGCAATAAAAAATGAAGATTAGAATAACCCGTTCGTTAATCGGCTTTAGATTGATTATGCGGGTATTTTTATTAAATAAGCGATGAGATACCTTGACCTAGTTAAGGGCTTGATAGACACTACTGTCAACTTTACCTTACACCTAAGGATTGGTGGACGTGCGTCTAGAAGTTATATGCGAAGATCGTCTCGGATTAACCCGTGAACTACTTGATCTCCTAGCCAGCCGTAATATTGATTTACGAGGAATCGAAATTGATGTTGTCGGCATAATTTACCTCAACTGTCCTGACATCGATTTTGATACATTCAGCGAACTAATGACACAGATACGTCGAATTCAAGGGGTAAAAGACGTACGAAAAATCCAGTTTATGCCGATTGAGCGTCACAATACTGAATTGGTTTCACTCCTAAATAACTTACCCGATGCTGTACTCTCTATCGACCTAAAAGGTACGATTGATATGGCCAATAGTGCAGCTATAGCGTTGTTCAACAAATCGGAACAAGAGATTGTTGAACAGCCGATTTCAAATTTTGTTACCTCTTTTAATCTGACCGATTGGCTTGAAGGAAATCAAGCTCGCTTGCGTGAATATATTGTATTAGATGGGCTGGACTATCGTCTTGAAATCATGCCGGTTTATATTCAATCCGACAGCCATGAAAAAACACTCGCAAGCATTATGATGATCTTCCGTGCGAGTCAAGCACACGGCGAGGTTAACAGTCTATTGCCTTTGCATCATGATTTAGGGTTTGAGCACTTTGTTGGGGTATCCAACCGCCACAAGGCATTAATCAATCAAGCTAAAAAACTCGCGCTATTGGAACAGCCTTTATTGATAGAGGGCGATACGGGTACTGGCAAGGAAATGTTAGCCAAAGCGTGCCATAACCGTTCTGAACGCGCAAATGCACCATTCTTGGTTCTGAGCTGTGCATCGATGCCTGATGATGTGGCTGAAACGGAATTGTTTGGCCATGCTCCCGGGTCGTTTAATCATCAGCAAGGCCATAAAGGAATTTTCGAGCAAGCCGACGGTGGCACAGTATTTCTCGATGAAATCGGTGAGATGTCTCCGCATTTGCAGAGCAAGTTACTCCGCTTTCTACAAGACGGCTCATTTCGTCGTGTCGGTGAAGAACAGGAACTTCAGTTCAATGTTAGGGTCATTGCCTCTACTCGGCATGATCTTGCATTATTGGCCGAATCGGGACAGTTTCGTGAAGATCTCTATTACCGCCTTAATGTATTGACTCTTAAGATTCCCACATTAAAAGACCGACCGAGCGATATTCAACCTTTAGTCGAATTATTTGTTGCTAAGCACTGTAAAGTACTGGGGATGCTAAAACCCCAAATTAGTACCGAGCTATTTGAGCAACTGGCGTATTACCCTTGGCCAGGCAACATTCGTCAGTTGGAGAACTCGGTACTCAGAGCATTAACTGAAGTCGATGACCAAGCGATGAATATTGAGCATTTTCAATTACCGAGCGTAGAAAGTGAGGCCGCTGCTGCATTGCAGTTAAACTTGGAAGGTACACTCGACACAATCATGAGTGATTATGAGTCAAAAATATTGGATAAGCTGTATCAATCTTTTCCGTCGAGTCGAAAACTCGCGAAACGATTGGGGGTTTCTCATACTTCAATCGCCAATAAACTGCGTGATTATGGCATCAATAAGTCTTAGTCTCGAGTTAGAACACAATTTATCGATAAATGGTAAAGAGGTTTAACGTAAGATGACCGCTGGGCATGTCTATTTAACCGATGGTAATGTAATCGTTCGTGATGCGCGTTTGGATGATGCATCGAGAATTAGTAGTTATTTTATTACCAATCGAGACCACTTAAAACCTTGGGAACCAGAACGAGAAAGGGTTTTTTATAGCCCTGCGTCATGGTCGCAACGCTTAATTAAGTTAGCTGAATTACATAAAATAGGCTTGGGTTTTTACCTGCTTGTGTTTGTTGACAATAAGATGGTCGGGACCATTTCATTCAGTCAATTAGTCCGTTTTCCTGTTTATTCATGCAATGTTGGATACTCTTTGGCTGCTGCTGCAGTTGGAAAAGGTATCATGACCGCAGCTTTAAAATTGGCGTGTGAGTATATGTTCGAAGAACAACATATGCATAGAATCAATGCTGCTTATATGCCGAGAAACAAACGCAGTTCAAATGTGTTACATCGTAACGGGTTCGTTGAAGAAGGATTTGCAAAAGAATATTTATTAATTAATGGGAAATGGGAAGACCATAATTTAACCGCATTAATTAACCCAAATTGGAAACCAAACGAGGAATAACGTTTGAACAAAAATTTAGAAAAACAACTCGAGTTGGTGATGGAGCTGGATCAGCTTAAATCAGTTTTACGCCGTACTAGAGTGAAATCTGCACGCGGACGTGAAGAGAACAGCGCTGAACACAGTTGGCACGTTGCATTGATGGCTGTGTTATTGGAAGAGCATGCCAATCGTCCCGTAGAGATAGCGCGCGTAGTTAAGATGTTACTGATTCATGATGTAGTAGAAATTGATGCAGGTGATACATTTGTTTACGATGTTGTTGCGTCGGCAACTCAAGAAGACGAAGAACTAAAGGCCGCGAAACGCTTGTTCGGAATGTTACCTCAAGAACAAGGTGAGGAGCTATACCAACTTTGGCTAGAGTTCGAAGCCGCAGCAACGGCGGATGCACAGTTTGCCAAAGCACTTGATCGTTTAGTGCCAATGTTGCTCAATTATCACAACCAAGGTCAAAGTTGGAAAGAACATGGTATTCATCGTGATCAAGTGATTGCAGTGAATCAACGAATTGAAGTTGGTTCGCAAACGTTGTGGGAATACGCACAAAAGATCATCGGTGACGCAGTCAAAAACGGCTGGTTAAAATCTTAGGAGATAGGTTTGGCTTATATATCACTTGAAGAATATTCACGGAAGTGGATATTCACCCATGCTTCAATGCCATTGCCACCAGAAGCATTAGAACAAATAAAACCGATGTCTCAACAACGCGCGAGTTTGTTTTGGAAAGAGAATGTCAGTGATTCAAGCCCTGATGCTGAAAGGTTAGCTCAATCGGATTGGCCGATGAAATTGGCCAACTGGTCAAATGAAGTCAACTGGATGCAGGAGTGGGAAGGGGACGATGCAGCATTGCCTTTGGCGGTTTTAGAACACATAAACTGGCAGGATGATGTGACGGTCTATTTCTGTTATGAAAAATACAACGTCATTGAAACCAAATGGAAAGTATTTAAGCAACATTGGAAGAACTTTCTATTTTATGACGATGGGCCAATATTGATTGCTCGGCGTCGTAATGAAGCGCTTTGGTTTCATGATAATGGTTCGGTGAAAATTGGTTTTCGAAATAAAGAAGCGTAATGAAGAACGCTTGAAATAGGTAGGTCAATCGTTTACTCGGTTGGCTTACTGGGTTCTTCTATTTGATATAGCTGCTTCTCAACGTCATGCTCTTCTTCACAAACCGTTTCACAATTACACAACCTATCTACATCTACATTTGCCAACCCACCACAGCTGCCCTGTATTGCTTTGCGCTTCATCATTACGCCAATAGCCATTAAAGCCATCACAATTAGAAAAAATAGAAACGTATAAAGTAATGTCATCGCTAACCTACAAGAAATCAATTTCGATTTATAGATAATAGCATATGCAATTTATAAAGTCGAAAGAGGTTATATTTTAAGGAAACTCGACTTACTTTGCTAGAAAATCTAACGTTGCTCTCAGTTGTTAACTGGCTATTTTGATAATTTATCGGAATTAATGTAAACGTTACCATTGATAGCATCGTACTATTAACTTTTCGTTCTACACTCGGATTCATCTATTCTAATAAGTCACCACAAAAGGTCATTCATCGATGAAAGATTTCAGCTCCATCATTGCCGCAAGAGATTGGGAAAATCAGAATGTTACTCAACGAAACGCGATTAACGCGCACGCTGTTTATCATGGTTACTGTGATGAAGTAGAAGCGTTGCAAAATGATACCTTGAGTAAAACGGCAAGTAATCAAATCAGTTTAAATGGCGAATGGAAATTTAAGTTGTTTGATCAGCCAGAATCCGTGGTAGCTGAACAGGTAAGTAGAGAGTGTGATGACAGCGGATGGGAATCTATTACGGTACCAAGCAATTGGCAACTTCAAGGCTTTGATCATCCGATTTATACCAATATAAAATACCCCTTTGCTGATACGCCACCAATGGTACCATCTCAGAACCCAACAGGGGTCTATCGGCATAAATTCAAATATAAGTTCCAACAAGGGAGTGACATTGTCACGTTTGAAGGAGTGAATTCAGCATTCCATCTCTGGTGTAATGGTGAATGGGTAGGGTATGGTCAAGACAGTCGCTTACCAACCGAATTCGACCTAAACTCATTTCTTGTTGATGGAGAAAACCAAATCACCTTGATGGTCATGCGTTGGTCGGACGGTTCATATTTAGAAGATCAAGATATGTGGTGGCTCAGCGGAATATTTCGTGATGTTACCCTAACGCATAAAGCACCATCGTATTTGTTTGATATTGATATTAAAACAGACCTAGATGCGTTGTATCGAGATGCGCAGTTAAAGGTTGAAACACATATTGCCAATGTGAGTGATAAGCACAGAGTCGAAGTCAGTTTATACGACAGGGCTGGAAACACGATCATTGAACCTGTGTCAGCAATGCCCAACACTCGCTACGTCGATGAAAAAGGGCGTTGGGCAGACAAAGCCTTTCACGATATTCGCGTGGCAAACCCTTCAAAATGGAGTGCGGAGTCCCCTAGCTTATACCGCATCGTGATTGCCCTAAAAGACGGTCAAGGAAATACTCTGGATTGTGAAGCTTACAATATAGGTTTTCGCAACGTTGAAATTACGAGTGGTTTGCTCACTTTAAATGGTAAGCCGCTACTGATTCGCGGCGTCAATCGTCACGAACATCATCCTGAGCTTGGTCACGCGGTGGATCGAGATTCTATGATTGCTGATATCAAATTGATGAAACAGTTCAACTTTAATGCCGTTCGTACCGCGCACTATCCAAATCAGTCTTTGTGGTATGAGTTGTGCGATGAATATGGTCTCTATGTTGTTGATGAAGCCAATATTGAAACTCATGGTCAGTTTCCAATGTCCCGACTATCCAATGACACCAGTTGGTTACATGCTTATAGCGAGCGAGTAACTAGAATGGTCGAAAGAGACAAGAATCACCCTTCAATTATTATTTGGTCACTGGGGAACGAATCGGGAATTGGAAGCAATCATCACGCTTTATACCAATGGATTAAACAGCGCGATCCATCTCGACCTGTACAATATGAAGGGGGAGGTTCGGCTACCGCTGCTACCGATATCATCGCACCGATGTATGCCCGAGTAGAAACTGACCAACTTTTGCCCGACGCGCCCGATGTGGTGCCAAAAATCGCGATCAAAAAGTGGATATCACTACCTGACGAAACTCGACCATTGATTCTGTGTGAATATGCGCACGCAATGGGAAATAGTCTCGGTAGCTTTGAAGACTATTGGCAAGCGTTTCGTGAGTATCCTCGGCTTCAAGGTGGATTTATCTGGGATTGGGTTGACCAAGGAATTACCAAGACCGACGAAAACGGTCAAAAATATTGGGCATATGGGGGTGACTTTGGCGATGAAATCAACGATCGACAGTTTTGTATCAATGGTTTGATTTTTCCAGATCGAACGCCGCATCCAACACTATATGAAGCGAAGCAATGTCAGCAGTTTCATCAAATTGAGTTAGTGGCGCCGGATCCTTTTACCGTCTCGATTACCAGCGAATATCTATTTACTGATTCGATTGATGAACAAGTGCGTTGGCGTCTACTTGAGAATGGGCATGAATTATCATCGATTAGTCTTGATTTAGAACTTTCGGCACAACAAACGATCATCTTAAACGTTCCCGATTTTAATTGTACCTATGTGGCAGGCAAAGAGTATTTTGTTGAAGTTAGTGTGATAAAAAGTGTCGCGACGAATTGGAGCGAAGCTGGGCATATTATCTCACAACAGCAATTTCCATATAGCAAAGTTGAAAGGCTTCAAGCACCAATACCAAAATTGGCAACAGAATCGTTTGAGGTTGTAAAAAATAACACTTCTCTGACAGTTATAAATGCTCGCCAGAAGGTTATATTCTCTACTTCAACCGGACGAATTGAACAGTGGACAGTCAACGGCGAACCACAACTCGCATCTCCAATTCATGATAACTTCTATCGAGCACCTCTCGATAACGATATCGGCACCAGTGAAGCCAATTTTCTCGATCCTAATTCATGGATCGCCGTTTGGTCGAACGCTGGTATTGGCGATTGGCAACATCAAGGTAAACTGTTAACTCATTACGTTACACCTTTTGCCGTAAAAGTAGTGAGTGAACATCATTATCACTTTGAATCTGAACTTATGCTGGTTACCCAGTGGGAAACGACGATTGAAGCAAGTGGTGATGTCAGCTTTGATATTCGAGTCTTGCCGGCGTCATCGCTGCCTTCACTGCCGCGTGTAGGGATTGAATTAGGATTGAACCGCCAACCTGAGTCTGTCAATTGGTATGGTCGTGGTCCCCATGAAAATTACCCTGACCGCAAAGCATCAGCACAGATCGGAAATTACACGGTATCATTAAGTGAAATGCATACCCCTTACATATTCCCTACGGATAATGGTCTGCGTTGTGATGTTCGTTGGAGTTCTATTGGGAAATTAATGGTCAGTGGAATACATCAATTACAGGTGAGTCGTTACAGTCTCGATAACCTAACTCACGCTAACCACACCAACGAGCTTATTGACGACGGAATTTGTTGGGTGAGGCTAGATCACTGTCACATGGGCGTTGGTGGTGACGATTCATGGACTCCTAGTGTTCACGAAGAGTTTCGCTTGAAGAGTAAAGAATATCGTTATCAATTAACATTGAATATGAGTATATAACTCTCAATTTATGTAAGTCACACAGGGAGCTTTGCAGTTTTCTGATAATATGGTGAGCTTGGATAGGTTAAGAGTTATTAAACTAGTTTGGATAAATTCATGAAACTACGGAAAATTATTATTGGTGCGCTAATCGCAAGTTGTAGTGCAATCGTAAATGCTGAAGTGACAATAAAAACCGATGACACAGTCAGTATCCTTTCAGTGAATGCGAGTTCCCCAGACATAACCAGTAAAGGGTTTTTGTCATCGGAGCGTACGGTTAATTTACCCGATGGTGTCAGTCAAATTGTATTTAAATATGAACCTTACTTTGACGCTGAGGTAGATGGTCAAGAACGAACGGTGACAGTATCAAGTAAAGCCATTATTGCACGTTTTGAAGCGACTAATACCGAGCTAACGTTTGATTTTCCTAGCTATAAAAATGTCGATCAAGCCGAAGCCGATATTGAAAACCTTCACTGGTCTCTGAATGATAAAAGTGGTGCACCAATTGCCGTTGTCGAAGATGTGTTGATTAAAGGTGGTGTTCAAGTCTCAAGAAACTATAGTCGTGAAGCAGAAGATTATAATCGGAAAGGTCGTGGCGTTGCAGTGATTGCCCCTTTTGGTAGTAGCTCGACTGTTGTTGCTCCAGCCCCAGGAACATTAACAACGACAAATGTTGCGTTAGATAACGCTACAACCTCTCAGAGCAGTAGTACTCCCGAAAACGGGAATACTGCAGAAGAGATGTTGCTATTCTGGTATCACAAAGCTGATGCGCAAACTCAAGCGCGCTTTAGAGAATATGTGAATCAATAAATCCCGAAAAGTTAACGCAACTCTCCTTTAAACACATGTTGGCAATTATGTACCAACATGTGTTCAGTCTATCGAAAAAATAGTCGGTTTTAGTCAATCAATAACGGTGAATAGCTTTACTCCCTTCTTTTAATTTTCCTTTAATATTGTCAACAATGTCACTTCGTGAGATTTAACTTATAAGACTTTAGGTGCGATATTTCCCCTTATTACACTAATTCAGCTAGTTTTGCTTTAGACCTTAGTCTAGATTGTCGACAATTGTATTGATTGTCGACAATCTAACCGATTATGCTTGTTGTACGCATTGAGGACAGGTACCAAATATGATGGGCGAATTGAAACCAATAAAAAAACAAAGAAACCAGGAAAGTGAAAAAGAGAACACCAAATCGGAACATCTTACCGAATACTTAGTCGATGCCATCGTTCAAGGAGAAATTCCTTCTGGTAGTAAAATCTCTGAACCGGAGCTAGCAAAGCGTCTTGCTGTAAGTCGTGGCCCATTGCGAGAAGCGTTAATGAGACTAGAAGGGTTGGGGTTAATCGAAAGAATTCCACATGTTGGCGCTCGTGTTATTGAGCTCACCAGTGAAAAATTAATCGAGCTTTACTCGGTACGTGAAGCATTAGAAGGAATGGCAGCACGGTTAGCTGCAAAGAACATCTCCGATGAACAATTAGCGGAGTTAACGCAACTACTGCAATCGCACCGCGAACACCTTAATCAAAATGGAGGAAAACGCTACTTGCAACAAGATGGCAATTTCGACTTCCATTACTTGGTTATAAAAGCAAGCGGCAACCAACATCTTATCACTTTGCTATGTGACGAACTCTACCAGCAGTTGCGAATGTTTCGCTATCAATCTCCACGAGCGGTAACCGATCCCCAAGAAGCACTTCGAGAGCATGAAAATATACTTCATGCCATTTCTCAACACGATCAAGAGTTAGCTGAAATGCTCATGCGTCGTCATATCGCGGCAAGCAGAAAATTGATTGAACTTGATTTAAACAATGAATCCTCTAATTAGGAGAAGGTGATGTCAGTGACTCCCGGACAAAAATTTAGACAGGCAATTGTCGACAATAACCCGCTACAAATTGTCGGTGCGATTAATCCCTATTGCGCAATGATGGCAGAACAACTGGGCCATAACGCTATATACCTTTCTGGTGGCGGTATCGCCAATGCGTCATACGGATTACCCGATTTAGGAATCACCACGTTGAATGATGTGGTAGCCGATGTTGATAGAGTAACTAATGCGTCGACGTTGCCACTTCTAGTTGATATCGACACGGGTTTTGGTGGTGCATTTAACATTGCTCGTACCATTAGAATGATGGAGAAAGCGGGCGCCGCAGCGGTTCATATGGAAGATCAAGTTGCTCAAAAACGATGTGGCCACCGACCAAACAAAGCCGTAGTCAGTACTCAAGAGATGTGTGATCGCATCAGAGCTGCTGTTGATGCAAGACACGATGACAGTTTCGTTATGATGGCTCGAACGGACGCTCTCGCAATTGAAGGCATAGATAAAGCGATAGAGCGAGCAGTTGCTTATGTCGAGGCAGGTGCTGATATGGTTTTTCCTGAAGCGATTAATCAACTCGAGCAATATCAACAATTCAAGGAAGCACTTGATTCCGCTATTGGTCGTCCAGTGCCAATTCTTGCCAATATTACCGAATTTGGACAAACACCTTTGTATTCATCAACGGAACTAGCCAGAGTTGGTGTTGATATGGTGCTTTATCCATTGAGTGCGTTTCGAGCCATGAATCGAGCGGCTGAACAGGTTTATCAATCATTACTAAGTGAAGGACATCAACGTGACGTTGTTGACCAAATGCAAACGCGATCAGAGCTCTACGAATATCTCAACTATCACCAATATGAGGATAAGCTTGATCAGTTATACAAATCTTAACTAGCTCGACGAACTGACAAAAATAGTTCAAATACATCTAATAACGTGAATCGATCAACGCGACTTTGCCCATAGAGGCTCGTCCAAAGAGGCGACGACAATCAGTCACTTAAGCGCAGCGATCAAAAGGAGATAACCATGCCTTATAAAGCAATAGGCGGGGCGGGCTTGCGCGGCCAAAGCGCAGGTGAAACCGCAATATGTACAGTTGGTCAATCTGGAACTGGACTTACATACCGCGGCTACGACATTACCGACCTAGCAAACAATGCAACATTTGAAGAAGTAGCACATTTGCTCCTTCGTGGTCATTTACCGAATAGCCACGAACTCGACGAGTACTGTAAACACCTTCAAAACTTAAGAGGCTTACCTCAACCACTCATCGATGTACTCGAGCGAATACCTGCCAGTGCGAATCCAATGGATGTATTGCGCACGGGATGTTCTATGCTCGGTAACATCGAAATAGAAGAGTCATTTGATCACCAACTGCATGCTAGTGAAAGGATGTTGGCACTGTTCCCTGCAATCATCTGCTATTGGTATCGCTTTTCTCACTTTGGTATACGTGTCGATACATTTGATCAAACTGAAGAGACTACGGGTGGTTACTTTCTCCGTTTACTCTCCGATGCAACGCCGAGTGAATTGCATCGTAAAGTCATGCATTGCTCACTTGTTCTGTACGCTGAACATGAATTCAATGCCTCGACTTTTGCGGCACGTGTGTGTGCATCCACACTATCCGATATCCACTCGTGCGTCTCTGCTGCGATCGGCACATTGCGCGGTCCCCTTCATGGCGGTGCTAATGAAGCAGCGATGGCCATGATTGAACCTTGGCAAACCCCCGAACAAGCTGAAGCTGAATTACTTGCTCGCTTAGAACGCAAAGAGCTAGTGATGGGCTTTGGTCATGCAATATATCGAGAATCCGACCCGAGGAACGCTTTAATCAAACATTGGTCGAAATTGTTGTCTGACGAGCAAGGAGACTCGGTGCTATACGCCGTTTCAGAGCGGGTTGAGCAGGTAATGAAGCGCGAGAAAGACCTATTTTGCAACGCCGACTTCTTCCATGCATCGGCCTATCACTTTATGGGCATTCCAACCAAATTATTTACCCCGATTTTTGTGATGAGCCGTTTAACTGGGTGGACTTCTCATGTATTTGAACAGCGAGCGAACAATCGAATTATTCGCCCAAGTGCCGATTATACGGGGCCAGATCCACAAGCTTGGTTGCCTATAGAGCAGCGTTAATACATTGAACTAATAATTAGAATCCATAGGAATATATCGATATGAGCCAAAATGTAGAATTTAACCAACGCCCGCAGCCAGACCAGTTGCTAATTGATATCGCGGACTATGTTTGTAATCACGACATAACATCTAATGAAGCATATAACACCGCGAGAAACTGCCTTATTGACACACTAGGTTGCGGCTTGTTGGCATTACGATTTCCAGAGTGCACCAAGCATTTAGGGCCGATTGTACCGGGTACAACGGTATTGAATGGTGCTCGAGTACCGGGTACTTCTCACGAGCTAGATCCGGTGACGGCTGCGTTCAATATCGGCTGTATGATCCGTTGGCTCGACTTTAATGACACCTGGCTTGCAGCGGAATGGGGTCATCCATCGGATAACTTGGGAGGCATCCTTGCAACGGCTGATTACCTAAGTCGGGTCGCTGTTTCTCAAGGTGAGCAACCACTAACCATGCGTGATGTGTTAACCGCGATGATTAAAGCTCATGAAATTCAGGGCGTCCTCGCAATTGAAAATAGTTACAACCGAGTAGGGTTAGATCATGTGCTTTTAGTCAGGGTTGCCTCGACAGCGGTTGTTACTCGAATGCTTGGTGGAACCAAAGATCAAGTGATCGATGCGGTGTCACAAGCTTGGGTTGATGGATGTTCGTTGCGAACCTATCGCCATTCACCCAACGCTGGTTCGCGTAAGTCATGGGCAGCGGGTGATGCGACTTCTCGCGCAGTGCGTCTCGCAATGATTACCATGAAAGGCGAAATGGGAATTCCAACGGTGTTAACTGCGCCCAATTGGGGCTATTACGACGTACTTTTCAAAGGAGAGTCCTTTAAAGTTAACCAAGCGTTCGATAGCTATGTTATGGAAAATGTACTGTTTAAGATTTCATTTCCAGCGGAGTTTCATGCTCAAACTGCGGTCGAATGTGCGGTCACATTGCATCCACAAATAAAAGATCGTCTCGATCAAATTGAACGTATTGAGTTAACGACGCATGAGTCAGCGATTCGAATCATTTCAAAAGAGGGCGATCTCGCAAACCCAGCTGACCGAGATCATTGCTTGCAATATATGGTTGCTGTGCCGTTGATATTTGGTGATCTGGTCGCTGAACACTATGAAGATGCATTCCACAACGAAAATCCAATGATCGACCGACTACGTTCGAAAATGGTGGTACAGGAAGATGCGCGATTCACTCAAGAATATCTAGAGTCTGACAAGCGTTCGATAGCCAATGCTATTCAAGTTTTCTTTACCGATGGTTCAAGCACAGAGAAGGTGACTGTTGAGTATCCGATTGGGCATCGTCGCAGACGCGAAGAGGGAATCCCTGTCTTAGAAGCGAAGTTTGAGCGCAACCTTACAACAAGGTTCCCTTCTGCTCAGGTCGATTCAATTATGGCGCTATCACTTGATCAAACCGAATTAGAACAAATGCCGGTGAACCAATTTATGCAACGCTTGGCGATCAATTAACGGACTATCGGTGACGGATTAGTAATTCGTCACCGCAGTAGGAATCATTATGTCAAAATACGAGAATGAATATCGCCAATCGGTTGTTGATCCTGAAGGCTATTGGTTAAAACAGGCCAAAGAACTGGATTGGTTCACTCAACCTAGTATTGGGTTGTCCCATGATGAAAATGATATTGAACGTTGGTTTACCGATGGTGAACTCAATACCTGTTGGCTAGCATTGGATTTTCATTGTGAAAACGACAGGGGAGAGCAAATAGCACTAATTTATGACTCTCCAGTGACGAATACTAAACGACAATATACCTACTTTCAGTTGCGAGATGAAGTTGCTAAAACGGCTGGGATGTTGGCTGAATTGGGTGTCAATAAAGGCGACCGTGTCGTTATATACATGCCTATGATTCCGCAGGCCGCGATTGCGATGTTAGCCACTGCTCGTCTAGGAGCGATTCACTCAGTCGTATTTGGTGGGTTTGCGTCAAATGAGTTAGCGGTACGGATTGAAGATGCTGAACCAAAAGTTGTCTTAACCGCGTCTTGTGGAGTTGAAGTCAACAATGTGATTGCCTATAAACCTTTGGTCGACCAAGCGGTAACCGAAAGTCGCTGTAAACCCGATGCAGTAGTGATTTGGCAGCGACCTGAGTTATTGGCACCGTTAACTGAAGTTCGCGATAAATCTTGGCAATCATTAATCAACACCGCACAACCTCATGATTGCGTTAGCGTGAATGCGACAGACCCCCTCTATATTCTCTACACATCAGGAACGACAGGAAAACCGAAAGGCGTCGTGCGTGATAACGGTGGCCATGCGGCCTCCATGAAGTATTCAATGAGCGCCATTTATAATGTCAAACCTGGTGAAGTTTTTTGGGCAGCATCGGATGTGGGTTGGGTGGTTGGCCATTCGTATATTGTTTATGCGCCACTAATTCATGGCTGCACTACGATTTTATTTGAGGGTAAGCCAGTGCGAACGCCAGACCCAGGTGCATTTTGGCGAGTGTGCCAAGACTATAAAGTGAGCGTGCTATTCTCCGCGCCAACCGCCTTTCGTGCGATAAAGAAAGAAGATCCTCAAGGAAAATTGGTTAATCAATACGACTTGTCCACATTGAGAACCATCTTTATGGCGGGTGAGCGGTTAGATCCGCCTACCTTAGATTGGGTGCTCGATAAAACCGCTAAACCAGTTGTCGATCACTGGTGGCAAACGGAAACTGGTTGGGCGATTGCGTCGAATCCAATTGGTATTGAAGCAATGGAGATTAAACCAGGCTCGGCAACCAAGCCAACTCCTGGTTATCAAGTATCAATTTTGGATGAAATGGGGCTTAAAGTTGGCCCGAATCAGCAAGGCTTTGTGGCATTAAAACGTCCTTTACCACCGAGTTGTCTTCCAACCGTTTGGCGCAATCACGAGCGTTTTGAATCAGGCTATTTAACGCAATTTCCCGGTTATTATGTGTCGGGTGATGGTGGCTACTTCGACGAGGATGGCTATTTGTTTATTATGGGGCGAATAGACGACGTCATTAACGTTGCTGGTCATCGTCTTTCCACTGGAGAAATGGAAGAAATCGTCGGCGCGCACAATGCAGTCGCTGAATGTGCCGTTGTTGGAGTGCACGATGAGCTGAAGGGCCAATTACCCTTGGGTTTTGTTGTGTTAAAAGACGGTGTGAAAATCGACGATGAAACTCTAGAGAAAGAGTTAGTTAAATCGGTACGTGAGCATATTGGGGGCATTGCTTGTTTTAAACACGCTATTGTCGTTGAACGTTTACCAAAAACCCGTTCAGGGAAAATTCTCCGTCGTATCATTCGTCAAATTGCCGATGGTGAAAGTTATACGGTACCTTCAACAATTGATGATCCAAGTAGTTTGAACGAACTAGAACAGCAACTTCATCAGACCGTGGGCGATTGATGTGTAAATTGAAGAGACAGCAAAAGCGACCACAAATGGTCGCTTTTTGTATTGAGCATACGCTAATAAAATTTTTGATGACGACGTGTTGTATCGATCTCTGGTAATATGTGCGCCCAATATCGCATAGGTAGAGGCTTGAATACCAAACGCCTCAACACCCAAGGTCATTATAATGTTCCAGCTTAATTTAGATATCAGTCATTTTTTAGAAACCTATTGGCAAAAAAAGCCGACGGTGATTAAGCAAGGCTTTAGACACTTTGTTGATCCTATTACTCCTGATGAAATTGCAGGTCTTGCAATGGAAGAAGAAATCGAAAGTCGCCTTGTCTTTCGAGATACCCAGCAGCAGTGGCAAGCTGAGTGTGGCCCGTTTGAAACCTTTGAACGACTTGACGCTGATGGGGCAACATTATTGATTCAGGCTGTCGACAATTGGCATGAAGATGCGCAACAACTAGTCCGTCCCTTCCGTTTTTTGCCAAACTGGCGCATTGATGATTTGATGATCAGTTATTCAACTCCTGAAGGGGGAGTCGGGCCTCATATCGATAACTACGACGTATTTATTATTCAAGGTTTAGGTAAACGACATTGGCGTGTCGGCAAGCAAGAAAAGCTAGATGAATTCGCAGCGCATGGTGCACTTAAACACTGCGAAGCGTTCGAAGCGGTTATTGATGTAGAACTCGAGCCAGGAGATATTTTATATATCCCAAACGGGTGTCCGCATGAGGGTTATGCTATCGAGCCTTCGCTAAATTATAGTGTTGGATTTCGCGCCCCAGACCAAAATGACTTGTTTAGTAGTTTTGCCGATTATCTGATCGATAACAATCCAAAAGCAGAGCGATATACCGATATTGCGATGCACCGGAGAGAGAAATCCGGGCAGATAGAATCCCAAGAGTTAGCTGAGTTACATCGAGTAATGCTCGCAAGTTGTGCAGAACCAGAACAGTTAATACCTTGGCTAGGAAGAATGCTGAGTGATGCTAAACATGATTTAGATCTAGCTCCACCAGACATTCCATACACACATACTGATGTGATTGAAGCGGTAAATAATGGTGCACAGTTTGTTCGTTTAGGCGGGCTACGTGCGATGTATTTTGAACATGACTCTTCGTTGATATTCATCAATGGAAAACAATACGATGTTTCAAAATGTATTAAATTTGCTCAATCGCTATGTGATCAAGATGAAGTATCGAACCAGATGCTTGATTTACTCACCCATTCGAATGACGTAATGAACTTATTTATTAAGTTAGTTAATTCCGGATATTGGTACGAGCATTAGCTTCTTTTTACTCACGTTAGCTTTCTATAGTACGTACGAGTTTAGCATGGTAGGTTATTTATCAAGCCTGCCATTAACCATCTTACTTTACTCTTTTCGGTTACATTTCCTCAGCACTAGCTTGTAACGTTCTTATGGATGAGCGATATCTGTGAGTATTTATACCTGCCTCAATTTAATTATTAAATAATGTGACACAAATCACCTTTTAAAATTGATCGAAATCAACGGAACATATCCATTACCTCTTTGTGGGTATAGTGTTCTGGCAACTCCCTACCTAGACTTACATCATATTCTGTTTGGTCACGAGATTATGGTCGATTTATCTAAACGAAGATTGTTTCAGCCTCGCGCCCGCGTGACGCCTATATCGTCCAGTGCATTGCCATGGCTTAAAGATCCAGCGAGTTTTACTGACCAATGTACTCGATGTGGTGAATGTATTCCGGCGTGTGAAACTAAGATCATTGTGATTAGTGATGGTGGGTTTCCTCATGTCGAGTTCAATATAGATGAATGTACCTTTTGTTACCAGTGTGCAGATGCTTGTCCTGAGCCATTATTTTTAAACCGTGAACATCCAGCGTGGCAAGACAAAGCAATAATCGATGCTAAATGTTTGGCAAAAAACAGAGTGGATTGCCGGTGTTGCAATGAGAGTTGCGAACAGGCGGCAATCTCTTTTCATCATGCTGTAGGTGGTCCTGCTACACCAAGTATATCGACTCAATTATGTAATGGTTGTGGTGCGTGCGTCGCGACTTGTCCCGGCCAAAGTATCACCATTTCTATCCCAGCTGATGTTAAAGGGCAGAGTTAAATATGAGCGAATCCAAAGAGTGTCAAATTGCGAGTTTGGTTCTACTGACCACGCCCGGAATGGCAAATGCGGTAGCGAAAACGTTAGAAGAATTTTCGATTGTCGACGTTGTCGCGGTCGATGAAGTAGGCAAATTAATTATTTTATTAGAAACGGAAGACGAAGAGTTACTCCATAAAACGATGGATCAATTACGTATGGTTGAGAATGTACTCAGCGTTGCGTTGGTGTATCACCAGATAGACCGTGGGGAAACCGATAATGAGCAACCTAGCGCTAGCCCAAAAGCAGCACTAGCGAAGCCATATTGAGCGAGGAAGTTCGATGAAAACAACAAGACGAGAATTTATTAAGGCGAATGCCGTAGCATCAGCTGCCGCTATTGCAGGTATCACGTTACCTGCGGGAGCATCGAATTTAATTGCCAGTAGTGATGAAACGGCGATTAAATGGGATAAAGCAGCGTGCCGTTTTTGCGGTACAGGTTGTTCGGTATTAGTTGGGACACAAAATGGCAAGATAGTTGCCACTCAAGGAGATCCTGAAGCGCCGGTAAACAAAGGGCTAAACTGCATCAAAGGGTACTTTTTATCTAAGATAATGTATGGAAAAGACCGTATTGAGCAGCCGCTTCTTCGCATGACCAATGGGAAGTTCGACAAACATGGCGAACTTCAACCAGTATCTTGGGATACGGCATTCGACGTCATGGCCGAAAAATGGAAAGCTTCCTTAAAAGCAAAAGGCCCAACATCGGTGGGAATGTTCGGTTCGGGCCAATGGACGGTAATGGAAGGATATGCTGCTGTTAAGTTAATGAAAGCAGGATTTCGTTCAAACAATATCGATCCAAACGCACGCCACTGTATGGCATCTGCGGTTGGTGCATTTATGCGTACCTTCGGTATCGATGAGCCTATGGGCTGTTACGACGACTTAGAAGCAGCCGATGTGTTTGTTCTTTGGGGATCAAACATGGCAGAAATGCACCCAGTGCTTTGGACTCGATTAACTGACCGTCGTTTAAGTCATCCTCATGTAAAAGTGAACGTACTATCGACTTATGAGCATCGTTGTTTTGAATTAGCGGATCACGGTTATATTTTCAATCCTCAAAGTGATTTGGCTATCGCTAACTATATTGCTAACTACATTATTACTAATGATGCGGTTAACTGGGATTTTGTTAATAAACATACTCATTTTAAGCAAACAGCAACCGATATTGGTTATGGGTTACGCGACGAGCATCCATTACAGCAACAGGCTGAAAATGCGAACTCGGGTAAAATGACGTCGATAGACTTTGAACAATATAAAGCGTCAGTAGCGCCTTACACCGCAGAAAAAGCGTCAGAAATTTCTGGTGTTTCAGTCGAAAAGCTTGAAATATTGGCGAAGCAATACGCAGATCCAAACCTAAAAGTGATGTCATTGTGGACCATGGGGATGAACCAGCACACTCGTGGTGTATGGATGAACAGTTTGGTTTATAACATCCACCTGCTTACTGGCAAAATTGCAACACCAGGAAATAGCCCGTTCTCATTGACTGGGCAGCCTTCAGCATGTGGGACTGCGCGCGAAGTTGGGACATTCTCACACCGCTTACCAGCTGATATGGTGGTGGCAAATCCTAAGCACCGTGAATTTGCTGAAAAAGTGTGGAAACTACCAGCAGGTACAATTCCACCAAAACCTGGCTTTCATGCTGTACTACAAGACCGTAAGTTAAATGACGGAGTGTTGAATTGTTATTGGGTTCAATGTAATAACAATATGCAAGCTGGTCCTAACATTAACGGTGAGCGCTTACCGGGCTATCGTAACCCAGAAAACTTTATTGTTGTTTCTGACCCTTATCCAACGGCAACAACCATGGCGGCGGACTTAGTTTTACCAACGGCTATGTGGGTAGAAAAAGAGGGCGCATACGGAAATGCAGAACGCAGAACTCAAGCTTGGTATCAACAAGTTGAGCCAGTAGGCGAGGCTAAATCTGACTTCTGGCAAGTGATTGAATTCTCGAAACGTTTCGCAGTTGAAGATGTTTGGTCAGAAGAGCTTATCGCGAAGATGCCAGAATATCGTGGTAAGTCGCTATACGACATCCTGTTTGCCAATGGCCAAGTAGACAAATATCCATTATCCGAAGTTCAGGAGCTAAATGATGATGCTCGTCACTTTGGTTTCTACGTTCAGAAAGGACTATTTGAAGAGTACGCGACATTTGGGCGTGGACACGGTCATGATTTAGCGCCATACGATGTCTATCATCAAGTGCGCGGGTTACGTTGGCCTGTTGTGAATGGAAAAGAAACCTTACGTCGATTCAAAGAAGGCTCGGACCCTTATGCGAAACCAGGATCCGGTTGGGATTTCTACGGCAAACCAGATGGGAAAGCGTTCATCATTTCTGCACCGTACGAAGCACCACCAGAAGTGCCAAATGAAGAGTTTGATATGTGGCTATGTACCGGCCGTGTACTTGAGCACTGGCACACTGGAACAATGACTCGCCGTGTTCCTGAGCTCTATAAAGCGTATCCAGATGCGTTATGTTTTATTCACCCTGAGGATGCGAAAGCCAAAGGTTTACGCCGTGGTGATGAAGTTAAAATTGAGAACAAACGTGGTGAAATTCGAGTTCGAATCGAAACGCGTGGACGTAATAAGCCACCAAAAGGTTTAATTTTTATTCCGTTTTTCGACGCGAGAATTTTGGTGAACAAGTTGATTCTAGACGCGACAGATCCGCTATCGAAGCAAACGGATTATAAAAAGTGTCCCGTTAAAATCACCAAAATCAGTTAATTTTCTAGGAGAACGATTATGAAGCCACTATTTATCGTATGTTGTGCCCTAGTCAGTTTACTGGGCGCATCACTGACTGTTAGTCATGCTGAAACCACGACTATGGATGATGAGTTCGTCATCAGTAGCGAAACGGCAGGGACGGACATTGTTTCATCACTAAGAGGCCATACTGCACTCGAAGCTACTCGAGCAGCAGATGACATGAAAAAATACCCTAGAGAACAAGTGCTGGAGAGTGAGTTTGTATTTCAACCACCTTTAGTACCGCACTCGATTCGTAACTATGAAATATCGTTAAATGCAAATAAGTGTTTAGCGTGTCATAGCTGGAAAAATGCAGATGAAATGAACGCAACCAAGATTAGTGTTACGCACTTTGTAAATCGCGAAGATGCTGTACTATCGGATGTGTCTCCACGTCGCTATTTCTGTACTCAGTGTCACGTACCACAAGCAGAAGCCAAACCATTGGTGGAAAATACTTTTGAACGCGTAGATTCTTTGCGTTAAGGGGCTGAAATGAAACTAATAAAAACGTTTTGGCGACGCTTAACCCGACCAAGTGCAGCAGCTGTGGGTGTTGTTTTGTTAATGGGTTTTGTGGGCGGTTTACTGTTCTGGGGGGCGTTTAATACTGGAATGGAAGTGACTAACTCAGAAGAGTTTTGTTCTGGCTGTCATGCGCCGATTGTTGCAGAAATTCAGGATACGATTCACTATTCTAACCGCTCCGGAGTTAGAGCCATTTGTTCTAATTGCCATGTTCCTCATGATTGGTCAGATAAGATCGTGCGTAAGGTTCAGGCGTCAAAAGAGCTTGTTGCGCATATGATGGGAACGATTGATACCACAGAGAAATTTGAAGCGAGGCGAGCCCACTTGGCAGAACGAGAGTGGGCGAGGATGAAGGGTAACGACTCCTTAGAGTGTCGGAACTGTCATGAATTCGACTTTATGGACTTTTCTGAGCAAAGCAAAACAGCATCGTATCAACATTCGACTGCGCTGGCATCAGGAGAGAAGACCTGTGTTGACTGTCATAAAGGTATCGCACATAAACTGCCTGATATGAAAGACATTGAAGGTTGGCAATAGGAGTTTACTATGAGTGCATTAGAATCATTTGTCTGGCACCTACTTGGATACAGCGCTATGCCTGTGATCATTTTATCGGGCTTCTTAATTGTAGCGATGATCTGCGTTTGGTTACTATCAATTACCAAAGACAGTGAATAATAAAATCGACAACTCACTGGTATAGAACTTAAATTTGATACTACCGATAAAGCGACCAGCAATGGTCGCTTTTTTAGTTTCGAGAAAGGTGAATATATTGCTCCGAAAACGTGCGTTACGAGTTTAATTAATAAAAAAAGTATGAGATGTTATGCGATATAAATTGACGAGTTGCATAAGAGATATATCACCGATGAAAAAGTTTTTTATTATTGCAGGGATCGTATTTACCATACTGCTGGCTGTTGCAACGGTAGCTGTTGGCCTGTTGGTCCATAAAGGTAGCGCGCTCGATGAAGAAAGCCAAAAATATGTAAATACCGTTACACCAGAAGTGTTGTCGAGTCTGGATAAAGAAACCTTGTTTCTATTTGCCGATCGAGAGTTAATCAATTCAGCGACATCTGATGAGTTCGATAAGTTGTTCCGTAAATTCAGAGAGCTTGGCACGCTACGTAGTTTTAATCCAAGCATTGGCGAAGCTAATATAAATTTTAATGACTCAAATATGACAATCACTGGTAGTTATGTGATGAAAGCAGAATTTGAAAATGGCGAAGCGATGATTAAAGTGACCGTGATAAAACGTGGTGACGAATGGAAAGTAATCGGATTCTATATCGACTCACCTATATATCTGAATTGACGTCGTTCTGAATTAAATACCGGGCGCTCAAAATCGATAGTGGTATCACGAACTGCGCTAAGCAATTGTGTTAAAAGTGAAAAAAATACGGCTATGCTGAATCATCAGCCGAATAACTTAGGAACGAATATGAACTTGGATAAAGCCAGAAAACGCATCGCAAAGCAGGTGAAAAAAGGCATTAAAGGGTACCCTCAAATTGCTATTTCTTACTTTGGGGATAATTTAGATACTGCAACGGAAGTACTTGTGCAATTTACACTTGAAGAAGGCTCTGAAGCTCAAGAGCAGCGGTTTTCTAGTGAAACCGATGCGCGTGAGAATGAGGTAATTCAATCAGCTTTGGTTAAAATAATTGATCGCGCAGATGCGAAGTCAGTGATTGAAATTGAAGGTGTTGCCTTAAAATCATAATGTCCGAAACTCAACCTATTGTGTGATTTGAGAGGGAAGGTTCTTTAATAGTAAAATGAACTTTCCATTTTCCAGATTAAGTACGGTAGTCTTTTACGCCAATTTTTAAAAAGTTAGCGAGCAATTGAGCATCGTCTAGTAATTGTTGTTCATTGTTGTGATTCAATACGTTGATTCTGCGCCCATGCTTTGTAAGTAAGTTCAGCTCATAACACTGATAACTAAGTGCGTGCTTGGCTTCAATTGTTTTGTTGTTAATGTGCAAAGACATGATATTAGCAAGCTTTACATCACGATCTCTTCGGTTATGGAAGATTCCTAACTCTTTATCAAAGCGGGCTAAACGCAAGAAAGGACGAATAAGCGATATGCCAAAAGTCGCAATTGCAACCCCAAACCCTCCTAGAAAAATAACCAGATCATATTTATTTGAAACAACGAGTAAATATCCAGCAAGTCCCATCAAGAAAGCTCCAACGACTATATAGACAATGCAAAAAAGCATAGAGCTAATGGTTGGCTTTAAAGAGGCGACATTGCCGTTGACTACAATGACATGAGAAAGAAACTTTGGACCGTTTTTTAGTAGCGGACGACTTAAATCAATAGATAGATAATTGGTTTTCATCACATGTACCTTATTTGTGTGAGTTAGTTACATTAGAGCATGTAAAATTATGACGGTCAGAGTTCAATCGCAAAACGTACAATTAGAATATTCTTTGAGACTAGTGTTATTAAGTATAGTACGTTTAATGGCCACATGATTACGTCATTAAAATATACCGATATAACTAATTGAAAGTGAGTTATCTTGAGGAAGTGTGTAAAAAAATAGGCTGCCGAAATAGTGTTCGGCAGCCTAATTAACTAAAATATTTTAGCTCTATTTCTCGTAAGTCTTAATTTCACCAGATTTGATACGAGCAATGAAAGAATGTAATTCTTTTTTAACTACTGGCATCAAGAAGTAAAGTCCGATGATGTTAAAGATAGACATAGCGAAGATGGCTGCATCAGAGAAGTCAATTACCGCACCAAATTTAATGGTCGCGCCAACAACAACAAAGAAACAGAACATCAGTTTAAATACCAATTCAGTTGTTTTGCCTTCACCGAACAGATAAGTCCAAGATTTCAAGCCGTAGTATGACCAAGAAATCATTGTTGAAAATGCAAATAGCACAACCGCTAACGCTAATAGATATTTAAAGATACCCGCAGTTTCAGTGAATGATGCTGCAGTTAGGGTAACACCAGTTAAACCTGAACCATCAAATGGAGCAACGTTTAGACCAGCGATAGTGATAACTAGAGCTGTCATTGTACAAATCACAACAGTATCAATGAATGGTTCAAGTAGTGATACTAGACCTTCAGTAATTGGCTCTTTTGTTTTAACTGCAGAGTGAGCAATTGCTGCTGAACCAACACCAGCTTCGTTAGAGAAGGTTGCACGTTTCAAACCTTGAATCAATGCACCGATAATACCACCAGCAACACCTGCACCCGTGAAAGCACCTTCGAAGATAGCGCTAAATGCTGCACCCACTTGACCAATATTAGAAATAATAACGATCAGTGACATACCAACATATAAAACGGCCATCCAAGGAACAACACGCTCAGTTACCGAAGCAATTGAAGGCATACCGCCAACAATTACAGAGAATACCAATGAAGCTAAAACGATACCGGTAATGATTCCGTATTCGCTTGGAACATCAAACGCGTACGTTAACATTGCGTGAGCTTGGTTTGCTTGGAACATATTACCGCCGCCCAATGAACCCAAGATACACATTAATGCAAATCCAATCGCCAGAGCTTTACCTAAGCCACCTAATCCTTTCTCAGCTAAGCCTTGGCTAAGGTAATACATTGGACCACCAGAAATAGCGCCCGAAGGTAATACCGTTCTGTATTTAACACCTAATGTACACTCACAGAATTTTGATGCCATTCCCAATAGACCACACATGATCATCCAGAAAGTTGCACCCGGACCACCAATGGCCAATGCCGCACCAACACCTGCAATATTACCAAGACCAACAGTACCCGAAAGCGCCGTTGTTAATGCTTGGAAGTGAGATACTTCACCATGATCTTTTGAATTAGGATCGGTGTATTTACCTTTGATGATATTGATTGCAAGTCCAATACGTTTAAATTGAATAAATCCAAAATAAATCGTGAAGATAAGAGCTGCGATTAGCAACCAACCAACAATTAGAGGAAAACTAGCTTCACCAACAGGAACACTCTTAAAGATTAAGCCTACAAACCAACCTGTATAGTCGTTAAAAAAGCCATCAACAGAGTTACTAATGCCTTCAACAAATTGCTTAAAGCCACCTGTTTCTTCTGCCAACGCATTCGTACTAAAAAATGCGAGAAGGAGAAGCATAAAGTTTCGGAGTTTCATCATATGTATGTCCTTATATACTGTTCCGTTATCGAGTTACATTGTGGATAAAATATATTACTCGATAGTTTTAATTAATTCTTTTTTTAATAAAGGTAAATATTAATAGTTAACTTAAGCAAGTAACGTATTTCGCTGAAATAATCGTCAATTTTAACGTAAATCTCTGACTCTTGAATGAAATAAAAGTGAATTTCACGGTGTAATCGAAGTTTATCAGCTTAATTAACTTGCTAGTGAAAGTAGATTACCCTTAGTGTTACGCAGTTGTAAAGTTCTAATTAAAGGTAGATGTCTCATTATTGATTATTGCCCATTAATTAACTAAAAAGTATATAGCGTAGAAAACGGAAGGGCTTTAATCTTCTGATGTAAGTTAATATTTAACAATTTGATTTTATTGAAATTAAATTTAAAATAAGTGTGTAGGTGAATATTGAAAATAAAAACTGCTAAGTAAAATTTCTAATCTCGAATGATCTCGGAATTCTTTTATTAATGAATGCTAATTTAATGAAAAATAACAGCTCATATTTTTCCATTTGCCACAATATATAGTTAATGCATGAGTAGATAGATTTACCAATAATTAAGGAGGTTCCTAATATTTAAACTGGGATGCGTAGAAGAAGCTTGCACTATAATTGGTAAACATCGCACCAACTTGATGCGCATAAATGTAGAAGAGTTTAATAGTTATATTCTAAGTACATTTGCTTAACACTGCAGTTGAATATTCTCGGACGAATTTTCAGCGAACAAGTGTTACTCTTAAATAACAATATCCTAAGAACTACTATGGGTTAAAAATAAATAAAACCCTTATGTAGGAGAGGGTTAGATAATCATTTGTTTATAAATTATACGTATTAATCATCGGCAGGAAAGTAGCTGAAATAATACAACTAGAATAGTATGATGCCATCAAATGATCAGATGGAGCGACTATGATTGTCTTAATAAGACATGGCCAAACAGAATGGAACAAGTTGAAAAAGTTTCAAGGTTGGCATAATTCTAACTTAACAGACTTAGGCAAAACTCAAGCATTAACTGTCGCCAAAAAGCTGAGGCATATTGTCGGTGGATCTAAAGTCACGCTAGTTTCCAGTCCGTTAGGAAGAGCGATGGAAACCGCCCAAATTATTTCATATGAACTGGGATTAGAGCAGGATAAAATCCCAACAACCCCTTTATTAAGGGAATGTTCTTTTGGAGAGTGGACAGGAATGACACCCGAAGAAATTGAAAGGAAATACCAAGAAGAATGGCAAAGGCGAAGCAAGGATAAGTGGAACTATGTGATTTCTGGTGGGGAAAGTTATTCTATGGTCGCTCAACGAGCCGATAGATGGCTAAATTCAATAGTTAATGATGATGACACCATTACGATGGTGGTGAGTCATGAGGTCATTGGCAAAATGATTCGCGGAACATACCTAAAGCTAGATGCAGAGCAAAGCATCAGAAAAAGCCAAAATAATAATGAAATCGTTGTGTTGGAAAATGGAAAAGAGCACAAGATTAGCGTTTAAGCAAAATTGGTTTAATGTCTAACATCAAGATATCAAAATAGATCACACCTAAAACTTGGCCTCTTTAATATGGCTGAATGCCCAAACTCAGCCATCGACTTTATTGCGAACTTTACACCTTGCCTTATCTAAAGTTCGTTTCAATTAGTACCAGTCAAGATGATCTACCTACGGAACCTATGTGTCTAACTACTTCCGAGCGTATTTACAACCAATCATTTCACTACGCCTGATTAATATGAAACTTATTTTTCCTAGCAGAATAACACCTTAGCCCTTACAATCTCATTACATAAAAATAACATAGATACACTTACTCAAAACCTCGACTCACACCCTACATGTGTTGTCGTCCTGATCCAAAGGCCCAATACCAATGAATTCAGAAAAACACCTATTAAATTGGCAAAATAGCCAAACCATAGCTGAAACGATTACCCCAATGATTCGCCAACTTTATCGTCAAAAAGGCGTTGAAGTTGTCTTATTTGGTAAGACGCAGGTCAACGCCTATGTCATTGATATCATCAAATCACACCGTCTTGGTCGGCACTACACTGGTACGCCGCTTTCTCTTGAACAGACATCTCCAATTGTTAAAGCACTCACTGAGATGGACGATCTTTCGTCGTGCAAAGTCGATGTCGGTCAGCTGGCTCTTCAATATTGGCGAGACCACCAGGACGAAGCGGGTATTGCCGATTTTCTACAATCGGTTTTACGTGATGCACTTAATGGTGAAACGGTTGTTGAGCCTCAAGACGTCGTTTTATATGGTTTCGGACGAATTGGACGACTTCTTACGCGTTTACTTATTGAAAAATCAGGCCCTGGGTATCCACTTCGCCTAAAAGCAATTGTGGTGCGTGGTGGTAAAGATGGAGACTTGGAAAAGCGCGCTAGTTTGTTACGCCGAGATTCTGTTCACGGTCAGTTTAATGGCAGCATCATCGTTGACCAAGAAAATAAAGCGATCATTGTTAATGGTAATTATATTCAGATTATTTACGCTAATAAGCCGCAAGACGTCAATTATGCTCAATATGGTATCAATAACGCGCTGGTCGTCGATAATACGGGTGTATGGCGTGACACAGAAGGTTTGAGCCAACATGTCGCTTGTGAGGGCGCAGAAAAAGTGCTGCTAACGGCACCAGGAAAAGGCGATATAAAAAATGTCGTATTTGGTGTCAACGAAAGTGTTATTCACCCAGACGATACGATTATTTCTGCTGCAAGTTGTACAACAAATGCAATTACACCGGTGCTTAAGGTTGTTAATGATAAATACGGTGTAACGTCGGGTCACATTGAGACAATTCACTCATTTACAAATGATCAAAATCTAATCGATAATTTTCACTCTGGTGACCGACGTGGTCGCAGTGCTTCGCTTAATATGGTTCTTACCTCAACGGGGGCGGCAACGGCAGTAGCAAAAGCATTGCCTGTTCTTGAAGGTAAGTTAACGGGTAACTCTATCCGTGTTCCAACTCCTAATGTATCCATGGCAGTTGCGAATCTAAATCTTGAAAAGGCCACCGATAAAGCAGAATTAAATGCTTACCTTCGTGAAATGGCACTAAATTCGCCTTTATCGGCACAAATTGACTACACAGATTCAACTGAGGTTGTTTCAAGCGACCTCGTGGGGTCTCGTTATGCCGGTGTGGTCGATGGTGTTGCAACGATAGCTCAAGATAATCGATGTGTTCTCTATATCTGGTATGACAATGAATTTGGCTATAGCTGTCAGGTAGTTCAGTGTATGGAGCAAATGATGGACGTGCGTTACAAAACGTATCCTGTGAACTAGTTATCTCGAACTATCTCAATTGTTCCTTATTCTTAATACCCATAGCTGAATCCTTGGTTATGGGTATTATCAAGCCTAAATGAGAACAATTGTTTCTAGAACGCGCATATTCAGTTTATAGTAAACTATTGAATATACGGTTACATACATTTGGGTGCCGGAAACGTCACACAAACAAGGTCAGACGATGACAAAATTAATTTTTGTAAGGCATGCGCAATCAGACTCATCGGTAAAAGATGATTTAACAAGACCTTTAACAGAGTCTGGAATAGCGGCTGCCAAAAAAATTCCAGAATTATTCATAGATACTCACATAGATCACTTCTACTGCAGTCCATATATTCGCTCGATGAATACTATTCAATACTTAGCTGACCAATGTAGTAAACATATAATTACTTGCTCCGATTTAAGAGAACGAAAAATAGGGACGTGGGTTGACGATTTTGATGAATACGCACAAAAGCAATGGCATGATTTTGATTATAAGGTTGAGAATGGCGAATCGTTAAATGAAGTGCAGCGACGGAATATCAATCAAGTAAATAAGATCTTGGAGTGCAATCAGAATAAAAATATCGTTATTGGAACACACGGTACCGCATTGTGCACCATTCTGAATCACTACGATGCTGACTATAACTTTGAGTATTTTCAGTCTATTGTTAAGAAAATGCCGTTATTTATTGAGTTAGAATTCGATGGCTTGTCACTTATTTCAATAAGAGAATGCCACAAACAGATCGTTTGGTAAGTATTTTATAAAAGCTACATTACTAGGCTTTAACCAGTAGATTGAATTATGATATTCAAATAGCGATAAACTTTACGGGATTGAGTGGCATTTTATCTATATCTACATACACTTTAATAACACCCTCAATAAGTTAAAGTATGAATACGTATATGATACGCCATGCAACCGCAGATGATTTATCTAGTCTCCATAAGCTGATGTTTGAACTACACAACGAACATCATCAAGCTGAGCCCGATCATTTCAAATCCGCAAATCAAGTCATGGCGGAAAAAGACATTAAACAATATATAGATGCGCCCGATGCCTTTGTCTTTGTTTCCGTTTTTGAGCAAGGTGTTGTGGGTTTTGCTACCGGGCACTTTGGTGAATTTGAGTCTTCAATTAGTCAACCTGTAATGATGGGCAGTATTGATGAACTCTACGTGTATCCAGAGTCACGAAATCATGGGATTGGTTCTGATTTATTAACACGCTGCGCGCAAGAATTTGAAGACTACGGGGTAAAACAAGTAATGGTTGAAGTGTGGGACTTTAACCAAGTCGCGATAAAATTGTACCGCTCACTTGGTTATCAAGCGCATATTCACTGTTTGAGGAAGATATTGGACTAAAGCAATTGTTGATAACTCTAATCCGTATTTCTTTCTCTGCCCGTTAAAGCGTGGTTAGTAAATGAGTATGAGATATTAAATATTGGTTAAAGCGAACTTTTCAATGGCGTGTGCAACACCATCTTCTATATTTGAAAGAGTCACATAATCCGCCAATGCTTTGGTTTCATCGGTGCCGTTGGCCATTGCTACGCCAAGACCGGCGAATTGAAGCATATGATGATCGTTTCCCGCATCACCCATACATATTACCTCTTCAGAAGTTACACCAAGATGATTGGCAATCATTTCAATGCCAACGCCTTTATTGCATTGAGGATTTAGAAACTCTAAAAACCACGGTGCACTTTGAACAACCATAAATTCATCATAAAGTTCTTGCGGTACTTGTTTGATAGCGGCATCTAATTGGTCTTTTTCATCGATCAGCATGACTTTGGTGATAAGATGATCGTCTTCGAGCGTTTCGAAATCTACAACGTTAATGTCACATCCGACAAGCTCAGCTTCGAGTTCGGTGTAGCGACTAATCTTCGGTGTAATTAGCCCCAACACTTGGCTGTGAGCATGAACATTCACACCTAGCTGTTTACCTAGGCGAGCCACTTTCTTTGCCGCTTTGCCATCAATAATCTTCTCGCTTATGATTTCACCATTACCTACTTTTTCAACTACTGCACCATTGAAGTGACAGACATAGTCATCATCGTCGCGAATGTTAAGTTCGTCTAGAAATGCTTGCATACCAATACGAGGACGTCCGGACGCTAATACGATTTTAATACCTTGAGCTTTAGCTAATGCGATAACTTCTTTATTGCGAGGAGAAATTTTGTGTTGATTATTGAGCAAAGTCCCGTCTAAATCTAACGCGATGATCTTGTACATAATTGACCTGTGATGGAAGTATTTATACTGAAAGTAAAACAAGCACATAGGCTAGTACTAATGCTCATCAATTACCAGCGTTTAATGGGCATTATATAGCTGCATTGTGTCACTTAAATGAAGCTATATTTGAAATGATCAGTCTCCGGAATAACCGATTTCATGATACGCATCTTCGAGGTTCATATCGGTTTTATCTGGGAATTCAGACTTGATCTGCAGAAGGGGTTTCATCGAATACAACATATATTCAAAGTCGAGCGATATCGCTTCTTTAAATAAAGGATAAGCTATTTCGGGATGTCCAAGGTTGCGATAAACATCGGCTAAACTGTGTAACGTCCAAGCACTAGGCCCAGCAACGTTTAAGTAATTCACTAATGGCTCTAAAGCTTCATCCCATCTGCCTAGTTCTAGCGCACATTTTCCCAGTGTGGCTTGTATTAGATCATAGCGAGCTTCTTTCGCAGCTAACTTGGCATGATGGTAACATTGTTCCCATTGACCATTATAATGGTAGATTCCGGCGAAGGAATTTTGAATTAAATATGAAGGGTGATCTTTGTAAGGCGCCAGTGCAAGTAATGCATCTTCAGAGCTATATTCGGTTAATGGAACATATAGTTTGTCATAGATTATATAACCATCGAGATGTGCAAAGTCAGTCATATTGAGCCTAAAGTTGGGTCTCAAATTATCGATGGTTTTCTCCATTATTTCATAACTTCCACCCCATCTTGGCGTACGTGATCGGAGTACACGCCCTGCTAGAGTGAGATTATCTTTTTTGTACTTTAGTGCTTGCTGAAACGTAGCCTCGATAAATTGTTTACTCTCTTCTCCAGAGTAGTTCATAGCGATACCGATTAACTCTTGATAAGCGATAAGTAAACTGGGATCTTTTTCCAAGGCTAAGTTCAAATATTGATTTGAAATGTTGTACATGTCATTCATTTGTTTTAGATCACTCGCACTGACTGAACTTATCCATTTATTACCACGAGCTTGACTAGCGAGATCGGCGTAGTAAATACCTAAGTTAAGCAGCCGATACGCTGAGTTTGATCCCGAAGCTTCTAATAATGAAATCGTTTCCTTTAACCAATCTTCCTTTAAATCTCGTTTGTAGTAAGTTTGATAAAAGGCAGTTTTAAATAAGTGCGAGTCTATTTTACCTTCGATGAACTGTTCATTTGCTTGGTTTTGAAGTTGTTCTAATTGTATAAAGTCGTGATTCTTATACAAAGTGCGATACAAACCTATCTCGACGGATGCGTATAAATGCATAGACGAGAACACACACATGAACGTGATTAAGGAAACCATTCTTTTCATAAATCTACTTACCATCCATTTTGAATTCTAACGCGCTGAGTTAATGCCGTTCGACTCATAGTAATTCAATACAACATTTCTTATGCAACAATAGATCAATTGAATGTAAATAACGTTAAAATAATTGTGTTAGCTTAGATACTGGCTTTTTTAAATATTAATGCGTTCAGAAGGTATTGGCGTTATGTCAATTAAAGCGGTTTATTTTGATTTAGATAATACTTTAGTACATCGCGCTAAAAGCATTGAGAAGTTTTCGCTCGCGTTTATTAAGCGTTATGGTTGCCAACTTGAGACAACGGATGTATCCCAGATATCGTCTTTAATAAAGGTGACTGATAATGGCGGGTATTTACCAACTGAACTACCCAAAGATTGGCATAAAGAGGCGAAGTTGCCGAGGATATCAGACCTTATCGGAATTGAACTTGCAGCAAGCTTGAATTGGATCATACAACCTACTGCCGAGGAACTAACTCAGTTTTGGCAATTGACCTTTCCACAATGCGCTGTAGAAATGCCTGGTGCTAAAGAACTTTTACTGCACCTTGATGAAAAAGGTTATTTTATTGGAATCATTTCAAATGGTGCGCAAGCATCAAGAGCAGGGCATTTAGCAGCGACTTCATTTGCTCCTCTAGTTCAACAAATGGTCAGTTCCGAGGCGTTTGGTTTAAAGAAACCGCACCGCGATATTTTCATTCAAACGATATCAAAGCAAGGTTTTAGACCTCAAGAATGTGTTTTCATCGGTGATCATCCAGTTAATGATTATCAAGGAGCGTTGTCAGCAGGGATGAACGCAATTTTGTTGCTTGGTTTTCATACCATCACAGATCATTCTGAATATCCATATAGCATTCAACACTTATCAGAAGCCGTTGACCTAGTCGCTACGTTTTAAAAATATTGAACTTAATTTATATAGAGAGAGAATGAATATGAAGTATACGGGAAGTTGTCACTGTGGCGCGGTAACGTTTAGGTTTGATGGTGATGAATTAACTAAAGGGCTGCGTTGCAATTGTTCAATATGCATAAAAAAGGATCACTATGGAAGAATTAACTGGCGGCAGAGTAGGGCAAGTATTTTTTTCCGATGATATGGTGATTCGCCCTAGTGGAAGTTGGTCTCAGACGGTTCATGCTTTACTTGATTATTTAAGGTCTCATAATTTTAATGCGGCTCCTATTTCGTTTGGTTTCGATGAACGTAAAAATGAAATCCTCTCGTTTGTCACTGGGGAAGTTTGCAACTATCCATTAAATGATGCGTTTTCCTCTGATGAAGCGTTACAAAGTGCTGCGAGGTTACTTCGTCAGTATCATGATGTAACTGTGGGTTTTGTCGAAACAACGCGTGATGAGCATTTTAATTGGATGCTACCGGCAAGAGAGCCCCAAGAAGTGATTTGCCATGGTGATTTTGCTCCCTACAATGTGGCAATCAAGGACAAAAGAGTCGTGGGGGTCTTCGATTTTGATACCGCACACCCCGCACCGAGAATTTGGGACATTGCTTATGCGATATATTCCTGGGCCCCATTTAAAACCAATCCCGACGATAGACTTGGAGATATTGTTCAACAGTCCAATCGTGCGAAACAGTTTTGCGATGCATACGGTTTATCGGGCGTCGCACGCGTGCAACTTGTGGATACGATGGTCACCCGAATAGAAACACTTACTAACTTTATGCAAACTGAAGCTAACAACGGAAATGAGACGTTTATCGCTAATCTTAAAGATGGCCATCATTTATCGTATCACGCCGACATGGAATATATAGAACGACATAGACACATTATTACGGATCGCGTGACCGCTCCAAGTATCTCCAGTCACGCCACTTTAAGCCCAAGTGCATCTGACTCCAAGTAAACTAGCACAATCTAACTCAGTAGGTATATTCACCGTGGAATTTTATGTAAGACAGGTAACTGAAAACGATGCTGAAAGTATTTCAACATTACTTAATCCTATTATTGAAGAAGGTCGATACACTGTACTAGACACAACTTACACGCCAGAAGAAGAGAAGGAATTCATTCGTCAGTTTCCAATGCAGGGGATATTCAGCGTTGCGATCGTCGAAGACAATTTAAACGTGGCAGGCTTTCAGAATGTCGAGCCTTTTGCTGCGTACACCAGAGCCTTCGGTCATGTGGGCATTATTGGCACTTTTGTCGACAGTCAATACCGTGGAAAAGGGCTCGCCAAGCTCTTATTTATTGAAACCTTTAAACAAGCAAAGCTAAAAGGTTACGAAAAATTATTTGCCTATGTTCGTGGCGACAATGAAAGAGCATTAAATGTCTATTTGAAGCAAGGATTTGAAATTGTTGGCGTCGCAAAAAAACATGCCAAGATTAAAGGTGAGTATATCGATGAAGTGATGATTGAAAAGTGGCTTTAAGACTACACTAATGAACTCATAACCTTTCAATTTTCCCAAACAACATGACTTGTGATATGAACTAAACGCTTTAGTATCATGAGTCACTCATCCATTCTTGATATATAAATCAATAACTTCTTAGATTAAACGGATAAAGTACTTTTGCTCTCATCGTCGCAATAGTTGATTGATGTATTTGAACCATATGATGTATAGTTACGAAACTAAATAATAATCATTACTATTAACATCAGTGGAGTAACCCAATGCGCACCAAAACTAGCCTCTTTATTATTGGTATGATGACCTCTTTTCTTTCATTTGCTGAGCCAATAACGGTGACGCATCAATTGGGTAGTGTCACATTAGATAGCGAGCCTAAGCGTGTCGTCGTCATTGGTGTTGGAGTTTTGGATACTCTCGATAGATTTGGGATCGAACCTGTTGCAGTGACAAAGGAAGTGACTTTCCCTGATTATCTCAACAAATATAAAGATGATAAATATGTGTCAACCGGTAGCCTATTTGAACCTGATTTTGAAACGATTTATTCACAAAAACCAGATGTGATTATTATAGGGTTACGCAGTACGCCCCATTATGATGAGCTCAGTAAAATTGCGCCTACTATTGTGTTTGGCACAGAGGAAAACCAAAGTTATTGGACGAGCACGAAAAAACAGTGGAGAACAATTGGCAAGGCGTTCAATGTGAAACAGAAGGTAGAGCAAGAAATAGAGGCGTTAGACAAGGAGTTTAAGGAAATATCAGCCTACAACCAAACCCACGCCATGGATGCATTAACTGTTATGAGTTCAGGTGGCAATATTACCGCATTTGGCGCTCAATCACGGTTTGGTACCATTTACCAAGATTTTGGTTTTAAACCTACTGTATCTATTGATAAAACCGCGACGCACGGTGATCTTATTTCGTATGAGTTCATTAACACGGCGAACCCGTCTACCTTATTGGTGGTTGACCGAGATGTGTTAGTGAATAAAGGAAAGAGCACTACTCACGAAGATTTTGAAAATGATCTCATAAAAGCCACTAAAGCTTATAAAAATGGGCACATGACCTTTCTTAATTTGAACGCTTGGTATTTGGCTATTGCTGGAGTCACTGCGACAGAAATCATGATTAGCGATATAAAAGCTTCGATTGGCTTAGAGTAAGTATTTGACGCCAGTCGGAGAAAGTATTTTTGAAGTTGTTAGTTATTGGTCTTGTGATCTTGAGTTTCCTATCGCTATTTATTGGCGTGGGAAATTTAAGTTTTCTCTCGCTCATCAATCAAAACGAACATGCATGGGAGCTACTTGTATATAGCCGAATCCCTAGGCTACTGGCAATTTTACTTGCTGGGGGCGGTCTTAGCATTGCTGGTCTTATTATGCAGCAGATCAGTCAAAATAGATTTGCTGCACCTTCGACATCGGGAACAATAGAGTCGGCTATGCTCGGTTATGTGTTGAGTTTAATCGTATTTGGCAATGGTGATAACGTCATCGTCATATTCTCTACAGCGATGCTCGGAACTTTTATTTTTATTCAGTTTATCCAGCGAATTCAATTTAAAAATGCCATTTTTGTCCCCTTAATCGGCATCATATTTGGTAACGTGGTCCAGTCACTGGCCACGTTTATCGCCTATAAATATGATGTTGTCCAAAATCTATCGGGATGGGGCGTCGCAAATTTTGCCGATATTCTCCAAGGAGAGTTTGAATTACTGTATATCGCTATTCCAATCGGTATCTGCGGCTACCTTTATGCGACACGCATTTCCGCTGTGGGTATGGGGAAGGATTTTGCAGTCAATTTAGGACTGAACTATCAACAGGTTCTGATTTTGGGCGTGTTATTGGTTTCTGTAATGTCAGCGTCGGTCGTGATGATAGTGGGACAACTTCCGTTTCTCGGCCTGATCGTTCCAAATTTAGTTAGTCATTATTTTGGTGATAACTTAAGGCGTAATATTCCGCTAACCGCGCTACTTGGTGCCCTCGTGGTTCTATTCTGTGATATGGCCAGTCGTTTGATTATTTTCCCGTACGAAGTACCGATTTCAATCATCATTAGCATTATCGGTGGGTTTATCTTTATTACGTTGATCTTGCGAGGTCAACGAGATGAAAACTAGTTCTGTTTTAAAGATTTTGCTTTTCGTGAGTATCATCTTTGTTTCGTTATTTATTTGTGTTGGTTTAACTGCTGATAATTATGAATATTTTTTATCGAGGAGAATACCAAAAGTACTCGCAATCATTTTAGCGGGTGGAGCGATTGCACAATCATCTCTCGCATTTCAAACCATTACCAACAACCGTATATTAACGCCAAGTATTATGGGGTTTGATGCGCTTTATTTGCTGATTCAAGTTGTCGTTGTCGTGGTATTTGGCGCAATGAGTGCCTTGGTTATGAATGACTATATCAACTTCGCGATCTCGGTCAGTATTATGATTGGATTTTCGTTAATGTTGTTCTCATTTTACTTCCGAGGTTCAAGGCTAAACTTGATTGCATTGCTACTTTTAGGTGTCATTTTTGGTCAGTTATTCTCGAACATAGCTGACTTCTTTATCATGCTGATGGACCCTAATAATTTCGCCTCTGTTCAATCCAATATGTTCGCTAGTTTTAATAACGTTAACGTTGGTCTTGTGTACGTTTGTGCTCCAGTCTTAGCCGTAACGAGTTGGGGGCTATATCGTCTACATACTCAACTCGATGTTTTTTGGCTAGACAGAGATAACGCAATTAGCTTAGGGGTTGATGTGAAGAAAGTTACAATTCAAGTGCTCGCTTTATCATCTGTCATGATTGCTATCTCAACCGCTTTGGTCGGTCCGATTTTGTTCTTTGGTATTTTAGTGACTAACTTAACACGCGAGATTTTTAACACGTATCAACACCGGATACTTCTTGTCGGATGCGCATTGCTAGCAGTCACCTCATTACTTAGCGGTCAATGGGTGATCGAAAACATATTTAACTTTTCGACCACCTTAAGTGTCGTGATCAATCTTATTGGTGGGATTTATTTCCTAACAATATTGCTTAGAAATAAAATGGTTTAACATCGATGATCAAATTAGAAAAACTCTCTAAAATGTTTTCAGATAACACCGTTGTGGATAACGCAAGTGTCGAGTTTGAACGTGGCAAAGTGACATCAATAATAGGTCCAAATGGAGCAGGTAAGAGTACATTATTGTCCATGGCGAGCCGGCTTTTAAAAAAAGACAGTGGTTTGGTATATGTGGATTCACGAGAAATATCAGAATGGGACAGTAAAGAACTCGCTAAGAAACTCGCTGTTTTACGGCAATCGAATACGGTCAATATGCGTTTTACTGTCAATGAAATGGTGTCCTTTGGTCGCTTTCCCTATTCTCAAGGCAACTTAACTGAAGAAGACAATCGAATTATCGATGACGCCATTCACTACCTCAACTTAACCTCAATTCAAAATAAGTATCTAGACCAATTGAGTGGTGGTCAGCGCCAGTTGGCTTACATCGCAATGGTGATTGCCCAAAATACGGATTATATATTTCTCGATGAGCCGTTGAACAATCTCGATATTAAACACTCACTGCAGATCATGCGAACGGTTCAGAAACTTGCACATGAGAAGAACAAAGCGATGGTTGTTGTCATCCATGACATTAATTTTGCCGCTTGCTATTCAGATACCATCATTGCAATGAAGCGTGGTAAGGTCGTCGCAAATGGAAGTGTGGATGACGTTATTCAGAGTAATGTGTTAGAAGGAATCTACGAAACGCCCTTTAATATCGTTAATGTCGAAGGCAAACGCATGTGTACATATTATTGATTCAATAGTTGGCCAACTAAGTACGTCTATTCCATTTGTTATTCTACTTTAAACCTCGTAAACTCTGCTAACGATAATAATAATGATTATCGTTAGCAATATGGAGTCTACGATGCCGCAAATTATTCCCAGTATTTTGATTGTGGAAGATGATCTATCTTTAAATAAACAAATCTCAGAAATTCTTACTGAAAAGGGATTTTCGGTTGAGCAGTGTTTTGATGGTGAGTCAGGACTAGAGTTGGCATTGAGTACCAAGTTCGACCTTATTTTGCTCGATGTATTGTTGCCAAAATTAGATGGCTTTTCTGTATTGAAACGCTTACGTAATAGTCGTTCTACTCCAGTGATGATGATAACAGCGTGTGGAGCGGAAGAAGAGCGTATTCAAGGGTTTAGTAAAGGAGCCGACGATTATTTACCCAAGCCATTTAATATTGTTGAACTTATGCTCCGTATCAATGCATTGTTGAGAAGAACAATGCAAAGCCAAAATAAACCAATCAAGGCTTCCCAGCTTCAAATCGACCTGTTCACGCTAGATCGAAGTAACTTAAGTGTTATTTATGATGGATACGAACTAACGTTTACCACGATTGAATTTAATTTACTTTGGACATTATTAGAAAACCAAGGCGAGGTACTAAGTAAACCTTATTTATATCAGGCGGTGCTCGAACGAGAGTTTAGTGCTTACGACCGCAGCTTAGATATGCATTTAAGCCGAATCCGTCGCAAACTTGTTGCGAGTGGTATGTTTTCTGATCGTTTGAAAACGGTTCACGGCAAAGGTTACTGCTTTTCATGAAAACAACATTTTTCTGGTTACTATCAAGCTCGATTATTCTAGTGACCATTGCTCTGATTTCACTAATGAACTATTTGATTGATGAAACCGAATTAAACATGAGTTTCATTAAACAAGAGCACCAACAAGAGCTACTCAATTACGGCTTAGAGGCAGAGAAGTTGTACTTAAGTGGTGACACACGTAAGTTGGAACAATGGTTAATTGACCTTCAAGAAAAAGAGTCGACATGGGTAGCGATAGTGCAGTCGAGTCTTGATCCCATTTTGGGGACAGAGATGGATCCAAAATACATGAGCTCATTTGTGTTAGGCCGGGGAGTTACTTGGAAGGTACACCTTTACTTTGATTTAAACCCAGTGATGGATCTTCCGTTTGTAGATAAAAACACCCATTTTTTAATTCGCCTGCCTGAAAGAATGCGCCCGGGAGCGTATTGGAAGCATACCGATCTGTTGCTCAAGTTAGCGGTTCCATTATTACCGTTATTGCTCTTAACGCTCCTTATCTATCGCTATCTAATGTCACCGTTACAACGACTAAAAGTCGCGACAAAAAAATTCAGTGAAGGGGATTTGAAGGCTCGGGTTCGACCTAGTTTAGGTCATCGAAATGATGAACTTACTGAGTTAGCTGATGTGTTTGACCAGATGGCAAACAACACCAGTGATCTCATTATTAAACAGCGTCAGTTGATTGCAGACCTCTCTCATGAGCTCAGGACGCCGATTACTCGGATGGAGCTAGCGATCGGAGGTGCAAAGCAAGGTATCGCCCAAACCGAACTTATCCCCAGGCTTGAAAAAGAAGCAAAAGAGCTGCGAACATTAGTTGAAGACACCTTAACCTTAGCATGGCTAGAAAATGAAAAACCGAGCTTACAAGGCGAGGAGTTTAACTTAATTGAGTTGATTGAAATCATTCTTGAAGATGCAAAGTTTGAATTTCCAAATGCACAATTTATCACTCAATTTCCAAAAAATGATCAGAAGATTAATTGTAATCAACGTGCACTAGGTCAAGCATTAGAAAACCTGATCAGAAATGCTTTGAAATACTCTCCAATTGAAAAACCAATCACAATAGCGGTTGAAGATAACAGTTCGAACTTAGTCATTAAAATTAATGATCTAGGAAAGGGCGTACCTGAAGAGTTGTTAGAAAGTATTTTTCAACCATTTTTCCGTGTGGATAAATCACGTGATAAACGTTCGGACGGGTTTGGCTTAGGGTTGGCATTAGCACGTCGACAGGTTGAAGCGATGTCCGGCAGTTTAAAGGCTAGAAATAGTTGTCCGGGATTAGAAATGAACATATCACTTCCTTATTCTTACTTTAAATAATGATAATACGTCTCATTTGTAAAATATGTAACAATCCTTTATTTCACGCTCAGATCAGCGAAAATAGGTAATGAGAATCGTTATCATTATTATAGAGAGTTAAAAAAGATATGGAAATTAACAATTGGTGCAAGCCTAGCATCATTTCAATCGCAGTCGCATCGGCATTATTTAGCCCTATTTTGATTGCACAGGAGCAAGAAGCTGACGTAGAAACATTGACTGTAACTGGTCAGCAACAGTCTGCACTTGATATCTCCATCAGCCAAGATGCATTGGCAAAAATGCAAGCTAACGATCTTAGCGACGTGTTTGATAATGAACCAGAAGTTGCTGTTGGTGGCACAGGTGTAGCGGAGAAAATTTATGTGCGTGGTCTAGAAGACACAATGCTAAATGTGTCTATCGATGGGGCAACGCAATCGGGCTATCTTTTTCACCACCAAGGTCGAATCTCAGTTGAGCCAGAATTGCTAAAAGAAGCAAACGTTCAAGCTGGTGCTGGTAATGCATTAAGTGGTCCTGGTGCGCTCGGCGGTGCCATTCAGTTTGTGACTAAAGATCCTCAGGATATGCTTCGTGGCGATGAAACATTCGGCGCTCTAGTTAAAGGTGGCTATTATTCGAATAGCAATGGTTATAAAGCCAGTGTTAGCCTGTATGGTCAGGTTAACGACAATTGGAGCGCGCTTGCTACCGTGATTCAAACGGCTGCTGATGATTACAAAGATGGCGAAGGTAATGACGATACTAACAGCGAATACGATCAACAATCAGGCTTTGTTAAATTGGTTGGTGAGTTCGACGACAATCAACGATTCAGTGTAAGCCATGATCGTCGTGTTGATGACGGTGATAGACTACAACGCGGCAACTGGGCCCCAAGTATTATTAATGAAGTCATCCCTCAGGAAGCCTTACGCCAAACAACGACCGTTAAATACGCGATTAACCCTTCCTCTAACCAGTTGGTAGACCTAGAAACCAGTGCTTACTACACCGACAATAACTTCATGCAAGAAGGTTCTTTCGGCGACTATCAAGGTGGTGTTGAATCCTTTGGGTTGGATATTCGTAATACCAGTATTATCGAAAACAAGGTCTTCACTTATGGCATCGACTACCGCAATGACGTTGCGAGCCTAAACAATAATTCTGATCCGACTTATGATACGAATGAAGATAAAGGTGACGTCTTAGGTTTGTACATTCAGAGCAACATACAACTTGCACAAGAATGGCAACTAAACTTAGGTACACGTTACGATATATATAAGTTAACAGATACTGCTGATCAAGAGTTCGAGCACAAAGGCTTTAGTCCAAATGCAAGTGTCGTGTTTACGCCATCTGAGGCTTTAAATCTAACGTTGGGTTATTCACAAGTGATGCGTGGTATTCAAACCAAAGAAACGTATGTACTGGATTACTACCAAAATGCTGAAGACAGAAAAGAAGAAACAGCACGTAACATAGAGTTCGCGGTCGACTATCACTTAAATGACGTTGCACTTTCTGCAACCGTATATCGCGCCACCATAGATGACGTAGTAAGCACCATGGATTTAGCGGGCGGTTCGAGTACTGAGCTAGGTAATGTTGGCGAACTGACAACCGATGGTTTCAGCCTTGCGGCACGCTATAACTGGCAAGCGTTTAACACAAGTTTAAGTTACAACCACAATAAAGCTGAGTTAAATGGTTCACCTTTATCTGATAGCACGTATACGTTAGGAACTTCTACTGGTGACAATATTGTAGCCAAGGTAAGTTATCAAGCTTCAGACAGTGTAGAATTTGGTTGGACAGGTAACTTTGTGACGCGACTTACTGATGTGGCTGAAGGGGAATATGAGAAAGCGGGCTATGGTGTTAACGATATCTATGGTCAATGGTTACCACTAGCAGACGATTCTCTTACGGTAACATTCACAGTTAAAAACGTATTCGATAAACAATACCGTGACCAAGCAACGTACGGCTATTACCCTGGCTACGAGTACATTTATGGCCCATCAGAACCAGGCCGAGACTTCCGTCTCAACGTAGCGTGGGCACTGTAGATGTTGAGTGACAATGTAACCTATTGCTGTCATTAGAACATGAAAGGCTGGCTTTCAGTTACATAAACTTTTTTAAAAACATCTGAGATATAACGATAGGTGTGTTATTTTCTAAAATAACACACCTTTTTTTCGTTTTACTTTTCTACTCATGATGCTTTAACACGGAGGCGATATTTTGCGACTATGCCAACTCCATTTTCCATTCGTAACACGACTTCGTGTATTGCTGTTTGTGACATTATCTTTGGTGTTATTACCAAATGTAAAAGCAAATGAGTTAACGATTACACCTGTTGAATTGAAGGCAAATACTAACAACATTGAACAAAGACCGGGGCAAATCCCTTTAAGTCGAATTGCTTATGGTGACAATGATGTGTCAACGGCATGGTACACCGATGCGACCGAGCGTTATCCACATGGGATTTTGGGCGATGAAAGTGAAGCGGCAACCCTTAGTATTGAAACCCGTGAAGGTAAGACTCTAGAGTTTTCGTTACCCAACACACGAGTATTTGAAGATTTAGAACCAAGAGTAATCGATCTTGATGGCGATGGTATTGATGAAATTATTACGATTGAAAGCGACGCTGAACTCGGCGCGTCTTTATCTCTATTTCAGGTAGAATCTAATGCTATCGTCAGAGTAACATCAACTCCCTTTATCGGGCGTTCGTTTCGGTGGCTAAACCCAATTGGAGTAGGAGACTTTGATGGTGACGGTGTCACTGATGTTACCCTTATTGTAACACCACACATAGGCGGCAAGTTACATGTCTATCGCTACACGAAATCAGATCTAACTTTGCTTACTGAATATCTTGGCGTGAGCAACCATCGTATAGGCAGCACCGAACTTGGTTTGGGGACTGTTGCTCACTCAGTTGAAAAAGAAGGTCAAAGCCAAACAGAAAAAGATTTACTGATAGTACCCGATCAAGCACACCAAGCTCTTGTTCTGTTGGAATGGGAAAATGGTCAATTACAGGAACGCAGTCGAGTGTCGTTACCAAGTCGTTTAGAGACGTCACTTACGCCCGCGGGACGAAACCAATGGTCATTTACATTGATAAATGGTCAGTCGTTCAAGTTAACATTACAGATGTGAGCACTGAGGTTTGAAATCAACCTATGGTTCTTATGGTCGATGTTCAAAAATACGGTTATGAGTCAAAATATCCAAAATGTATAAGACAAGGAGTCAAATTTGTTCAAGCTTTATTATTATCCCAATAATGCGAGTCTAGCGCCTCACTTTTTGCTTCATCACTTAAAGGCTGACTATGAGCTATTATTAGTCGATAAAAAGTCTGACTTTCATAAATCAGCGGATTACCTCAAGCTGAACCCAACGGGGCGAATTCCCACATTAGTTGTGAATGACCAGTCTATTTTCGAAAGTCCCGCTATTTGCATCCATATCTGCGAATTTTACCCTGAGTCAGAATTAATGCCATCTATTGGTGATCCTAAACGACCTTTATTTTTTCAATGGCTTGCCTTCTTGAATAATACGTTACAAGCAGAAACCATGGTTCGATATTACGCCCACCGTCATACCAATGATGTAACGACAATTCCAAATGTTGTTGCTGCGCAAGAGGATAGAATTGCTGATGCGCTATCAATTATTAATGATCAACTTGAACACAACGACTACTTGCTTGGCGATACTTTAACGGCATGTGATTATTTCTTATTTATGCTTGTAGGGTGGGTGTTATCAATAGAAAAATCACCGCTCAGTTTCAAACACCTAGCGGCGTATCTGAATAAACTGAGTTTAAACCCAACGATTCAAGCGGTTTGTGACATTGAAGGGATAGATTTAGAACAATTTAAATAATACCAAAATAAGTCATTACAACACATCTACTTATTTTAATTTACGACTTTATTGCTTTTAATACAACGTTGGTTCTCGGTATTGAGAGCAAGCTTTATTAAATTTTAAAATCATTAACTCCTAATATTTACGCGATAACTATCATGCTAGAGTCGCTCAAAATACATAATTTAATATAGTAAACACATCACAGGTGTCGGTATTACTATTTATTTGATCAGATTGATTTTGGGTGACAATGAAAAAGAACATGAAGTTTGGCCTATTAGCATTTGTAATGTCCGTTAGTTTATTTGGGTGTCAAGCCGATAGCGGCGCATCTACTGGCATATCTGAGTCTACCGACGAAACTACAGATGAGACCACTGATGCATCTACTGACGAAATTACAGAAGAGCTTACTCACGACACTACTGAAGACGTGTTAGTTTCAGATAGTGATTATCTTGCGAGTTGGTTGGAAGGTTCTTGGGGGATCACCCAACGAGTCGATGGCGGATATAAACTTGATGCTTCTGCGGGTTCATCCGACTGGCAAACTGGAGCCGGGGAGATTGTCGCTAACATTCCGGCAGCAGGACATGTGATTACATCGTTTACACACCCCGCTCATGCATATCTATTTACATTGCGTACGAATAATAATGTCGATGTCGCTGCCATCCACCCAGATATGGTGCCAGCGATAGAACACGAGCAAATAATTCTTGATGTCATTGATATCTACCGCGATGCAGGAAAAAAGGTCATTCTTTATTTAAATGCGGCTGGTCCTTCAATGGCAGAGGAGCGTGGAGACCCAGAAATTCAAGAAGCGTGGGAAGATTACTTTAACGACGAGTGGGATGGCGACGAAGGTGCGGCTTGGCGCAACTTAGTGTTGGGTTATGCTGAACGATTCGATGGATTAGTCGATGGGTATTGGTTAGATAATGCGAGTAATTTGCCTGGTGAACTGTCTGATTTTATCGAAATGTTACGCAGTGTTGATCCAACGCTAGCGATTGCTGTTAACAAATCAAAAGCCTATTTTACGGATGAAGACGGTAACTTTTTGTATGTTGATAGTGATGGTACAGATGATGAAGATGATTCCGACTATAAAATCGTTAAACATGTACCATTAAATGAATATGGCGATTTCACCGCAGGGCATGTCACTCCGTTAGGTAGAGGGGCACCACCTAACTCATGGGGTTATGAGGAATATACGATCCCAGATATGGCCGAAACTCCGTGGGAAAGCTACGACGGAAGCAATAATACGCTCAAACATGGCTGGTTCCCTATCAGAAACTCATGGAGTGGCTCAAATGCTGACCTTGTTTTTGAGGTTGAGCAAGCCTATCGATTTGTTCGTACTATTACCGATGATGGTGCTGCAATGACGTGGTCAACGACTCAAACGGATGGTTATATGACATCTGATGAGATGGACATCATGATAGAAATCAACGATAGAATGGCGCAGAGTCCGAAAGCCGACTACGCAGAATATGTAAGACCTGAAGGGGCATATCTAGTCGGTGACAGCGAGTAAAGCAGCTATCTCGTTATCTGTTTTTAGGTCGGTTCAGAGAATAGATGTCTGACATCTATTCTCTTTATTTTCTTCGTTTAACAAAGCTAACTAACGAAAACAAACTCGTTGTTTTATTCTTTTACCAATCTAAGACCATTAGGAAGGCTATCACCGAGTAAACGTTTTGCTTCGCCTTGGTCTAATGAGGAGACTTCTGTCATCAAAACTTTCCAACTGGCAGGGCACTTCACACCATTTAGTTTTTCCAATACGCGTTCACGCATCGAGTCTGAAATATCGAGTAATCGGTCACCTGTTTTACGACACATCATAACGACGGCAAAAACCAGCATTTGATCTTGTTTCCAATCGAGAGGTAGTAGTTTTTCCAACCACTGTTCGGCTTGAGCACGAGGAATAACCTTATGAGCACTGCCATAAAATAATGAACGCGATGCTAATCGACCGACCGCCCACCAATGGCTCTGGCGATAGTCGGTACTATTTTGAGCTCGAGCGATAAACCAATTCGCCAATAACGTTTTGTCTTCTACCTCAAGGTGCTCAAGTGACGCAGCAAGACGAACCATCGCGTCGTAACCTTTTTGGTAGGCTTCATTATTGGACTTGTTACGATGTGCGCCTGGGTGAAGGTACTTGGCAATCGCGGCCAACAATTGTTCTTGTTGATCTTGATCTAAACCACCACTGACTCGACGCCAACAAGTCCACCAATCACTCCATGTTTGCTGATCTTTGCACTGAATACCCTGAGAGAAAACTTCCCAAAGTTGTTTAATTCGCCATTCATCGACGGCATCACCAAAGCCTGGACGAAGTGAAAAACCGGTTAAGCGCAACCAATGTTTTTCATGTAAATCCGAACGACGACGTCTTTTTTTTCCTTTTACAATGGCATCAAACAGCGTTCTGAGCGTTTCAAAGTCCCACTCTTCGCGTGCACCTAATAACGACTCCAAATCCTTATTAATTCGCTTGATAGCTTTGTCGTCTTTATTTGCGCGATTGGCACTGTAAAGCTGAGCAATAACCTCAGTGGCTTGAATTAACTTTGGATTGGTTTTCTGTGGCGAAGAATTACTTTGAGTTGATTGATTACGCACTTCAAATTCGAGCAACCAACGTTGGTCTCTGTCTTCAGTATTGACACATTCAACCTGCAGTGTGCCGACAGGTGTTAGTTGACTCGCTAGGTAGACTTCTTGACGTTGTTTTTGGTTCGCAGCAAGTTCAGAATCTGTATCGCCAGCTAAAGAGCTTATATACGGTGGAAGTGGGTGAAACTGCTCAGTATTAAATTGGGTCAGTAAGCCATTCTGGATCGGCGTATTTGGGTGAACGGTATCGTGAGTCGTGGTCAATAAATTAAAACGAACAGGTTCACCCAAGGTTAATGCAAAACGGCGGCTGGTCAGACGAATCTCTTGGCTCTCTTCGGTTCCTTTCGCTAACAAACATATCGCTTTGTCTTTACCGTTTTCAGTCAGTTGAAGAAAATACGAACGGGCGACACCGCCACCAATTTTAAGTTGAGCGCCACGTCGCGCTTTTGCATAAGAAACCGCTCCAAGTGCAACAGACAAATCCGGGTGAGGGTTGTCGAGTACGGTGACAGGATCACCTTTCCAACCTTCCAAAACCTCAGCCATGCGAGTTTCAATCAGTGGACTGTTGAAGACACCACCATTGAGTAGTAAACCGACTGGAACTTGAGTTTCATTATTGTCGCCACTGGCTTGGCGGGCGATCTCTTGGTGCTGATGTAAAAATTGAGCTACGTGTTTTGATACGGCAGGATCCGATACGTACGGCAGCCCAAATTCGACAACTGCACGTTGCCGCTGAGAAGGATGCTCGTCAAATGAGGTCACAGGGAAGAATCCATCAATCGCGATGTTTTGCACTTCTTCCTTCGACAATGCGACCGACTTGGTACCACCGAGCAGCTTTGAGCCACTGCCGAGTAACGTAATTTTAGCGCTCTCTGCTGCATCTTCAATTAACAAGCTTTCTTTCGCATGACGGGTTTGTTGAATAAGTTTACTAAGCCGTGCAGCCGATAATTTCTGAGCACCGTTTAAGCGTTGCTCGGTTATATGAGCGAGAGCAAGGTCGATGTTGTCTCCACCGAGCATTAAATGTTCGCCGACACCGATACGGTTGAGACTTAACCCGTTTTCGCCATGTTGTGCGGAAATTAGGCTTAAGTCTGTGGTTCCGCCGCCAACATCGCACACCAAGACCAGTGGAACGTCTTTGAGTTTCTCTTCTGCGACATCTTGATAGCGTGCATACCAATCGTAAAACACCGCTTGGGGCTCTTCGAGTAATAATATTTGGCTTAAACCAGCAAGTTCCGCCGCTTCGAGTGTCAGTTTTCGAGCACTTTCATCAAACGATGCCGGAACCGTGACAACGACTTCTTGCTGTTCTAACGGGAAGCTAGGATGATGAAAGTTCCACGCTAAGCGGATGTGGTTTAAATAACTGGCGCTAGCAATCAGTGGCGAGACTTTTTCGGTATCTTCGTTGGCAGCCCAAGGTAAAATTGCTTCCTTACGGTCGACCGCTTGGTGTGACAACCAACTTTTTGCACTCGATACTTGTCGTCCTTCAACTTGAGCGCCTAAGTTTCGTGCCCATTCGCCAATAATGGCTAGTGGAAAATCTCCTTCGACTACACTGGTTTCCCACGGAAGTTGAAGATCTGATTCAAGTATTTGGCCTTTGGCAGGATGATAGCGAAATGAAGGTAATAGAGGCCTACGTACGACTTCTCCAGGTCCAACGAGCTGATCAATCTGGAAAATTTCTACCGGGCTGTTTTTTAACTCTTTGGTATTTTCACAATAGGCGACAACAGAATTCGTCGTGCCAAGGTCGATGCCGACAAGGTATCTCGGAGATGCCATAATCACTCTCTTGAAAAAAACGGCACCCTAAGATGCCGTAAATTAATTACTCAGATTCTGACGTTGTCTCTTCACGGACGTCAAATTCAACTTGCCAACTTTGTCCATTATCACTGGCAATCGCAGATAAACGCAGTGTACCGACTTCAGTTACATCAGCGGCCAACGTAACGGGAACCACTTGGCCTTGAGAGCGACCTTCAGAGACAGGAAGAGTCATTAGTATTTCTGGTAATTCTACCAATTCATCATTACCCCACGATTCTAAATGGGTTCCTGCAATATCATCACGGCGTACCGTTGAACCAAAGAATTGAAACTCAACGGGTTGGCCAATGATCAAGCCGAATTCTTGAGTATCTAACGTAACACTTGCGCCTTCTTCCATACCAAACGGTGCTACACACAAAGCTTCTAATGGTGGTGCCATGCCCGGAATCGCAGGCATAGAACTTTCAATTCCAACGTAATACGACGAAGCGATACCACCGCGAATTCTGACGCCATCACCTTTGCGAATCGTACTGTAGTAGGCTGCGCCTTGTGCTACCGCCAGATCCAAATCAATCACTTGTAGTGCTTTCGCATTAGGGGCTTGTGCATCGGTTAACCATTGATTCAATGTTGACAGCAAACGATTCGCGAGAAGTGATGATTTTAGAACCCCACCATTGAATAGAATCGCCGTGGGTTTAATGAATTCTACTGAAGGTGCTGCTCCAGACATTTCTCCAGACATTTCTCCAGGAATGCCAGCAAATGACATATCAAACGGTGAGGCTTGTTCCGTCTCTTGATTTGCATTGGCTTGCTTAGTCAGAAATGCTGCGATGTGGCGCGTAATACCGGCATCTTGCGCGTACGGTAATCCCATTTGAGTTAATGCGCCGCGTGCTCTTTGCGCTGGCTGTTCGGAAACGTTCACAATAGGGAAGAATCCGTCAACTAAGGTTTGCTGTACTTCGTCACGGGTTAATTCTGTTTTGAGTGTTGCGCCGAGTAATTTAGAACCGCGGCTCGGTACGACAATTGAAACTTCGTTAATATCGTTGTCGCTAAGCAAGGTTTCTTTAGCATCACGGCAGGCGTGCATCATCGCTTGTACTTGCCAATTTTGCAGCTCTTTACCTTGTTGAGCTAATTTCATTTTCAAACGGTAGGCGAGGGCGAGATCCATATTATCGCCGCCAAGCAAAATATGTTCACCTACTGCGATTCGGTTTAATGCGAGGTTACCATCTTCTTCAGTCACTTCCACTAAAGATAAGTCGGTTGTTCCGCCGCCAATATCAACAACCAAAACAATGTCGCCGACATTCAGTTCATCACGCCACTGATCGCCATTTTTATCGATCCAACTGTACAGTGCAGCTTGCGGTTCTTCTAAAAGGGTAAGATGTTCAAATCCAACAGAGCGTGCTGCTTCAGCGGTAAGTTCTCGTGCACCTGGATCAAAAGAGGCAGGTATTGTCACCGTGACATCTTGCTCAGAAAGTGGAGCATCAGTGAATTGAAAATCCCACGCTTCAATAAGGTGAGCAAGATATAATTCCGTTGCTTCTACTGGGGAGATTTTTTCGACGTCCTCAGGGCTACCCGCAGGAAGTATCGCTTCTTTACGGTTAATACCAGCATGACATAACCATGATTTCGCACTCGAAACCAAACGAATTGGCGTTTTACTTCCAAGGTTTCGCGCAACAGCCCCAACTAACGCTAACGGCTCTGTTGTCCATGGAAGCGCTCGGGAGCTGACGTCCATTTCATGTTCGTGGGGTTGATATACAAATGACCCCAACTGATTTAATGATTCAACCGTTCCGGGACCTGTCATTTGCGGCACGGAAAAAACATGAACTAGATGCGAATTTTCTTGATGATCGACGTACGACAGTACGCAGTGTGTTGTCCCTAAATCGATACCAACACTATAACGTGGAGAATGTGCCATTACAGTTCAACCTCTGCTGGCGCAACGATAGACGCATCAAAATCTTGAGAAACTTTCGGCAGTGTAATGCTATTCACTTTCCAACCTTTGTGAATAAGCGTACCAGTGAACGGAGCACTTCCAGTAACATTACCGGTTAAGCGAATGGCTTGAGAGTTAAATCCTTCTTCAACCATAACTCGAGACTCTTCGTCTTCTACACGTACAGGACTAAGAGATATGTATTCTTTAAGTAATTTCTGACCGCCGCCATGAATAACACGTGCTGCGGCACCGACTTCTTCATCTGAATAAGCGGTCACATCTTCATTTAAGAAATCGATCAATCGAGCTTCTTTTTGCATTAGTGATAATAATTGCATGGCTGAATCGGTCGAAGCGCTGTGGACTTTAGATTCAACTTGAACGACTTTCTCGACAATCTTTTCAACTTCTACGACTTTTTCGACTTCAACAATTTTGTCGACGGTTCTTTCAACTTCAACGATCTTCTCTATCGGCTTTTCAATCACTTTACCTTTACGAGTCGCGGCAATGATTAGAAAAAGTACGCTACTTGCAGCCAATCCAGCGTGAAGCATATCGAAGGTTTCAGGAATAATATTTAAATCGAAGTTCATAACAAACACTCAGCTTTATTGATAAAGCTCGGAAACACAGGCTCCAAGCTGAAATTAATGAGGATAAATTTGGCCAGATATTACCACAATCCGTTCGAATGTAAGATTCCGTTTACTTCTTATTACGAATAATCTCTTCTATTAGTACATTATTTGTCCACTGATAAATATACAACTAGATAAAGCATCGATTTTTTTTATCAGTTCGGTATCATCGCGGCAGAATATAGAAAAAGGTAATGGAACTGTGAATCACAACCGTATCGTATGTTTTGATCTGGAAATGTGTTGTTGGAACACCGATGGTGTTGGCACGAGTGGCGAAATTATTGAGATTGGCTTGGCAGAAATTGATGTCGAAAAAGGCGAAATAATGAAGCGCGCGCAATATTACGTTAAGCCTGAGCACGACGAAATCTCTCCATTTTGCACAGAGTTAACCGGTATCACTCGACGTACGATTGAAAAGCAAGGAAGAACGCTAGAACAAGTGCTGAAAAGTATGATCAAGAATTTTGGCGGTTCTAATAAGATTTACGCGGCGTGGGGTAGAGATGATCTTATATTGCAGCAAGAGTGTGAGAGTAAAGGGCTGACAATGCCATTTAAGGAATACATCAATCTTGCGACCTTATATCGCATTCAACATCGATTAAAAGATAAACGTATCGGTCATCGCGATGCACAGGAAAAGTTAGGTATCGAGTGGGAAGGTCGGCAGCACTCAGGCTATGTTGACGCGCACAACTTGGCGAAAATAGCGTTAGAAATGCTCTAGCGTGAAAGATAAGCTCTATGCACCATTGTTCGAATAAGTAAAAAATCTTTTTCTACAGAGAATTTGGTTAAGAGCGCCAAAATTGATGTTATTTAACAAATTTCTTTATTATTTCAATAAATATACAGTGAATGCGCATCAATGGCATAATCCCACTTTCTTATAGACGTAAACTGTTTTAGTATTCTGTAGCTAAGTTTTGGACACCTAATCATCATCGCCTGGCCAAACTTGCTCATACACTCATTTCGTAATTTCATTTAGTAGGAAATCATAATGGCGGCTTTTGGTAGCGTGTTTATGCCGAAAATGGCATTAGCAACATTCGAAAATAATCAATGGTCTGACACTCAGATCGTTTCATCAGATAGTATTTCTCTTCATCCTGGCGCACACGTCTTACATTATTCAAGTACTTGTTTTGAAGGCTTGAAAGCATTTCGTCATGACGATGGTAGCGTCCATGTTTTCCGTATGGACCAAAATATCGAGCGTTTCTCGCAAAGCAGTGAATTATTGTCTCTTCCTCAAATCGACAAAGAACAAGTGTCGAACATGATTAAAGACATCGTAGCGCAGTATGCGGCCGATGTACCTGTACCTCCAGGTTCAATGTATATTCGTCCAACTCATATTGGAACAGAAGCAGCAGTCGGAAAAGCGGCAGCGCCATCGTTAACTTCATTTTTATATATTTTGTTGTCACCGGTGGGTGATTACTTCGCCGGTGGCTCTTGTGCATTGCGTCTACTGTTGGATGAAACGGGTCAACGTTGTGCGCCGCATATGGGAATGATTAAGAGTGGTGGTAACTATGCAAGTGCCCTTGCTCCAACTCTAGAAGCAAAGAAAGAGTATCAGGCTGATCAGATCTTATTCTGTCCAAACGGCTATATTACTGAAACTGGTGCGGCCAACTTCCTAATTGTCGATGGCAATGAAATCATCACTAAGGCATTAGACTCTAGCTTCCTTCATGGTGTCACTCGTTCAAGTATCTTAACCATTGCTAAAGACTTAGGGATGACAGTATCAGAACGTGAAGTCTCAGTAGAAGAGCTTTTGGAACGCGCAGCAAAACCGGGCGTTGAAGCTATGCTTTCTGGAACCGCTGCAGTATTAACCTCTGTTGGTACGCTGATTCATAACGGTGTTGATTACAAAGTAGGTTCAGGCGAAGAAGGGCCAATGGCTCAAAAACTGCGCCAAGCACTCAATGATATCCAATGGGGTAAAGCGCCGGATACTCATAACTGGCTAACGAAAATTGCTTAACACGATTGAGTAAATTTATCGTATAAGTCAGATTCGCAATACAGAAAAACCAGCATAGTTACGCTGGTTTTTTATTGGGTATGAGATAAATAGAGCTTTGCTGTTTAGCTTTTATAGATCTTCTCAAAGTTCTTTTGATTCCAACCCACCATCACCTGATCGCCAATTTTAAGAACAGGTATAGTTCGCGCGCCCATGGCTTGAAGTTCTTTACGACCGCGTTGCATTTTCGCATTGGTCAAACGGTACGGATAGCCTTTTTCATCCAAATAACGCTGCGCTTCTTTGCAATGTGGGCACTTGTCAGCAACATATAAAACCAGTCTTTTCATTCTTAATCTCAATGGGTTTAACAGTAATTAGCGTTCATGATACGGAATCAAACTAGAGGTGCAATACATCCGCGACAGAATCTAGTCTTTTAATAAGAACCAACATTCGGTAACCAGTTCGGTTTCTGCTACTTCGTGTTCGAAATTCTGATAACAAAATAGGCAGGGGAGTTCGCCAAGTTGTTCTCCAGATGTTGGAAGCCATTCGCGTAACATCGGATAAATAGTATCACTGATATTATCTCGCGAGCCTTTATGTACAGCAATCGCGTAACGGCCCTGAGGTAATTCGGTTTCTGTGACGCTAGGATCGGAGATCACCAAATTATTGGGAATCGTGAGGGCGAGATCAAACCGAAATTTCTCAGGGTCTGTTGTTGCTGGGTCATCATACGCCAACCCGAATGCGTCTCCCGCAGAAGGTTTTATGCTTATTGGTTGTGATTTCGCCCAACTTACGAGCTTGTTTACACTAATACCCAAATCCTCTGGATCTCCACGATGCTCGATAACGGCTAAACGACGCGACTCAATCTGCTTTATTTCAACATTAATATTACGTTCCATAATCTTTGTTCCTAGCTTTGATATAACATAAGGAGGGCTTTTCCACATATCCCAACTGCCTTGGATTCTGAACTGCTTAGGCGTGAGTCCGGTTGCGTGTTTAAACGCTCGGGTAAACGCTTGATGCGATTCAAACCCAGCATCAATGGCGATGGTGATGATGGTGGTAGTGTGGTCAATAATTAATTGGTGAGCGGCTCGTTTGAGGCGCAACCAACGAATAAATTGTTGTAAAGATAGCCCGGTATAAGCGGTAAAAAGACGATGAAAATGGAACTTTGAAAAGCAGGCGACATCCGATAAACACTCGAGTGATAGATCATCGTCTAAGTGTTGTCCTATATATTCAATAACGGATTGGATGCGTTGTTCGTCGTTCATTGTTCGTCCTCTTGATACCTGAAATAGAAGTGTATGGAATACTGCTATTTCAGGTTTAACCATTCTTGCTCAATCGTATTGTTTAAACGGAAATGGAATTAAGAGAATACCAACTTAATAAACGTCGGTTGCTGAGTCGCTTATTCTTGCACAGAAATGCTATTAATCATGATGGTGTCGTTAGGTCTGTCGGCTCGGCCCGTTTTAACCGCGGCGATCGCATCGACAACGTCAAGACCTGAAGCGACTTTACCAAAGACTGCGTATCCCCATTTTCCAGGGTTGCCATCTAAGAAAAGATTGTCTTTATGATTGATGAAAAACTGACGAGTGGCTGAATGAGGGGCATTGGTACGCGCCATAGAAATGGTACCACGTAAATTACTTAAACCATTTTTCGATTCATTTTCGATTGCAGAAAGCGTCGGTACAAGTTGGTTGGCACTATCATAGCCGCCACCTTGAATCATAAAGTCACTAATAACACGGTGAAATGTTGTGTTTTTATACCCATCTTTTTCAATATAAGCGAGAAAGTTGTCGACTGAAACCGGCGCTTTATCGGCGTATAGCTCGAGTGTAATTTCTCCTTTTGTTGTATCTATAACAACGATAGGGTTTGTTGCAGCGAAAGATAAAGTACTGAACAGTAGAGTACATAGAGATATGAGTAATTTCATTGATTAGGAATCCTTAATTTGTGCGAAGCTCTAGTGTAGCGCTAAGCAATTGATCTTGAAATGGTTGATTAACTACGGTTAGTAACGAAATATGTGGTAAGCGTTATTTCAGATCAATAATGTATGTTAGGGATTGTGATGATAACCGTGTAACGCAGATTCCTTAGAGACAAAAAGCCGTGCTAAAATAGGCGCTATTATCGACTTATCATTATTGGTTTTATTATGTCATCAGATTTTACAGGTTCTAGCGCAGCGTATGCTCGTCAAGAGAAAGGATACCGTGAAAAAGCGTTGAAACTCTATCCATGGGTTTGCGGCAAATGTGCTCGTGAGTTTGTTTACTCAAATCTGCGTGAACTAACAGTACACCACATCGATCACAACCATACCAATAATCCAGAAGATGGTAGCAATTGGGAATTATTATGCCTGTATTGCCATGATCATGAACATTCAAAGTACCTCGATCATGATCTATATGGTGGGGAAACTGCTGCCCGTGAAGATGAACAAGAAAGCGCGACCTACAATCCATTTGCCGATCTTGCTAAAATGATGAAGAAATAGATTTCTTGCTACGATGCGCTCTCGTCACCAGATGAGAGTTTCGCGCGAATAAATAAGCTGTGATCAACATAAAGCAATTCAGCCGATTTGCGTATCACAGCATCTTCTAGCGGATCAATGACACCATCAGCATGAGCCACATCCCACATTGCTTTGATTAGCGAATAACGTTGTTCTTGAGTGAGTTCACGTAACTGAGAGGTAAAGTCGTACAGAGAGACCGAATTTTTGGTTTTGTCTTGTGCCACTCGTAATAGTTCATCACATTCTTGCTCGGGTAACTGAGTCAGAGTTACGAGTAAATGTCTCTTTGCGTTAGTTTCCGCCGCATCAACTTCATAATCTGCGCCAGAGACTTCCGTTAACATACAGGCAATGGCCAAATTCGGGTTATCAGTGTTTGAACGCGATAAGTCGTTACCGTCTAACAGTTCTTTAAATAGTGAAGTGATTGCGCTAAACATGATAAGTCCTGCCTTTTCTTTTTCCAGTATCAATAACAAATAAATTTAGAATAACGAGACGGTTCATTCCTCATCAACAGATTGCTCAAGTGTCTCAAGCATTTCGACAACGTCAGAAGGAAAGTGTTCATGAACGTATAAAACTAAATTTAATATCGCTTTTTGTTTTTGTTCCAGAGGCGCTTTTTCTAAGAAAACGGCCATAATGTGGCTTTTGATCAGTTCGATTTCGTGATCGACAAAGCCTCGACCTTCATCATCACCTTGACCATCTTCCGGAGCATTGTCGAATTCACAAAAAACGAAATCATCTTGTGACGTGACATTGATTAAACGTTCTGGCAACCACTCGTCTCCAGTGACAACGTCAGGGTCACTTCCTTCAGGTAAGTCAGACAATATTTCTAGTAGTTTAGACGCTTTCAATTTTTGTTCTCTGTAGGGGAAACATTATCATTGTAATGGTGATCGTGAATGAATGTGAAATAATATCAACTCATTAGGTTCAATGTAGCAAAAATTCTCGAATTGGACGAGAAAGAGATAACGAGTTTGCTTTGATGTCTTGTTACATGATTATGATACAATCCTGCCAAAATCGATAACATTGAAACCGTAGGATTCGTTTTGACCGCCTCACAATCTCCAAATAAAAATTCAAATCAAGCTAACACTAACGATGCTAAGACGCTTTTTGGCACCGTTAACCAATGTATGATGCGAGACCGATTTCGTTTAACTAAACGTATTCATGGTGCACAGCGGATTAAAAAAGAGGAATCAAGACACGCGGTTTTTGATGAAATCGCGCTTGATATTGCTAAGTCGATCATTCAAGCAGAATCGAGAGCAAATCACGGTGCGACGATTGAATATCCTGAAATTCTGCCAGTTAGCCAAAAGAAAGACGATATCGCAGAAGCAATTAGCCAAAATCAAGTTGTGATTATTGCCGGTGAAACTGGATCGGGTAAAACCACGCAGATCCCCAAAATTTGTGTTGAGCTCGGGCGAGGGCAGTTCGGCTTTATTGGTCATACTCAACCAAGACGCTTGGCTGCTCGTTCGGTAGCATCACGGATCGCTGAGGAAACGCAGACTCAACTGGGTAACTTCACCGGCTATAAAGTTCGATTTAATGACAAAATTTCCGATGATACCCAGATCAAATTGATGACCGATGGTATTTTGCTCGCTGAGATTCAGCATGACCGCTTTTTAAATCAATACGACACTATCATCATTGATGAAGCGCACGAACGCAGCCTCAATATTGATTTCATTCTCGGTTATCTAAAACAACTACTTCCAAAGCGTCCTGATTTAAAAGTCATTATCACGTCCGCAACGATTGATCCTGAGCGTTTTTCAAAACACTTTAACAATGCACCGATCATCGAGGTTTCAGGACGAACTTATCCTGTTGATACAAGATATCGCCCGTTAGGTGGTGAAGATGACACAGACCGTGATCAACTTGAAGGTATTTTCGAAGCTGTCGATGAATTGGGGAATGAGAGCGACGGTGACATTCTTATTTTTATGAACGGCGAGCGGGAAATTAGAGATACGGCAGAAGCATTAAACAAACGCAATTTGCGTCATACCGAGGTTGTCCCATTATATGCAAGGCTTTCCTCTGGCGAACAAAATAAGATTTTTCAATCCCATACTGGAAGACGAATCGTACTTGCTACAAACGTTGCAGAAACATCGTTAACAGTACCGGGTATTCGTTATGTTATCGATCCGGGTACTGCAAGAATCAGCCGTTACAGTTATCGGACTAAGGTTCAGCGCTTACCGATTGAACCAGTTTCTCAAGCGAGTGCCAATCAACGTAAAGGTCGTTGTGGTCGTGTTGCAGCAGGTATCTGCATTCGTCTCTACTCAGAATCGGATTTTGATAACCGCCCCGAATTTACCGACCCAGAGATACTGCGTACCAACCTTGCATCGGTTATCTTGCAGATGACGGCGTTGGGTTTAGGCGACATTGAGGCATTTCCCTTTGTTGAAGCACCTGATAAACGCAATATTCAAGACGGCGTCCGTTTACTCGAAGAACTTGGGGCCATCGGAGCGAGCAAAGTTGGTGAGAAAAAGCGCTTAACCGCGATTGGTCGTCAGTTGTCACGGTTACCGATAGATCCCCGTCTAGCACGAATGGTGTTGGAATCGACAAAAAATGGCTGCTTGAAAGAAGTGATGATTATTACATCTGGCTTATCGATTCAAGATCCTCGTGAGCGTCCTTCAGATAAGAAGCAAGCTTCCGATGAAAAGCATAAACGCTTTTTTGATGAGGATTCAGATTTCGTCACACTCGTAAACCTTTGGAATCACATCGAAGAACAGCAAAAAGAGTTGAGTAGTAATCAATTTCGACGTCAGTGCAAAAAAGAATATCTAAATTATCTGCGTATTCGTGAATGGCAAGATGTCTATTTTCAACTGCATCAGTCGATGCGCGAGATGGATTTCAAGCTCAATGATCAACCGGGCAACTATCAAGCGATTCATGTGTCAATTCTTACTGGTTTACTTTCTCACATTGGCGCAAAAGACGCTGAGAAACCAGAATATCAAGGCGCGCGTAATGCTCGATTTAATCTGTTTCCAGCATCAGCGCTGTTTAAGAAGAACCCTAAGTGGGTCGTGGCGGCAGAGTTGGTCGAAACCTCTAAACTGTGGGCGAGAATAGCAGCCAAGATTCAACCAGAGTGGGTTGAACCACTTGCTCAACATCTTATTAAACGTAGCTATAGTGAACCGCATTGGTCGAAGAAAAGTGCGGCTGTTATGGGGTTCGAAAAAGTCACGCTTTACGGTATTCCAATTATAGCTCAGCGTTCAGTTAATTATGGAAACGTTGACCCAGTGTTAAGTCGTGAAATTTTCATTCGCAGTGCTTTAGTTGAAGGGGATTGGTTTACTAAACACAGTTTCTTTAAGCAAAATCGCCGTCTGTTAATGGAAGTAGAAGAGCTTGAACACAAATCGCGCCGTCGTGACATTTTGGTGGATGATGAAGAATTATTTCAATTCTACGATCAGAGAGTCGGTACTGAGGTCGTTTCAGGTCGTCACTTTGATTCGTGGTGGAAGAAAACCAGTAAAAGCCAACCAGACTTACTCAATTTCGAAAAAGAGATGCTGTTTAAGGGCGATGCCAGTCATGTCACCGACTTGGATTATCCCAACTTTTGGCACCAGGATAAATTAAAGCTCAAGCTTAGTTATCAATTTGAACCGGGCGAAGATAGTGACGGTGTCACTGTGCATCTACCATTACCAGTACTTAATCAAGTTGAGCCTGCTGGTTTTGATTGGCAAATACCAGGATTACGCCAGGAACTGGTCATTGCTCTGATTAAGTCTTTGCCAAAAACATTGCGAAAGAATTTTGTTCCAGCACCAAATTACGCAGAAGCCTTTTTGTCTCGGGTAACACCATTAGAAATGCCATTACTCGATGCCTTAGAAAAAGAGTTACGTCGTATGTCGGGTGTGGAAATTCCCCGAGAAGCTTGGAACTTAGAGCAGGTACCCGATCACCTCAAAGTCACATTCCGCTCAGTCGATCATAAAAACCGTAAACTTAAAGAGCATAAAGATCTGTTCGAGCTGAAAGAGAGCTTAAAGGACGAGGTAAAAGAGACCCTATCTCAAGTTGCCGATGATGATATTGAGCAGAAAGGTTTACACACTTGGAGTTTCGGAGAACTGCCGCAGGTTTATCAACAGAAGCGGGGCGGTTATGAAGTTAAGGCGTACCCAGCGATAGTAGACGATAAAGACAGTGTCGGAATTAGCTTATTTGAAACCGAACACGAACAACAGCAAGCGATGAAAGCGGGTCAACGGCGTTTGATTTTACTCAATGTTCCGTCACCAATTAAATATCTTCATTCGAATCTGCCAAATAAATCAAAATTAGGGCTCTACTTTAACCCCTACGGTAGAGTGATGGATTTGATTGACGACTGTATTTCGTGTGGTATTGACAAGCTGATTGAACAGCAGGGCGGTTTAGTCTGGGAATCACAACAATTTGACAGTTTAAAGGAACACGTTCGCGCGAATTTAGACGAAACTGTTGTTGAAATTGCACAACAAGTAGAGTCAATATTAACGACGGCTTTTCAGATTAATAAGAAGTTAAAAGGCAAAGTTGACTTCACCATGGCCTTTGCACTTTCTGATATCAAAGCTCAAATAGAAGGGCTCATCTTTAAGGGGTTTGCAACTGAATGTGGCTACAAAAGGCTGTCCGATATTCAGCGTTATCTTAATGCCATAGAGCGCCGTTTGGAGAAGTTACCCATTGATCCTAATAAAGATCGACTGCATATGCTTAAAATTGAATCTGTGCAACAAGATTACAAGCAACTGCTCAACAAGATCCCGAAATCTGTTACCGTTCCTGACAATGTTAAGGAGATACGTTGGATGCTCGAAGAACTGAGAGTCAGTTTTTTTGCTCAACAACTTGGTACGCCTTATCCCGTATCAGACAAACGTATCAAGAATGTTATCTCAGAATATTGAAGATGAATTATCGAGTATTGTTAAGTTTAGGTATGCTACTTGCATTAGTTAAATTAATTACGAATAAAGCACTATTTTTTGACACAAGGTCGGCATCAGTTTGCCACCTTAGTTAAACCAGATATAGAAGGTTTATTATGAAAAAAGCACTTATTGCAGCAGCACTTATTAGCATTTCATCATTCTCTTACGCAGATTCTTTAGTTTATGCTGGAGCTTCTGTCGGTCAATCGAGTTTAGGTGATGGCGACGGCACTTCATTCACGGTACACGCAGGTACTGGGATTCTTCCTTTTATTGGCATTGAAGCCGGTATTGTTCGTTCAGGTGAAATGGATACTGCTTCGGGTGTAACGACTGAAATTACTTCAGGTTATGCCGCAATAAAACCCAGCATCGATTTTGGCCCGTTGCATATTTATGCGAAAGGTGGCCTACACCGTTGGGATCAGACAACCACAGTAGGGTCAAATGAGTCAGCTGATGAAGGGATTGATATTATGTATGGCGTTGGTGCTGAATACTTTCTCCTAGGTCCTATTTCATTTGGTGCAAGCCTTCAAACCTATATCGTTGATGATGAAGAACTGACGAACTTCACGTTAAATGGTACGTTCCACTTCCTGTAAGCAACAACAATTGGCGTCGATTTATAGCGTCAAATGGCTAACCTCGGGTTAGCCTTTTTTTTATTTCCATCAAAGCTATTTAATTGCGTTAGCGGCAAAACTGTTGCTCATCTTTGTTGCGGCAGCGCGAAACTCTCAAGAACTTTTGACTCGATTTCGATTTGATTAAGATTTTAATACTTGAACGAATAGTTGTTTGAAAGGTGCGAGCTTACATCCTTGTAGAGCACGACTTAAATAGGAGTTAAAAGTTGATCAGTAACAAAGGGATATCTGTTTTACTCCGTTACTTATGCAAAATTGCTGTCTTTGTAGATGGATTTATATAACGCTTTTGCTTCTGCTTTCATCGCTTGAATATCTGTTTCTTTACCAATTAGACTGAGCGCATTTATCATGCTGTCTGAATAGCATTGAAACAGTGACGCTGCAAATTTGGCCGAGCAAGCTCCTCGCTTTACATCATTAGTACGCTCTAAAGCGTAATGTCGCATAGAACTCAACAATTCATTTAGCATGGCTGTGATCTCTCCCTCTTAGTCAATCACTTATGTATGGTAATAAAGGCCAATAAGTTCAGTATTATAAACGGCAATGACTCTCCGCTTATCTTTCTCTATATACAATAAGCAATTTTCGAACCAGAAATTAAAATATCGATTGAAATTAGAAAATGGAAATAGGGTTGAGTGCTTGAGCCAAGCTACAACATTGACTACAATGACTCACTTTTAACATTAAGCAGATCAAAACTATGACTGACACAAATTCAAAACCTGAACTACCCGATCACCTTTCTGGTAACCCTCGCAGCCCACATTTTGTTGAAGAGTGCTTTGAACACCAAATCGGTATTCGTTTGAATGGAAAACAGCGTAATGACGTAGAGGAATATTGTATTAGTGAAGGTTGGGTAAAGATTCCATCACCTAAAGCGTTGGATCGTCGTGGACAGCCTATATTAATAACGCTAAAAGGTACGGTAGAAGCATTCTATATCTAGGCATTTTGCTAGTAATTGAGAATTAGTGAGATAGTAACAACAAGACAAATAGCCGTTAACAACCAAATAACGGCTAATGATTTATGCGGACATTGTAGATATTTGATCGTACGTCCTTAAAAAGGTTTCTTGAACAACGTGCGCATCATTAGAAGCACGATGGCGGCGAATATCCAAATCTTGGATAACTTCTACTTTAGTTTCGTCCCACAGATATACCTGTTGTTCTTTAAGAATCAATTCAATGGATGACAGTTTAAATTCCATTTCGATTCCGGCGACCTCAAATAACTTGATTAACCATGGATGATCAACAACCCACCCATCAGAGTAAATAGTTTTACCTTTCAGTAGTGTATTGAGTTGTTGAGCAACAACCGCTGGAGTTCTTCCGTGGGAGAACAATTTTTTTCTAGTTAATTGGTGAACATCTTCGGCAGAATCGTCCCAGTAGTTCCAACTCGACTCAGGTCTAACTAAAGTACAATACTTGGTTTTGTCTTCTAAAATTAGTCCAATCTCTATAGGGTAGCTGTTTGAACCAAACCCGGATGCCTCTATATCAATGATTATTGGATTTTGCATAGTAATTCGAATCTCATACTGTTGTTGACGCATAAGTTAACTGTAGTCGAAATAAAACTAAACACCTAATTTCATTGAAATAATAGTCTATTACATGGGAGCAGCTCACGAAAACCCGTTGAATCTAGGCATTTGGGCCCATATTGGAGCTTACGTTGATTGCATTTTAGGGAGTAGATTTATAATCGTATGAATTTCAGGAGATTAACTGGCTTTTTGTTTTCTGCGCGCTGGTTTTGCTCTAACCGTAGATATGACGTATCCAGATCAAAGAAGCCTGGTTAAGAAATTATATCCATTCAACTCGGTTTCTACCATTTTGCTTCGCGTGATAAAGAGCATCATCGGCTCTTTTTATCGCGTCTCGGCTCGGCTCATTGCTTTTTTTAATAGCGATACCAATACTGACGGTAATTCCATTGCCATGTTGGATATCGAGCGTCTTAATGTTTTCCATGACCGCATTGGCAAGAGTCATAACTTGATTTTTGTCATCATTGTTAATGATAATCGCGAACTCTTCGCCCCCAATACGACTCACGATAATGTTGCTAGACATCATTTCAGCAAGGGATTGACCGAAAGCCCTTAAAACATTATCTCCTTCTTGATGGCCATATGTATCATTTATCAATTTAAAATGATCGATATCGACGAGTAAGATGGAGAGTTTTTCAGCTTCATGGTTATTGAGGACTTGAGCGAAGTAGCGGCGATTTGGGAGCTGTGTTAACTCATCAAACATAGCTAAGTTTTTGGCTTGGTTATAACTGATAGAAACCGTTCGAATTGCGCGCGCGATCCCAGCAGTGCTGATTAGCATCCCGATTGTCCGTAATACATCTTCTCCCCATAGTGAGAGAGATAAGGGTTGGAAGTAGAATTCGTCACCGATATCCACAACCGTCGCTAGTATCCACAGATAAAGCCCAAAACTCAGTAATGCATGTCCACGAAAACTTAAGATAGAACTTACTTGAACAGTAAAGAAGATAATAAACAGCGCAAATAATCCCATAAATTCAAAGATAAAGCTAAAGTTCAATGCTTTAATGCGATCGATAGGGGGAAGCTGCTGCAAGCTAAAACTGGTGATTAAGATGCTAAGAATTAATATTCCGACAAGTAACCAACGTCGAAAACCAACTTCGCCTAATTTTAAATTCTTAGCTTCTATTTGTAGCCTAATCATACCCGTGAACTCATGTCTTTAGCTTATCTCTAGGGAGCAAATAACTAACAAATTGTCGATAAAATGACTTTTATTAATAATCGCCATTTAACCATATATGCTCCTTAGGTTTCAATCGTCAACAAGCATTATCACGTATGAATTACGGGGTTTATTTCACCGTTATCAAAGTCGAGAAACTATACCAATTAGCGTGTTTGAAATCCGCACTTCGAAATGCATATAACGACTCATAATAATGGTTTATTTGGAGAACATAATTTTGTCGGACTAAAAAGTTTACATTCTTAGCCGACGCTATAAACGTGTTAAATGAGATATCAATCACACATAACCAAAACCGGTTTTGATTAATATGAAAACGAGACTTTGATCAATAACAATTTAATATCGACCATATAATATGATTTCAATCAATTATAAATGATGTGAGTTCAAGTGACTCATTTTTTTATAAATAGAGTCAAAACCGGTTTTGGTTGACAGTTACATTATTTACGCGGATTTATTTATGGTATTGGAAGAAAATTACACATCGTTAGTGACGAAGCACCTGCAACAAATATTAGCGGGGGTTTATTCACCCCAACAACTGAGCTCATTGATCCCAAGCTTAGAAGGAATAATGAGCAGGTTCAATGGAATCGATGACCCGAAGCAGTGGGTTGACCAAAGTGACGTAATCCTCATAACTTATGGCGATTCGATAAATGAAAGCGGAAATCCACCTCTGCATACATTAAACACGTTTCTCAACCACAATGTGAAAGGTATTATTTCGGCTGTTCACCTTTTACCTTGTTTCCCTTATACATCTGATGACGGTTTTTCTGTCGTTGACTATTGGAAAATTAACCCTGATCTTGGTGATTGGTCACATATTTCCGAACTTTCAAATCATTATGGATTAATGTTCGACGCGGTAATCAATCATATTTCGAAATCTAGCGATTGGTTTCAAGGGTATTTAAATGGTGACATGGCTTACCGTGACTTCTTTACCGAAATGAATTTGGACCGTGATTATAGTTCGGTTACTCGTCCACGCGCACTGCCGCTTTCAACTCCATTTGAAACCACACATGGCAAAAAAAACATCTGGACAACATTCAGCGATGATCAGATAGACCTAAATTATCGTTGTCCTAAAGTGTTTGAGAAAATCGTTGAATTGCTTCTTTTCTATGTTGAGCAGGGTGCATCGTATATACGTCTTGATGCTATTGGGTTCATGTGGAAGGAGCTCGACACGCCTTGTATCCATCTGCCACAGACTCACGCGATTGTACAAGCGATGCGAGCGATTATGGACGCCGTTGCCCCTCATGTTAAATTGATTACTGAAACCAACGTACCGCATAAAGACAACATTAGTTATTTTGGCAATGGACAAAATGAAGCGCATCTCGTGTATCAATTTCCATTGCCACCATTAACCTTGCATACACTTCAGACTGGTAATAGCGACAAAATAACAAGCTGGATGCAAAATCTAGAACCATGCTCGGAAAAAACTGCCTTTTTTAATTTTCTAGCGTCTCATGATGGAATAGGAGTTCGACCTGTCGAAGGAATACTTGCACCTAGTGAAGTTAATCACTTAGTGGAGGTTGTACAAGAAAACGGTGGGCGTGTTTCGTATAAAAATAACGGTGATGGCTCACAAAGCCCATATGAACTAAACATCAACTTCTATGATGCAATGCGGAATAACAACGCTGATGAAACGACTAATTTAGATCGTTTTATCGCAGCTCAATCGTTACTAATTTCTATGGCAGGAGTGCCGGGTATTTATATACATAGCTTGCTTGGTTCGACTAATGATCTGAAAGGTCTCGATATTTTAGGCTACAACCGCGCGATTAACCGTGAAAAATTAAACCTTTCAACATTACAAACAGAACTTGATGATAGCTCAACCCAACGTCATCAAGTGTTAAGCCGTTTCAAATTATTGTTGACGCTAAGACGTGGTCAACCTGCATTTTCCCCGTCTGCATCTCAGCGCGTAGAAAAGGTTGATTCTCGTCTCATAACTTTTGTACGAAATGAAGAAATCTTAGTTGCAATCAACATTAGTGACCAGTCGGTATTATTCGATACTAATGAAGCCTTACCCGATGTGCGAAAAGATCTGATTACTAATAGGTCTGTACAGAGGAAAGTGTCTTTAGAGCCATACCAAGTCATGTGGTTGGTCAATAAATCATAAATAACGTAAAACGTAACATACGGCTTTGCTCTATTAAGCCACCCTACAAAATAAGCAGTCCTATCAATAAGGATATAAAAATGAAACTGAAACTCAAATCCCTCACTATTGGATTGGCTACCGCAGGATTTGCGCTACCAAGCCTAGCAAACGCAACAACGGTGGAATACTGGACGACCCAAACTCAATCAGACCGGTTACAAACCATTGAGATTATGGCCGATGTATTTGAAGCGTTAAATCCTGGTATCGATGTGAAAATCATTGGTGTCGACGAAAACGACATGCCGAAACAAATTGCTGCTGCGGCCGCATCCAATACGCTACCTAACTTGATCGAAGTTGACTCGAACTTATCATTGGCATTTGCCGAAGAGGGCATTGTGGATACTAAGGCTAATACTGATGTCGTTAATGCATTAGGAGCGGATCGTTTTTACAAAGGCGCATTAACTCTGGTTAGTGAACCAAAAATTAACGAATACGTCTCTGTACCATACAGCGGCTGGGTGCAGGGAATTTGGTATCGTGCTGATTGGTTTGAAGAAGCGGGACTTGAGCCTCCAACAACGTGGGATGCAATAGAGAAAGCAGCAAAGCATTTTTATAAACCTAAAGAGAATCAATACGGTATTCTTGTTGGAACAAAAGCGGATAACTATGCAGAACAATGTTATACCCAATTTGCGCTCTCAAATGATGCCGGTCTGTTTAACAACGAAGGTGAGTTAATCTTTAATTCTAAAGCGCAATCCGAAACGTTAGATTTTTATACCAAATTAGCCCAATACAACCCACCAGGGCCGCAAACTTGGCGCGCTCGCGACTATTACCTTCAAGGTAAATTGGCGATGTTCTTTTATTCGTCGTATATCCTTGATGACATCGCCTTGGCTGAAGCTGCTGCAAGTTCTCTAGGAACAGAAAATTTTGCCGATCTAAAAGGCGCTGCTTTTGATCCCGACTTAGCTAAAAATACTCGCTTAGCCACAACGATTACAAAAACCTCGCCATCTTCGTTTGGAACGTTAGTTGGGTTTTCGATCATGAAAAACGAGGATAAAGCCGAAGTTGAGGCGACAAAGTCATTTGTTGAGTATATGAACGAGAAAGACCAAGTGGTTGCCTATTCACATATGGCAGTCGGTGGTCATTTACCCATGCTTAGAGATGTCGCAGAAACTGACGAATTCTTAGAGGATCCCAAGGGTATCTTTGCTCAATATGGTAAAGAATCGATTAAAGAAATTGTCGCCGGATTTGAGAATATTAAGAACTTTTCTGTCGTAGATGGTAAGGCGTTCCCTAAATCAGGTGAGATTTTTGCTAAGCAAATCATTCCGCGGATGATTTACAGTACAACCATCGAGAATAAAGGGACCCAGGAAGCATTATCTTGGGCTGAAGAGCAAATGAAACTCGTCATAGCTGAATAACTCATGGTAAGTCGAGAGCAGAGGTTGTGTGATGATTAACCTCTGCTTCTCACAAGGAAATAATATGACTCCTTTAGAAAGAGCAGAAGCTAGATTCGGTTGGAAGTTGGTTGCACCGACTATTGTTGTACTTAGTTTACTTATCCTATATCCATTGCTTTACAACATCTATCTCAGTTTTTTCGACGTTCAACTCAATGGTGATAAAACGTTCGTTGGGATGGATAACTATTACAAATTACTGTCGAATGCTGACTACTATTCTGCAGTCGGCACCACGAGTCTTTACCTCTTCGGTACTGTTGTGGGGACCACTTTGCTGGGGTTGGCGATGGCATTATTGCTAAAAGAGCCATTCACAGGACGTGGATTGGTTAATGCCGCAATCATGCTACCGTATGTTGCTCCAGTGATTTCGGTTGTTTTTGGCTGGCAATTTCTTTTCGATCCAATTTCGGGGGTCGTTAACTATTTGATGGTTGATGTGTTTAGCCTTTGGAGTGAACGAACGAATCTTATTGGCCAACCAGATTCAGCATTGTGGGTGGTGATCATTTTCGATATTTGGAAACACGCCCCCATTGCCTATATGTTAATTTTGTCGAAGCTAGTGTCCATTTCCCGAGATCAATATGAAGCGGCATCTATAGATGGATATGGCCCGATAGGGCGCTTTTTTCATGTTACCTTACCTGAACTTCATTTTGTTCTGGCAACCGTAATCTTATTAAGATTGATCTGGAACTTAAATCGTTTTGAAGATGTATTTCTTCTTGCGCCCAATGTTCAAACACTCCCAATATTTACCTATTACCAAGCGTTCACCGGCGTCATTGACCAAGGGTTGGCGGCGGCAACGTCAGTAATTCAACTTGGCGTATTGTGTGTATTTATTTGGTTCTACATTAAAAAAATCATGAAGTGGTAATTAATTATGCTAGGCAAACGAACATTAAAGGGACGTATTGGTTTTTTCATTGCAGTGGCGCTACTGGTTAGTTTTAGCTTATTGCCATTTGCTCAAATTCTTTCTACTTCGCTTAAACACCAATTTGATTGGGGTAACCCATCTTTGATTCCTCAGAAAATCAATTTCGAGGCATATGAAGAGCTATTAGGATTAACTGAACCACAAGAAGTTGAAATACCTGCGGCGATCCAAAAAATTCTCGCGAATCCAAAATTACCTCAAGCAAAAAAAGAGGCGATTGCCGCTAAATACACGTCAAACGATAATCTATTTCCATTTGGGAAATATATGTTGAACAGTGTGATTTTCTCAGCGAGCGCTGCCACCATTTCGTTACTTTTAGCGGTGATGGGGGCGTACTCAATCAGTCGACTTCGCTTCAAAGGGCAGGTTGTCATTCAGCGCTCAGTGCTTTTTGTTTATATGGTTGGCGGGGTATTACTTATGGTTCCTCTGTATCAAATGGCAATGAACATTGGACTAGCTTCAACAATGTGGGGAAGCGCATTTTGCTTGTTTCTTATTTACATCGTTCAGACATTACCTGTCGGAATGTACATGCTTGGGAACTACTTTAGGGGGATTCCATTTGCCCTAGAAGAAGCAGCAATTATGGATGGTTGCTCTCGAAAAGAAGCGATCATCAAAGTTGTTTTACCGCTATCACTACCAATGTTAGCAACCGTATTTATTTACTGCTTTATTATCGGGTGGAATGAATATCTATTTGCCTCGGTATTTCTTAAACAATACCCGGAGTTCCATACACTTCCATTAGCTTTACAAGAGCTATTCGTGTCAAAAAATGCCATTTGGGATCGCATTATGGCAGCATCGATGCTGACACTTGCTCCAATTGTGGTGTGTTTCTTATTTGCTTCTCGCTTTATGAAGGGCGGAAAAACTGACGGTGGCGTTAAGGGTTAATCATGGCTTCTATTCAACTAAAAAACATTGTTAAAAACTACGGTGACACAAAAGTCGTAAAAGAAATCAGCTTAGACATTGAGGATGGTGAGTTTGTTGTTCTTGTTGGCCCATCTGGTTGCGGAAAATCGACCACATTACGAATGATCGCAGGTTTAGAGCAAGCGACGTCAGGAGATATTGTTATTGGCGATAGAGTCGTTAATGATATCGAACCTCAACATCGAAATATCGCAATGGTATTCCAAAATTATGCCCTTTATCCTCATAAGTCGGTTAGAGAAAATATCGTTTTCGCACTACGTCGTCTAAAAGTCGATAACGCTGAGATTCAACGCCGTTTAAAAGAAGTATCTGAGATGCTTCAACTCGAAGAGTTGTTAGACCGCAAGCCTGCTGATTTATCCGGTGGACAACGTCAACGTGTTGCTATGGGGCGAGCAATTATCCGGGAAGCCGATGTATTTCTATTCGATGAACCTCTGTCTAATCTTGATGCAAAGCTTCGTGGGCATATGCGAACGGAGATAGGTAAGATTCATAATAAATTTGGTCGAACAAGCGTATATGTCACCCACGATCAGGTTGAAGCGATGACGTTAGCGGATAAAGTGGTCGTACTTCACGATGGCTACATCGCTCAAGCTGGAGCACCAATGGATATTTACTTGAATCCTGTGAGTATATTCGTTGCTCAATTTATTGGTTCACCATCAATGAATATTATTGAAGGTACTCTATTTAATGAATACCTAGCAATTGGTGGCTATCAAATTCCTAGAGATAAACTCACCAGCGTTCAATTTTCTGAGTCAATTGGCGATGAGGGAAGAGCAGTAAAAGTTGGTATACGACCAGACTTTTTTAACGACAAGCGTTATTTTTCTCAAGATGACTCTACGTTTAATTTTAATAACATTCGCGTCGATTTAATTGAGCCAATGGGGTTCGATAAAGAAATCTTGTTTTCGTTAGGTGATGATACTATCAAAGCTAGACTCGACCTTCGTTCAGAAATAGCTCGTGGTGATAGTCTAGATCTACTTGTCGACCTCTCAAGAGTGCTGTTATTTGATCAACAGAGTGAACTGCGTATATAGTCGTAGCCAAGTTAAGTGGTTCTTAAACGTTGCAGGGGAAATAGTGTACTTCTATGTCAATCAAGAAATTAGCTGAATATTTGGGTTTGTCTAAATCCACTGTATCAAGAGCGCTCAATGGTTACAGTGATGTAAACCCTGACACACGAAAACGGGTTCTGGCTGCCGCGCAAGATATTGGTTATCGTCCCAACCCAACAGCTAAGCGACTGGCATCGGGTAAGTCGCGTAATGTTGGGATTATATTACCCGCGAACTCACGGCTTTTTGTTTCTCCTGCGTTTTCAAAAGTCCTCGCAGGTGCATCTGAACTGCTTGCTAAACATGAATATCAACTGATAGTGACAACACTATCGCACTGGCAAGATGAATCTCAAGTCTATACCGACTTCATCGATAGTGGGTTGATTGACGGGATGTTTATTGTTCGAACTCGTATCAATGACTCTCGCATTGCTATGCTCACCCAGCGAGGCTTCCCTTATGTTTGCCTTGGGCATGATGACGGTTTTCCCAGTGACAGTTTTGTCGACGTAGATAATGCTAAGGCGTTTTATGATATTACTAAACGCCAAATCGAATTGGGGCATCGTAGAATTGCATTTCTCGATGCCCCCAAAGAACTGACGTTATCTAAAGCTCGTAAATGCGGTTATTTGCGAGCCATCGAAGAAGCCGGGATTGATGTAGACCATCGCTTACTGCTTAATGGTGAACTTAACGAGCATGCGGCAACTAATATGGCAAAAGAAGTCTTATCCCTTGCGCAACGCCCGACATCAATATTGTGTGCTGATGATACCATGGCATTAGGAACGATAGCGGCATGCGAAGAGCTCGGCTATCAACCTGGCTCGGATATCGCCATTGCCGGATATGGAGACTATGAACATAGCCGATACAGTAAGCCGTCGATCACAACCTTAAGTTATGATACCCACGCTATTGGAGAACAAATGGCGAAGTTGATGTTCAACAAACTCGAGCATAAACGATTTCAAGTCTGTAATTGGTATGAAGCGAGTATTATTGCTCGTCAATCCGATTCAAACGTTAAAATTTCATAGGACTAACATGAAGATTGTTATTGCCCCTGACTCCTTTAAGGAATCATTATCGGCACAGCAAGTCGCTGAGACGATTAAAGCAGGATTTGAAATCCATTTCCCTGATGCCGAATACATTGCTGTTCCAGTGGCCGATGGCGGTGAAGGGACATTAACAACATTAATCGAAGCTAAAAAAGGGCAGATCTTCAACGTTAATGTGGAAGGTCCACTGAGACAAACCATTAACGCCCGTTGGGGACATTTTTATGATGGTTCTCAATCAACCGCTGTGATCGAACTTGCCGAAGCATCCGGAATAGCCCTTAACCAAGTGAATGAACGTAACATTGCCGTTGCCTCTACCTATGGTACAGGCCAGTTAATAAAAGCCGCACTCGACGCCCAAGTAGATCGCATTATTCTTTGTTTAGGGGGCAGCGCAACCAATGACGGCGGAGCAGGTATTGCTCAAGCACTTGGTATTAAGTTACTGGATAGTCGTGGTCGTGAAATCTCTCGAGGTGGGGCTGCTCTATTAACCTTAGATTCAATCGATATTAGTAACCTTCATCCCAGAGCTACTTATGTAGAATGGTTTGTTGCTTGTGATGTATCTAATCCTTTGTGCGGTGAAAATGGAGCCAGCGCGGTGTTTGGCCCACAAAAAGGGGCGACGAACAGCCAGATAATGCGTCTCGACACTGCATTGAAAAATTTTAGTGATTGTGTAACGCACTTAACAGGGCACAATCACAGCGAAACACCTGGGTTTGGCGCAGCTGGAGGTACGCCATTAGCGATATCTCTGATTCGAGACCCGATTCTTAAACCAGGTATCGATATTGTACTTGAGGCGGTTCAACTTGATCATCATCTCAACAACGCCGATCTAGTGATCACAGGTGAAGGTCAGATGGACCATCAAACACTGCTTGGGAAAGCACCATTTGGCGTTGCTCGGCTCGCTAAACAGCTCAATATTCCCACCATCGGGATTGCGGGTTCGCTTGGTAGTGATCTTACTGGGTTAGATTGTTATTTTTCTGCAGTATTTGGAACGGTTCGCGCGCCGCAAAGTTTGGAAGCTGTATTAGAGGAAGCTCAGTACAATCTTAAAACGACTGCGAGCAATATTGCCGCAGCGATTAAAGTGAATATATAGAAGTATTAGGGGACATTACTAACTCGGTAGCCATTATATTTTTAGATACTTTAGCCTCAAAATATCCCTCAAAATTCAATAAGCTTCTTTATCGAAGATACGAAACAGTAGAGCTCAACTTTAAGATTTTTTAACTCGCGAATTTGACTTTCGCGTATAAAATGCAGCATTGTCGTTTTTAGTCGCATAACTATTGGAAAAGATATGAATACGTCATTTATAACTCGAACGGTTTTAGCGAGTACTTACTTAGCAAGTTTTATTCTTTACGCCCAAGATTTACCATCTATTGGGAACTACACAGGTTCAGGTTCCGTCACTCATGGCCTAGGGCAAATGCTTGTCGAAAATCTATTCGAATGTGATAGAGGTCGAGCAAGAGTATCACCGCTTGGAGAAATAACCGATACCTCGGGAAAAATCTGGAATCTTCCTGCGGACAATGAATTTGCAAGTGGTCTATATGCAACTGACCTCTATAACGTTTGCAATGGAATTACACCTTCAAGTCTAAATGATGTCGACACAAATAGTGTGCCGGTTGTAGAAGTGGATAGTGATGGAGAAGTCATCACTGGATATATCTTTGCAGATAACTACTTTGAATTGTACATAAATGGCCAATTGATTGGGGTTGATTCGGTTCCCTTTACGCCGTTTAACTCAAGTATTGTAAAGTTTCGAGTAAATACGCCTTATACCATCGCTGTAAAAGTGATCGATTGGGAAGAGCATATAGGCGTCGGGACCGAAAGAGGTCGTGGAAGCAACTATCATCCCGGCGACGGTGGCTTTATAGCTAGCTTTAGCGATGGAACTGTTACAAGTTCCGATTGGCGAGCACAAACCTTCTATACTGCGCCAATTTATGACTTGAGCTGTTTATCAGAGACGAACCAAACGAGAAATTCAGCGACATGCTCTACGAATGGCGACGGCGAAGGTGAGAATGCCTTTGCCGTTCACTGGGAAGTGCCAAAAAACTGGAAAAGTGACACCTTTGATGATTCAGCTTGGCCCAATGCAACCACGTATACCGAAAATGTAATTGGCGTTAGGAATAAAAATGGCTACATGAATTTTAGGGAAAAGTTCACTGGTGCGAAGGCGACCTTTATTTGGTCTTCCAACGTTGTATTGGATAACGAGGTATTGCTACGTTACAAAGTTGAGTAATCCGAAAAGATGTCCATGCATATAATCGATCTTTTATTTGAGACAATGCCAACTGGATAAGCGATTCTCCACATGCAATTTAGATGGTAAAAACGTACAATTGGCGCGATTAAAAATAACAGTCTAGTGATGGATTAGGAGCAACAATTGATTGACCGCATAGAAACTAAGCAACGCATGAGCCGAATTGTTAAACACAATGGTACCATTTACTTATGTGGGCAGGTGTGTAAAGACGCTGAACAAGGCATTAAAGAACAAACTGAAACTATGCTGGATAAAGTCGACGAGCTCCTTTTAGCAGCGGGAAGTGATAGAAAACACATTTTATCCGCCACCATTTATATCAAAGATATGAAAGATTTCTCTGAAATGAACAATGTTTGGGATAATTGGGTCCCAGAGGGTTATGCGCCGGCACGAGCGTGTGTTCAAGCAAGTATGGCAAGGGAAGCGTTGCTCGTCGAAATTTCTGTTATCGCCGCAGAAATCCAATAACTTCAAACATTCGAAAGTTAACTTATGGGCAAATTGGACTTTATTGTGTGATAAGAGTAAATATAACCACAACTTATATATGTCTACTCTTGTCATTAGAGGAATAATTAATGAAAACACTTAAATCTGCATTGTTAATCGTGGGGTCTTTATTGCCTTCAGCGCAAGCGTTCGCAGAAGATTACGATTTCAAACCCGGCCTTTGGGAAACAACATTTACAAATGAGATAACTCAAATAAGCGTACCAGCGGAACTTGAAGCGTTAGTTCGTAGTGGTCTCGAGCAACCAATGGATCCAGAAACACAATGTATCCACGATATAAATGAATTATTTGATTCTGGATTTAGTGGCAGAGAAGACGAAGAAGAAAGCTGCAACACAGAGGTGAACCGCATCAACGCAAATCGCGTCAATGTGTTGGCAAGTTGTAGTAGCCCTCAAGGAACAATGCAGTCTGAAGGTGTTATCAATTTAAATGGCGAAACCATGACTTATAGTGGCGATGTCACAACATCTGGCGAAGCAATGGGTATGAAAATGAATATGATCATGAAAATCTCAGGCAGTGCCAAATACATCGGTGAGTGTTCCGAATAACAATATTATATTACCCAATTAATATGATTCGAATTAATATACCGTTACCAGAATGAGTAGGTAACGGTATTGAGCATGATAACGTTTTTATTACTTGGTCTATTGATCTAATTCTCGCTCGAAAATCTCATCACCTCGCCCCAACATAGTGCCATACTGCACCATTGCACAGTAAATAGTGAAAGCCTTCGCTCATTTGGCAGCCTGTAAGTTGTTAATAAATCGATAGTTTATATATTAATCCCCCTATGTATAGGTTGGTTCAATATTTGCTTCATTTTTGAGAAGTATAGATGAACCATCGATTTTACTGGGGGAGAGTAAATGCGTAAGTATATTCAATCTTTAGGGGTTACCGGAGCATTATGGTTACAAAGTAGTGCAGTTCTATTTTCTGTCATGTTGATCAGTTTTGGGGCTAGCAATCAAGCGATCGCAATACTACTACTCACGGCTGTCTTTTCTAGTTACGTTTTGTACGAAGTTCGTCAAGATCAAAAGAATTTTCTTGCGCAAGTGACTGCTATACAAAATGGACATGCGAGTGAGTTAGATTCAACGAATACTGGGCCACTGCAACAACATTATCCCAAAATAGACGACTTGGTGCGGCTTTCAAAACGTAAATTGCGTGAGGTTCAATCTATTCGAGATGAAATGGGGTTTTCAGCACAAGAGCTCGCAGATAATGCTCTCAATGTTGCTAGTCATTGTCAGGCGCAAGCCGATATTACGACATCGTCCGCTTCCGCAGCTACGGAAATATCATTAAGTATCGATGATGTATCAAAACGGATTGAGATCACTCAACAGGCAATGGAAACTGGAAATAGCCTTTGTCACAAAGGGCGTAAAGAACTCACGAATACTCAAGAGTATATGGCCAGTGTTAGTGAGCGTATTGTTGAAACAAGCCAAAGTATTGAGGAACTCGATAACAAATTAAGCGCAGTTGTTTCTGTGTCCAAATTTATTCGTGAAATCGCTGAGCAAACTAACTTGCTGTCTCTTAATGCAGCAATAGAAGCAGCGAGGGCAGGAGAGCATGGCCGAGGATTTAGTGTTGTCGCTGATGAAGTACGAGGGTTAGCGCAGCGTACACACGATTCAGCAACATCAATAACCAATCAAGTAACAGATGTTACAGCAAGCATGTCAGAAGTAATTAAGCAAATGGAGATGGCCGTTGAATCAACCTCTAAGTGTGAAAAAAGTGTTGATTCGGCATATACGTCACTACAAGAAACAGTCTTGTCGATTGAAGAAGTGGTAGAGCAAATTAGAGGCATTGCCACCGCATCAGAGCAACAGGCAATTGCTACACGAGAAATATCTGAAAATATGGAACGAGTTGCGACTACTGCTGGACACAATGCAAATATGGCAAAAGAAAATGCCAGTGTCGCAAGCCATCTGCAAAATATGACTCGAATGGAGGCCTAGTAATGACTCACTTCGATCTTTCAGCCTTACTTTCTTTGATGATCTCTTCTATATCCCTAATTAGCATTATGATATTTATTCGTTACCGTAACACTAAAGAGAGCAGTAGGCGTCGGAAAGAGGGTATCAAATGGCTCAAGCAGTTTCGTTTATTACTTGCGTTGGTTCAACAACATAGAGGTTTGAGTAATGGATTGATATGTGGTGATAAGGAGCTACTTCACCGATTAACCCCGCTGAGTCAAAGTATCAACCAACTTCGAGATCAACTTATAGTGCAAGGTAGCTGGCTATCCGACAACGATCGTTGGTCCGGAATCGACAGTCATTGGCAAAGACTTTCGGTGAATTTCGAGACTTTATCGGCTAAAAATAATTTTGATCAACACTGTAAACTCATCACAAATATACTGTACCTTATTGATGACGTTGCCGAAGAATATCGACTCTACGAAGTTAAAGATAAGCAAGAACAGTCAATTCGTTACTTATGGCAAGATTTACTGGTGACCGCTGAAAATATAGGACAGGCCAGAGCTCTTGGAACTGGTGTTGCCGCAGCCGGTATATGTACCAGTGTCGATAGAATTCGTCTAAGTTACCTACATCAATCCATAACAAACGTTGTTAAACACAGTAGCGATAAAAAAGCGGTTGTCGAACTGCTCCAAGTTATCGAACAAAAAATCATTATCGATGTCCCCACAGTAAATGCTAAATCCTACTTTGACTCAGCGACCGTAGCTTTAGAGTCTGTATTAAGCGAGTTTGATGCGATTCTTGAAGAACAGATGTAAATATAATGCTGAAAATCAGATTATCCTGAAAATGCAAACTAGAGTTGAAAGAATGTTAATTAATGTCCGACTGTTTAACAGTTGGTATTCAAGCGGCTGATTCAATTCGAATATATAACTACGTACGGCCTGTTCGTGATACTTGGTAATACTAGTTAAAAATTCTTCTTTATCACAAACACCGACAACTAAGTTCGGTGTTTTTTAGTTCTAGAACCGAGATATAAAACATCAATTGGCAAGATTAACGTTATGTTATAACATAACCATCTAGTTTTTTTTCTGGAAACGAGAATGAAGGACATTGATACCATTGTTGATCACGCAGAGAAAAGTTGTATCGCTCATCATAAGCAATTAACCCCAAAGCGAAAGCTGGTACTACGAGCATTGATTCATGCCAATAAAGCCTTGTCAGCTTACGAGCTGGTGGATTATTGCAAAGAACATTTCAATCAGAATCTTCAAGCGATGACCGTCTATCGAATATTAGATTTTCTTGAGAAAGAGCATTTATCACACAAGCTTAAAATGTCTAATAAGTATATTGTATGTTCTCATATTCTCAGTGGAAGTGAGCATGGCGTTCCTCAATTCTTGATCTGTTCCAAGTGTGAAAAGATCAACGAGCAAATTATCGACCCTCGTTTAATTAATGGCTTGCAAACCAATGCAAAGCTAGAAGGTTTTACTGTAACAAGTCCACAACTTGAAATTAGTTGTATTTGTGACGATTGCATTGATTAGGAAAGGGCGAATGAGTACGAATAACAAAAAGATATTGGCAGTACCCACTAACATTATTACTGGATTTCTCGGTGTTGGTAAAACCTCAGCGATCTTAAACCTTTTAAAAAACAAACCTGATAATGAACGCTGGGCAGTACTTGTCAATGAATTTGGTGAAATTGGGGTCGACGGTAATTTAATCAATGGGCAAAAGGGGAAGGATCTCGTCTTTATCCAAGAAGTTCCGGGCGGGTGTATGTGCTGTGCCGCTGGGTTACCCATGCAAATAGCCCTAAACCAACTGTTAGTTCAAGCCAATCCCGACCGATTACTTATTGAACCGACCGGTTTAGGTCATCCAAAAGAAGTATTACAGGTACTATCATCAGAACATTATCGCAAAGTTATTTCTCTGCAGAAGAACATTACGTTGGTAGATGCTCGTAAACTATCAGACACAAGGTACACCGACCACGAGACATTCAATCAGCAAATAGCCATAGCAGACATAGTCGTTGGTAATAAAAAAGATCTTTACCAAAGCGGTGATCAAGAATCACTGATAAATTATGTCGAGAAATTTAATAACCCAAACGTCGAAATTATTTTTGCTGAACATGGTAAAGTTTCACACGAACAGCTTAAAGGAAGTACACTTACTCAAGAGTATTCGTCTAATCACCATCACCATCATCACAGTTCAAAACCATTGGCTTCAGAGTTGCTAATGCCAGAAAGTGGCATGATTAAAGCAACCAATGAAGGGGAAGGGTATATAAGTGTTGGTTGGCGCTTCGCACCTGATAAACTATTTGACCGTAAGCAACTTATAAATCTATTTTTGCAATTAAATGTCGAGCGATTAAAAGCTGTCTTTATCACTTACGATGGAATTTTTGGATATAATTTGACGAAAGATGGTCTAACGGAATCTGAGTTGGACGAATGTAGCGAAACTAGAATCGAAGTTATCGCAGATTCGATCGATGAAGAGTTAGAGAACCGACTTCTGCAATGCATTATTCGCTAAGCAGAAATAAAATAGATTTACATAACTGACTTTATGTGACATCGTCACAAAGTCGGTTATATATGTAAATGATTATTGTTGTTATGTTGGTAATGGATTATCAAGAGAATAAAGTAAGTGTTACCCCATGAAAATGTTTAGAACTATTGCTTCAGTCACTGCGGTACTCGCCTTTACCTCTGCTTACCTTATCCCGACCGTTGATGATTCAAATCAGCCTGCATCTCACTCGGTATTGAGTGAAAAAGAACTTACAACGCAACTGGTCGATGAAACAACACCAATCGTAAAGACTGAAGATATCCAATTAGTAGACGGACCAATAGAAACTTTAGAACCAGAAAAAATACAATACACAGTGAAACCTGGTGACACGCTTAGTAATATTTTTTCCCAGTTAGAAATTTCTCTTGAAACGCTACAGCATATTTTATCAGTCGATCTCAATCACCTTCGGCTTGATACCATAAAACCCGGCGAGCAATTGGAATTCGTTGTTTCTAGCAATAATGAATTACTGAGTATGATTTACCATATCAGCTTGGTCGAACACGCGGTATATACCAAAGAGCAAGATGGTTCATTCTCATATCAGTTGAATGAGATTCCTGGCGAGTGGCGTGAAAAGTTGTTTTCAGGGACCATTACAGGAAGTTTTTCTGTATCCGCAAACAAACTTGGACTTACATCAAATCAAATAGGCAATATCACTCGTGTCCTACACGATAAAATTGACTTCTCTAGATCATTACATGCAGGTGATCGGTTTAATATTTTGGTTAAGCAACAATTCTTACATGATCGCCCAACTGGAAATAGCGAAATTCAAGCAATCTCATTTACTTTTTCTAGAGGTCTTTCTAAAAGGGAAGTGTCAGCATTCTTAGCGCCAGATGGACGATTCTATGATAGGGAAGGGAATAGTTTAGAACGCGCGTTTAACCGATATCCAGTAGACAAGAAATATCGCAGAATTACGTCTTCTTTTAATCCGAGACGGAAACACCCCGTTACAGGACGAATATCACCACACAATGGTACTGATTTTGGGACGCCAGTAGGAGCGCCAGTCTACTCGACCGGTGACGGAAAAGTAATCGGATTACGAAATCACCCTTATGCTGGGAAATACCTCGTGATTCAACATAACAGCGTCTATAAAACACGTTATCTTCATCTTAGTAAGTTCTTAGTGAAAAATGGCCAACAAATCACGCGAGGCCAAAAAATTGCACTAGCTGGTGCGACAGGTCGATTAACTGGTCCTCATTTACACTTTGAAGTATTAGTACGAAACCGGGCAGTTGACGCGATGAAAGCTGACTTACCAATCGCAACCACTATTTCCCAAAAAGATAAGGATGCCTTTTATGCATCGGTATCCGCATTTGATTCTTTAGTTAATAATAGCTAGGCACCTTCATAGCGTTTTGAATATCACCAATGAATGAAATCGGATAATCATCAACGAATTATTAAATATTAGATTGCAACCATATGAATTGTATGCAATAAAGGACATATAAGGTATTTGAAATCAACAACTCACTGTTGTCGAATCAATCTCATAGTCTAGTGACCCGATATTAAAGATGGAAAACATTAAAAAAGTCTATCAATATGCAGAGCCAAATCTCACTCTTGTTGGGTGGATGGGGTTTATCGGGTTCCCGGTATATTACATTATCTGGGCGTTTATCTTCCCTCAGCCCTATGAAAATATTGGATTCCGGTTGCTGTGCTCGGGACTATTCTTTGGTCTTATCTATCGTAACCATTTTCCGATGAAATGGCGTGATCATTTACCTATTTTATATCAAATCACAATCATAATTTGTTTACCTAGTTTCTTCTTCTATATGCTTCTTATGAATGAATGGAACACCGTTTGGCTTATGTCATTTATGACAGCAATTTTTATTCATATTTTGCTTGTGAACGTAACTTTAATTATGTTCGCGCAAACGTTTATAGGTGTAACACTAGCGATAGGTTTAGCCTGGCTAAATCAAGATTATGCCATCGAATTTCGTATGGATTGGTCGCACATTCCAGTGTTTTTGTTTATCTATCTATTTGGCAACCTGTTTTGCGTTCGAAACCAAGTCGAGCACGAAGCGAAAGTGTCAATTGCTAAATCCTTTGGTGCTGGGATTGCACATGAGATGCGAATTCCATTAAGTAGCCTTTCATCATCGATTAATGTCATACAGTCGGTGCTACCCAATCTAAAAGACAATAATACCAATCAATGTCTGATAAGTCGCAAAGATGTCGAATTACTAAGAGAAGTCAGCACTGATGCCCTCAAAGTTATTCATTCAGGAAATGAAACGATTGATTTACTGCTGACTTCAATCGATGAAAATCGCGTTTCGCGTTCGACGTTCAAACATTACTCGGCGCAAACGACGGTTGAGAGTGCTATCGAAGATTTTAGCTATCAATCTCCAATTGATCGAGATGCTATTTCTATTGATGTGAACACAGAATTTATGTTTTTTGGCAGTGGCTCCTTGCTCAAATATGTCATGTTTAATTTAATCAAAAATGCCTTCTACCACCGTAGCTCAGAGGGATTTCATATTAATATCGTGTTGACTCATGGTAATGATAAGAATCAGATTGTTGTGACTGATAACGGGGTGGGCATATCTAACGATGCCATACAAAATATCTTTCAAGATTTTTATACAACCGGAAAGTCAGGTAATTACGGCTTAGGGCTGCCTTTCTGCCAAAAAGTAATGCGTTCATTTGGTGGTAATATTAGCTGCCGTTCAGAAGTCGGAGAGTGGACGCAGTTTACTCTAACTATGCCATTGATTAAGTCTGAAGCGGTTAAAAGTATTAAGTATGAACTTACTAAACTTAAAACTCTTCTCTATATCGGTGACAATGATGAGATTATTGCGAATATAAACCGCACTGCGGCCTCATTAGGATTCAAGCCTGTCGTTTACAACCCTGCATCAGCATTGGCCCAAAGAACATTTGAATTCAATCATGATTTGATTGTTGTTGATACTCAAAATGCGGGACCATTGGTAGATCAGTTAGACGCGATTGGATCATCAGCAAGGTTTGTTTACTTGTATGACCAAGTGCCACTTGACCAGCCTCATAAAGCATCCTTTCAACAGACTTGGATTGAAATGCACAAATGGCTCGAAGAGAGTGAGTCGATTATTGACCATTTATTGTTCGTTGAATACCCAATAGATCTCGAATGTCCTAGCTGCCGAGAGGTTAATCAAAAACATAGAACCATAATGTTGGTCGATGACAATGATTCGATACGAAAATTCACTGCGATAATGCTGGAAAAACAAGGTTTTGACGTCATACAAAAGGAAAATGGCAAACGAGCACTTGAAGCTTTGGAACATAAAGCCGTAGATCTAATTATTATGGATATAGAAATGCCCATCATGGATGGAATTAAAACGTCGCGTACTATCCGTGCTAGTCATAAAGCTTTTGCGCAAATTCCTATCATCGCTCATTCGGGTGACAATTCACCAGATACACTAAAAGACATATCATCATCAGGGATCTCTGATTTCATTGTAAAGCCGGTCGATAAAAATACTCTTCTAAACAAAATTTCCAATTGGGTGTAAAATTTTGAGAAACAGAACTCTGAGCGAGCCAGAGTTCTGTAAATCTTATAACTTACCGTTTTTAGTCTCTAATTGAACTCTAATTCGGGATGGAGAAATGCGTCTTTACACACCGCTAATACATGATTAATGTCATCCACCGTCAAGTCAGAATTAACCGAAAATCGAATGATATTTCGATTTTTTCCTGTTGCTGGACGACAGAATACCGCGCCAAATACATTACGGTCTTCAAGAAAATCACGCACACGTTCGGTATTTCTTTCATTTCCACATTCGAGAGCGATAATTTGAGATTCACTGCGGATATTGAAACCTATCTGTATTAAGCCACAACGAAGTTGTTTTGCTCGATCGGCTAGTTTTGTTCGCTTACCATCAGACTCTTTAATTACGTCAAGGGTCTGTTCCAATCGTACAATTTCATGAGGCAATACTGTCGAGCTAAATATCGCAGGATAGGCTACAAAGGGTAATGTCTGTGCAAGCGTTTTTGGTCCTAAGATTGCTCCGGCACGATAAGCGAATGTCTTCGCTAAACTGACGGTGATGAAATCGACCTGCTCGGTCAGGTTCAGTGCTTTGACCAAGCCAGAACCGTGTTCGCCATAGACACCTAAAGAGTGAGATTCGTCGACAACCAAAGCGCAACCAAACTCCTGAGCCATTTCGTAGATGTCTCGTAATGGCGCGATTGTGCCAATCGTACTGTATACCGAATCCACAACAATAACTCCGGGGCCATAACGTTGAATCTGTTTACGAAGGTGGTTGATGTCGTTGTGCATAAAAGGGTGGGCACGAGCGCCTGCAGCCCTAATTCCTTCCCAGAGAGACATATGTGCAAAGAAATCGGTATAAACAGGGGTGTTTGGTCCACAAATTGTTTGCAACAACCCCATATTAGCAGCCCAGCCAGATTGCGCGAGTAGACAACTCTCGAACCCCATGTATTCGGAAAGTTGATTCTCAAACGCTGGCTTTGATCCAGCGTCTTGCAAAAATATTGCCGACATTACGACGTTATCGTCATTTTCTCCTATAGCATCACGGTGTGCTTTTTGAATCTTTTCGTCATGCGATAATGACAGGTAGTCATTACTTTGCATGACAATGGCGTCCCGCTGAGGACGTTTCCCTAAAACCAAGTGTTTGTGGTTTTCATTCTGATGAATTAGATCGGTAAGGTAAAAACCTAGGCGTTCTTCAACAAAGGGAGGTAGTGGTTTCAGATTTGATTTATCACTCATAATAAGTTCTCTTTGTAAGATAAAAAAACGCCAGCGCTGACAGAAATCTATATTGCCGATTGGGCATTAGATGTCATTGCTTCAATTGCATAAATATGCACTCTCTTGCAAACTTAGAATTTGAGGGTAGAACGCTGTTTATAAGTCCGTACGGTTTGGAGATCTAACTGATCGAATTTAGATTAAATTGACACTATCGGAATGGATAAAGCAGTGTTAATGTGTGACTTTCATGGCGTCACTCGTGAAAGATAGGAAAAAAGGAATACAATATGAATTACGACACATTATTAACCTATTTCTTTGTCGCCTTTTTTTATGTGATTAGCCCTGGGCCAGCAGTATTTCTAGCGATCTATAACGGGGCGGTTAGCGGTGTTAAGTGTGTTGTGGTATCCGCTTTAGGGAACATCCTTGGTTTAATGATCCTATCAATAGTTTCGATTACTGGCTTAAGCGCTATTCTTCTCGCGTCATCGGTGCTGTTTATGGCGGTTAAGATATTGGGTGCTGGGTATCTGATCTATCTCGGAATTAAGCAAATACGCTCAAGCAATGCAATACAAAAGAAACCTCTTTACCAAGGAATTAAAGCAGAACGCTCACTATTTTCTTATTTTAAAGAGGGCTTCATCATTGCGGTAACCAACCCAAAACCCATCATATTTTTTACCGCTCTTTTCCCTCAGTTTATCGATGCAGATAGACCGTTACTATTTCAGTTTTCAATAATGACCCTGTTGTTTATGTTCTTCTCGTTTTCATCATTAACCACTTATGGCTACTTAGCTCAGCGAAGTAAAGGTTTTCTGTCTAACTCGAAAAATGTAAAGTGGTTCCAGCGTATTAGTGGCGGTTTATTTGTTGGAATGGGGTTTAGTCTTATTAGCGTCAAAAGTATTAATTAATCCAACGATTTCGATTTTATTGAGACCGCGGGACGAGAAATCGATACCATTCCTAGCGCTAAAATCATACCAAAAATGATCAAGCATGATCCCATAACTTCTTGGGTGCTCATGGTTTCGCCCAGCAGTAAAAAGCTCAAAACCAATGCAACAGGCGGAACAAGAGACGCAAATATTGCTCCTTTCATAGCGCCTAAACAAGCGACGCTTTTCGAGTAACAATACAAAGCAACAATCGCGACAAGTATACCTTGGTAGGCGCCATGTAAGAGCAGTAAATCTACCGGCGTATTTTGAATAACATCAAAAGTAAATGGTGCACAAATAACTCCGGACACGACTGAAACCAATGCAGTTGCCACCCATGAATCAAGTCGCCAATATTTACCAAGCAGCGTAAATGATGCCCATAAAGCACCACAACCAACAAACATTAGATCACCAAACACAGTTGCTTGAGTAATATTGTTCACATTGAATAATCCAATAGTAACCACTCCAACCACTATGGCACCAATCCCAAAACGCTTGTTTATATCGATTGTTTCTTTGAATAACCAGACGCTACCTATGGATGAAAACACCAACATCGTGCTTGGGGCAATTGCACCAAAGTGAGCGCTAGAAGATAGGTTTATACCGTGTGTTGCAAGTAAGACGTAGGGCGCACCCGCACCGATAGTCAACAAGGTACCTTTTGTCAGAATAACTCGAACATGTATCGCATGATGGATTAATACAGGAAACAAAATCAGACCAGCGATTGAGAAACGCAGTGCTGCGATGTCTATAGGGGTGAGAGCGTGCGTGGCACCAATCTTAGATATTACTGGCCAACTTCCCCAAATTAACGAGGCAATAATCCCCAAAACGAGCCCAACTCCATTATTTTTAATATTAACTACCATTATCACGCCTCTCCGATTAATTATTACTCTAGGATAAATCAACCGAAGCTTTACATTGCAGCTTAACGAGCACTAATATGAATTATAACTGCATTTATATATAAATTAAGAGGAAAAGCTGCATATGGATGGTTTTGACCGGCAAATACTAAAAAGTGTCCAAGATAACAACAAAAAAACGTCTGAAGAATTGGGGATTGAAATTGGTCTATCCGCAACAGCTATCCAGCGAAGAATTAAGAAGCTTAAGGAATTTGGCGTTATTTCGAAGGAAGTTGCAATTCTCGATAGTGACCAGCTCGGCGGATTTATCACTATCGTCGTTGATGTAGTTATGGTAAAGGGGGGAGCGTCGGTGATTGAGCGATTCAAAAAAAAGGTATGTGATCAGCCCGAAGTCCAACAATGTTATTACATTGCTGGCGAAAAAGATTTTGTGGTAATAATTACAGCAGAAAGCATGCAACGATATGAGGCGATAACACGAGAATTGTTTCTCGATGACGATACTATTTTAAAGTTCACCTCAAACGTTGCCATGCAGTCGGTTAAAATAGGGTTAACCGTACCAATCTGATTAAGTTACTTAACTAGCTTTGGAATTAACTCGGCAAGTTTTTCAGCTAACACAAGATGCTGTTCAACCTGCCAATGAATGCCTTCTTTTTCGCACGGCGTAATGATTTTAGCAGCGTCTAAAAAGTGACAACCGAGTTCTTGTGCTCTTCGTTCATAAAAATGTCCAAGCTGTTTGGATTTTTCTTCCGCACCTTCGAATCCTTCTTTTAATGGATCAGCTTCGTAAACAAGGGGTGGAGAGATGAGCAAAACTTTAGGCGCGCTAGGCATAAAATCATGATTAAAATTTTGTACTACTTGCACTAAGCGTGCTGCACCTTTAGATATATCACTTGCACTGACGTTGAACCGAGATTTAAGATCATTTGTTCCTAATAAAATCACGACCAAATCTGGGTGGTGACTTTCTAAACAGGGTAGAAGGTAGTCCAACCCTTTTTTACCTGGCTCAAAAGGATCTTCAAACACAGTAGTCCGGCTGTTTTGACCTTCTTCGATAATGCGATACTCGGAAGTGAGTTGAGATTGAAGAAGCATAGTCCAGCGTTCATTTTGATTGTAACGACGTGACAAGTTTGGAGCGTAACCCCAGGTGTTTGAGTCACCAAAACATAGAACCGTTTTCATGGAATCGTCCTTAACTGAGTGAAGTCTGCCGAGGTTTTATTCTATGAGCAAACCTCATTCTACGCCATTGGAAACAACAATAAATAACCAGAAATGTTGAACTGTAAGAAATACTTAAGATATCTATTACCAAAATGAAACGAAATTGAAATATAAAAACTTCATCTTAGTGGCAAAACTATAGCAAGCGGTAAATACAACGTTTGCACTTACAAGGAAGCGACTCATGAAGCAATTCAATCAAGAAAATGATCAACGACCACTTACTCACGAGCCAGAATTCAATCGACTTGTCGACGCTGCAATGTCACGAAGAAGTTTTTTGAAATCTGCTGGCGCTGCCGGGACCGTCGGTTTCTTTGCAGCAGCACCATTGAGTCAAGCCATTGCCGGTTCAATGTCCAACAAAACTGTGACAATTGGTTTTGAAGCAATTCCAACTTCGACGGCCGACACTGTTGTGGTTCCGGCAGGTTATCAGGCTGATATTCTGATTTCATGGGGCGATCCTGTATTAAAAGGGGCGCCAGCATTTAGCCAATCGAACGACGCAAAAGCTCAGTCAATGCAGTTTGGTGACAACAATGATGGGATGACATTTTTCCCAGTTTCTGACGATAGAGCAGTACTTGCGGTAAACAATGAATACGTCAATAAAGAGTATCTTTACGCACACCAAGGCAAAAACATCACCGAAGATGATGTATATAAAGCTCAAGCAGCTCACGGTGTTTCCATTGTTGAATTAACGAAAAAGAATGGTAAGTGGGTCACGAACCCAGATGGTCGCGTAAACCGCCGAATTACCGCTTCGACCGAAATGGAAATGACGGGTCCTGCTCGTGGACATCAGTTGCTGAAAACAGACGCTGATCCATCAGGTACTAAAATTCTTGGCACTATGAATAACTGTGCTAATGGTCAAACTCCATGGGGAACGTATCTCACCTGTGAAGAGAACTTCAATGGCTACTTTGGCGCTTCATCAGACAAAGAATTTGATGAGTCGTATTCGCGTTATGGTCTCAAGAAAGAAGACTGGAACTACGATTGGTTTAAGCACGATGAACGCTTTGATATGGCAAAACATCCAAATGAACCACATCGTATGGGGTGGGTAGTTGAAATTGATCCAATGAATCCTAATTCAACCCCTAAAAAGCGCAGTGCACTTGGTCGCTTCAAACACGAAAATGCCGCTTTAACTCTAGACGATTCAGGCCATGCTGTTGTTTACTTAGGTGATGATGAACGCGGTGAACACTTATACAGATTTGTATCTAAGAACAAATATGTTCCTGGTGCGGCATCAAACTTAGATCTTCTTGAAGAAGGGACCCTATATGTTGCTAAATTCAATGGCACAGAAGGGGAGTTAGCGGGTAAAGGCGAATGGCTTGAGCTTACTTGGGGCAAAAACGGGCTTACACCTGAAAATGGATTCCCAGATGCAGCATCCGTATTGATATTTGCTCGTCTTGCTGCAACACAAGTTGGTGCAACCACAATGGATCGTCCAGAATGGGTAACCGTTCACCCTGATAACGAGTCCGTATTCTGTACGCTAACAAACAATAAATACCGTGGTGTAAAAGAGTCGCAGCCGCTTAATGTCGCTAACCCTCGAGAGAAGAACCCTTACGGTCACATCATTCGTTGGCGTCCAACCAACCGTAACCACATCGGGGATACGTTTGATTGGGATATCTATGTCTTAGCGGGAAATCCGGAAGTACACGATTCTGGGCTTATGGCAGGTAGTGACAACATCAACAAAGACAATATGTTTAATAGCCCAGATGGTATTGGCTTTGACCGTTTTGGACGTCTTTGGATTCAAACCGATGGGAACTATAAAAACGAAGGAGACTTTGCTGGAATGGGCAATAACCAAATGTTTTGTAGTAACCCAGAAACCGGTGAAATTCGTCGCTTCCTAACTGGCCCAGTTGCATGTGAAGTGACGGGGTTAACCTTTGCTCCAGACTACAAAACCATGTTTGTTGGGATTCAACACCCAGGTGAGAAACTGGCTGACTCGCACTTCCCTGAAGGCGGAAACAGCATTCCTCGTTCATCTGTGATTGCGATTACTCGTAAAGATGGCGGTATCATCGGTGCTTAATCGTTAAGTAAGAATATAGTCACAGCCCTTAGTCTCATGATTAAGGGCTTTTTTACTTATTTATTAGAGCTTGAGGCATATTTCAGATCTGGTTTTGGCATTCGATAAAATTGAGAAATAATGGCCATTACCAAAATAGAAAATACAATTCGAAACCAAAGTACCATAGTCACGTCGGCCCCTAGCAGCAACACCAGTGCGGTGTCTTCAATAATACTGTGGAGCAAATTCAATAACATCACCGTTATCATGGCATCTCTCGCCGTTAAATTCCCATTCTTAGATTGATTAATGATTAAACCGCCACCGTAGGAAAGGCCTAACGTGATACCGATAACGGCTAAGTTAGCAGCTTCTTTGCTAACTCTAAGGAGTTTCAATAAAGGTGCCATTAATAATGCCATCGCATATTCAACTCCAAGAAGTTTTAAAATTCTCAGCCCTGTAATCAGTACACAGATGACAACAAATATGCTCCCCAAATTAATAAGTTGCCCAATGCCCCAATCGAGGTAACTTTCGTAAACACGCGGTTCACTCTGCCAGAGTATCTTAGCCGCTTGCTCGCCTGTTCCTGAGTACCGATAATACATATTCTGAAGCCACGCAAAAACAAATCCTCCAGCCACTCTCAAAATGATAGAAACCCACATTGGAACGCCCGCTTTCTTTGAAATAATGCCTTCTAAGGGGAGAGAATGGCATATCAATAGCAAACTGCTTAATACCGTAACCTGAGCGACCGATAGCGTGGCTCCGGAGTCGATAAACACAACAATTCCGGCATATATATTAGTCAACATGGTCGTTGCCCAAACAAGTGCCATCGAACTCGGAAGCCCAAGGCTCGCCATTATCGGTTCTAAAAGTGAGCTTAGCAGCGTCACTCCACCGAGATCATCGGCTATTTTTATCAGTACAATCATAGGAATCATAATTGCAAATAACGATACGGTGGTCGTCTTGATTTCACCGCTTATTTGTTTAATTTCGACTATTAATCGATTCATCATTTATCGCCTTATATGGCTAAGTTCATAACAATATGATAAAGATATAGCCGTTCATTGTATTTTGAATTTGCCATTAATAGTGGCGATAAATTTCTTATATAGAAAAAATACATCTAAAAAGTTCTTATTTATATAGGTTTACAAAATTATGGAAATTGACCGCATAGATCGAAAAATTCTGATGATTATGCAAAGAAATAATAATATTCCTAACGTTGATCTTGCTGAAGAAGTGGGATTGTCTCCGCCAGCCTGTCTAAAACGAGTCAGGCGTTTAAGACAAGAAAAAGCCATTATCGGTGACGTGTCACTAGTCAATCCGGAATTGGTGGGGAAATCTATGACGTTTATTGTATCAATCGAAATGGAGCGAGATAGAGAAGATATCTACAAGGACTTTCGCTCTATGATATTTAAGTTTCCTGAAGTAACTCAATGCTATCAAATATCAGGCAGCTATGATTTTCTGCTTATTGTGAGTGTCAATGATATTCCACAATATGAAGCGTTTCTAGATCGTTCGATACGTAAAGACCTCAATATACGGAAGTTCCATACGTCGGTTTCGTTACGTACGGTAAAATTTACCACTGAAGTTAACTTAAATGAGTCAGGATCATAGCGAAACGTTAGAAACATTTATGAACCGCTCGACGAACATGCGTTCATTTGGTGAGATAACCGACGTCACTACATAGTGTCAAAATACTCGCCAAAATCACCGCTTAAACTTCTGATGCTTCTGAGTCGAAAACGATTATTCTCAACGCTGGCATGGGTGAGACGATCGATGCGGAACAACCTTGGTGCGTCTCTTAAATAGTCCCAGCTCAATAAATACCACGCTGGCCAGTTGAGTAGTATGAACTGAGGTTCGATCCGCCTTGTTGTTTCGGTGCCATTTTCGGACAAATAGCCGATAAAGAGTGTTTGTTGCTGAATAAATGCTTGGCTTACATCAGTAAGAAATGGTTGATGTATGTTTACAACCGATGATGATACTTTGCTTGAAGCGATAGCACCTACTAACACACGCTGGCGTAATAAGGTAATTCGCTTTCTCTGCTCATTGTTGAGAAAAAAGGTCAGCTTGCTTTTCACACTAGAGATAGTATCTCCTAAAATTGGACAGCTTAACGACTCAGTTAGCGCCAATGCCATTAACGTATTCAAAATCTCCTCATCACTCAAGAAGAAGCGAGGAGGGCGTGTCATCCCTAATAGCGAAACACCACCGCCCGCACCACGCTCGGTTTCAATGTCGTAACCTTGCTCTCGCAACAGCGTAAGATCTCTGGAAATACTCCTTATCGACACACCTAAGGATGCCGCGAGTGATTTTGTCGTTGTTAAATTTTTGTTCGCTAAGAGCCCTATAAGTTTTTCGAGCCTATCTTGCTTGTTTTGAAAACTGCGCATAATTAATCGGTCATTAAGTGTCGTATTTACCAATAGGATATCACTACCAATGACACGAAACGTATTTCCAACATGTTTTTTACAAAATATCAGGAGTCTTCAACAATGAATCCAAAGGGCACCACACTTGCTATCACCATGTTAGCCTCGTCAATGAGCTCTGCTTCAACTTATGAAATAGTCAGTACGAAATTTATCGACGGAATTGAGTATCATGAACAAAAGCTAGCAATGGAAACACTCAATTCCGTTGTTCAGCGTTTTGAAGGTTTTCAAAGTCGTCGATATTTTTACAGTGAGGAACTTAACCGTTGGACCGATATTGTCGTTTGGGAAAATGCTAATCTTGCTCAAGCGGCGTCTATGCAAGCTATGGAGAATGCTAAGGCTCAGAAAGTCTTTTCTAAAATGGATATTGAAAGCTCTATTTTTTCACATTATCAAGCTGTCGGGCAATTGGGCGCAAAGTAATGGACTTATAGTGAATACAAACACTCATATATCATTTTTTCTTAAGTAAATAAGGAACCACTCCTATGTCTCATTCAAATGCAAGCTGCCTATGTGGTGCTGTAACAATAGTCGCTAATAATATTAATCCTAAGTTTACCGTGTGCCATTGCCAATCATGCCGAACCTGGGGAGGTGCACCTTTTTTTGCCGTACAGTGTGGAACAGATGTAAAAATAGATGGTAAGAAGTTCGTTAGAATGTATGAATCCTCCGCTTGGGCATCTCGAGCATTTTGCTCTGAGTGTGGCACGCATCTTTTTTATAAACTGAAAGCAACGGGCGAACACAATATGCCGGTTGGGTTATTTCCTACCTTAGAAGGGTTAGAAATGGACATGCAATATTTTAGTGACATGAAACCAAGTTATTACTGTTTTTCTAATCAAACCAAAGAAATGACCACCGCTGAAATAATGGCGTACTTTGCTGAAAAAATGTAGGGAAGTACAAATGTAGCAGTGTGATGTATGGGTTGCAGTAAGTATCACTTTGGTGTTTTATAGTCATTAAACACGGCAAACTTACTCCAAATGGGGTAAGAGCATACGTACCATTGACTAAATAGCGATACTCCATCATGCCCGATTTCAATACTATTCCTAGAGTAAACATTGTTCACGCACCAACTCCACTAGAGCACTTGTCACGTCTTTCTGAGGTATTAGGATGCAACGTCTATATCAAACGAGACGATTGCACCGGGCTTGCTGGCGGCGGCAACAAAGCGAGAAAACTGGAATATTTGATCGCTGATGCTCAACGTCAGGGTGCTGATACTTTAGTGACGATCGGTGGGTATCAATCTAATCATGCGAGACAAACCGCAGCTGCGGCAGCAAAATTTGGTTTTGCGTGTGAATTAATATTAGAAGACGTGAAGGGCACACCAAAAGCCGATTACTATAACAACGGTAACGTATTACTCGACCAGTTATGTGGGGCCAACATTCATGCCCTTGAACTTGAAGACAACGGCAACGCCTATACAGAGAAGTTAATCGAAACGTTAATAAAGAAAGGTCGTACACCGTATTTGATTCCAATGGGGGGTTCTAATGTCATCGGCAGTTTAGGGTATGTTCGTTGTGCCAATGAAATCTTACAACAAACTTCAGACCAAAATATTAAAATTGACCAAATAGTCTTGGCATCAGGAAGTGCTGGTACACAGTCAGGTTTGTTGGCTGGACTCGCCGCTGCCAACGTAGATATTCCAGTAGTCGGTATCACCGTAAGTCGCTCTACCGTTGATCAGCAACAATTAGTGACAGCGTTACTTAATGACACGCTGACGTATCTTGGTATCGACCCGAATTTAGCTGAAGGCAAAGTCATCGTGGATGGAAGTTACTATGGTGACGGATATGGAATGACCACACCAGCAATGATTTCAGCTGTAAAACGCTGTGCTGAACTGGAAGGGATATTACTTGACCCAGTTTATACCGGAAAAGCCATGGCGGGATTTATCGACTTATGTACCGAAGGAAAGATCAAGCCCGGCAGCAATCAACTGTTCTTGCATACCGGTGGTAGTCAGGGCTTATTTGCTTATCGGGAAGTGTTTTAACGCCTGGTTTTACTGAAATTTTCAAATCTGACATACCGACATAGGAATAATTAAAATATGGACATTAAAATAGATGATCTTTCCGGTGGTGAAGTCATTACGTTATTAGAAGAACATCTCGCCGACATGTACGCGACTTCTCCGCCAGAAAGTGTTCATGCGTTGAATGTAAACGAACTTAAATCCCCTGATATCACATTCTTCAGCGGTTGGGTTAATGGGGAACTTCAGGGGTGCGTCGCCATAAAACAGCTTAACTCAACACACGTTGAGCTGAAATCAATGAGAACATCATCGTTAGCGCGTCAATCTGGTGTGGCAACCAAGCTTCTAGTCCATACGCTTGATGCAGCGGCTAGCCGTGGTTATCGAAAAGTGAGTCTAGAAACGGGAACTCAAGATTTCTTTCTCCCAGCTCGAAAACTCTATGAAAAATTTAATTTCCAATACTGTGAACCTTTTTCACACTACACAGATGATCCTCATAGCTGCTTTATGACTAAAGAGTTGAGTTAGAGAAGAATTGACTATATGAGTTTATGTCCAACTTTAACGAAGTACAGAAAAATGATGAGTCCTTTTGTTTTGATAAGTTTGAAGCAGTATTCAATGAACACGTGCCACATAAAGAGTGAGCATAATTGAAGTAACTCGTTCTCGTTTAACGACAGGGATGCTATGAGCTGATTATGAATAAAATATTTATGACTACACTGGTCGGTTTATTATCGCTCGCTGCAATTACACTCCCCATGTACTATGAACTGTATGGCCTAAACCCAACCCAACAATTGGTCACAATTATCGATGGAGGTTGTGCTCAGCAAATAACTGCTCGAGGGGGAAGGGGGAGCTTTTCAGTATGTTCAAGCACCGTAAAAGATGAAACTGGGACTTTGCATAGTGCAATCTCAAATTGCCCGTTATATACGATTGGCTGGAAGGTCATGGCGAACATTGGCAACAGTTTGTTTACTCGCAAATCGAAGTATTCGATCAATTGTGATGAAAGTATCGCATCTGCATTCGATTACGAACGGTCTGGGAACCCGACTCATCGGTTAGTCACAATCACTGGTGGCAATTGCTCTTCACAGGTAGCGAGTATAGAAAAAAGTTTTTTTGGCGAAGAAGTGAAAATATCTGAGTGTATGAGTACGATAAAAGATGAAACTGGTACGTACCATCAAGCAATCTCAAATTGTCCCAGTTTTACATTCGGCTGGAAAGTCATTGCCAACATTGGTACTGGTTTGTTTCCAGAAAACCAAATCTACTCAATCGATTGCCGTGCATATATTGATTTAACCCACACGTATCGTAGCTTTGGACTCCACGACAAAAACACGTTGTTTTGGAAAAAGATCAATTCACCAATACTCAATCGAAAGTAATTTATACTAACGGTTCTCCCTGAATTTCGTAAATTAACGGCTTTCAGCCCCATTACATGAAATATACATAATAGGGCGGAATGGCTAAAATTAGAACGCTAGAACAATTTACGCTTGCGGTGTAATTAAGTACTTCTCTCCAGTAGCCTGTTTGGAATACGTTTCTAATGACTCGATCTTGAGCGCATCTTCCAAAGAGACTTCATGAGTGTAATGACTTGCGAATGTTGTGGTGATTTCATCCGCAACTCGTTGGCGCATTGAGCTAGCGGTTTCCGCTCCAAGTTTTCCTAAAGCTTGAAACAGTAAGAATCCATTTACTCCCCAAGAAAAACCAAAGTTACGATTAAGGGTTATAGGGCCACGATCTAATGCCCCGTAGATGTATACCTGTTTGAATGTTGTCGTGCCATAAACGCTGTATTCGTCTGAATCACGAGAAATGGCTGCTTCCATACAATTAAGAACATCGCTGCTTAATTGTCCGCCACCGATTGGATCAAATGCGATAGTGGCGCCGGTTTCAATAATCGCGGTGGTTAAATCGGCAAGAAAAGCAGTACTACTTGAATTGACGACATATTTAGCGCCTTGATCTCGTAACAGCGCTTCTTGTTCTGGTTTACGAACAATGTTAATTAAATCAACGCCATCGGCAATACAAATACGGTTTAACATTTGCCCTAGGTTAGATGCGGCAGCGGAATGAACAATCGCTTTATGACCTTCTGCTCGCATGGTTTCAACCATGGCTAACGCAGTAAGCGGGTTAACAAATGAAGACGCACCTTGTTTCGCAGTTGTGCCTTCTTTTAGTTCTAAGCAGCTTTGTACATTGGCACATAAAAATTTACGATAGGTACCGCCACCAATTACAGCAACGGTTTTACCGATTAACGCTTGTGCAGCGGGAGACAACCCCGCAGCAATGACGGTTCCTGCGCCTTCATTACCAACTGGCAAAGATTTACCGACACGATTTTTTAGTGACGACATATAGTGAGGGGGAACGTCAGCTGTAATCGCTGGGCCGTTTGCCGTTTCAGACTGGGTCGCTGTTGCTAAATCCGCGGCACCAAACATCACAGCTAAATCGGATGGGTTTAGCGGAGCTGCCTCAATGCGAATAACCACTTCGTCGGTGTCGGGCTGTGGCGTCTCAATGTTTTGTAATGCTAGTGTTAGGGTATTATTGTCGCTGATGGTTGAAGTTAGGTGAGTGTTTGTCTCTGACATATTAATTGTTCCTAAAAATATCATTTGTTAAACCAATCGAAATATCGAATTGACCGTTTACCAGTAACCTTTCGTTAGATCCTAAACGCTATTGAGTCATGAATGCTTTAACCGCTCTTTAATTTTTTCCATAAACTCAGGCATATTTTCTAAGCGGTCTGCTTCAACACTTTGGGCAACATCAGTTTGACTCATCACTGAATTCCACTCTTTCATTCCCGGGACTTGGCCAACAACATCCCAATCAAGATGTGAAGGAGCAAAAGCATTAACGATCGTATTAACGTGATAAAGATAAATGTCCGCCATTGTGAACTCACGACCCGCAACCCAAGGTGAAAACTCGCATAAATGACTGAGTGCGGTAATTCCACGACTCAACACTTGGCGAACTTCTGATGTCACCATCTCTGGCGCTTCCGTGCCAGAAAACGCGTAGGGGATTAACCGTCTACTTGGAAGTTCAAAATAGAGCTCTGCGACCTTCATAATCTGACGCACGGCCGCTCGCTCACTTGAATCGGTTGGGTATAGCGGATTCGCTGGGTATGTCTCTTCAATAAAATCGCAAATCACACTCGACTCTGACAGATTGAAACCTGTTTCGGTCGTGATAACAGGGATCTTGCCAGCAGGGCTGATTTCGACCAACTTCTGATCACCAGCATAAATTAGATTCTCTTGAAAGGGGATCTCTTTATATAAAAGGGCATGTTTTACGATGTTGTAATAGTTGCTCGAGGGGAAACCATGCAGAGTAATCATAAGTCCAATTCCATTGTTTGTGTTAAGGCGTAATAAATGTCGTTCCGTACTAAAGTCGAGGAGTGAATTTATAGGACAATTATTACTTTATTCGCTAAGTGTGAGTATTATTACTGGTTTTAATCATGTGATATATAGGGGAAAATGCGAATCACAATTGCTTTTATAACAATAATAAAGCAATAATGCTTTCCTATTCATAAAATGGAGATATTCATTGGATGAACTAAGAGCTATCCGATACTTCAGCAAAGTTGTCGAAACCGGCAGTTTTACCAAAGCAGCAAAAACGTTTAATGTTCCACCATCTTCGTTGTCTCGACGTGTCGCCGATTTAGAAAAGAAATTAGGCACAACTTTGCTTAAACGTTCAACCCGAATTGTAAAATTAACCGAAGTCGGTCAAATCTATTACAACGATATACAAACAATATTAAATCAGTTAGCGCAAAGCAACGAAACAGTCCGTAGCTATCAAAGCAAGCCAATGGGGCGTTTGCGTATTAGCTCGATGGTGGGTTTTGGTAATCAGATTTTGTTTCCGTTGTTGGATGAATTCAGCGAACTGTATCCTGAGATTGTTATCGATGTCAGTCTCAGTGATGAGTTGTCAACGCTTGGTCGTGACGATGTCGATATTGCCATTCGAGGTGGTTATGCCCCCAATGAACGAGTTCTAGCCATTAAATTGATGGACAATAATTTTGTTCCTGTTGCATCACCTTGCTATCTAGAAAAATACGGCGTTCCGAAGAACCCAATGGAGTTAAAAAATCATCATGGTCTTTATTTTAAGTCGCCAATTGGGGTTATGCCTTGGTTATGTCATTTAGACAATCAATGGCAGGATGTCTCCGGACCCGCGGTCGCAATATCAAATAACGGCGCTTGGCTGTCAAAAAAAGCGTGTCGTGGGGAAGGTATCATAATGTTGCCTAGGTGGGCTTTGGCTTCCCAGCTCAAATCAGGAGAACTGCAAGAACTGATGTTTGAACAGGAAATATCCGTAACTCAAAACACCAATATGGCTGTCTATTTACTCTATCAAAAGCAACGTTACTTGGTGCCAAAAGTAAAAGCTGCCGTCGATTTTTTGGTCGATAGAATAAACAAAATTTGAGCCGAGAAACTCACTCCAAACAAACGATATAAAAAACTTAATAACGTAATTAATCAACTTTTCTAGCAAGATAATCAGTTGACCAGAGGCAATGCATTCCGATCTCCCATTTGACCAACGTTTTCTAATGCATTAGCGTGTGTAACAAATTTAGTCAACCAATGAGAAAAAAATGACAAAAGCTAAAATCGGTATTGTTACGGTTAGCGACCGTGCAAGCGCAGGTGTGTATGAAGACATTTCAGGTAAAGCCATTATTGAAACGCTAAATGAGTATTTAGTTTCTGAGTGGGAACCAATCTACGAAGTGATCCCCGATGAACAAGATGTTATCGAAGCCACATTAATAAAAATGGCAGACAAACAGGATTGCAGTTTGATCGTCACTACAGGTGGAACAGGGCCTGCAAAACGTGATGTTACTCCAGAAGCAACCGAAGCCGTTTGTGATCGAATGATGCCCGGTTTTGGGGAACTTATGCGCGCTGAATCTCTTAAGTTCGTCCCTACCGCTATTTTGTCACGTCAGACTGCCGGTCTTCGCAATGACTCGTTAATTGTAAACCTACCAGGAAAACCAAAGTCGATCCGAGAATGTCTGGATGCGGTATTCCCCGCAATTCCGTATTGTATCGATCTAATGGAAGGGCCTTTCTTAGAATGCAACGAAGCAGTGATCAAGCCATTTCGTCCCAAAGCAAAATGAAAGGATTAACCAACGTTTGCCGACCAAACGACTTTATTATTCGTCCACTTAGCAAATCCGATAATCGAGAGGTCGCTGATTTAATCCGAACAGTATCGGCAGAATATGGACTAACGGCTGATAAAGGGTATGGCGTTTCAGATCCGACTCTAGACGATTTGTATTCCGCGTATGATCAGGATAGAGCTGCGTACTGGGTCGTTGAGCATAGTGGAAAAGTCGTAGGTGGAGGAGGGTTCGCCCCTTTGGCTGGCGAACCATCAGTTTGCGAATTACAGAAAATGTATTTTTTACCTCAAACTCGAGGACATGGCTTAGCTACACAACTGGTTGCTTTGACTCTAAAACAGGCAAAAGCACATGGATATCAAGAGTGCTATTTAGAAACAACTGAGTGCCTTAAAGAGGCGATAAAATTGTACGAGAAATTGGGTTTTGAGTACCTCAATGCACCACGTGGTGATACCGGTCATGATGCGTGCGAAGTTATCATGCAAAAATCAATTTGATGTTCATCGTGAAACAAACATAATTAACCACCTGCTTTACTCTGATTATTTTGTAATAAAGATAAGAGAATAGAATAGAGAAAGGTCCAAACATAGCCAAGAGTATGTTGAAAACCATACGCTAGCAATATTAGATTTCACGGAGTAGAGAATGGTAGAGCAATTTGAATCATTGTTTTTCAATTTTATTAAATCAGAGATGCAACAGGACCTAGCTCATGATTTGACTCATGTTCAAAGAGTGGTAAAAACCGCTAAAAGCCTGTCATTAAAAGAAGAGGCAAAACTCGAAATAGTCCTTCCTGCTGCGTACCTTCATGACTGTTTTTCTTTCCCTAAAAACCATCCAGATAGAGCGAGCAGTTCAACCATAGCAGCCAAGAAAGCGCTTAAGTTTCTAGAGAAAATCGGTTACCCATCTGAGTATTTCTCTGACGTAAGCCATGCGATAGTAGCCCACAGTTTTAGCGCCAATATTGCACCTGAAACGTTAGAAGCCCAAATAGTGCAAGATGCCGACAGACTCGATGCCTTAGGCGCTATCGGTATCGCGAGGTGCTTTCAAGTCAATACCACGTTGGGCTCCGATTTCTACCATAAATTGGACCCGTTTGCGCGCGAAAGGGAGTTAAACGATAAGCAATATTGTATTGATCACTTCTATGTGAAGTTGCTGAAGCTCGTCGACACTATGAATACGACTTCGGCAAAGATAGAAGCCGAGCGCAGAACTTCATTTATGAAATCATATTTAAAACAGCTAGAAAAAGAAGTCTAATGACATTGGTATTTACCTCTCTGTATAAAAGCCGTCTCAGATCCCCATAACAAACTAAATTTATCGCTTTTCTCGGTGTTTTCTTCCTCTGTTCAGCAGCTGTCCAGCTATCAATGAAACGCTAAATCTAATTCTATTTAAGATATTTATTTCATTTCATACCCAAAATAACGTTGCGATCGCAACCATGTAAGACTATATTAGTTGCTATAGCAACTAATATAGTCAAATCTAAAATAGGTAGGAACTCGATATGAAAGAGAAATATGACCCACTTGGCCGCTTAATTTCAATCTTATATCGGTCTAGCCAAAGCCACATTAGTAAGGAACTTGAACCTTATGGCATTGGAAGTGGTCAGGTTAGCTTTCTAGCTGAACTTACCTACCAAGATGGTGTTAGCCAAGAAGAACTGGCGAGTTTCTTTAAGTGCGATAAAGCAACGGCAACAAGAGCGCTACAGCACTTGGAAAGTCAGGGATACGTCGAACGAAAACGATCACCAGAAGATGGACGCGTTAATCTGGTGTATCTAACACTGAAAGGAAGCGATTTTAAGCCAACCTTAAGAAAAATCTTATACGGATCAATCGAAATCTTAGTGGAAGGGTTCTCTGATGAAGAGCGACACCAGGTGATGGGGCTGCTAAATCGTATGGTAGAAAATGCGTCTAATTTGAAATAACAGGACAATAACAAGTTATGAAAAGTATGATTAAACCGACTATTTTGTCACTCTCACTACTAACGGTAATGGCAGGAGCAGCAGTTGCTCCTGCGATAGCCCAAATCGCCACTGCATTTCCAGAAACGAGTGAATCCGCGATAAAACTCGTCGTAACAATGCCGGCCATATTTATGATCGTTTTCACACTCATTTCCGGACAACTTAGTTCTAAGATATCTGCACGTAGTATTTTAGTAATAGGACTTCTTTTTTATCTCGTTGGCGGACTGGGTAGTGCCTTTGTCGGAAGTTTCAGCATGTTGCTTTTGTCGCGAGCAGTACTTGGAATCGGCGTTGGTCTAATCATGCCCTTGTCGACAGGTTTAATCGCTGATTTCTTCGATGGTAAAGAACGAGCAAAGATGCTCGGTTATTCCGTTTCAGCGACTCAGCTTGGTGGCATTATTTGCTCTATCGCTGCGGGAGCATTGGCTACCCTGAATTGGCGCTACACTTTTGCGGTTTATTCGATGGGGCTAATTGTGTTTGTATTAATATTATTATTTTTACCCGAGCCTCCGGAGATAAAAGGTGCCGTTACATACAAACAAAAACTGCCTAAGTCAGTGTATGCATGGGCAAGTGGAGCATTTGCTTTAATGGTCGCGTTCTACGCAATTCCCGTCAACATCGCAATATTCATGCAAAATAACCATCTAGGAGATTCATCACTATCAGGAATAGCCCTTGCGGTTCTTACTGCATGTGGATTCATCGCTGGATTGTTTTATGTCAAAGTAAGACTCTTCCTTAAGTCATTTCTTCTTATCGTTCTATTTGGAATGATGGCGGTTGGCTTTTTGTTGTTAAGTCAAGCTGCAAGCGTATCACAAATTTTGATAGCCATTAGTATTGTCGGGTTTGGTCTCGGATGGACAATGCCAACACTGTATTCCGGGGCCAGTCATGCTGGAGGGAAGGGAGCAGGAGTTAGAGTTATGGCCATCGTTTCATGCATGCTGTTTTTAGGTCAGTTCTTATCACCAATAATTTTAGACGCTTTAGGACAACTGTTGGGTAATACCAGCACACGATTCTCTTTCACTATCGTTGCTTTCTGCTCTGGTTCTCTTTGCCTCGTGACTCTGATTTTAAGGACTATCACGCAATGGAAAAGGGGCGCGGCAGAAGATAAAGTCGAATTCATAGAATAGTTCGAACTAGGTGTTATAAACAGTGTTTAACTAGGAACGATCTGCTTAGAAATAAATGTAGATAAACATTGCGGCTGATTCCACTCGTACTGAATGACCTGTTACCTAAAAACAACAGGTCATGTCAGCGATAAATAACAACATCTACATTTATTGTATTGTGCAACTCACTTTATATGTGAATATTTTACTGCAGAAAAATCTATAAAAACTATTATCAAATATCCTAATTAATACGATTAATATCATTGATATTAACTTAAACTCATATTGTAAATAAGCATACTTAGAATAACGCTCATAACAATAAGCATAATATTTAATATAATCTTATTGTAATATGTTATGACTTGGATCCATATGTTAATATTGTGATCGATTATGCCATCACAATGAATCCTCTTAATAAAACCTCACTGCATTGATAAGTTATTGGTCATTCAAGCGTGCTAATCGTGCTTGAGATCAATTAATATTCTCCGGAAAGATCGAAAATGTAGAATATCAGATTAAAAATGTGATCTAGCACAGTGCTTTGATCATACTTCTTGTGTCGTAATATTGTATTACAAGACTACATAAGTATTATCTCCTTAGCTTTTCGAAATAATGTTTCAAAAGAAAGTTTAATTCCAATATTAAAATTATTACTTATTAGATAAATATATTAAGGACAAAAGAAATGAAGAAATTAGTATTGCCTTTGTTGATTACCTCTTTATTTGCTAGCGTGAATGTTTCGGCAAAAATGTTAACGCTTGGACATGCAATGTCATTAGAAAGTGCTGCTCACCAAGGTATGGTGATTATGGCTGACAAAGTGAAAGAAAAATCGAATGGCGAACTGACTATCAAGATTTTTCCAAACGGCCAACTCGGTTCTGAACGTGATCAAGCTGAGCAAGTGGTTACTGGCGCGATTGACATGGCAAAAATCAATGGTGGATTAGCAGAATCTTTTGAACCTACTTTTAAAGTTAATGCACTGCCTTTCTTGTTCCGTGATGTTGCACACATGAGAACGTTCATGAGAAGTGACGCTGCTGAAGAAATGCTAGTTTCAAGTGAAGGCAAAGGATTCATTGGTCTTACTTTCTACGATTCAGGTACTCGCAGCTTCTACTCGAAAAAAGCGATTAATTCTCCTGCAGATCTAGCGGGTATGAAAGTTCGTGTTCCTGGTTCTCCGACTATGATGGAAATGGTTAACCTATTAGGCGGTAAAGCAACACCTGTACCATTCAACGAAGTTTACACCGCGTTACAACAAGGTGTCATCGATGGCGCAGAAAACAACATTTCTAGCCTAGTTGAAATGAAGCACAGTGAAGTTGCTAAATTTTACTCGATGGATCAACACATGATGACTCCTGACGTGATTATCATTTCAGAAGACAAGTGGGCTTCACTTTCAGCAGATGAGCAAAAAATCTTAAAAGAAGCCGCAGCAGAGTCTCTTGAAGAACAGATCAAAATCTGGGACGAAACAGACAACATGAACAAAGCGAAAGGCATCGAAGAAGGCGTTACATTTGTTGAGGTAGACAAAGCCCCATTCCGTGCTGCTGTTAAACCTATGATTGACGAAGCTAAGAAAGATCCTAAATTAGCGGCATTCATTGAAAAAATTGAAGCGCTTTAATTAGTCCTAGCACAATATTAGTAACACTATAATTTTGCCTTGGCTTTGCTAGGGCAAAATTTTTTGAGGTACAACTCCATGTTAACAACTTTCAGAAACCTGCTTGATAGGTTGCTCCTTTTTATTTCATCTTTTGCGTTAATGTTGCTTGTAGTTACTGTCACTTGGCAAGTATTTAGCCGCTATGTGTTGAATGATCCAAGTAACTGGACTGATGAACTCGCACGCTACACCATGGTATGGCTTGGTTTATTTGGGGCAAGCTATTTATTCGGAATAAAAGGGCATTTAGCCATCACACTATTGGACGGCGCGCTTAAAGGCAAAGCACATGTCGCATTACATGTACTGATAAATGTAATTTCAGGTGCATTTATTTCTTTAGCATTGCTCAAAGGTGGCTTAGCTCTTATGGGCAGAACCACGCAACAATTATCACCAGCATTGCAATTACCGATGTCTACTGTGTATTCAATACTGCCCATTTCAGCCGTAATTATACTCATTTATATCGTTTTAAATACGGTCGACCTGTTTAGTAACAAAGAACAAGCTTAATAAGGATTCTATATTATGGACTTGTCCATTGGTGTTTGGCTGCTAGGCCTATTTTTATTCATGATTGCGATAAGCATGCCGATTGCGATTGCGATTGCAATGTCATCTTTGACCATCATGTATTTCATTTTACCCTTTAACGTAGCAAGCATGACTGCGGCGCAAAAGATCTTTACCGGTATAGATAGTTTCAGTTTGCTCGCTATCCCATTCTTTATTCTTGCCGGAAACATCATGAACGTGGGTGGTATCGCGGGGCGACTTATCAATCTTGCGAAACTTATGGTTGGTTGGATTCCAGGCTCACTTTTGCACGTTAACATTTTTGCCAATATGATGTTTGGCGCGGTTTCTGGATCTGCCGTTGCGGCCGCAGCTGCGGTTGGTAAAACCTTGGGCCCAGAACTGGAAAAAGAGGGCTACGACAAAAACTTAGCTACCGCGGTAAACGTGGCATCTTGTCCTGCTGGTCTCCTAATTCCGCCAAGTAACTCACTTATCGTATTTTCCGTAGTATCTGGCGGAACATCGGTTGCGGCTCTGTTTATTGCAGGTTATGTCCCAGGTATTTTAATGGGATTAAGCTGTATGGTCTTGGCGTATTTCATCGCTAAGAAGAAAGGCTATACCACGAGTGCTAACGATGGCTTCACAACAAAAGATGTACTAAACATCGTTTGGCAAGCAACGCCAAGTTTAGGTTTAATCTTTGTGGTTATTGGCGGCATCATAGGTGGTGTATTTACGGCTACCGAAGGGGCATGTATTGCGGTTCTTTACTCCTTTATTCTGTCACTCTGTTATCGAACGCTTAAGTGGGAGCATTTCCCGCTAATTTGCCGGGAAACAATACAGGTTACGGGGATTATGCTGTTCTTGATTGGTGCTTCAACCATCATGTCATGGGCAATGGCCTTTACCGGTCTACCAACTATGATCAGTGATTGGATGCTGTCGATTTCAGATAACCCAATTATCATCTTCATCTTAATGAACGTGATTTTGTTGATTGTTGGTATGTTTATGGACCTTACGCCTGCCGTATTGATCTTTACACCTATCTTCATGCCAATCGCAGAACACTTAGGAATGCACCCAATTCACTTCGCAATGATGATCATCTTTAACTTATGTATTGGTATCGCGACACCGCCAGTGGGTACGGCGCTATTCGTGGGCTGTAGTGTTAGTGGTTCTAAGATTGAAAATGTAATTAGAAGCATCATGCCGTTCTGCGCGGTATTGATTGTTACGCTGTTAGCGATCACCTTCATTCCAGAAATCAGCTTGTTCCTACCAAGAATGTTTGGGTTAGTTAACTAACGTTTCATTCTGAGTAGTAATTAAAGGGGTGGCTGAGGCTACCCCTTTTTTAATGCTTATTTATGCTGCTCTTCAAATTCGCTAATTGACTTCTTGAGAGTCTCAAGCTCGTCGCAGCCATATGGGCATACTTCTTCTAGACGCTCAGCATACTTCTTAGCACCTTCAAGATCATTGGCTTGCAATTTGAGCTCACCATAGTGCTCGAGTGCACTTACATGACCAGCTTTTAACTCTGCGGGGTCGATATAGCGTTGATCATCTTCAGGGTTCGCGATATCTAACATGCTCATGGTGTAATCCCAATCACGATTGTTTGCCGATTTATCGTTGCTGTTTTCTTCGGCGTGGGCAGGTTGTCCGAATGAAAATAAGCTGAGGGCTAGGGCCGCTGCAATGCATTTTTCATACTGGAGATACATCATAATAGAGAAAGTGCCTTATGGAGTGAAGTAGGTGATAAGTGAATATGTGAAGATATCGCAAGTGTAACGCACCGCTCTTCTCTTTGTTACTAAAAAATATTGTGAAAAGATCAATGGCTCAAAATATAAGCGACAACAGGCGAATACCATTGCTTGTTACAGCACCATAAATACTTTCATAGCAATATGGTGCAAATGTAACCTAGCCGTTATGACACAGCCCAACTCTTTGGCATTACCGGTGTTAATTCGAGTAGTTTCTTCGTGTATTCTGCCTGTGGACGCTTGAATAAATCCTCGGTTTTTCCCGCCTCTTCAATCACACCATTACGCAGGACAATCATATCATCGGCCATTTGCCGTACGACCGAAAGGTTGTGGCTAATGAATAAAATCGTGAGTCCAAATTTCTCTTGCAGATCCTTTAAGAGATTAAGGATTTCTGCTTGAATTGATACGTCTAAAGCAGAAGTAGGCTCATCACATATTAGAAAGCGAGGGCGCGCGAGTAACGCACGCGCAACAGCAATTCGTTGGCGTTGCCCTCCCGAAAATTGGTGAGGATATTTATCAATTGCACTCGGGTCCATTCCAACCAAAGTGAGCATAGAAGCCGCAATCTTTTTACGTTGCACGGGATCTTTTTCTAAACCGTAAAACCAGAGTGGCTCAGTTAAAATAGAACCAATTTTATGACGTGAGTTAAGACTTGAATATGGGTCTTGAAACACCATTTGAATCACTCGACGAGATGAGTGGTTACGACTCCGATCTTTTCCTGCTGGCAAAGGTTCGTTCCCAAGCATCATTTTACCGACGCTAGGGTTAATGAGCCCAGTTATGGTTTTGGCTACGGTTGACTTACCAGAGCCACTTTCTCCAACCAAACCCATAATACTACCAGCGTTAACCTTAAAACTGATTTTGTTAAGCGCGATAAAATCACTTGGCTTGCGCCATAATGACGTCCGAGTGCCAGTGAAACGCACTTCCAGACCGTCAATACTAAGACCAACGGCGAGATCTTGTTTACTGGACTCTTTTTCTGCTAATAACCATTGTTCCGCAAAATCTCCAGTAATCGCGCCATCAAACTTCACCTCTTTCTCGACAGGTACGCGAAATCGCTCTATTTTATGGTCTAAAGTTGGCACAGCGTCCATTAATGCTTTGGTATAAACCTGTTCGGGACGGCCAAGAACTTGTGCAGTATTGCCTGATTCCACCACTTTGCCATTACGCATAACCGTGACTCGATCGGCAATTTGGGCGATAACACCAATGTCATGAGTAATTAAGATAAAACCAATCTTACGTTTATCCGCCAGCGAGCGAATGAGATCTAACACTTGGCTTTGCACCGCCACATCTAGCGCGGTTGTTGGTTCATCTGCAATGATTAATTCAGGATTAGTGCATAGAGCCAGAGCGATAACCACACGTTGACGCATTCCACCCGAAAACTGATGCGGCCAAGACTTGATCCGTTGCGCTGCATTATTGATTCCGATTTCTTCTAGCAAATCGATCGCGCGAGTACGAGCTTCGACAACAGATATCTTTTCATGAGCCAAAATGGTTTCAATTAACTGTTCTTCCACCGTCATCAGCGGGTTTAAGCTGGTTTGTGGATCTTGGAAAATCATCGAAATCCGTTTGCCACGTAAAGCATGTGCTTGGCTGTCACTTAAAGCGCGCAAATCGAGTTTACCTAAAGTAATGCTACCTTCGGAAATATAACCCGGCGTTTGCAGTAAACCAATAACGGCTGCACCAACCGTCGATTTACCTGCGCCACTTTCACCCACAAGGCCATGAATTTCACCAGCACTTACCTGTAAGTTAATATTTTCTATTGCTGTTACGTCACCAAAACGAGTAGGGAAGCGTACGGTTAAATTTTTGACTGTCAGCATTAACGTAACCTCGGGTTGAAAACATCACGCATGAAATCACCAAGCGTATTGATTGAAACGACTAGAGCAACCAGAAAAAGTGTCGGTATCCATAAGATCCACCATTCACCAGACAACATAAATTGCATACCGATACGAATAAGCGTTCCTAACGATGGGCTATCAGCTGAAAGACCAATACCCAAAAAGGATAACGTGGCTTCCAACAAGATAGCGGAAGCGAGATCCACAGTCATAATAACCAAAAGTGGCCCGAGAATATTTGGCAATATATGAATCAACATGATACGAATTGGACGTTGCCCCATAATAATAGATGCTTGTACATATTCCTTATTCATTTCAATAAAAGTCGAAGCGCGAGCGGTACGGGCAAAGTTCACCCACAGAGACAGAGCAATAGCGAGAATCAATACTACGACTCGCAGATCTTGCTGAATGTCTGAAGGTAAAATACCACGGGCAATACCATCAATTAATAAAGCCGTTAAAATAGCAGGTAAAGCCAGTTGAATATCTGCAATACGCATAATAATCGCATCTAAACGTCCGCCATAAAAGCCGGCTGCAAGCCCCAATCCCACTCCGAGAACAGTGGCAATAACCATCGCAGACAACCCAATAACCAGGGATAAGCGAGCACCATAAAGCACCGATGACACCATATCTCGACCTTGATCGTCGGTGCCTAACATAAATTGTGATAAGCCACCATCTTGCCAAACAGGAGGCAATAAACCATCCATCAAGCTAAATGACCCAAGATCATAAGGATTCCCAGAAACAATCCATGGGGCAAAAGCCGCACCAATAAAAATAAGAATAGCGATGACTGCAGCGACAATTACAACAGGGCTACGAGTGAAAAGCCAAAGCCCTTCTGAGCGCTTAATCAATTCTTTCATATGCACTCCTTAAGCTCTCAGGCGTGGATCAATCGCCACATATAGAAGATCAACAAGTAAATTTACCACCACAAAGAAAAAGGCGATAACCACCAAATAAACACTCATTACAGGAATATCCACAAAACGAATCGACTCAAGAAATAACAACCCCATTCCTGGCCATTGAAAAACACTTTCAGTCACGATTGAAAAGGCAATCACCCCGCCAAACTGCAAACCGATAATGGTAATTACGGGCACCATCGTATTGGCAAGCGCATGACGAAAATAAAGCTGCCTCATAGGGACACCACGCGCGGTAGCAAAACGAATATAATCCGATCGCATCACATCCATCATTTGTGAACGAACTAGGCGCATGGTCAACGTGAGCTGATACACCCCCAATGTTATGGCCGGAAGAATTAATGCTCGCCAACCGTCTAGAGAAAATAAAGAACTTTCCCAAAGTCCTATGTTTACGGTTTCCCCACGGCCAAAAGTGGGGAGCCAACCAAGTTGCACCCCAAATAAGAATATAAGCACGATACCAATGACAAACGTTGGAATAGAAATACCAATCAATGTGGTCATTAAGATGCCTTGAGTAATCAGCCCTTTAGGTCGAAGAGCAGTATAGACACCCGCAGGTATGCCAATAACAAGAGAGATAAGCAGTGCCACAACACCTAATTCAAGAGTCGCTGGAATACGATGGGCAATCATTTCAGCGACAGGCTGACGGGTACGAAAGGAAAAACCAAAGTCGCCTTTTAGCATATCTAAAGTAAAGCGCCCAAACTGACTAATGAATGAGTCATTTAAACCCAAATCTTCACGGAGTCTTTCTTGATCAGCGAGCGAGGTTTCAACGCCAGTCATTTGCGTAATCGGGTCGCCAACAAAACGGAATAAAGAAAAGGCAAGAAAAGCAACCGCAAGCATAACAAAAACGGATTGAAAGAGCCGTCTAGAAATAAAATAAAACATCAATGTTCCACTTTTGAGGTGTTACTAGAAAAATAAATTCATATCGACACAAAGCTAATACCCTGCGAATAGAAGCGTTTTTTACAGGGTATTAGCAATGCCTTGCTTTCTAACTACTTCACTGTTACCCAGCGTAATAAGAAGAAATTATCAGCACGTTGTGTCATCTCGACATTCTCTTTAGTCGCCCAAATTAATGGTTGGGTATAAAGCGGAATATACGCCATCTCTTTTTGTGTAGTCGCGACCACTTCATCGATCATATTTTGGCGCTTAACTGGCTCTATCTCTTGTTGTATTAATGGCAATAGCTCGTCAACACGCGCATTTGAATAGTTACCAAAGTTCCAAGACCCCAATTTTTTTGCGTTATCTTGGCTATGCAATAGGAAACGAATTGGATGTTCGATATCAAATGTACCTGGAGACCAACCGAGTAAATACATATCAAAATCATCAGCACGTAATTGAGTCCAGTAATCGCGTACTGGGCCGGTGCTCAGTTGCGCATTTAAACCAACCGCACTAAACATAGAAACCGCAGCACGGCACAGTGCTTCATCGTTAATGTATCTATCATTAGTACATTTTAAGCCAAAGCTAAAACCGTTAGGATAACCAGCTTCGGTCAGTAACTCTTTCGCACGTTCAGGATCATATTCTGGTCGTTCTGAATTCTTCTCAGAAAAGCCTGAAATACCTTCAGGAACCAATTGCGATGCAGATTCAATCTTTCCACGGAATAAAACACGGTCAATCGAAGCAATATTCAGCGCATGTGCCGCAGCTAAACGAACACGAGGATCTTTAAACGGATTCTCATCTTTCACATCAGAAGAATAGAGCAGAGAGTCATGGTCATGACCAAAACCAAACATAATGACTCGCGTTTCTTCACCTTCTAATACTTTAAACCCTTTGCGGCTTTCGACTTGTTTCGCATCTTGTAACGCAATGGGTTGAATGAAATCAATCTCACCTGAAAACAGGGCCGCGATCCCCGTAGCAGGGTTACCAATTGGAGTGAATGTCGCTTCAGTAATATTGTGAGTTGCGCTATCCCACCATGATGCATTCGGTGCTAACGTCGTTTTTACACCTGGATCGCGACTCGATAATTGAAAAGGACCAGTACCATTTGTGTTCATAGTCGCGAAGTTTTCCGAATCACTTGCTGGTAATTCTGCTTTGTTTTCCTGTGCCCAATCTTTATCTAATATCATAAAGTTGGCAATGGAATCAGGGAAAAGAGGGTTGGGGCTTATTGTGACAAAATCTATGGTGAAGTCGTCAACAATGGTGACTTCCGAAACGGGTGAGAACCAAGATCGCACATCAGCAGCCTCATTTGACGCCCGCTGATATGAAAAGAAAACATCTTCAGCAGTAAACGCTGCACCATTTTGGAAAGTTACATTCTTACGTAAATGAAAACGCCAGCCATTCTTATCAGTCAGAGGCTCCCACGAAGTTGCCAAAGACGGTTCGATAGCCATCGTTTCACCGCGTCGAACTAAGCCTTCATAAATATTATTTAGAAAAGACAATACGGGTGTAGAGTTAACTGCATGAGGATCCAACGTTTGAGGGTCAGTGTTGGAAGCCCAACGAAAGGCTTCTGCTGATACGCTTGTCGACATGCCTGCTATCAATACGCCTGCAGTGAGTGAAGTCAAAATACGAGGAAGTAATAAATGCTGAAAGCCGCGTTGTTTCATAAGGTGGCCCTTAAAATAATGGTAAATGAATTGATATCAAATCGAGAATAAACATCTTCTTTCTTAAAGTCTACAAGCAGGTTTTATACCAAGTGAACTAGTACAAAATCAAAATCTTAGAACATGGTTATAATTAGAACGATATGGAACAAGGCAGGTTAAGACCATAGGATTCAATATGATCAATAATTTTTTAGCTTGCAGGACTGGGAAGTTTGAAAGAGAAGTTTGTCAAATTCGTTAACGTAACGAATATCTACATTCAGGTTTAAACAGCCTAAAGTTGTTGTTGGTAGAGCGTAAACCCGAGACTTTCTCTCACTTCATTTTATAAATGGCCTTTTTTACCTCTTCTACATGGGTTAGGTTAATTATATGGCTCGCTCCTTGTAACATGATAACTTCAACTCGAGCTGATGAAAAAATCGATGGGGCTTTTGTCGCACTCCCCGATCGAACAAGGCCATCGTTCACGCCTTGTAGCACCGTAATAGGTAAAGTAATCGTGGCAAACTCGCTTTGTAATTCCGCTAAGCTAGGCTGAATCGCCAAGACTTCATCATTTGAATTTACCCACCTTTTTGGAAACCAAGCATTAGGAAGCTTAGCCATCACTTTATTGAACCAGCGAGCCTCTGACAAAGCAGGATCCAGATCACCGGCGAGAATAATGACACCTTTTACATACTGGGGATAATCTGCAGCCATTTTAGGGACTAGTGAACCACCTAGAGAATGCCCAACAAGGATGACCTTTTGCTCTCCATTTTGTCGCCAAATATTTTTTAACACCGGTTCTAGTAACCGTGACTGGTCACTTAAAGAAGTTGGAAATACCGCGTTGTCATAACCGGATTCTCCCCAACCAGGTCTGTCGACCACGTTAACAGAAAAATCTTTTACTAGATTTTCATCTTCCAAGTAACGCGAAAAACTTGCCCATCCGCCCGGAGTACCATGAACAAAGACCACACTAGTCTTCTGTTTGGGCTGAGTCGGTATAGAAGGTGAGGAGACGTAATGGAGAGTGTGATCCGCTAGTGTCATATAGTGATGTGTGGTAATACGAGGGTTATCTTTGATACGAGCAACGATCTGTTTATTTTTTTTGATTTCGTTGTGACGCGAGCCACCCAATAAAAACGACACTAGATTCTTCCTTCACCTTCAAACTGATGTGAGTGCTTTGACAATGTATAACTGTGTTGGGTTCCATTGTTTTGCTCACGAGTCTTTTCATAACCTAGTTATTTGTATCAAACAGTTACGTCCTAAAGCATGGATTGTGACTATCACGGCAATTCCGAGGTAGAGAGAAGTTTCGTCATAGGGCGAAGAAACTCTTTCATCGCGTCATCAGCAGTAATCGAAGGTAGCTCTAATGTGACACAAGGAATGCCATGTTCTGCACACCAAGAACCAAATGAACCTGGTGTTTCGTAGCCAACATCCGCAACAAGGGGTAATTTGAATACATCTGCTAGCCAGCATCCAAGTTCGGATTTAACTGGGTCATCAACACAATTTAAAGGTTCATGCAGTGAAATGATAAACGCGGGTTTAAGCATGTTAATGAGAGAGATCAATGCCGTCACCTCAGGCTCTCTTGGCGATTTTTGTCCAGTTTTAATGGCAACATCTCGCACATCGGTATCACTGCTCCAGCGATACACAGTATCTTCAGCATGCCAATTCGAAGAGGGAAAGGCTCGATTCAGATCAACACCATGACCATTCGCCCTAGTACCTAACTGATTACCATCGGGGTTGATTGATAGCACGACATCATGCATTAAATATTGAGGCGCAATAGAACGCAAAGCACAAGAAAGCGCGATTTGAGAAATGGTTTCATCACCATGAGTTCCCGCAATAACCAGTCCCTTTCTATGATGTTGCGCCTGTGCAGGGAAGTAGTGAAGTGGGGCGCCAAAATTGGAACGGCCAAACTCACACGGTGACACTGAGAAGAAAGCGCGCTGACTTCTGGTTACAAGTTCGATCATATCTCACCTCCAATCACTTAATGGACTCTAATTATAGTTCGCATAAAAATTATAGAACGTCAAACTTCGGCTTTGTCGCTATTTCGCGCCATTGTGTTTGATTTTCCAGACTAGCTTAGCACCTCATTTGTCGTGTTTATTATGGTTATAAATGCCTAGTTCAAGTAGTTAGTATTTAAGAATAATTCTCAATACTCACTTGACAATTTGAGTTTAATTTGGCTTTAGTAACTAGGGAACAATGAGTTAGGTCAACTAACACATTGTAAAAATTTCAATACAACGGTAGGTGGCGAGTCGTGTAATGTAAGAAAGTTGAAAGTAATTATCTCACTTATCTTTTCATTACATTGATCTTATATAAGTTTATTTGGTTGGGTTTTTATATGAAAAAGATTAAACGAATAGCTTTAGTGGCGCACGATAATAAAAAACAAGATTTGATCAAATGGGTCGAATGGAATCATGAACTTTTAATCCGTTACAACTTGATATCAACAAAAACAACTGGAGATTTAGTTGAAAAGGCAATTAAAAATAAACTCAGTGCGAGTGATATAGATGATTTCGAAGTGTTCAAGTTAAAACCAGGTTTAGATGGTGGAGATGTACAACTAGGAGCATTGATTATCGAAGATCGAATCGATTTAGTCATATTTTTATTGGATCCGATGCAAACACAACCTCATAATTCCGACATAACAGCGCTATTGAGAATTGTCGTTTTATACAACATCCCAACGGCATATAACCTTTCAACCGCAGCATTAATGATTTCATCTCCTCTTTTTGTATGAGGGTGATGATAGAACACTGGAAAGCGACTCTGGATAAAATGTTTATGTTGACAAGCATCGACTACTTTATCTATCAGTAAATGGTGAGATTAAGATATATAGTGGAGAAACATCTCTATATATCGTTATTTTAGGCATAGATTATATAGCAACTTTTTCACCTAAATCTTCCACATATCACAAATTTAAAATACACCTTCAATTGCATATTAATGTAACAATATTATCGTTAGAAAACAGGTAGGATTAAACTTTAGACTGTGCTCACATTATGCTTATAGCAGGAACCATAATGATAATGACACAAGTATCGAACAAATTTATCAACGTGCTGATCTCGCGTTATATCAATCGAAGCAGAGCGGTAAAAACATGTGCTCTGCTCAATAGCTTTCGGAAGAAATACTGAAAAGGTTACAGCATGATCAACACAATAATTTTCGACTTCTTTGGCACATTGGTAGAGTACTCTACTCATCGGAAATCTTTACAATTTTCACAGACTCATCATTATTTAAATACCAATATAATTGAAATAGAGTATGAGTCGTTTGTAGAAAATTGGCATAAAGTGTTTTGCAAACTGGAGCAACAATCTCAAGACAGCCAAATCGAATTTTCTTTGCACGACGTGCTGACAGAATTCTTATTTTTTGTGAATGCCAAGCAGATATCAGACGATATTGAAGAAGGGTTTATTGATCTGTATATTCGCGAGTGGAGCGCTCATATTAAACCCGTTCCGGGCGTTGAAGCGTTACTTGATAAGCTATATTCAAATTACAAACTTGCGATCGTTAGCAATACACATCACATAAAAATGGTACCAATGTTGTTGGAAAAATTTGCCATGTCTGATTATTTTACTGAAATTGTAACCTCGGTGGATCATGGCCGCCCCAAACCTCATAAATCAATTTATCAAGTTGCGCTCTCGGCATTACAAGAAAAAGCTGATAATTCAATATTCATTGGCGACTCATATGAACATGATTATTGGGGGCCACAAACCGTCGGGATAAAATCGATACTCATATCAAATAAACCTCCAAAGAATGTTCCAAATGAGCACGTCATTTCAAATATCACCTCCCTAAACACCATTATCAAAATTACTTGATACATAATTATTGGTTGTAGAACAGTGGTGTATATGAGGTAACCAAACAAGAACGTATTGCGCCTATATTTATATTGTGATTTGAGGATATTTACATCAGAATGAAATTCAAACTCTCTTTAAGATCAATAGGCACCGAGTGGAAAAATCGAAGCTCTGGGTAAATCCAGACTTGTCTGGCATAGAACTACTTTCGGCCAGCTATACCAAGTTTGAGTTTTCTAAACATTGGCATGATGAATTGGCGATTGGTGTTATTGAAGAAGGTGCAGAAGGCTTATTGTACCGTGGTAAAAATATCATCATACCCAAACGTCATATCGTCGCTATCAACCCCTCAGAGGTTCATACGGGTTTTTCAGGTTCGCCAGAAGGCTGGCGATATCGCATGTTTTATTTCAATATGAAGTCGCTAAATGACACTTTTGAAAATAGTTGTTTTCCTCTAGACCCTATCATTGATCGCCCAGTTATCCACGATGAAACGCTATTTGATACATTGCTAAAACTGCACATTTCGCTCGAAGAAACATCGTTTCAGTTAACTAAAGAGTCTTTATATACCGTCGCGCTAGAAAAACTGTTTACGAAGTATGGTTCTCCTAAACAAGAGATGTATAAGCATATTTGTACCAGAAGCAGTTATCTTGCCAGAGATTATATTCACGATAATTTCGAGTTAAATCCTTCACTAACCGAACTTGAAGACATTTCAAACTGTTCTAAATTTCAGTTAATTAAAAGCTTTAAGACAGTGTTTGGCGTCACTCCTCATCAATATTTACTTTTAATAAAGGTTATCAATGCCAAGACTTTCCTTGCTAGAGGGGCGAGTTGTGTCGAAACATCGCTCGCTTGCGGGTTCTATGATCAAAGTCATTTTACCCGCAATTTCAAGAAAGCCTTTGGCGTATCTCCATCCAATTATCTAGTCACTCAGCATTAGTTTTAGCGTTCAATTTTGTACAAGACCACGCGAGATTAATTCCTTATTCTGCGCTTCTTTACTTAGGAGGTGAGTATGAGTTTATTTGTTATTTGGTTAGGGGTGATGTTTCCTCTGGTATTTAGCCCTGGCCCCGCCAACATTGTTTTTGCAGCATCAGGAGCAAAGGTAGGGGTAAGAAAATCTATCCCGTTAATTGCTGGTGTAGATAGTATTTTCATTATTAAGTCGATTTTAATCGGTTACGGGTTAGGGGAGGTTGTTGGCACGCAACCGAAGTTAATGAATGTGCTGCAATTAGTAGGCGCGCTCTATCTTGTTTATATCGCCAGTAAATTCATTCGAGTTCAGGACAGTGAACAGAATAATGCTTCAAGAACACTAGGTTTTTTTGATGGATTGTTGATTCAATTGTTAAACAGTAAAGGCTGGCTAATGGTATTTCTGATGTTTACCTTGTTCGCGCAACAGTCTCAGGAAACATTTGGAGCAAACGGTGTTGCCGTCTTAATTATCTGGCTGGCGGTGTTAAACATTTCTATGCATTTTGTCTGGGTATCAATTGGTGAATTACTGTCGAAACTGTCGAACAGCCCAATGTATGAGAAAGGGATGAATTTCTTTTATGCAGGCAGCCTGGTCGCTGTTGCTGTCTGGCTTGTGATGGACAATCCGCTGTTCACATCACTATTTGCATGACACATGGAAAAACTTTAGCCCCTAGCTAAGTACGAGTAAAGGGCGAGTTAAAGAAAATATCGCAATCTGATAGAGGTGTAATTTCTTGATTTTAAATATTAATCACATCTATTACCGCTAATGAAATATCGAGATAATCTAATTAACGTTTGTAATTTCACATTTACGTTGTCTTTACATAACTTGACGTACATCACATAATTTCAACGTTATGATTAGTCTTAAGCAGTAAGGGCACTGTTAACCAATATTAGGAAAAAGACTATGAAATCATTAATCACTATATTCACCACTTCTCTACTACTAAGCACTGCATCTTTCGCAGGTTCAGTAACACAAGAAGGCAGCACAGACATAGCGACCGCGACATATCAAAGCAAAGCAGAAGCGTATGATGCTGGATTCAAGATGATCGAAAACTTAAAGACGTTGTCCAGTGATGAGCTTATTAAAAAGCTTCCGTTTTACGTTCAAGCATCTGCTGATGACGTTATGCTCAAAGACACGAAAGTCACCATCACTGAGTTTGCGACTTCTCCGAGCGAAATTAGCTACCAAGCAATTGTGAATGTGGATTATAACTTCAGCGCGTATCAGCAAGACGAAGACTAAATCAAGAATGAATAACAAGCCCCGTTACGATAACTCAATTTATCGACGGGGCTTTCTATTTGAAACGAATATACGTTAAGAATAAATCAGCCCGTTAAATATATAATGGTAACGATTTTTTTGTGATGATTTGCCTTACAGATAAATGCGTATGAATGTCTTTTACACTGGTTATTTTGTGAAGTTTTTTTGTAAATGATTCATAACCAGTCAAATCTGGGGTAACGACTTCTAATAGATAATCGTATGCTCCCGAAACAATATGTCCATTTATCACTTCTTCTATACTCGAGAGCGCATATTCAAAGCTTCTAATCGACTCTTCCTGATGATTATTCAAGCTCACCTCAACAAAAAACGTCATCGATATTCCTATCTTCTCCTTACTCAAATTAGCAAGGTAACCTTCAATATAGCCCTCATCTTCAAGCCGTTTTAAACGCCGAGCGCAAGGGGAAGGCGACAAGCCAACTCGCTCTGAAAGATCCGCAGTAGACAATCGTCCTTCCGATTGAATAATTTCAAGTATGTGACGATCAATTCTATCCATAATTACTCTTGCCGATATCAATCAATATTTTATGACAAGTTAATTTATTCCACTACAAATGGCAATTACCGGTTAAACATTTGCCGATTAAATGCGTGATATTTGGTGAATAATATCATTAACAAGTGTAGAGAGTAGGTGATAGGTACAATGGAAAGAGCGATCCATTCAGTAACGGGTAAATTGAGTCAGAGCTTTGTCTCTCCTTTAGCAAAAGGTTACATGGCAATGTTTATGGTGTTGATAATCTGGTCAGGGTTTTCTCTCACCATCCGTGCAATCGGTACTTCACCTCTTAGTATTGCTGATGTTGCATTAATCAGGTTTTTTGTGCCATTGGTGCTATTGGCTCCAATGATCCCTTCACACCTGAGAGCCATAAAAACGACGCGCATTTCGGACGTACTATTTATTCTGCTAGGAGGCGTTCCATTTTTGTTCTTAGCTTCTTTAGGGGCAAAAACGACACCTACCGCTTATGTTGGGGCTATCTTAGCGGGGACTTCGCCCTTTTTTATTGCTCTGCTTTCCTATATTTTTTACCACCAGAATGTGTCTTTGAAGCGTGTTCTTTCTTTATCATTGATACTTGTGGGCATCGTGATAATGGTTATCGACCGTACTGGCAACGCGACTAACAGTATGTCCAATGGTGTATTTTATTTGCTATGCGCTGCGCTGATTTGGGCAGGGTACATAATGGGGTTAAAACGTGCGGGCCTAAACGCGATTACCGTAGCAATTATCCTATCGTACTTGTCATTCTTTATTACATTAGGGCTGATTTGTTGCGAGTGGGTTCCGAGTAATTTCGGCTCATTTTCATTTCAAGAAGCTCTACCGTTTATTGTTATACAAGGATTGGGCGTTGGTATCCTCGCCACAATAGGATTTTCCTATGCCGTTGGTCAATTAGGCTCCGAGAAATCTTCGACTATAGGCTCGATATCACCAGGCTTAACAGCACTACTCGCAGTGGCGGTTTTCGACGAGCCGCTATCAGCTGTCATTCTTTGTGGGATAGGGTTGACCATTACAGGTGTCATTCTTTCCAACCGCAGTTAGTGTTTATTCAGGGAGAATCAAAGTTATGTTAGAAAACTTACCGAATTTGAGTGGTGACCCATTATGGACACTTTTAGATGAGTTTAAAGACGACCCACGAGAAGAAAAAATTGATCTTATTGTGGGGGTATACCGAGATGAATTGGGTGAAACTCCAGTCATGAAAAATGTACAAGATGCGGAACATTACCTAGCGAAAAAGGCGCACTCAAAGTCATACCGAGCGTTATCTGGAAATTTGGAATTCAATCACCAAATTGCAACGTTCTTGCTCGGGGATATCAACGCCAAACTTGAAAGCCAATACACGATTCAAACCGTCGGTGCATCGGGAGCACTGAGAGTATTGGCGGATTTTATTGTGCATTTATCTCCTAATACTGTTATATGGAATACCAATCCAGGCTACATCAACCATCGACCGATTATGGAAGGTGCCGGGTTAAAGGTTGAGCCTTTCCGCTGGCAGGATAAAGATGGAGAGTTGGATATCGAAACCTGCTTTGCCGATTTGGAATACGCCGTGGAAGGAGACGTCATCTTGCTTCACGGTTGTTGCCATAACCCAACGGGAATTGATCCATCTATCGAACAGTGGCAACAATTTTCAGATTTCTGTCAGCGTAAAAAAATAACCCCATTTATCGATATCGCTTATCAAGGTTTTGGCGACACACCAGATAATGATGCCGCTGGACTGAGATTGATTGTGGAACAAAATGATGTGGTATTTGTTGCCGCAAGTTGCTCGAAGAATATGGGACTGTACTGTGAGCGTACTGGTGCCGCAATGGTTGTCGCGAATAATAAAAGCCTGCTAACCAACGTACGTCCATTGCTAGAACGCATTACACGAGCGAACTACTCAATGCCACCGAATCATGGCTCCGCAATTGCTTCATTGCTATTCAGTAACCCTGAACCTTGGTTACAAGAACTAACAGGGTATCGAGAACGTGTTGTCGATATCCGTAAAGAGCTTGGAGACATCTTGTCCGAATTAGGCGCTCCCGCGTCACTCCACGTAATCGCCAAGCAAAAAGGGATGTTTTCGATGTTGCCCTTAAGCACCGCTCAGATGGCACTATTGCGAGATAAGTATGCAATTTATGGTATTCCCAATGGCAGGATAAACATTGCGGGACTGAGACAATCTCAGATAAGAATACTGGCCGAAGCACTAATAGATATCATCGACGGTTAGAGAAATTTAGAGTCGACGACGGGATCATGACTAGTCATAACACTGGCTGAACCAACACTGGTTTAGCCTTTTGCCCCAATACGAGTCGGTGTGTGCAGTATTTGTATTTTACTTGCTACGACTTTAACCAACTCCGCCGTAATTAATCAACTTACTTAACTTCCTTTACTCCAGATACCCTCAAATAACCACGAGTATAGAGAGAAGTGATGCCTTCAACTTCTTGGTGCACATTGCCGACAATAGGAATATCCAAACGCTCTATCTGTCTACGATATAGACAATCCACAAGTAGACTAAAAAACGCTAATCATCTGCAAACGAAATTTGAATCAAATTGACATTAAATGGTTACAAATGAACATAAACAAAACCATTGTCAGGCCATATCATGCTCCAACGAAATGTCGCTAAATAACGAGTCCATGGACTGGGTCATTGTATTAGGCGATACCGATTTAACCCTAAAAAAAGTGAGAGCTTATTATGTCAACTACTGTGAACACCGTTACGCTTGCCAGTTTATTATTATTGCCAGTCGGCTTGGCAAATGCCGCAAACGGGAATTCTTCATTCAAAGTATTATTTGGTGCGAAATCACTTGATTCTGATTGGGGAGACGACGATTCAATGGACACTATCGGGTTTCAGTTTACTTACTTACCGACATCATCACCTGTGGGGATTGCGCTAGATTTTTACGGCAGTGGTAACGAGAACCAAACTAATGGGGTGACCACAGAAACAGGCGTTGCTGAAATTAATTTTGGGTTACGGTGGCAAGCGCCCGTTTTAGCCGATTCATTTATCCCGTACTTAGGCGGGGGCGTTAGTATTTTAGGCGCTGAACTTCAATCAGAGCAGTCAGGCTCGAAGAAGACTTATGAAGATGAATCTACTGGGTATTGGATTGGCGGCGGGGTTGACTACCTCATTGCAGATCAATGGTCTGTAGGTCTTGATGCTCACTATTCGAGTAGCGATATGACACTTAATGGCGAAGAGCGTGACGCGGGTGGATTTACTTGGGGCCTAACGGCGGGTTACCACTTTTAGCAATAGTGGCGAGGAGCAAAAATTGAAATTAATCACTAAATGTTTTGTTGCGTGGGCATCAATACTCTCGTCATTTGCACATGCAAATCAATTTTATGTAGGCACAGACTTTAGCCGTATGACTTTAGACCAAACAGAATTTAATTCTGTAAATGTCAATAACATCTTAGCTGGGTATGAGTTTAATCATTGGGCAATTGAAGGCAGCTACAATATCAGTAATACACACAATGACTTTTACGGTGGTGACCAAAAAATCAATATGGTTCACCTATATGGAGTTTATCGCAGTCAAGAAACGCTTTTCTATAAAATTAAGTTCGGTGTAACGAATGAAAGATACAAATTTTATGATAGTAATGGGACGTTAAAATTAGACGATGTCCATGCCGGTATCGCAAGAGGAGTGGGAGTCGGGTACCGATTTGACCAATTTAATGTTGAACTTGAATATAGCTGGTTAGGCGGTAGTTTAGAGACGTTTGGTATTGGGGTTCGTTATCATTTTAATTGAAACTAGAAACTGGATACAAACAGAGCGATCCTCATTCAATACTGTTCTTTACATATCGAAATGAGCGTTACTCAATGCGTCTTGACTCAATATACTCTTTGGGGGTGGCGTTAAAGTAACGTTTAAACGCTTTATAGAAACTACTGGTATCCTTGAAACCTAGATTATAACTGAGTTCCGTAATACTAGGTGCATTTGGCTTGTTGAGATTGATGATAATGTATTTTTTACGTACTTCATCAACGATAGAACGAAAGGTAGTATTTTCCTTTTCTAGTTTACGATATAGCGTTTGTCTACTGGTATATAGCTTAGTCGCTATTTCATCGATTCCAATTAGATGACCTTCTGACATATTACTCGTAACAATTTCAGAGACTAATTTTTTTATACTGCCAGTATCGTTGAGTGCTCTTAATACTTTATCTGCATTTTCGGCCATTATTTCTTTAACATAGCGGCTACTAGACGTAATAGGGTACGTTAAAAAGCTGGAACTAAAGACAAGCTGATTCGTTTGCGAACCAAATTGAATGTTCGACCCGAAGATAGATTCATATTTGTCAGCGTAGTCGGGTTTCTCACAGGTAAAATGAGCACTTTTTATTGAGAAAGGGTGCGCACTAAGCATTCGAGCCCAAGCAACCATCGCACTAAAACTGCGCTCTATAGCTTGATTTGGATAGCTGTACTCTGAATGAATCGTTAACGACAATGTACAATACCTACCATCATCATCGATTTCCCAATGCTCAGAAGGATTCATCAAGATAATATTTTTCTGGAAGAGGGTTAATGCCTCTCCAATGGTATCGGATTGGCTTACCCAACTCGCGAGTACCCCTTTGGATTCCGGGGAGATTTTTTGGCCAATAACAAGCCCTATCTCGGCGCAGGGGTGGAACGTTCCAATTAGATTCCACAGTTCAATGAACGTATTTTCAGGGATACGAGTTAAAGGTGATTTATTACGTGAATGACACAAACCCAGTGCTCTGTATTTCAATTTGGCCGAGGCGGGCAAATTTCCGCATGCATCGATCACATCCAAAATAGACGCAATCGAAACAGAGTTTGAAAAATTTATATCAGACATTTATATGTCCGAAAGTTAGCAGCGGGTGAGAGTGTATAAACATACCAATAACCTAAAATGAGCTGGGGTACTTATTTGTCATAATACATTAGCATTGGAATTTCTCAATCCTACACATAAGTTAGCTCATAAGAATACGTCCTGATATTGAAAAGTTAAGGCTTGAATTGAACCGGACTTTACTGAATCGTTAATTATTCATGCTCTTTTTTTTAACTTCTACCATCTCTTTGAATACGACTCCCACAATGATCAGTCCTGCTCCCACGTATTGTTGAATATAACGATCAGTGGTAAATGAATCAAAGAACACGCTCACAAGCATTTGCCCAGCGATAACCAGTACAATGGCATTGGTTGAACCGAGTTTGGTCATGACGAGGCTATTAATCGCGACATATAATGCTCCTATTAGTCCGCCAGAATAAAGCACAATATCACTGGGAAATATTTCTGGAGGGTGATACCAAAAAACGACGAACAGCGAGAGAAAAATTAACCCTACGATATGATTAAAATAGGAAGCACGAAATGCACCATAATGTAAGCTGAGTTGACCATTCAAAATCCGACTTAGCGCAATGCAAAACCCGTTTAAAAGCCCTAAAAGTATGTATACCGTCATAGATTACCCCTTGCTAAATATCAACATAAATGAACCCGATGTAACCAGTAATATAGGGATCAAATCACGATACAGAAACGTTCGTTGTTTAAGATTAAAAAGCCCAAGATGTTCACAAAGCATAGAAAAGACCAGTTGGCCAATAAGTGCTAGTGCCAGAGTTCCCGACAATCCAACGCCACTATTTATGGTGATCGACGCCAAAATCACGGTTAATGCTCCAGGAATGCCCCCAAGATGATAAATCTTAGTCGGTTTTGCCATGTGTACCTCGCTAGGGCTTATACCCGTGTTGAAGACAATCAGTAGGCACCAAGCGACAAACGCGCCCACGGCATGAGCTATCCATGACGCACTTAATGCGGATGTAACGGATGCAAGCTGGCTGTTTAAATGGATCATGAGCGCAAGCAAACCGCCACCAATAACCGCAAGTAATGAATATTTATTGAGAAGTTGCATTTTAATTCCTCGTTTTTGATACAAATATTTTAATTGGGAATGAAATGAATGATAATGTCTCTTATAACAAAACATTGGAGAGTAATAGTTGACAATCAAAGACTCTTTTTCAGCGATTCCTGTTTTCGTCGCCGTCGTCGAAACGGGGAGCTTCTCTTCTGCTGCCAATAGATTGGGTATGACGAAATCCGCGGTCAGTAAGAGGATTTCGGTACTTGAAGACAGTTTAGGTGTCAGGTTTTTTCATCGCACAACCCGAAAGTTAACCCTAACAGAAGCGGGGGAACGATTTTCCGACTATGCGAGAAACTCATATATTCAAGCGCAAGATGGCTTCGCAGCAATATCGATGTATCAAGGCAGTCCAAAAGGAACGCTGAAGATCAATGCACCAATGACCTTTTCCAAACTTCATATCGTTCCTTATATCAAAGAATTTCTGGAAAAATATCCTGAACTGGATGTGGTGATGAGTATGGATGACAACCTCATTGATATGACCGAAGGAGCATTCGATGTCGGCATAAGAATAGGAGAGTTAAAAGATTCATCGTTGATCGCAAAAAAACTGGTAGGGTGCAGAAGTGTTGTGTGCGCCGCTCCTGAATACATTAAACACAATGGAAAACCGAGTTGCCCCGAAGAGCTGTCTCATCACAATTGCATCTACTACAGTTTGTTTCAAGCAGGGGTTGAATGGACCTTTTACCAGAATAATAGAAAAATAAAGACACAGGTAAAAGGCAACTTCGTGGTCAATAACAGCGAAGCAATTGAACACGTACTCTTGCAGGGGTTAGGTATTTGTCAAATGCCCACATTTATTATTTCCGAGCACCTTTCAAACGGCACGTTGATCCCACTATTAGAAGAGTTTACGTTACCAGAACATGCCATTTATGCGGTATATCCGGAACGAAAACACTTGCCAGAGAAAGTCAGTGTTTTCATACATTTTCTCAAAGAGAAACTAGGAGATGGCTTCGGCTACTGGGATGAAAATTGATCTCTTGGTCAAAGCCTGTGTCTCACACGAAGATAACCTCCAAATCTTGACCGTGGACACCACGGTGAAAACACCCAAATAGGCGAAAACGAGACTCTAGCCTTACTTTGAAGAAGCTGAATTATTGTTAAGTCGCATACAGACTCCTAGTAAACAGTGTATTCAGAAGCGTGACTAATTTGTCATCATCCGCAAAGCACGTTGAATTCAAGGTTTCACCATTAGCAACTTCCACATCTGCGATTTAGGCCATCGTTCCCTTAAGCGGCTTAACGTCACTCTAGCCACACATAAGTGTAATTTCTTCACACTTTGAACACTTTTTTAACAAAACGCCATATTTTGACTATGCTAGATATATGCAGCTAGGTTTGTAGTGAGGACTCTATGGTAACCACCAAAATCCTATAACTAACGAAAAGCGAGTAACTATGGCACAGAGCAGTTTTCAAGTTCTCTACATTGATGATGATGAATTCATGCTGAAAGCCGCCAGCAGATTGCTGAGGCGTCTTAAGCCTGACTGGACGATTACCTTAATTCAGGACCCAGTCAAATGGCGCGAGCTTGTCGATTCACAAGGCACCTCTCCAGATCTGGTATTGAGTGATTTGATCATGCCAGAGCTCAAAGGTGATGAACTACTCGCACAAGTGAGCCAGCACTTTCCTAATAGTATTCGCGCGCTAATTACGGGTGATACCACAGTTGAGGCCGATGAGCTCATCAACAACTGGACCCACTTTATTTTACCCAAGCCCTTTACTGAGAAATATTTTAAACAGATCCTTACCTGTGCAGAACGACTTCAAGCCGCACCATTTTCCACCGATTGCCGTCAAAAACTCGCTGGGATTGAAAATTTGCCGATACAACCCAGCATTGTGAGACAACTTGAGAGCTGTGCGTTAGACGAGCAATGTGGCAGCGCGGAGTTTTCCAATATCGTTGCTAATGAGCCGACTTTGGCAGGACAAGTAATCAAAGCCGCCAATTCGGTATACCTAGGTTTTGAAAGTCGGACGAGCTCTTTGAGCACTGCAGTGTCGAGACTAGGAATGAAGGTGGTGAGCGGATTTGCAATGGCCATGATGAGTCGCAATAGTTATCAACGACTCAGTGATGAAGAACATGAATCCATAGTCATGCGCCACCAACAGTTGGCAAGTGCGGCGGAAGCATTGGCGAAAAAACTCGATTGGCCCACCGAAGAACAAGAAAAAGTCTACTTAGTTTGCTTACTATCGTCGATTGGAGAGTTGATCCTCAAGGAACATGGCTTCTCAGAAGAAACAATTCCAAAGAACCCACTGGCCTTGCAACTTGGCTATCGAGATATCGATGTCATATGTGCCTATGTACTCATTCTGTGGGGCTATCACTTACCTATTGTCGACGCCATTCTCACGTTAGGTCAATCACCACCAAATTCCACTCCCGAACAATGGGATGTCGGCCAACTGGTTCGCTTTTGCCAACAATACAATGAGGCGAAGGCCAATGGTAGCCAAAATGAATGGGCTGATAGGTTACCTAAACCGCTAACAGAACTTGCGGGTTTATTATTATCACCGAAAGAGTAGGAGGAGCCGATGTCATCGATTTCAATCACCATTGTTGACGATTCAAAGATGTCTCGAAAAGCAGTAATGCGTGCGCTGCCACCCGAACTTGGCAGCAACGTGCACGAAGCTTCGAATGGCGTTGAAGCGTTAGAGAGATTTCACGAAGGTAAAGCCGACGTTATGTTTCTAGACTTAACTATGCCAATCATGGATGGGTTCGAGGTTTTGGCAGAGCTAAAAAAGCTGGAAGCGCGTAACTTTGTCTTTGTGATCAGTGCTGATATACAACCAACATCGCAACAGAAAGTTATGGAACTGGGCGCGGTATCGTTTCTCAAAAAACCATTGGATGCGCCTAGCTTAAAAGCGCTGTTGCACGAGGTGGGGCTAATATGAATCATACATTAAGTGCCGACCATGAGGATTCACTCAAAGAATTGCTGAACATATCCATGGGTCAGGCGGCCTGTAAACTGGCCACCTTGTTGGATCAACCCGTAACCTTGACGATTCCAAGCATCGATGTCGCTTCACCTGATCAATTGATGGAGATGTTTGGTGATGTCAAATCGAATTATTACACACGGCAGCCCTTTTTTGGCCAAATGTCAGGTGAAGTCATTACTCAGTTAACCAAACAAGGTGGCAAAACCATCGCCAGCGACTTATTAGCGCTTGGAGATGGGAAAGAGATAGACAGCCAGACACTTAATGACTGCCTGCTGGAAGTATCCAACATTTTGTCTGGGGCAAGCCTTAGGGGGTTGTGCGAACAAATTGAACTCAACACGCGAACTCAACCACCGGAGATGTACTCGCCTGAGAGTCAACCAATACCCAGTGAAAAGTGGCAACAAGCGATCATTTTACACGTTTCTTTTTTGATCGAGTCAGCCAGTTTTGAAACCAAGACCATCATTTGTTTCGCTGAGGATGGATTTAATGTCATCGTCAACAGGTTAGACGAATGGTTATAACAGAGGGGTGAGGTATGAAGGCAAAATTAGCGCTCTCGGATCTACTCAACCAATTATCAGTGGCTGTTTGCATTGTGCGGAAAGACTACACTGTTGTCATGGTTAACTCATATTTCCAGTCACGCTCTGGCCTCGCTAAAGAAGCATTACTTGGTCAAAACCTTTTGTCCGTTTTTTCTGATGGTGCTACTTTGCTTAAACGCAAGATCGACACTGCATTTGTGATTGAATCACCGAGTTTTTCTTCGTGGGAGCATGCACCACATGTTTTACCGTTCCAATCATCCCGCCAAGTATCAGGACACGAAGAAGAGATGTTTCAGGATCTTGAATTCATTCCTATTCACAGCCAAGACGGAACGTTAGATCACGTCTGCATCTGCGTCTATGATCTTACTGCTCAAGCTTGTCAACACACAGAGCTAAAAGTCTTGTCTCAAAGTCTCCATCGCGAGCAGGCTGAACTCAAAGATGCGTTGAACAATCTAAAAAAAGCACAAAGCCAGTTGCTGCAGTCAGAAAAAATGGCATCAATAGGCCAACTCTCGGCTGGAATCGCCCACGAAATCAACAACCCGCTCGGTTTTATCACTTCAAACGTTCAGACCTTAGATGACTATTTTCGTAAAATCTCAGATGTCGTGACCTCGCTTGAACAAGCAATAGATGATTCAGGTCACGCAGCTTTGATCGAGAAAAAGAGCCAACTGATTGAACAGTCTCAGATTAACTATGTACTGGAAGACGTTACCGATTTGATTGCTGAGTCCCTTGAAGGATCATCAAGGGTGATGTCGATCGTCAAAAACCTCAAAGAATTTTCTCATGCTGATGACTCTGAGTGGCTCTACAGCGATTTGCGCCAAGGGTTAGATTCGACATTGCGTATCATTGACAACGAAATTAAATACAACGCCACAGTAGAGCGTGAGTATGCCGATGACACGCCGAGTGTGTATTGCCAACCAATGCAATTAAATCAAGTATTTCTCAACCTACTGGTCAACGCGAGACAGGCGATGGGTGAAGACAGTGGCGTGATACGAGTGCGCATTCAGCCGATAGCGGATGACAAGGTGGAAGTCCAGATTGAAGATAATGGCTCCGGCATCCCCAAAGAAAATCTCACCACGATTTTTGAACCATTCTTTACCACTAAACCCGTCGGGGATGGTACTGGGCTCGGATTGTCCGTGTCCTATGGGATTATCAATGCCCATGGGGGCACTATTAGTGTCGACAGTGAATTAGGCAAAGGCACGACCTTTACCTTGATATTACCAGTGAATAAAGTCACGTCAGACACGGCCGATTCAAGTAATTAAAACAATCTATAGGATGTATTACGATGGATTTTGCTGAGATACTCATAGTCGATGATGAAATGAATATCCGTAATGCGCTGCGACGGGAGCTACGCTTTAAAGTCGCCACGGTACATACTGCAGAAAGCGGGACACAAGCGTTGGAAATATTGGGTTCACACAATATAGACCTGATTATTACCGATTACTACATGCCGAATATGACTGGCACTGAGCTACTTTTAGAGGTTAAGCAACGTTACCCAAATATCCCCGCGATCATGTTATCGGGTCAAGCCGATTTACATGGGGTCACGGCTGCAATCAATGCCGAGGTTCTTAAACAATATGTAGATAAACCTTGGAATAGCCAAAAGTTAGCTTCGACAATCGCCACGACTCTAAATGACCATCAACCCACTCGTGATCGCCTAACTCAGATGGCCAATCTCCATGAATTAGACCAACGATTGACCGGTCTGCCACACCAATCCGAAAATGGTCGGTCTTGGTTGCTGGTAATTGTGGATATTACCAAGTTGGATTCATACAACACGACTCATAGTAAGGCTGCTGGGAATAGGCTGATCCAGAAAATGGCATTAGCGATTCAACACGAAGATGATCCCGTCTGGTATCGAGTAGGTGATAAGTTTGTCACATTGACGGAGTTTTCTGCACAAGGTAACCAGTGGATTGATGCTCTTAGCGACAGAGTTCGATTGGCTTGCGCGCACACAGACGGTCAAACAGCACGTTGCTACATCGGAGATGCCAAAAAATGGGCACATTGGTGCGAGCAAATATTATCGGAAGCCAAAACGAACACATTGCCAATCAGTGATAATCTCTACTGGTTAATCCAAGAAAACAATCAAGATATCGCAGAAGAATACAAACAGTTGGGTACGTTAATTCACGATCTGGAATTGGGCAAAATCGAAACATTTTTTCAGCCTCAACTGACTCTGGACACTGGGGAGATCACCTATTGCGAGTCCTTGGTTCGCCGCCGGTTGCCTGACAGTTCCTACCAAAGTCCAGCTCAATTCTTACCTCTGATTTACAAATATGAGCTCGACGACATGCTCACTGTTGTGGTGATACAGCAAGCGGTATCGCTATTACGTCGTAAAGATAAGCCCGAAAAATTAACAGTCAGCGTCAATATTACCGCCAAGCAATTAGTCACGGGGTTTGCACTTAGTTTATTACAAGGCATTGCCACCGATACTACATTCACACTTAGTGATATTGAGCTAGAGGTCGTGGAAAGCGATCAAATTTTCGATTACCAACGTGCACTCGCTCAATTTAATCTACTGCATGACTTAGGTGTCACGATCGCGATGGACGATTTTGGCACTGGCTATTCTGGATTTGAATCACTGTGCGAGCTGCCTTTTGATGTTGTTAAAATTGACGGCCGGTTTATACGCGCCCTGGGAAATAAGGCGTCCGATGAAGTGATTTTGGCGTCGATCACCGACAGTGCCAAATCACTTAATATGGAGGTAGTGGCAGAATGGGTCGAAAAACACAGTCAAGTTGATTACCTAAAACGTAAGGGCTGTAACCGTATACAAGGTTACTTGGTCAGCCCTCCATTACCCGCAGATGAGTTTTTACGCTTTATTAATAACCGTGTCACAGGAGCCGAACTATGAATGATGCTGAAGGCAGCGAAATCCAAGAAAAGTTGAACCTCTTGTTACTCGATGATGAGCCAGATATTCTGAAATCCCTCACACGTGTGCTTAGGTTTGATTACCAAGTGGTCTCGTTTAATAACGGCCACGAAGCTCTCGCGTACCTAGAAGAGAATACTGTGTCGATTATCATTTCCGATATGCGTATGCCCGAAATGGATGGAGCCGAGTTTCTCACTAAAGCGCGAGAAATTTGTCCAGACTCGATCCGCTTTTTGTTAACTGGCTACAGTGACATGGATTCCACTATTCGAGCGGTCAATGAAGGTGGCATTCATACCTACATTGCAAAGCCATGGGACAACGAAGGGCTGAAGTTAACCCTGTCTAAGGCGTCAGAGTTATTTGAACTACGTCGCCAAAAGAAGGCACTAACCGATGAACTTCAGCAAAAAAACGCGCAGTTAAATATCTGGAATGATGCTCTGGAAGAGAAAGTAAAACAGCGAACGTCCGCGTTACAAAATTCCAATAAGAAGATGAGTGCTTTGCTGGCGAATCGAACTCGAACCTTTAAAGATATTTTATCAGCGCTGTCGGCCATCATTCAGCATGCAACGGGGCAACCACATCAACAAAATGAACGAGTCGCAGAATACACTAAATTAGTGGCTATCCGAATGGGGTTACCAGAAGCGCAAGTGACACACTGTTATTTAAGTGCCTTACTGCATGAAATTGGCTTGATCGGTGCAGTCTCCGATTCGGACAAGAGCGTAGTACATGGTGATAAGGCTAAAATTCGCCTTGCACCATTGGCCAACGCGGAACTAGGAGCAACCATAATAGGCCAAATCCAACGTTTTAATCCGCTGGTCGACATTATTCGCCACCAGGATGAAAACTTCGATGGAACAGGGCATCCAGCGCACCTAGCTGGTGAGGCGATCCCCATCGGAGCGCGTATTTTAAGGGTGATCAAAAACTACGATTTCTTTGTATCGAGCCCACACAATCCTTCACGACTCAAGCCCAGCAGTGCTCGAGCGTTTATTGAGCAACAAGCTGGGGGATTGTACGACCCCGACGTGGCACTTCACTTTTTCGAAGTACTCAAAACAGATATTGAGAAATCGGATCTAGAACTGTGTGTCGGCTTAGATGAACTGAAAATCGGAACAGTGATAAAGCAAGATGTTTATCACCCGAATGGCCAAATGATGTTATCCGCAGGGCAAGAGATTAACGAAACGATGCTCAATAAGCTCAAACAAATCGAAGACTCAGTTGAAGTACCTATCGCTGTGTATATTTAATAGATAGAGCCAATAGAGAAATAGAGAAATAGAGAAATAGAGAAATACAAGAGTGAACTCGAACTGGAAAGCTGTGAGTAGGAGACACACATCACAAACTTGAAACCACGGAAGTCTCTTGTTCCACGAGGGTGAGAGGAAAGGACAGTGCCACTAGCATACCACCAGTGTCCCTGTTTTTAATACGCATCTCACCCTCATGGTTTTGAACGATATTATAGGCAAAAGTCAGCCCTAACCCCATACCTTGCCCCACAGGTAATGTGGTATAAAAAGGGTCATACAGACGTTTAAGTTGAGCATCCTCGACGCCACAACCGTTATCAATAACCTGAATAATTAATCTCTCTTCAAGCTGACGTACCGATATTGAAATCTCACCTTCGGATGGTGTTGCTTTGCGTTCACATGCCTGAATCGCATTTTTCAACAACTCAGTAAATAGCTGACGAAAATCCTCTATGTGCACGAGTAATGGAGGTAAGGTATTAAGTGATCGATTCAGTGAAAAGCTCAGAAGATCTGATGGCGCAAGTGCCGCCAAACAATCTGCAACCAGTTCTTTTAGTAATATAGGCTCGCGATTACTTTTATCTTGGTGTAGTTGAGTAGAGTAGTGCTGCAAAGCCGTTACGATGGCACGAACTCGGTCAACACTGTTCATCGCGTCATTGAGACTGTCACGAAAATCTTCTTCTAAACAGTCGACATAATTCGCTTGCTTCCACTGATCAAATTGCTGAATGGCTTGATCATCGCTAACACCGCGTAATGCTTCACTGCGTTCTATCCACGTTAGATATGTACTCAGGTAGCTTTGGCACATCTGCAGGTTGCTGCTGACAGCTCCCATCGGGTTGTTGATTTCATGAGCCACTCCAGCCGCCATGGTACCGATAGACGCCAGCTTTTCAGATTCAACCAATTTTTCTTGGGTATTTTTTAGCTGTTCATTAGAGTCAATTAGCTGTCGATTGGTATTTGTGAGCGCTTGAGTCCTTTTTTGTACTCGAGTTTCCAAGGTTGCATTGGCCTCTTCTAGCTCGTTGCGGTAACGTTCTGCCGTGTTTTCAGACTCTTTAATCTGTGTCACCATATTGTTGAACGCTCGCGAGACCGTCGCCAACTCGTCTCGACCATTCACCCGAATATCGACATGACGTGAGCCTGCCGCAATATCATCAGCCGCGCGCCTCAGCTCACTCAAACGTCGGGTTAAATACGCGCCAAGCACATAAGAGAATAGGGCAACCAACGTCATTTCCCCGAGCACGATTAGCGTACTCCACTTTTTCGCAGAATCGATGGCCGCATTAAGCGCAGACATATCAAACCCAAGCCATACTGCACCAAACTCGATCCCTGACTCTTCGATCAAGCTCGATACATCAAAAATGCCATCATCGACGAAACTGGAACCTCGTTCGAGTTGTACAGGGTTAAATTCATCGGGTAGATCGCCAGCACTGGACAACAATTGCCCACCTTCACCAAGCACCGCAACATAGATAATATCTTGATTATGCAATAACTCTTGAGTAAACGACTCGACCGTAGCTAAGTCATAGGACAACACTGCGTTTTTGACTGTCGACGCAAACAAGTCTGATGTTGAAAAGGCTCGTTGATCCAATCCGTCAAAGTTGGTCGTTCGCAAATAGTTGAGTGTTAGCGTCAACAATATCGCGAGTAAAACCGCCTCAATTAAAGCAACGCCAAGTATCGTCTTTAGTCTCAATGACATAGAGAAAGCTTACTCTGTAAGGTATTTATCAAGTAGGGTGATATTTAGCGAGCGGACATCATCCCAGTCACTGTTCTGTGCCTGCTCAATACCCTTGAATTTGATGCGTGACAACAATGCTTTGCCATCATCGCTGTCGTTGAGTGCGATTAAAGCGCGCGCAACCTTGTCACTCACTTCTTTTGGTAGGTCGGGATGAGTAGCGAACGCATGTGGTGTATAGCCGGGCGTGCGCCATAAAACTTTCAGATTCTCGCGTACCGTGCTATCAGTATTGTTGAGTGTTCGCTCAATCCCGCCACCTGCTGGAAAAAAGTCTTTGGCAACATTGATGTATACAGAATCATGCGAAGAAACATATTGAGGCGTAAAATTGATGCCCATGGCTTTGAGCGATGAACGTGGAACAACACTGGCGGCAAACGCGGCTGGTGACGGGAATACTAATGTCTCTCCATCTAGATCTTTTAGCTCTTTGATGTCACTGTCGCTCTTGACCACAACAATGCCACGGATCTGCTTGTCTTTTTGTTTTGCAAATGCTTCGTAGCCGGGTTTTTGATGAAATACGGTGTAGTGATAAGGATTCATGTAAGCAATATCGTATTCGCCTTTCAAAACACGTTGCTCAAACTCGGGAATATCTTTAGCGGTACGAAAGATAACTTTATACCCAGTCTCTTCAGAGAGGTGTTTCAATATCGGCCCCCAATTTTTAGCGAGTGTGATCGCCGATTGTTGTGGGACGATGCCAAACGTCAGCACTTGTTCTTGTGCCTGCACCGGCAAGCCAATTAGTAACGCGATCAATGCGAGTTTCTTCATGTTCTTACCTCTTTGAATAAATAACCTACATAAAGCATAGTTAAAAGGGGCGGTTTTTCTAACTTTTTCGGACTTTTAATAAAGCTGGCGGGCTAAGCTACCTTTTAATTTTTCTCGTTATATAGGCTCGATTCCATAGCTGGCACATAGGAAATATGTTACATATTATTAAGTTAGAACTTAGAATCATTGAGATAACGAGACAAAATAGACAGTTACTGGTTTTAGAATCATTTTGTCTACCGTGGAGGGATGGTTAAGTCTTACAATAGCGGTCATACATTAAGCGATGAAGTTATTAAGTTTAATGGTCGAGTGTATTGAGTACACCAAAGAATTCACATAATAAGGCCTGAACAGACGGAAATTAAAAAGGAGCTATAAATGGAATTAAAATATCGTGCAGCGAATTTTGAAGATTTAACAAGTCTTGTTGCTTTGCTTTCAAATGACCCTCTTGGTAGTCAAAGAGAAGACCCATCTATTCCATTAAATAACGCTTATCTAAAAGCGTTCGAAGCCATTGTTCAAAACCCAGACAACCAAGTGCTTGTTGTAGAGCTGAAAAACACGCTAGTCGGGATGCTTCAAATTACATTAATCCCTTACCTGACTCACATTGGGAGTTGGCGCTGCTTTATAGAAGGTGTCCGAATCCATAGCGACTATCGCGGACAAGGACTCGGCCAGAAAATGTTTGAACATGCTATCGAGATAGCTAGAAGTAAAGGCTGTTCAATCGTTCAATTGGCAACCGACAAGCGGCGCCCTGATGCAATCAGGTTTTATGAAAAACTTGGATTCAAAGCAACACATGAAGGGTTTAAACTCGCGCTGTAGCCTCGCTGGTAACAGTTCTGAGCTCGATACTTAAAAGGCAAAATCATGCAATGGAGTAAACGAAAGAAAAAAGTAGAAGAGTTTTTCTGTGAATCTGTAAAAGGGCGAGTTGAATTACGTTCTACTCATTATCGAGGCTCTCAGGATGAGCAGGGCCGAGGGTATATTACTTTCGATAAAACGGAAATATGGAGTATGTGTACGCTTTCATTTTATTCGATCGAATACGAACGTATCGAAGAAATTATAAATCAAAAGGGGATTACTCCATATGAAGCCCAAAAAATAACACACGAAGAGTTAGCCTCGGAAGGTAAATTCAATCAATACACTTTCTATGACTCACTAGACGAATACTGCAACAACTCTATCGAAGCATCAATGGAATCAGATAATCTTCTTATAAGGTGCTTGGCAATGTTAGATTCCAGGCTTGGTAAGCGTAGGCTTCGAAACTTTGAACTTTCAAAAGAAAGTCAAAAGGTAGTTCAATTCTATAGAATCCGCTGCGAGTGTGAAGGTATTCCATTTAACAACTCAAAAAACTACGCGCCTTCATAACCAGACTCAGCAGAGATATGCCGATTAATGAAATATAACTGGATAGTTGAAAGAAAGGTAAGAAGCGAAGATATTATGAGTGGGGTTACACCCACAGTGATATTGAAAAATATGACAGTAATGGGAAGCATCTTTACTCAGTAGAGCCTGAAACAGTAGAGAGTTATAAACCACCGACTCCTGTTAGAAAAATTAAAAAATAATATAGGTATTATGAAGGTGAAAAAATGAAATGTTGTGATTCATTTACTTATGCATTGCGAGAGAGCGTCATAAATTATATTCCTAAATTTAGAGAATATGGAATAGATATTCCAGATGGTGGCTCGTCAATGTTGACTATAAATTATTGTCCGTGGTGTAGTGCTAAACTACCTAATGATTTACGAGATACTTGGTTTAACATCATATTCGATATGGGACTAGAACCTACTGAGGATCCAATACCAGATATTTATACTTCAGAGGAATGGTGGAAGATTCGAGGGCTGTAATATGAAACAACAATCAAAGAGTTAACGTGTTTCTGCCCCATACCTTCTCAGAACTATCAAACTCTACTGTTAAAATTTCATACGGTAATAACCCACATCATACTCGTCGTTTATATTGGCTCGATTTTCTAGTAGAAAAATAAGAAATATGTTACATATTACTGGGTTACATATTAGTGCTCTTGAGATAACAAGCCAAAATTGAAGAGTGTTTTGTATTGGCTCGTTTTGCTAATGTTAAGTTGAAGATCTATTAATATTTATCCGATATAAAACAGACATTTATCGGACTTTCGGACTATAAACCTGGCCTGTAAAAACGAGCCGGCATATTATTAAAAAATGTTAGGTACACAAGGAGGTTCGGTGAATTTAAATCAAGTTACGCTACCTGTAAATAACATGGAAAAGTCTACAGAATTTTATCGTGTTCTAGGTTTTACTCAAATAGTTGATACACCTCATTATGCACGTTTTGAATGCCCTGAAGGTGATTCAACTTTTTCATTATCTTTAGAAAACTCTGAATTTATAAGTCGCACGGTTATCTATTTCGAACACGAAGAATTAGATAGTTGGGTTCATCAATTAAAGACTAAGGGTATTAATTTCGATCAAGAACCTACGGATGAAAGTTATTTATGGCGGGAAGCTGTTTTGCATGATCCTTCTGGTAACAAAATAAAACTTTATTGGGCAGGTGAAAATCGTCTTAATCCACCTTGGCGTGTCGAAATGCGTACCTAACAAGAAAATGAAGTGGGACTAATTACAGCTGGCTGCCTCACTTCGTTCGTTATTTTAAGCCAGCAATAATTAGCCCCTTATTTAGGCGTTATAAATTTGGAGAGTTATGAGCACGGAAGTAAATTACCTGATTTTATTCGACAAAAGCAACTTTCAATTCAATGGGGTTGAAACATTTTCTAAGTTAATCGATTTGGTTGAAGGAATCTGTATAAGTGATGATTTAAGCTTAATTTCATTTAATGGTAGTGACTACAAATATAAGCTAGTTAGTGAAGGTGATAAGTTTGAAGCTCATAAAACCGAAATGTTTGATTTAGTTATAGAGTCTAAAAAGAACGAGCAAGACATAGATAATTTGTCCAAACTACTGCGAGAAGTTAGAACTATTGTTTCTAACCAAAAAGGGACTATTACTCCTGTCTTCGATGGTATTTCGGCATATTATGCAGAGAAAGCATATCCTGTCGTTCATAACATTGAAAATTTAATGAGAAAACTCTACACAAAGTTCACACTTGTCCAGCTTGGACCTAAGTGGATTGATAGTATTCCGAAAGATGTAGGTGGAATTAAAACAGCTCCTCAAAATGGTCATAACCCTCTGTATGATTTCGACTTTATAACTATCAGTGATTTATTGTTTACTGATTACCCGTCGAAACAAATTGACTCAGAGGTTCTTAAAGATATTAAGCAGGGGAAACTTTCGCCAGATGAAATTGAGACCTATATTCCAACTTCTAATTGGGAACGGTACTTTACTGAACTAGTAGACTGTGAATCTAAGTATCTAGAAAAGCGGTGGAAACAATTGTATGACTTGAGAAATAAAATCGCACATAACAAATTATTTACTAAGTCAGATTTAGATAATGTCAAAAAGGTTTCCGAAGAGGTAAAAAGTAAACTTCTTCCTGCCCTAGATAAAATATCATCAATAAGTATTCCTGAAGTAGCTTTACCTGTATCTAAAGAGACGGAAGTTGTTGAGGGGGAACTTTGTGACAAGGTTGTGGCAACTGTAGATAAACCTTCTAATAATGAAGATACTAGTGACCTTGGTACGATTGCGACAGTAGCATTAGTTGGAGCATTTCTAGCCGCTATAGCTCGAGCATAAAATTTATAACAAGTCACTCAAAAGGACAAATAACAGTTGGTTTTTGCTTCTCCGTCGCTTATTTTAACCAACTATTATTTGCCTCTTAGTGAGGCGTTATGTTTTTTGAGGAAATATGGATATACGAGAGGTTAGCACAGCAGAAGTTTTACCTATCAGGCATCTAGTTTTATGGCCTAATAAATTGCCTTCATTTTGCGAAATCGAAGGGGATAACTCAGCCACTCACTATGGTGCATTTATTAGTGGAAAACTGGTTTGTGTGGCATCTGTTTATAACGATGGTCATGAGGCTAGGCTTCGAAAATTTGCTACTCTGCCTGAATACCAAGGGCAAGGAATTGGCACTAAGGTTATCGAGAGGTTAGTGCGTGATTTGAAGCGAGAAGATGTTAGGTATTTCTGGTGTGACGCACGAACTTCAGCACTACCTTTCTATCAGAAGTTTGGGTTGCGTGTCGAAGGCGAAGAGTTTTACAAATCAGATGTAGCGTACTTCAAAATGTCTGTTTCGTGGGTTTGAAAACCACAAACATAACAAGAGCGTAATATATTACTAAGATTTGATACGTACCAAACTCATTTCTGTCCAAATCCTTGCTGGCGGGGCATAACACGAAAATGCCCCATTATCGTTTAAAATGATTATTCATCCTGGGCTAATATGTACTCAGTTGATTAATCGTTAGATTCAGTCCGCGTTTATGACATTGCTTATATGATATATGACGAGGCGATTCATAAGATCTGCAAGTTATATTTACAGGTAAGTATGGTTACACGTAAAGAACATAGTCGAAGAGTTAAACGTAAAAGATTAATAAATAAAGTTTTAATTTCGATGGGACTGTTAGTGTTGATTCTCTTGTTAATTGGGGACTATTTTGATAACCAAAACAATGATATCACGATAAATTATGAATCTTATGAATGTAAACCTAACGTGTGTAATTATAGCTTAACTATTCAAAACACGACTAAATTAAGAAAACCCGCTTTTGTTAGAGTAACCGCATATAATAGGAAGTTCCAAGATGGTGTTGATACATATCCGATTGTGAATTCAAAACGTATTGAAATCAATTTAGAGCAACTGGAAGAAAGGGAACTTACTGGTAATATAAAAGTTCCTGTAAAAGCTCATATGGTGAAGTTTAGTGTAGGAACGATAAACTGACTCGGTAATTCAAACTTATGTCAAAGTATCACTCAGAATAACTACTTTAAAAGTTTAATTCTCGTTTGGTACTCCTAACAAGATTTTGTCCAATTCCGTGTTAATGCACTATTTTTTAAGAGTTCTAAAACGGCAGATCCAACTCTCGCTCATTGTAAGTTAGGGACACACGTTTGATTCAAGTCAGCCAGCCTCCCAATATATGAATAGTGTTTACTAATTTAATGTACCGTTAAGTTAAATCGCATAGTATTTCTACTTAGAGCAACGCTGTTGTCACTCTAGATCTTATAGTTTTATGAGCATAAGTACGAACTCAATACAGCCGCGTTTATATGTAATTACTTTAATAAGGATATACATTAATGAAGTTTGCATTGTTGCAGTTCCCAATTAGCTCTGTCCCATCCAATAATCATGAAACAATTAAGAAAGCCATATGTGAAGCTAGAGACAATGGCGCCACAGTTTTGGTAACGCAAGAGTGCGCTTTATCAGGTTACCCGCCTGTAGAAATTAGTTCGATTTCTGACATCGATTTTGAACAGCAAGATATTGCTTTCAATGAAATAATCGAACTAGTAAAAGAAACGCAGGTATTCCTTTTCCTAGGTTATATTCGGAAATTCGGTGAGAAAATGGCCAATTCTGTTGCTATCATTAAGCCGTCAGGTGAAGTGCGTATCTATGATAAAAGAGCGTTATGGGGCTGGGATGCTGATAACTTTGTTGTAGACAGTAATTTTAATGGGGTCGTTGATATTCAAGGTATAAGGGTAGGCGTTCTACTGAATCGATAACATATTACGATTATGAAAAACCAGTACAAGGCTTTGGTGCTAAAGGGATGATCAAATATTCAGATGAGCTGTTAGGCATATAATATTTCATAAAAGCTTTATTGGAGTATTAATTCTCGTTTAAATGCACCTATTAAGGTATTAGATATTCGTTATTTCTATTTTTGTGAGAATAGAGGTGCACTATATACGAATATACATTTATGACTACTCGGCCAATATTAGTTTTCCTTACTGGAAGTTATTCGAAAGAGTATCCATGGAGCACTATCTAATTAATTTATGAAATTACTGAGTGTATAAGCAGTCAGAGCGGTATTTGCTTGGTGTCTGCCTAAATATTTTCTTAAAAGCGTATATATAGGCAGAGTCAGAAGCGTACCCTGATTCCATAGCAATTTCTTGAATACTCTTTTTTGAGCCTAACAATTGCAGAGATAAAACTAACCTAATATTTTGCCGCCATAATGAAAATGATTGAGTAAACTCTTTCGAGCATAGTCGAGATAGGGTTCGCTCTGATGCTCCCACCTTTGTAGCCCACTCATTTAATGTGAATGACAAATCGGGTTGCTGCTTAAGTTGCACAAAAATAGATAAAAGACGTTTATCTGTCGGAATGAGTAGTGGTATTTCATAACTATTTGCAACCACTATTTGATCTCGTAGTACCATCAGTAAATTTGTAATATTGGACTCGGGTTGCGAGAGGGTATTATTTTCAAATAAAAACAATATCAACTCTTTCATGAATGAGCTTACAAGACAAGACTTAGGCTCACCTCCATATTGAATCAATTTCTCTGGATTAAGATAAATTGCTAAAAATTGAGTATCAGTAATGGCTATGGATTTGTGAACCATGTTTGCCGGTATATAAAGCATTCCATTGTGAGGGACTATCACACATTTATCACCAATGTTTGATTGCAATAACCCTTTAAGAGGAAACACTATTTGATGCCATGGATGCGAGTGAAAGTCATCAACGTAACCAGAAATCATTGTAGTAGTTTTGGTTATGAGTTGTTTATCAGGAAAGTCTCGAATGAGATCATTGGCTTGCATAATTGTCTGCTTATCTACATTAGTCGTCAGTTAGTATAAAGTACGCCATATAGATTTGATATAACATCTGAAGCCAATCGTTACACACAAGGTAGAAAGATGCATATCCACTTTATTATTCATGAATATTTCGAAGCTCCTGGAGCCTATGAGTCTTGGGCAAAAAGTCATGGCCATACCATCACCTATTCTCGGGTATATGAAGGTGAACCTCTCTTACAAAATGTTGAAGATATCGATTTTCTGATTGTAATGGGAGGACCTCAAGATCCAGTAACCACAACAAAGCAATGTCCTCACTTTAATAGTAAAAGGGAACAGAAAGTTATATCAAAAGCCATTGAGGCTGGAAAAGTTGTGATTGGTATCTGTTTGGGTTCGCAACTGATTGGTGAAGCTTTAGGTGAACACTACGAACATAGCCCAGAGCGTGAAATTGGTAAGTTTCCGATCACGTTAACGGATGATGGTTTGGCACATCCGTTATTTAACCATTTTGGCAACGTTCTGAAAGTTGGTCATTGGCATAACGATATGCCAGGATTAACAGCTAATGCACAATTAATTGCGTATAGTGAAGGCTGTCCGCGGCAAATAATTGCTTATAGTGATTTGGTCTTTGGTTTTCAATGTCATATGGAGTTGACTAAAGATGTCGTAGCATTGTTAATTGAAAACGATGATCTCAGTGAAGCGGAAAAATATCGATTTGTTGATGCACCAGACGCATTACTTAGCCATGACTATGATGAAATGAACCAAAAATTATATGAGTTCTTAAATAAGTTAGAAAGTTTCTATAAGTCAAAGTATTAAGTGGTTATTCATTACTCGCCATTGCATCCATTCTAGAATGTCAGTGGCTATCAAGTACTTCAATTGTATGAGCTTAAGAAACTGAGTATTTTTTTAGCTGTTACATGCTCCCAATATGACATTTATCATAAATTTCAGTCACTAATTGATCAGATATATACTCTCTATTAGAGTATGTATTTACTTTGAGCTACACTTTGTTACATTTTGAGTTTATTTAGGTGTATACAATGGCGAAAAGCCACTTTTGATAGCAGTTGTTTCCGCCTCCCTATTGGATGGGTTAATAAAAATATAAAAATATGTGACGTTAGGAATTCTCGGGAAATAAAGGGGCTTAATTGTGATTAAAGCAAAGCATGCAGCCGCAGCTGCTGCTGTGAGTGTCGCTCTTGCGACCACTGGGTGTGCAGAATTAAAGTACGCTGAGTGGTCTGATTTAGGGACATGTGCGATCGGTGGTACTATCGGCGCAGTTGGCGGTGCCATCGTCAGTGGCATCGTTGGTGGAGGGGATAGCCGTTATGTTGCTGGTGGTGCAGTAGCTGGTGCAATAGCCGGGTGTGGTATCAATACTTACCTAAAACTTCGCGAAAAGCGTATTGCTGCAGAAGCCAAAGAAGTCGGTTTCGATGTAGAGTTTGAACGTATTTCAATGGACGATGAAGCAAACACATCCTTTTCTCTGGATTCAACTGATGATGTCGTGGCGTCTCAAGTATCTATAACATCAGAGCAGCCATTGTTTGCTTCAGGCGAGTATACGATTAGCGATCCAGAGCAATTAAAGAGACTCAAAAATTTAATTGGAATCTATCTCAATAACATGGATGCCGATTCACAAGTTTACATTATCGGCCATACCGACTCGTCGGGCTCTGCGAAGTTCAACCAGAAGTTGTCTGAAAAGCGAGCACTGTTTATTGCACAGCAATTTGTCAATTCAGGATTCGATGTAAATCGGCTATTTCTTGAAGGGGTTGGAGAATCGCAACCTATTGCTGATAATATGACCGAATCTGGTAAGGCGAAGAATCGCCGTTTTGAAATCATTGATGTGATGAACGCAGTGAACCTGGAAGAGGATAAGCGACTTGATAACATTATGGCTATTTCTGCTGCGAAGAAACGTCGCCTGCAGAATGTCGTTGTGCATGAACCAGAGCAAACGGTCATTGCAAAAGAGCATGTGAGCTATAAACCAAGCAGTACGCCTGTCGAGAAGCCGAAGAAGAGCGTCAAGCCGATTAAGGACAGCAGCCGCCTTAAACTCGCGGGTGTACCTGTCGATCAACACGATGTCGACTTTATCGCCATGCTAGGCGTGCCGGAAAGCTCAGGATTTTTCATGACGAAAGCTGTCGCTTCACCCGTTCTCACACGATGTGTTGACTCACAACCTGTGGTACGTTCAAGTGTGATCGCTCTTGGCGATATTGGAGACGGTTCGTATAACTACAAAACCAGTGAGATGTTCCCAGGGCTGAATGGCGGAACGTGGCACGTTACACTCCCAGAGCATAGTACGTATGTTGCGTTAACCAAAACCGCCATATTAAAAAATACATATCAGACAGTTAGTGACGGTGTGCTTCGTATTTACCCAAATTATTCAGCTTCAAATAACAAATTCTACGCTTATGAGATGCAAGTGGAATCTTATGAAGGCTCTGAATCGTTCCTATTGAGAATGTATCCGAAAGCTAAGTCGCGTAAGGTCTCAGACTTTACCTGCGCCGATTTTATCTTCGATAAAACAGCTTCGAGAAAAACCAAACTATCGAACCTGTATTACACTTCAAACAACCAAAAATTCGTTCGAGACACGACGCTCGAAGTACTCAGATAGGAAGTTGAAAATATGGAGTTTTTAAATAGCATCCCTTCACTATACTTGCGCACACTGACTGCGCTAATTGTAACAATGGTTGCGGCTATAATTTACTACAAGAATAGAAAGGCTATCGATTTATGGCGTTTGGATCGTCGTTATAATGGTTTTTTTCCAAAAACGAAGCGCCTCGCGAAAAATGATAGTACCACAGGTGTTGCTTTAGAAGGCGAGTTCCCAGGCACCGATCCTCGCGCCCGTTGGTTTCACAGTGAAGCCCAGGTGTGTCAGGACTTTAAACCGCATTACAAACGTATCTCGAAAGATGAGAATTTTTACAATGATTGTAAGCATTATCTGAACCTAGTTGGGGAGGGGGGGCGACGTCCTCTAAGTGCTTTGATGACCTTCGGGTTGTTGGTGATTTTAGGCCTAGAAGCTTGGGGCTTTAGCTATACAATGGCTCAATATTTAGATCTATCTGCCAGTGAGAACACTCGCGTGGTGATGGCCTACCTGATTGCTATCATGTTTGCGGTGTGCTTGGCATTCATGACACACCTAATGGGTCACGAGATACACAAAAATAAACTCATTGGTAAAGTCCGTGCGAACTGGCAGGCATCAACAGGGGAGGCAAAGAAATCGGTGCTAACCCAACAGATTGGTGAGAAGGTGGGCACAATTCAAGAAGCATCAGACTTAAACGAACCGCCATACCAGCGAATGCTCAATCGTCTTAATGTGAGCAAAGCGTACAAGAGCTGGACAGTTGCTACAGCAACTATCATTCTCATTGTTGTTATTGCGATTGGCTTGACATTTGTGCGTCTGAAAACGTTAGAGTTAGCGCAAAGTGTAGATAGCAATTGTGGTTCGTCGGTGCAAATAACTGATGGTTTGCCTTCGTATGGCAATGGCGACTTAGATGCGTTATACGCCGATGAAGGCTCCACGGACACTGGCATGCCTTTACCAAAAGAAGTCGCGTACGATAATGCGGCAAAAAACCAAAAAGTAGACAATGAAATCTGTCAGGCCACGGCACAAGGATCTTGGGCTACCTTTGGCTTGATGGCGATTTTCTTCTTGATATTGCAAGCTTTTGCCACATGGGTGAGCATCGCGTTCGGCTTTGCTGGGAAAGAGTCTCGCCTCGCGTACGATGCCACGCATAAGTTCAAAACCGTCGCTGAGTTTAATACTCACCACACGAATTTGGCTCGTGAGATTGCTGACCGTGCACAACGCACTTTGACATCATTACAAACTCGTATGGCAGAGGTATTGCCTCAAGTGGCCAATAGCGATGAAGTTCAGCGCCTTATTGCCACTTCAAGCGCTCGCACCTTTTATGAATTCATCAATCAAGATGACCGCAAGGAAATAAAAAATGCTCTGGCTACCGAGCAAAATCAAGTATCTATTTCACAGCCTAAACCTGTCGCTCCGGCACCAATCGTGAACGAAGCACTCTCCACTGTTGAACCAACGTCAGTGGTCGAATCTGCTCCAGTGAGTCAAGCGCTAACTGATGAAGAGTTAAAAGCACAACTATTGGCAGAGATGCAAGCCGAGCAAAGCCAGTTTGAGGAAACTGAGGAAGAACGCAAGAAACGACTTCTTGCTGAATTGGTAGCTGAAGGCAAACTATCCTCTCAGCCATAAACGTTAAACAGGCCCCTCATTGGGGCTGTGAAACTTTCTTGAACAAGTTAGGACCTCATTATGAAAATGACTCTTACCACTGTGGTCGCGTTATTGACAGCCGCGCTATGCGTACCCTTAGCGTTTGCCAGTAACCAGCGCAATGACATCATTTCCTGCTACGACTACGCAAAAGTGCCAGAGCATCGTATTGATCAGCCTGAAACTGAGCTGTTTATTCTCGTTGATCAAACCGTTCGTCTCGATGTACCACTCAAAAAAATGGTGCATCAGCAAATCCCCAACTTTGCTAAACCAGGCAATAAAGTGACTGTAGTGACGTTTTCAGCGTTAGCCGCCGGACAGTACACAAACATCACGTTTGAAGGTAAGTTTGATCATCTGATGCCAACATCAGTTCGAAACTCATTGGGGCGTCAGCATTTGCAATCCTTTGACAATTGCTTAAAGAAGCAAGCTCAAGCGATCAATATGTTAAATGTGAAATTGAAAAACTCGTTTAACGATGGTGAGCAATCATTCCCGAAAACTGAGCTAGTGGGTTCACTGCTGAGTGTATCCACCGAGGTCGTGGCGCAATCGACGGCTAAACGTAAGATACTGCTGGTGGTTTCAGACATGTTGGAGAATTCTGAAACACTGTCATTCTACTCTAAAGGGCGTGTACGTACTTTAGATGCAGAGCAGGCCTACGCCAAAATCCAATCGGCGGGGTTTTCTGGTGACTTGGCCGGTATGGATGTGTATGTCGTAGGTGCCGGCTTTATACACGGTGCGAAAAACTATTCATCTCAAAAGTCAGTTAATGAGCTAGAGCGTTTTTGGCGTAAGGTCATTACCGAAAATAATGGCAAAGTCGTGCAGTTTGGTAAGCCTCAGCTATTAAATAACATTCGATAATAGAGGGGACGCATCAGCGTCCCTGATTAAATTACTGAGTAAGTTCCACAAAAACCTGCTTGATCCATACCAGTAATACTGGACGCTACGTTAAGTGACTTTCCGTACCTGAAGTTATCCAAGATTTGCTAATTTAGCATGGCAACTGAAACGTTTCTGTCCAATACCTTCTTAAACCGAGAACCCATGGGCAGTTGCTCCACATGAATTCTCTCCAAATCTTTAACGACGTATACGTTTATAATGTCTCAGATAAAGCCAATAGGGGAACTCGCGTTGATACCGCATTTAACGCCATGTTATGAATCATTTTGTCGGTAGTCGTACAGCAATCTTCGATAATGGACACCTTATACTTTTCGGCTACTTTAGAAATAGCGGTATGCGTAACGCAATTTTGAGTCATCATTCCACAAATCAACAATTCATCAATCTCGAGTTTATTTAGTGTTCTTTCCAGATTAGTTTGATAAAAACTATCAGCGTGCGTCTTAATAACCACCTCAGCTTTGAGGCATATCGATAACACTTCTGGATGAATATTGGCTCCGTCACTGCCTTCTTCAAAAAAACTGGCCATCTTCTTTTGTGTTGGAGATATATGTTGCACAAGGATAACTGGAACATGCTCTGCATTGGCGTGACTGATCAATTGCTTAATATTGCACAAGATCTTCTCAGTATTCCACAATGGAAATTTACCTCCACAGAAATAGTCATTTTGTACATCAATGACAAGTAAGGCTTTTTTACTCATTTTCGACTCCTAGTTAATGAAATTTAATCCAGAAGATTATGTGTTATTTGCTGTATGATCTTTAGAGGCTAAAATGACATAAAACAGGTCATAAACGACACGTGAGAATAGATATGACAAAGATAAGTATAGGAATATGCGAATATCCTTCTGTATTGAAGTCATCCGTTTATGGTCTTGAAGAAATGTTTTTGCTTGCCAACAGAATTTGTAAGGAACAAGGAATTGAAGTCGTATTTGAACCCATATTGATTCCTCATACTGATCTTATAACTCAAAGTTTAACAGTTATTTTATTACCTCCAGCTTCAACCGATGATTACTACTTAGCACCGGAAGAAGCATTTATTCAATGGTTAAAAGAACACTACGTGAAAGGTGCCGTTCTCGCATCAGCATGTGCAGGAGTGTTTATTCTAGCCGAAACCGAATTGATGGACGGAAGAGAAACCACAACCCATTGGGCGTTGGGAGACCAACTTTCTGAGCGTTTCCCTAGGGTAGAGCTGAATAGCAACAAAATAATGGTAAATCATGGTGATTTAATCACCGCCGGTGGGATGATGTCGTGGTTGGATCTTGGATTTGAATTAATCGCCAAATATGCAGCGCCAAGTGTTGTACGTCAACTTGGTAAAACGCTAGTCATCGATACCGCACAGAGAGAACAGAGTTACTATCAACAATTTAATCCATCGTTCTGTCATGGTGATATCGCAATTGTTGCGGTTCAACAAATCATGCATAAAAACTATTCAGAACCGATGTATATAAAACAATTAGCCAAGCAAGCGAATCTTGTCGAACGTACAATGCAACGAAGGTTTTTAAAAGCGACAGGTTATAATCCGAATCAATATTTGCAGCATCTTAGAGTACAAAAAGCATGTGACTACTTAGAAAGTACTCCGCATTCATTCGAATGGATATGTAATCAGGTAGGGTACGAAGATATCAGCGCGTTTCGAAAGGTGTTCATTAGTATTGTCGGGTTATCTCCACGAGAGTTTAGAAAACGATTTTCTTGATTCATTCAAAACGGAACAGGGGATATAAGGCATTAGGTTTTGTTGTATCAGATGCATCCAAGCAGGAGAATCTCAAGCTATGAATAGATACGAACTCGATTCATCAGAAACACGATACGAAAACGGGTCACAAGGCAAAGTACTGGCTAATAAGCTAGGCATCATGGATTCTGATGAAATGGATGACGTTGAAGCAATCCTTTTAACAAAGCTGTATGAAAAAGTTTTTGAGGTGGATGATACGAATCTGAAGGTGACATTTCCTAACGTTATTGATTGGCATAGGAAGTGGCTTGGCAACAAGTTTGCTTTTTTGAATAAAAAGCGAGTAACGTTTAGCTACTCGCAATTTGAGCCTATAAATAACGACTTATCAAATGCGCTTGAAAGTGTGCTGCATTCAAGGTTTCACCTGTAGCCGCTTTGACCAACTCACCGGTGGTTAATGTGCTGCCTTTGCTCCAGATATTCTCTGATAACCACGAGAAAATAGGGGAAAGATCGCCGCTCTGAATCGCCGCTTCCACATCGACAGTTTGCTTCATCGATGCCATAAACTGCGCCGCATACATAGCGCCTAATGTGTAAGAAGGGAAATACCCAAAGGCGCCATCGGTCCAGTGAATATCTTGCATACAACCATTTTGGAAGTTGCCTTTGGTTGATAGATTCAGTGATGCTTGCATCTTCGCATCCCATAACTCAGGCACATCACGATGCGAAATTTTTCCATTAATCAGATCACGTTCGATTTCATATCGCAAAATCACGTGAGCAGGATAGGTGAGTTCATCGGCATCGACTCGAATGTAACCCTTCTCAACTTGGGTGTACAAACGCTGAAGATTGTCAGGTGTAAACAAACTTGATGCTTGCGGATCGTCAGAGAAATATTGACCGGCCAACTTCGATAGATGGGCAACAAATTCTGCACTGCGGCCAACTTGCATTTCAAAGAACAAAGATTGAGATTCGTGAATACCCATCGAACGTGCTTCGCCTGCCGATAAACCAGCCAGTGATTTAGGAAGACCTTGTTCATAACGCGCATGGCCAGTTTCGTGAACGATGCCCATCAATGATTGAACAAATTCCGATTCACTATAACGCGTGGTAATACGTACATCAGTGGGAACGCCACCGCAAAAAGGATGCACGCTTTCATCTAGCCGACCATGGTTGAAATCGAATTGCAGCAGTTTCATCACATCTTGACCCAACAATTTCTGTTGCGAACTCGGGTAGTGACCATTTGGCAAGATTAGCGATTGAGAGGCTTGTTTATCGATAACTTGATTCACCAGATCGGGCAGCCAAGTTTTTACATCGCTAAATACAACATCTAGCTGAGCTGTGGTAGTGTCGGGCTCGTATAAGTCCAACATCGCGTCATAAGCTGTGGTTCCTGCCGCATCGGCACGAATTTGAGCTTCTTGCTGAGATAAATTGACCACTTCAGCCCAGTTCTTTTCAAACCCTTGCCAATCATTTTCTTTACGCTGTGTCCGCCACGCGTGTTCACACTTTGCGCCAGCGAGTGATTTCGCCTCAACCAAATCGCTTGGTAATACGTTAGCGTTACGGTACTGACGTTTGAATTCCCGTAACACAGAAGACTGCTCGGTATTTAATAACTCGTGCTCAGCCTGAGCTATCCAATCAGCCAATTCTGGTTTAGTCATTAACTGGTGAATATGCACATGTAACTCTGCCATCGCGCCAGCACGAGCTTCAGCTCCGCCCGATGGCATGACAGCAGCTTGATCCCAACCACAAATGGCAGAAAGATGTTGGTAATGTGATACCTTTTTACTGTGAGCAACTAACTTATCAATCGCGTTCATTAACTGGATCCTATTTTTATCGTTTTCATTAGCTTATCAAGCTCTGAGGTACACACCAAGCCAATATTAACGATAGGGCTGTGAAGATAATAATTCGAAGCAGCGCGTTACGCTACAGTGTCACGTAATAAAGAATGAGATTGCATTTGTGCGAGACAAATTACACGTAGTGCGGTATAAAAATAGTGTGTTTTATTTTGAGTTTTCTTCATGCATATTATTAATTTCGAAGCCTTTCTTATTGCGATTACCATTTTGACCTTAACCCCAGGGCTTGATACCGCTCTGGTTATTCGCAATACCTCACGTGGTGGCTTTGTCGATGGCAGCGTTACCAGTTTTGGAATATGTTCCGGCTTATTTCTCCATGCGACATTTTCAGCGATCGGTGTCTCGGCCATTTTGGCGCAATCAGCAGAATTGTTTCAAATCATAAAATCGATTGGGGCAGCCTATTTAATTTGGTTGGGTATATCGAGCTTATGGGCGTTACGAGCCAATCAAAATGGCGCTCTAAACGTTGACAGTTCGCTTGCTAACACGCTGAGTATGAAACGGTCATTACGTGAAGGCTTCCTTTCTAACGTGTTAAACCCCAAAACAGCGGTGTTTTACCTAGCTTTCTTGCCTCAATTTGTTGATCCAAATTACTCGTTACTTGGACAGTCGCTATTAATGGCAGCGATTCACTTTGTTATTGCTATGGTGTGGCAATGTGGGTTGGCAGGTGCGCTCAGTAAGGCAAAGGCACTACTAAAGAACGCGTCATTTATGCGGTGGATGGAAGGTGTTACAGGGTTTGTGTTAGTCGCACTTGGTATTAAGTTGCTGCTAGAACGCCGTTAGCTCTCTCATTTAGAACGAATTCAATTAGAACGAACAACGTCAAAATATCATTACACCGAGGCAAATAGTCGTCTCGGTGTATTCATTTTTGTGATATCAAATCGTAAATTATTCAAATCCACTCTTAATTAATAAAAAGTCGGAACAAGAATTGCAGTAACTAAGTTGATTACAACTAATGTGCTATTTTTCTGACGCTTGCGGTTTTATGAGATAACAACGTTTGGTAATTTCAAACATAGGCGTATTCTACATAATACCGACCTAAATCGTTTCATAATAATAAATAGGGAAATGACCATGACAAGATTGATTGTAATTGCCGCATTAATTGGAATCGTCTTTATGTTAGTAAAGTATCGAGCCAATCAAAAGATGCAAAAAGGCGTCGTAATCGCACTACTAAGTTCATTTGCGTTATATGTAGTTTATGTTGTCGTTAGCGAACTGTTTCACTAACACACCAAATATGTGGAGTTAACGTTGAGTAAGTCGGAACAACTTGAAGATGATGTTGTTGTAATTGAACAGCGAGATAAACGTACTTATATCTATATAGCTATAACCGGGGTGTTGGGTATTGCCATGGGGGGATTACTTGGCAGTACCCTGACATCAGGTCAATGGGAAAGTGCTTATCACACGCTGCAAGAGAAAAATGAAAAGCTAGAAAATATCGTCGCGAATAGAACGATATTAACCGAAGATCAACAGCGCAGTCAGTTCGAACAGTTGCAAGAAGAGTTCAACTCGAAACTCAAGCAACAGCAAGAAATTGGATTACAGCAGGTTGAATCATTGGAAGAGCAGGTGTCACTACTCGTAAAACAAAATGAAAACCTGCTAGAACAGATTGAAACCCAGACAGGCCAAATCGAAAAAGTAAAACAACAAAACCAGCGATTAAATAATCAAGCTGACTTACAAAGTTCAATACTCGACCGTTCACGGCAAGTATTTCAACGCGAATTGACCATCAGCCAAGAATTGAGCCGATTGGAAAGTGAAAAAGAAAACTTAGCAAGTAAGCTACAAAATTACACGAAGAAATGTGATGATTATTTAACCGGAGAAAACTACCAAGGAAACGATGACGCGTGTATCCGTCAAGATGAAACCAGTGCTCGTCTAAGTGAGATAAACCAACTTATTCGTGTTCACCAGATGGACTTAAAGCAAATTCAATCGCTAACCGAGCAAATGGGGTTGTAAGTAGGTTTCGTTTCAACTTTCCTAATACGAATCTAAAAGTAAAAAACGGCCGAGGAGACTTTTATCTCCTCGGCCGTTTTGTTCATTCTTCTTATAACGAAACGCTAATCAATTAGTGCAAATCGAAAAACTGCTCACTAGCATGTTTCTGGTTGCATAAAGTGATTTGGAAAATCGGTAAAAATGGATTCGACTTGGTCAAGCAGCGGAAATGTGCTTGGACGATTCACGGTAAAGCACCACGTTTCGACACCCAGATCTTTCAATTGAGTAAGATCTTCTTTGTTAAGGTGTCGATAATTTATATGACAACTGAACGCATCGATTTCTTTAATCAGATCGATATCATCCTGACTCAATGTTTCCGTTAAAATTCCGATTTTCGCTTGTGGGATTGAAGCGGCAATCAAACGGGTAATCTCACCATTAAAGCTGGTAATTACAATGTTTTTATAGATATCAGGATAGCGCTCTAGTAATTGAGTTAAGTTCGCAACGATTGCTTTTTTATCGTGAAAATCATCGATCTTGACTTCAATGTTAATACAGAAGTTGTCTTCTAAAGCCAAAATAAGCAGTTGTTCGAGCGTCATAATACGTTCGTGGACAAACTTTTTGTCGAACCATGCCCCAAAATCAAATTGTAATAATTCACCATAAGTAAATTGGTCGACCCGGCCGTGACCATCACTACAACGATCAATCGTGTGATCGTGACAAATCACTAACACATTATCTTTCGTTGGTTGCACATCGATTTCTACCCAATTAACGCCCATCTCTATGGCAGCCATAATACTCGCTCGAGTATTTTCCGGGTGTGAGCCCGATGCGCCTCTATGACCAACTATGCGTGGTTTCATAAAATACCTATTAACCGTCGTTATATTTAATAATGAATTGTCGACACAATTCTTAGAATTTAATGGGCATCACAATCTCAAAAGCAGTCGTGCATTGCCGTTGATATCCCATAAGTTGGGGGAGCATAACGTTCTCAATTAAAACGATCAACAACAAGACGACTCCGATATCTCCGATCTATGATCGGTTGACTATAATTTGCATATTAAGATGTAAATAATAGGTCATTTTCCATGATTTGATATGGCCACAACACAAAATAACAATAATCCGTAGATTGTATCCATCATAGAAAACGACCTTATTTTCACCAGATATATTACCCAGCTAACGAACTAAACTGAGCCAACTCTGATGCGTTACGCGAATCAGGCATAATCTCCTGCGCCGCATAAACCCGTTGGTCATTTTGGTCAAATAAATAAAGTGAATTGGGGTTTACATATAAGGTAACCCGTTTATCTAATTCAGGAAGTTGCTCTGTCATTGTAAAGCTAAGCAGTTGGCCGAAGCATCGTGCATGAACTAAATAATGCGACCCAAGAGGCTCAATGACCTCAGGAACAATATCAAGCTGAAGATCACTTGCCGTGCCAGTAAGAGAGCAATCTTCCGGCCTAATTCCCATTGTCATTGCTTGAGCCGATGGACTGTAAAATGGGCTCGATGGCAATATCGATTGATTGCCAACCGACAAGCACGTTTGATCCAATTCCACATCAATAAAGTTCATAGCTGGGCTACCGATAAAACTGGCGACAAATTTGGTTTTCGGGTTGCGATACACTTCCATCGGTGTACCGACTTGCTCAACATTCCCCTGATTTAACACCACAATTTGATCGGCGAGAGTCAACGCTTCAACCTGATCATGAGTGACGTAAACACTCGTCACTCCGAGCTTCTTATGCAGTTTTTTTATTTCAAGGCGCATGTGAGTGCGAAGTGCAGCGTCTAAGTTTGACAGCGGCTCATCAAATAAAAACAGTTGAGGATCGCGGACAATGGCTCGTCCCATAGCAACACGCTGACGCTGGCCACCCGACAGTTTTGCCGGCTTGCGCTGTAAATAGTCTTCTATCTTTAGGATCTTCGCCACATCAGCGATTTTGCTATCAATATCGTCTTTACTGACACCACGATTTTTTAAACCGTAAGCCAAATTATCGTATACCGACATATGTGGATAAAGCGCATAGTTTTGGAACACCATTGCGATATCACGCTTAGCGGGTTTAATATTATCCACTCGGGTTCCATGAAGAAAAACTTGCCCCGAGTTTAAATCTTCCAGTCCTGCAATACAGCGCAACAGAGATGACTTGCCACAACCCGAAGGGCCAACTAGCACAATAAACTCACCGCTATTAAAAGAGAGCGAAATGTTTTTGACGGCTTGATGACCGTTTTCATAGGTCTTGACGACTGAATTCAGCTCTAGGGCGATTCCACTTTGCATATTTACGACTTCCTGTTTTAAATTTAAATTACTTTTCACTTTCAACTAACCCTTTAACAAACCAGCGCTGAAAGATTACGACGACCAAAATCGGTGGCAGCATGGCTAAAATGACAAGTGCCAATGCATAGTCGTATCGCGGTGTAGAGCTTTCATTAATACTGTTTAGAATTTGCTTTATTCCCATCACAATCGTGTTGTAGGACTCATCGGTCGTCATCATGATTGGCCATAAATACTGGTTCCAGCCAACAATGAACATGATGATGAAGATTGCTGCCATCATAGTTCGTGAAAGAGGAATCAATATATCGACCAAAAAACGAACCGGCCCTGCATTATCAAGCTGAGCAGCTTCAAGCAATTCATTGGGTATGGTTTTAAAAAACTGACGAAAAAAGAATGTCGCCGTTGCGGACGCAATCAAAGGTAAGATCAGTCCAGAATAACTGTTTAACATGCCTAAATTTGCGACTACCTCATAACTCGGAATAATCCGAACTTCAAGAGGTAATAGTAACGTTACAAAAATTAACCAAAACCAAAATTCGGCGTAGGGAAGGCGGAAATACACTAGCGCATACGCGGCCATCATTGAGATAATTATTTTACCAATGGAAAACCCTAATCCCATGATTAACGAGTTAATAATCATCGACTGAGCCGTCACTTGCCCAGTAAAGCCTTGAGCCGTTCCCCAAGCTTCGCGATAAATGTCGCCAACCTGATCTCCAGGTAGCCATTGCAACCCATCTTTCATAATGGTGGTCGCTTCATGAGTGGAGCTTGCGAAAATTAACCAGATTGGGAAAAGCAATAATGCGCCGCCAATGATCAGCACTGCATGATCGACTAACTGGTCGAATACTTGATGTTTTTTCATTATCTAAACTCTCTCGATACCAAATTAGTAATGGACACGTCGTTCAATAAATCTGAACTGTAAATACGTAAGAAATAGAACCATGACCAGAAGCACAACCGATTGCGCCGAACTTCCACCTAAATCGGCACCGACAAAACCATCTCGGTAGACTTTGTAAACTAAAGAGGTGGTGCTTCCACCAGGACCGCCATTGGTTAATGTGTCGATAATTCCAAATGTTTCAAAAAATGCGTAAGTGAGATTAATGACAACCAAAAAGAACGCTGTTGGGGCAAGCAGTGGAAAGGTAATCGTCCAAAAACGACGAGTACCACTTTCACAATCTAAAAGTGCGGCTTCGTTTACACCTTTCGAAATTGACTGCAGCCCAGCAAGGAAATAGATAAAGTTGATCGATACCTGCTTCCAGACGGCGACGAGTACAAGTGCGATAATGGCATCTGTGGGATTGGTTTGTAGGCTGAATTCCCAACCTAAATGGTGAGCGAGTTGATTTAATGGCCCAATATGTGGTGCAAAAAGAAACCCACCAATTAAGCCCGCGACAGCAGGGGCAACGGCGTAAACCCACGTTAAAATTATGCGATAACCACTTTTACCATGAATGACATTATTCGCCTTCACCGCTAACACCAATGCCAATCCAAGAGACAAAGCCGCCACAATAAAAGAGAACATTAGAGTAAAACCTAATGACGCTAGGTAATCTGTCGATTGAAAGAGTTCGACATAATTATCAAACCACACAAACTCACTCGACAATCCCCAAGGGTCTTCGAGCGTGAACGAGAGATAAATTGCTTGTGCCGCCGGATAGATAAAGAAAAGGGCAATAATCAAGATTTGAGGCGCCAGTAATAAATATGGCAGCGCGCTATGTTGAAACATACGTTGTTGAGACACAATCGATCCTTAAAACAAAAAATCCCCCACCACGATGCCGTGATGGGGGAAGTCAAACGGCGTTATTTTACGGTACGAGAAAAACGTTTAAGCAATTTACTGCTTTCCGCTTCAACCGCATCAAGAGCAGGTTTAACCTCTTTTGTTCCCGCGAAGATGTTGTCGAATTCACGATTCATAACTTCACGAATTTGTGGGTAAAATCCTACTCGATAGCCTTTGTTCCATTGACCGGACGCCAGACTCAACTGCTTAACACCTACTTCTGCATCAGGTGATTCATTGTAGTAACCACTTTGTTTAGTGAGATCGTAAGCTGCATTGGTTACAGGTACATAACCAGTCGTCTTGTGCCAGTACATTTGAACGTCTGCTTTGGTTAGGTAATCAAAGAATGCGGCAACCGCCTTATTCTCTTCTTGATCATGACCATTCATCGCAAACAATGCCGCACCACCGATAAAGGTATGAACGCCTTCTTTGTGCAATTTTTCCCAATACGGCAAATACGTCGTACCCATTTCGAATTCCACACGTTGAAGCAAGCCACCAAATGAACCTGAAGAGCCTAACCACATTGCAACTTCACCACGTTCAAATGGCTTCTGGTTAGCATCCCAGTCGCTTCCAAAGTACTGGTAGTAACCTTTGTCCGACCACTCTTTTAATTTTTCAACATGCATCACCATATCAGAGGTATTAATGTTGATTTTGGTCGACAAGCCAGAAAACCCATTGTCTTGGTCAGAGAAAGGCAGATCATGACGGGCTTTAAAGTTTTCGAACATGATCCAAGGGGTATGAGATTGGGCGAGGGCAGTAATATTGTTCTGCTTCAGTTTTTTCGCCGCCACTTCAAAATCTTCATAGGTTTTTGGCGCTTCTACACCTGCTTTGCTCAAGAGATCTTTGTTGTAATAAAGCACGGGTGTTGAACTGTTGAATGGCATGCCAATCATTTTGCCTTCGGTATTAGCATAGAAATTACGCACACCTTCAAGGTAATCTTGACTATTAAATGGGTAACCAGCGTCAACAAGAACATCTTGGACTGGCGTAGCCACACCTGGCGCATTCATAATAGTTGCTGCACCGGCATCAAAGACTTGCAAAATATTCGGCGATTGTTTCGCACGAAAAGCTGCGATGCCCGCCGTTAACGTTTCTGTGTATGTGCCTTTGTAAACTGGTGTTATTTCGTAATTGTCTTGTGAGGCATTAAAATCAGAAGCGATTTTATTGACTGTTTCGCCCAGTTGACCTGCCATTGCATGCCACCATGTTACTTCTGTTTTTGCCCACGTTGGTGTTGACGCCATTACCGCCACTAAACCTGACAACATGAATTTGTTCATTGATTCCGTTCCTTTTAAAGGTTTCGTTCGAATTTACGTTGGTTTCCTTCGACCAATAATGAAATGGAGATATGACAGTTACATGTATCTTGAGTTTCAAAAGAGTGAACGTTTTATGTCGATATAATGACCCTAATTTTCTCGATAACCTGCACAGAAATTATGCATATGCGCCTAATTCGACATCAAATTGGTGCAATAAAATTCAGAACATTATTCTAAATTACCTAGGACAATGCAGTTTATTAAGGAATAGAAATTGCTTGCGTGTAATACTATTGTTCGCTGTGATTTTATATCGTAATAAGGGGTGAGTATGAAAGTGAGTGTTATTGGAGCAGGATCTGTCGGTGTTGGTGTATGTAACTATGTACTCAGTTTAGGCAGCGCTAGTGAATTAGTTTTGTTTAATCGCACTCTCGAAAAAGCACAAGGAGAAGTGTACGACTTTCGCCATACTGCTGCTTTAACCTTTAGCAAAAACACCCGAATCACCGCGACAAACGACTATTTTGAAATGACGGGATCCGATGTTGTTGTCATCACCGCTGGAGCACAAATTCAACCTCATCAAAGCCGCTTGGATTTAGCTGAAATCAATACACAAATTATCGTCGATATTGCGAAAGGAGTCGAAAAAGTCGCACCCAATGCCATCATTATCGTCGCAACCAATCCGTGTGATATCGTGGCTCATTTTATTGTTGCGAATACTGGATACGCACCTTCGCAAATTATCAGTGCTGGTTGCCTTATCGATACTGCCCGTCTAATGTCAATTGTCGCTTCACGTGTAAACCTGGATCCTAAAAACGTATTTGGTTATGTCTTAGGTGAACACGGCTACAACTGCTTTACTCCAAAAAGCTTGATTACCATCGCAGGTCAACCAGCTGACTACTATTGTGACCAAAACAAGTTACCGAGAATTGATGCAGATGAACTCCTCGACTCGGTGAAACAAGCAGGATACGAAATCCTAAAACTGAAACATAATACGACACACGGGATCGCCGCCAGTGTGTTTCGGATCATTCAGGCAATTATGATTAATGAACGATCGGTACTTCCAATCGGCACACTATTAAGAGGCGAATATGGACTCAGTGATGTGGTTTTATCACTGCCGACGGTTGTTGGACACAAGGGTGCCGAATCCATATTAATTCATCCATTTACCGATGATGAACTACAGTCACTGCACGCGATTGCCCACGAGATGCAACAACAGGTGCTGAAGGTACAAAAAATAACAGGACTTAGTCACTAACCGACATGAATATTTAGTCGCCATTTTTTCGGCAAGAGCGACGTTTTGAGTGAAGATTTAAGTCAGATACGAAGCAAAATGTAAATACAGAGTCCCATTTGTATTTAATTCAGGTTGATGACGATTTGATATCACGTAGCGTAATCGTCATACAGCCGTTCTACACTCACTGTTTTTTTCAAAATAGAACGCTTTCCGTTATTACACTGGAGGCTCTCATGTCTTTATCTTCCAAGCATTCATTTGCCAAGCCCCTTCTTATAGTCAGTATCACGATTGGACTTCAAGCATCACCGATTTTTGCTACCACCTATACGCCGGTTCCCATACCGCTTGCCGTGACTTATAACCAATCAGCGCAAATAAATATCAACTACCTTGTTAGTGAAAAGCTCGATGGGATTCGTGCAATATGGACAGGCCAAGGATTAATAACACGTCGCGGTAATCCAATCATAGCGCCGAGTTGGTTTACTCAAGACCTACCACCTTTTGCTTTAGATGGGGAGTTATGGGCGTCAAATCTAAGTTTTGAAGAGATTCAATCAACAGTATTAACTTTGCAACCGAATGACAACATGTGGCAGTCGATTCAGTACCACATCTTTGATCGTCCAGACACTCAGCAACCTTTTGCCGTTCGATATAAAAATTTAGAACAATGGTTTTCAGGCATACGATTAAAAGACCATTTACGACTTGTATCACACCATAAGGTTTCAGATACAACACAACTGAATCGATTATTTAACGAGGTCATAACCCGAGGCGGTGAGGGACTGATACTGCGCGATCCTGATACGACTTCGATCAACGGCCGCCAGCAAGGCATGCTCAAGTTAAAACCGTACCAAGATGCGGAAGCGACGGTAATCGGCTACCGAGCGGGGAAAGGAAAGTACACTGGGTTAGTAGGTTCATTAATCGTACGAGATAGCAATAACGTAGAATTTGCGATAGGCAGTGGGTTAAGCGATAAACTTCGCCTAACACCACCCGAGATAGGCTCACAAATTACCTATCGCTATCAAAATTTAACCCAGAAAGGAAAACCACGGTTTGCCCGATTTCTTAGGGTTCGCTTCAAAGAGTAACAACGCTAGCAAGGCGTTTTACTTTCGCAACTGTCATAGATTATTAGGCACTAATGTTCATTGCTAATTGTCGCTTAAAAATTTCTTTTAAACGCAATCCCAACAATATTGCAGATACCGATAACCCGACTACAAAGCCAATCCAAAAGCCAAACGCGCCCATATGCGGGACGATCCAATCGGTCATACCAAGTATGTATCCGCTAGGAAGACCAAATACCCAATACGACACCAAGGTTCGCACTAATATTGCTTTCATATCTTTGTAGCCGCGCAAAACGCCACCACAAATAACTTGAATGGAATCGGTGCACTGGTATATCGCAGCAAGGAAAAGTAAGCCAACCGCTAGGTTTTGAACGTCTACATCGTGGGTATAAAGTTCACTAATATGTTGCGCAAACAACACGGTAAACGTTGCCGTTACAAGAGCGGTAGTAAAACCAAGAAATAGCGCTGTTTTCGCTGCAACAATCGCGTCCAACGGTTTTTCTTCACCGATAAAGTTCCCTATTCGGATACAAACCGCTGCTGCAATACTCATCGGAATCATAAATATTAGCGAAGAGTAGTTCAATGCAACTTGATGCGAAGCCACTATTTGAGCGCCTAAAGGGGCAATAATAATAGACACCACTGAGAACAAACTTACTTCACAAAAGATGGCCGTCGCTAAAGGAAGCCCTAGCCGAAAGAAGCCAATTAGCTCCTTAACATTTGGTCGGTAGAACTGCGCAAAAATAGGAACGTGAGCCAATCTTTTTGACGTAACAATATAAAACAGCAGCATGGCAAACATTGACCAATATACAATAGCGGTAGCCACACCACATCCAACGCCTCCTAGCGCAGGAGCACCGAACTTACCATAAACGAAAATGTAATTTACCGGCACATTTAATACCAAACCGCAAAAGCCAATGATCATCGAAATTCGAGTATCAGACATTCCATCGGTAAAACTTCGCAACGCTTGAAACAAAAGAAACGCCGGTGCTGCAAATAACATGGTATGAATATAACCATTGGTCATAGCGGACAATTCAGGATCGACATCCATAAACTCGAGTATGGTATTGGTTTGCATCAACACAAGAATTGTCGGAATCAAAAGAAGCAATGCCGCTAATAAACCTTGTTGAATTTGAAAAGGAATTTGTTCTAGCTTACGCGCCCCACTTAATTGAGCGATCACGGGAACCAACGCCATTAATACACCAGTCCCAAATATGATCGTCGGGAACCAAATACTCGCTGCGATAGAGACCGCGGCCATATCAAGAGCTGACACTCCTCCCGCCATGACAGTATCAACAAAGCCCATTCCTGTTTGTGCGACTGAGGCGACCAAAACAGGGGTCGCTAATTTTATTAACTTTTTAATTTCGATTCGATACCGGTGCACAAAATGCTCCCAATGGCAGTCTTTTTATCTGTAAAAAATGTTACAGTGCAATGAGGCCGCAATGATAGAGAATTGTTGGTATTTCTGCTACGAATTTATGAGGAATAATAATGTTTACTGGGATTGTTCAAGGCAAAGCAGAGGTTGTCTCCATTGAGCGTAAAACTGGCTTACAAACTCACACCCTCCGTTTGCCTAATGATCTGTGTGACAACTTAACCATTGGTGCTTCAATTGCCCATAATGGATGTTGTTTAACCATCACTGAAATCAACGACAATTTGGTGAGCTTCGATCTCATGCAAATGACATTATCTCTAACCAATTTAGGCGACTTAATGCCGGGAGATTTCGTCAATGTCGAACGTGCTGCAAAATTTGGCGATGAGATTGGTGGACACAATATGTCTGGTCATATAATGCAAACGACTACCATCGTTGAATTAATTCCACAGACCAATAATCTCACCGTGTGGTTCTCACTTGACGAACATATCGCAAAATATGTGTTAACCAAAGGGTATATTGGTTTAGATGGATGTTCGCTAACCATCTCAAATGTGGAAGAAAATCGGTTTAGTGTAAGCTTCATTCCTGAAACATTACAAAAAACGCTATTTGGAACGCGAGAAGTAGGCGACCGGATCAATGTAGAAATTGATCCGCAAACTCAGGCGATAGTTGATACCGTCGAAAGAGTTCTATCACAACGTCAATAATCTAATATAACGCTTTGTTAAAGTTTCATTATACGGTTGATTCGGTTCTGAGCTTCACCAATATAGTGACCTGCAAAGCAATTACAATGATTAAGGATGTGATATAAATTGTAAATATCTCGACGCATTGGATAGTGGACATCAAGTGGATATATATCGTTATATCCACGATAAAACTCTTCATCAAAACGATTGAATAATTCCGTCATCGCAATATCACACTCACGATCTCCCCAATAACACGCTGGATCAAACGCAACAGCGCCTCGACCAATACGGCCAATGTTCCCTGACCATAAATCGCCGTGAAGTAGGGAAGGCTTAGGATGATGATGTGCTAGTTTCATCGCAATCAAATCCACGAATTGGTCAATATCAACCAATTCTATCCCTTTTTCTCGTAACAGTTGAAGCTGCCAACCAATCCGTTGTTCAGCAAAAAATCGAGACCATTTTTTATGCCAACCGTTTGGTTGAATCGAATAGCCGATGTAGTTATCAAGATCGAAACCATATTCTCCTTGTTCGCCCCACTGATGTTGCCTAGCTAAATCAACACCTAGAGCATAACTGGTTGCGCTTTCAATCGGCGTCATTGGCAAGAATTCTAATACTAAATAGCTGTTGCTTTTCGTTGTGCCGAGAGCAATGACATTCGGCACAGTCAAAGCTTGAGCTTTCGCTAATGCCTCCAAACCATCAGCCTCAGCCACCAACATAGGTAAACATTCTTTTTCGTTAGTTTTGACAAAAAAGTGCAGTGAGTCATCACTGATTCGAAATGATTGGTTAATATCGCCGCCATCAAGCTCTAACTTATGATGAGGAAAAAAGTCTTGATCAATGACGCTGGAAATCTGTTTAGATATAACTTGCCACATAACTGAGTCACCTCTAATCGAAATACCTACGTTAAGTGTAAGGCATTAAGCTGTACAATCTTTGTACATAGTGCATAGTTTTCACATTTTTTATCAAAAATTATTTTCTTCAATAACATTTATTCTATTTATCTGAATCATTTAGTGAGATCTTTGATCTCAATCGGAGACTACCTACACAAAACAAGATCAAAATCATAAAACCACACAAAAACTAAAGTAAATTTGTATCGCTAATGTGAATTCAATATAATTAGATATAATTTAAAGGTATGTAGAAGTATGAGTGGTGATTCTAATGGTTGTTGATACAGATGGATATTTAGCGTTAATTGAGCACCTTTCTGAGAATTTAAGCATCTTTACGTCGAATGGTGATACAGGCGAAGAGAGCATTGAAGATATTGTATCCGATATGGTGACCAGTAATATTATGGCGCTGTTCGCTCAAAACCCAGAAATGCATTCAAGCGTTCGCTTCCGCCTGTTAAAAGAAGTCGATTTTGTTTTTGCCGATCTCGCGGAGGTTTTAGCTGGGTGCTGGCAAAGTAAAGCAACCAATCAACAGGTCGAATTTCTAGACGAATTCATTGGATTGGTGAAAAACTTATTTGATTCTGCTGTAACAAAATACGATTAAAGATAGCATCGAGTTTGATTGATAAGGAGGTCGATCGCTCTGTAACCATGATTGTTAGGTATAATTTAAAGCTTATTTCTCTTACGTATTGCTAAATTCATTAGACAAATTACAATCGCCTCACCAATTCGCCACTAAAAATCATTTCATGACCCTTAACTCCTTTCAACGCCTGCATCAAAATCGCATTGAAAACTCAACCAAACCATTTCAAGCACGTGGCGGACGAACTGAACGATGTAGCGTTTGTCAGACTGCAAAGCCTTATTGCATATGCCACGCTCGCCCTCGAACCTCTGACCGTGTCGCGGTACTTTTGTTACTGTCTGATAATGAAGTACTAAAACCAAGTAATACAGGGCGATTAGTAGCTGACATTGTCACAGACACACACGCTTTTCAATGGAATAGAACGGAACCCGATCCAAACCTATTAGTGCTACTTAGCGACCCAAAGTATTTTCCAGTTATTCTATTCCCCCAAGAATACATTGAAGATAGCCGTCGTATTTTATCTGCAGACGCGTTAGTACCTTCAGATAAAACATTACTCCTAATTTTGTTAGATGGGAGTTGGCGAGAAGCTCGTCGAATGTTTAGAAAGTCTCCGTATCTCAATGCGTTACCCGTGATTTCAATTACTCCGACGCATCTTTCACAATATTTATTACGTAAGTCAGAAAATGAAAACCACCTTTCTACAGCGGAAGTCACCGCATTAGCTCTAAAAAATGTTGGGCTGAATCCAGAGTCAGATGCACTTATCCACTGGTTCGAAGCGTTTAGAGAAGCGTATCAACTCTCGAAAAGCCGAGGAGAGGGTGACCAAGGTCGATCTGCTCTGACAAAGCTGATTAATTTCAATGAAACCCTAGATAACACCTAAGCACTAACGTATTAATTGGCGCTACATCACGCTTTAACGTATTGGTTTTAGGGTGAATGCACTTCCTTTTGTATGATTATAAATAATGTTATTTTGCGACGATAAATATGTTTTTCACAGGAGACTGATATGTACTATGGTTTTGATGTCGGAGGAACCAAAATAGAATTTGGTGCTTTTGACAATGATTTGGCCCGCGTAGCAACAGAACGAACGGCGACGCCATCAGATGATTACACAACGTTGCTTGAGACCATTGTTTCCCTTGTAGAAAAGTATGACCGTGAACTTAATACCTGTGGCAAAGTCGGGATTGGCTTTCCTGGAATGGAGGATGCACAAGACTCTAAGGTGCTTACTGTTAATATCCCTTGCGCAAACGGTCAATATCTTCGCCGCGATTTAGAAAAACGACTTGGTCGCGAGGTGAAGCTCGAAAATGATGCCAACTGCTTTGCACTTTCTGAAGCCTGGGATGAACAGCTTAAGGATTCTCCTTCAGTCATGGGACTGATCTTAGGAACGGGGTTTGGCGGTGGTTTAATTTATAACGGTAAAGTTTTTTCTGGCCGAAATCATGTTGCGGGCGAACTCGGGCATATGCGCGTACCAATCGATGCATGGATGCTTTTAGGCGACACACCACCCTATTTACAGTGTGGATGTGGCAAACAAGGATGCCTTGATAACTATCTATCGGGTAGAGGTTTTGAATTGTTATATCAACATCGCTATGGCGAAGCGCGCAAAGCCGTTGATATTATCCAGGGCTATCAAAGTGGTGAAGATAAAGCGAGTGAGTTTGTCGATCTGTTTCTTGAATTCTTAGCTGCGTGTTTTGGAAACTTGTTTACAGGAAACGATCCTCATGTGGTTGTTTTAGGCGGCGGATTATCAAACTTTGAAGCGCTTTACACTGAGCTCCCTAAACGAGTACCTAAGTACTTACTTCCGATTGCAAAATGCCCGCAAATTCTGAAAGCAAAATATGGCGATTCCGGTGGCGTTCGTGGTGCGGCATTTCTCAATATCTAAGTAAAAGATCGTTTCGCATTTACTAAAAAACCGACTTTATGGTCGGTTTTTTATTTCTATGAAAAAGACAGAGGCATTACCGTTGTTGGTTATTTTTCACCAATGCCTTTATTTTCCTTTGGTAATAATTTTAGCTCAGAAAAACCAAGCTTTTTAAAATAGTTATCGCGATAGTTTCTTACTGATTTCGTATCAGAGACCGCTTCTATTTGCTGTTCCATGGCGAGGAAATCGGAGATATCAATGCCTTCTGCTTCGGCCACTGCTTCATGTATATTGAGATGTTGCTGATAAGAAAAAGTCAGGGTTTTTGCTTCTTCTTTATATATGTAAGTAATTACGCGAGCCATAAATGAGTACCTTGATTGAATACGAAATTAACGAGAAAAGGGCGATCGTGAGGCAACAAATTGAGCCAAATCTTCTGGGTGGTTGATGTTAACAAACAACTCAGGATTGTCACTAAAATCTATCCGCTCCGCTTGCATGTTACGGAAAAATAAACCCACTTTACGTTCTCCTTGACGTAAAAACTCTTCCAATTTAGATTGAATCGAACGTCTAATTAAGCAAAAAACAGGTTGAACATGTTCGCCATCGAACGCCACCAACACATCTGATTCTGTGTCTGTTGCGGACACCATCTTCTCCACATACTGAAGAGGAATGTTAGGACTATCACAGGGTATAACGGCAATCCACTCCGTTTTAGTATGCATTAATGCAGCAAGCATCCCAGACAACGGCCCTTGAAACTGATCATTTAAATCCGTCACAACTTCAGCATATTTTTGATAGGTGGCAATATTTCGATTGGCATTAATTAACAAATACTCACTGCGATTTTCTGCCAAGATCTGTCTTTGTAACTCATTAACAATTAGTTCAACTAAACAAGAATCACCGACCTTCAGTAATCCTTTGTCTTGCCCAGACATTCTCTGGCCTCTACCGCCAGCTAAAATAACCCACGTTATACTTTGTGGTTTATCACTTATCAATACTTTCTCCTAGACGCGAATAGTCGAGATATTTGGCGAGCATTTATAACAAATAATCACGTAATGCATAGCAAAATTTTAGGAATATAGTGACAAAAAATACTCACTGAGACAAAATGTCGCATATTGACGGCTAACCGAAGCGAATTATGTCAAATTCAATAGAACCAGGCCAATACAATACCTTTTCTGTCTTAATCGTTGATGACGAAAAAGACATGCAACATATTCTGCGAAAAGCACTCAGTTTATATTTTACCCGTGTCGATTGTGCTGGCTCAGTAGAAGAAGGGGAAGCACTTCGCAACCATCAACATTATGATCTGGTTATATTGGACATTAACTTACCGGGTCGTTCAGGAATTGAATGGGTTGAGGTGTTTGAGAATAAAAGTAGACCTGTTGATGTTATCTTTATCACAGGCTACGCCACCGTAGATACCGCAATCTCAGCATTAAAGCTCGGCGCAACAGACTTTATTCTCAAACCTTTCAATCTAGACCAAATTCTTACTTCGGTAGATCGATGCATGAAACGGCATTTAGAACAGAGAAAGAGTAAAGCACTATCTAGAGAAATAAACCAACATATCAACCAAGAAATTGTTGGAAATTCCGATAAAACAAAAGCTCTCAAACAAGTTGTTAGCCAGTATGCTCCTTCGAAAGCACCAGTGTTAATCGAAGGGGAGTCGGGAACAGGTAAATCCTTGATTGCTCGAACTTTACACAATAAAAGTGGCCGAAATGGACCATTCGTAACCGTAAGTTGCTCAATGTATCCCAACCAAAGTTTAGAGAAAGAGCTCTTTGGGAATGGAGGCGTCGACGAAGGCCTCATCCGACTCGCGAACAACGGAACGCTGTTTTTGGATGAAATCGATTCGATGTCATTGGATCTGCAAGGCCTGTTGTTGCGAGTATTAGAACAAAAGATTATCCGCCCAATGGGAAGCAATATCGATATCGCTATCGATGTTCGTATTATTGCAGCAACCAGCAACTCGCTTCAAACCTTGATCGACACAAACAAGTTTCGCAGCGATCTCTACTATCGGTTAGCGGTACTAAAGATCGACTCACCACCATTAAAGCAGAGAAAAGCCGACCTTATCGAGCTAACGCCATACTTCACCCAGCTATTGTGCTGTCAACTGTCCCTTCCTGTACCTCCGTGGATTAACCAATACAGTGAAGAAATGCAAAACCATGAATGGCCGGGAAATATTCGAGAACTACGAAATTTAATCGAACGATGTTTATTACTCAATAAATCACCAAGCCAATATTGGCAAGACTTGCAAAACCGCGGCATTCCAAACAACGGTGTTGTACTTTCTGTGTCTCACGCAGATTACTCTCCCGATTTAACCGTTAACCAACAAGAAGTGGGCTACCCTGAAGACTGGGCTCTTAAAGATATTGAACGAGCGCATATACTGAAAGTAATGAAATTTAATGAAGGGAATAAATCAGCAGCAGCTCGCGAATTGGGCGTTTCACGAAAAACGTTAGAACGAAAATTCAAAGAATGGCAAGCGGAAGAAGAGAACACTCGTGACTAAATGGGATAGAGCTTTAATTCGGTTAAGACAATTCCGCCAAACGGTAAGGTATCGCTTATTAGTACTTACATCTGCGCCAATTCTAATTACGATAGTCGCATTGGTTATCATCAGCCTTTATTGGTCGGTTCACTACACTTGGCAGAATACCTTACAAAGTGTATCTGAACGATTAAGAGTGGCTCGAAGTAGCGTGACATTTCTATTGAGTGAGCAAGACCTAAAACTCAATACTCTGGCTAGCTCATACCAGTTAAATGAATTGCTCAATAAGACCACAGATACCGAGGAAATTAACCGTTGGCTTGCACAACCTCGTAACCGTGGCGAATTTGACTTCATTCGTTACTACCCAAAAACCCAAGCTATCGTTCAAGGGCAAACCGCTCAACTGGGTACGTATTTTTCAGTTCTCGACGCAGGAACTCTTGCCGACATGAACGTTGCCCTTTTGCAGCAAGCTCAAATAGAGATAGTTGATGAACATACAATAGAAACCCGAGCGTTAGTTACTCGAACCTTGGTTCCCATTTACCGCCATGAAAACCAGTTAATCGGCTACCTAGATGCCGGAGTATTACTCAATCACAAATCTCAGTTGGTCGATAATATCCGAGACTTAATCTACCCATCACATTATGACAGCACTCGTCCAAATGGCACGGTTACCTTTTTTCTTGATAATATTCGAGTCAGCACCAATATTTCGTTAGCGTCAGAAAATGGTTACGATACGCGAGCGGTTGGTACCAAGGTATCACCGGAGGTCTATGAACACGTCGTATTAAAAGGACAAGAATGGGTGAATCTCACTCGCGTTATTGACCGCTGGTTTATCACAGCTTATCAGCCACTTTACGACTATAACGACGCCATTATTGGCATGCTTTATACAGGCTACCCAATGTGGCCAGTGCTGAAGCTCTACTTAACTCATATTATTGAAATAGGCATTTTTGCTATTTTACTATTAGGCATCTCAGGAATTGCAGTGTATCGCTCTGCACGATCACTATTCCGCCCAATCGAACAAATATCGAGAGTGGTCAATGCCGTTCAAACGGGGAAAGCATCACGAATCGGATCTCTCGGCCTCAACTCCGACAACGAACTAAGCCAACTTGCATTGCAGTTCGACCGAATGCTGGACATCTTGAATTCACAGCAGAAAGAAATCATCGAGTTTGCTAAATCCTTAGAGCGGCAAGTGGATCAACGAACAATAAGCCTCAATGAGAAAAACTTGTTATTAGAGCAGCAACTTCGTCTTCTTGAACAAACTCGAAATAAACTCATTGCCCAAGAAAAGCTGGCCGCTTTAGGTGAACTTACGGCGGGAATAGCACATGAAATAAACAACCCAATCGCCGTGATATTGGGTAACGCCGATCTTATAAAACTCAGTTTGCCATCGCAAAATAATGACTTCGATGACGAGTTACGTTCAATTAGAAAACAAGTCGATCGAATACGCGATATTATACGTAGCCTTCTACAATACAGTAGGAAGAGCGAAACTCAGAGTAGTCGAAGTTTCCCTCAATCGATCAACCCAATCATTGAAGAAAGTGTCACTCTTGTGCGCACTGGCGAAAATAAACGTAATATTACCTTCACTTTTTCTTTAAACGCCAAGCATGATGTGAGTGTCAATCGACACCAGTTGTTGCAAGTTCTTGTCAATCTACAGGTCAACGCCATTCAAGCGATGCAAGGAATAGGGGAAATCACCATTCAATCGTTTAATTGGATTGAAGATGACCACGATAATGGCGTCGCAATTGCGATTACAGATCAAGGTCAGGGGATTTCTCAAGAAAATATAAACCATATCTTTGACCCGTTCTTTACAACAAAAAGTGAAGGAACAGGGTTAGGATTATCCGTTTCTAAGAATCTAATAGATCAAATGGGAGGGGAAATCCAAGTGACGTCAACAAGTGAGCAAACAACCTTTACTATCTTTATTCCAACCAACTCGAACTGACACCAGTTGCACCAAAAATTAACCACACCAATCGAAAGCCTTTGCTCCATTATCGTGAAAAAGCATCAATTTAGTGCATTGACATCTAAAAGAGATTCTAAGCCTTCATTCTAAAAGCACTATCCAAAGAACACTTAAATTATTACTTATCAAAAAGTTAAACTTCAAATTGCTAAAGAAAAATCCTAAAACTCTCTTTTGGATCAATTATTGCTTAATTGCAAAAAACTAAAACACTAATCCCCATAATTGGGCAATTTTATTTTTTAGCACACCATTAGTGCAAACACTGGAGATCATCGAGAATGAGTGACAAGGTAAGTCAAGTTCACGGGGCAATACAGACGCTAACGCAAAGTTCTGACACCCTATTTTTACTACTGGGCGCCATTATGGTGTTTTTAATGCATGCTGGATTTGCATTTTTAGAAGTTGGTACGGTTCGTAAAAAGAACCAGGTTAACGCATTGGTTAAAATATTAGCTGACTTCGGTGTGTCTGCGATTGCCTACTTCTTTATTGGCTACTGGATCGCATATGGTGGAACCTTTTTTGCTGACGCCGAAACATTATCGCAAGGTAATGGATATGAATTAGTTAAATTCTTCTTCCTATTAACCTTTGCCGCTGCCATACCAGCAATCGTATCTGGCGGTATCGCTGAACGAGCGCGTTTTTATCCCATTCTGTTTGCAACGTTATTTACGGTTGGCTTTGTCTATCCTTTCTTCGAGGGTATCATCTGGAACGGAAACTATGGTGTTCAAAGTTGGTTTGAATCTTCTTTTGGTGCGGGATTCCATGATTTTGCTGGATCGGTCGTTGTTCATGGAGTTGGCGGTTGGATCGCTCTAGTTGCTGTTCTCTTTTTGGGGATGCGTAAAGGGCGAGTTCGTGCAGGTAAACATACTAACTTCGCACCATCGAATATTCCGTTTCTTGCGCTAGGTGCCTGGATTTTATCGGTAGGTTGGTTCGGATTTAATGTTATGTCGGCTCAAACCTTAAATGGTATTAGTGGCTTGGTTGCAATGAACTCATTAATGGCGATGGTCGGTGGTATTCTTACCGCATTAATCGTCGGCAGAAATGACCCTGGTTTTATTCACAACGGCCCATTAGCTGGCCTAGTTGCCGTTTGTGCTGGGTCTGATGTTATGCACCCAATAGGCGCATTAATTACTGGTGTTGTCGCTGGCGCGATGTTTGTTTGGGTATTTACATTCTTGCAAAATAAAACCCGAATTGACGATGTATTGGGCGTATGGCCATTGCATGGATTATGTGGTGCATGGGGTGGTGTTGCTGCCGGAATCTTTGGTCAACAAGCGCTAGGTGGGCTGGGTGGTGTTAGCCTCACCGTACAAATCTTAGGAACGATCCTAGGCATCGCCGTCGCACTTATTGGTGCTTTCCTGGTGTATGGAATATTGAATAAATTCACAGGTCTTCGTATGTCAGAAGAAGAAGAGTTTAAAGGTGCCGATCTTGTGATTCACAAGATATCAGCAACAAATGAAGAATAATTAACTCAATCACGTTAATAAAAGCGAGCTTAATGCTCGCTTTTTTAATGAGCTCACAAAACCCCAATACTTTTTATCAAGTTAAGACTTATGTCTAAGGTTCTACCATTCAGACGATGCATAATCGATGTTATGCTAATTTAAAATAAAATCGTCGAGATGCAGGTATGAAACAAAAATACAATAATATCGTTATCCTCACTGGTGCTGGTATCTCAGCAGAATCTGGTATTCAAACTTTTCGAGCTCAAGATGGACTTTGGGAAAATCATCGAATTGAAGATGTTGCGACCCCTGAAGGGTTCGAAGCGAATCCTGAATTAGTGCTCGAGTTCTACAATCAGCGACGCCATAAACTCCAATCTCCCGACATATTACCCAACGCTGCCCATATAGCACTCGGACAACTTGAAGCTGAGCTCAATGGCTCCGTTACCGTTATTACACAGAATATTGATAACCTACACGAGCGTGGTGGAACAAAGAATATTGTCCATATGCATGGAGAGCTATTAAAGTCGCGCTGTAGTGAATCTAATCAGGTTGTTGAACAACTCGGCGACATCCATAAAGATGACTTATGTCACTGTTGTCAATTTCCAAATTTAATGCGCCCACACATTGTATGGTTTGGAGAAATGCCATTACGAATGGGGGATATTTATGATGCTGTCGAACACGCCGACTTGTTTGTTTCAATCGGTACATCTGGTGTCGTTTATCCCGCAGCTGGACTCGTTCATGACGCACGAATGCACGGGGCACACACTATCGAAATCAACATTGAACCTAGCGCAGTTGATAGCGAGTTTGCCGAACATCGACAAGGAAAAGCAAGCATCGAAGTACCTAAGTTAGTCAATGAAATATTGGGTATATCAGCCTAAATGGCCTCTTGTTACCAACGACTGAGTACGTATCAATTTGTAAGTAATTAATACTCAATACGATAATGACAAGTATTCCATTCAGACTTAGTGCCAAATCCGGTATAATTAACCAAATTTTATAATTCAGTATCGGTAGTGACAATGTCACGATAGGAAAGTATGTCAGATAACATTGAAAAAGAATTCCTTCTCGGTGGTAGCATTGATAAGGCATTAAAGGGCGAAAGCGAACTTAAAGTAAATGCCGTAATACGTGAATCTTTCTCACTAACAGTCAAAAACTTCATCGGTTTTACCCCTGCAATTGTGACTTTTATTGCGGTAACGTTTGTTGCGTTTATGATTACACTTAATGTGCTCGGTTATTCATTAAGCGACATAACCTTAATCGCAACGAATCCAGAAGCACTCACTATCGAATTGATAGAAGCTTGCTTTATTGCCGTTTTTAGCGCTGAAGTAATATGTTCTCCGCTTTTCGCCGGGATAAGCTTAATGGCAATGAGCCAGTCTGCAGGACTAAAGACTGGCTTTGCGACGTTATTGAAAGGATTTCAATATACCGTTCCGATTATTATTGTAACACTGCTCAATCTAATCATTCAGGCTATTTCCAGCTCTCTATTTGGGCCTCTTTCATTTTATTTCTCATTGGCCTTTGCTCACTCCATATTATTGATCTGTGAAAAACGCGTGTTGCCACATAATGCCTTGCTGATTTCACTTAAAGCGACCAATAAAAAGCTCTTTCCTTTATGTATTTTGTTTACCATTGGGACTATTTTATTAGTGATGGCCTTGATGACGGGTGGTATAGGGTTAATTTTCATTCTACCTTTCTACATGCATCTTAAAGGCACAATCTATCGTAACCTGTTTGGTATAAAATTGATGATTGTTTCAAAATCGGATAGCCAAGAAAAGTCACAAGTTTTTAACGCCTAAACGCTCTATGACCGTTAAGGTATTCCCTAGACATGGTTTATGTTATGTCACAAAAAACATTCAATTTTGTGACATAACGACACTCCCATACTGGGTACTATAATCACTCTATTAGCATCTTTAATTAATACATTGAGAAGTCCAGAATGAACAAAAAAACACTTGGTTGGTTATTACTTTTATGTGGGACTATCTCTTCAGCTCCCGCCATATCAGGCCAGCATGTATATATGTTTCATTATTCCAACTTTTATAATCAGCTAAAGCACAATAGTGAGCTAGATCATCCAGATGTTCGAGTTGGATTGTTTTTTATCGAGCAGGACACGCGTCAAGCATGTCACCTTGCAGACGCTCGTTTAGAGCATAAAAAACATAACGAAACGATAGAAGTATATTCTACCGGCGAAGTAGAACTGCCTATTGATACAAACCTAAAGAAACTGAACCCATTACTTTACATCACCTCGGTCTCTGATGAGCCTTGTGATATTTCAATGAAAGTGTTGGCACGAGAACCACTTAGTGAAGCCGTTTCAATTGAACACCTATCATCTCTATCCGCACAGATGCAAACCTTACTCACTCAGTTAAGTGGCAGTATCGGAAAATGGTTTACACCAGAAGTAAATGGCATTCGATTGGAGTTCCCGACATTTGAGTCTGGTTTTTTAGTTACAAGCCAAGGTGAAGAGATCGAAGTTATTAATCACAAAGCAAATATCGTTCCTTCCGATTACGACTTAAACGACACAATTACGCTTCCAGAGCAAACGAAAAACATCACACCGATCGTGTTATCTCCGCAGAAGTAACTCTTTTTCGGAACAACATCGTTTTTCGTCATATAGATTATCGATATGGTAATTTGTCATCCCAAAACTCTCCAACGTCATAAGTGGAGAGTTTTTAAGTTTTAGCCATTAACCAACATCAGGATACCCTAAAGTTCCGTTATTAATAGGGAAGATCATGACTTGCGTGAAAGTGATGTACAGGGCCATGTCCTTTGCCAATATCAAGTTTATCGGCGTGAATCAGCGCATGGGTGAGGTAATCTTTAGCTTTTTGAATAGCGCTGGCCAGTGAGAAGCCTTGAGCCATATAGCTAGCAATAGCCGATGACAGCGTACAACCGGTACCATGAGTATTGTTTGTATCAATCATAGGCCCCGTAAATGTTGTTACTTGATTCTCATAAATTAAATAATCAATACAATCATTGGTCTCGTGTTTGATGTGCCCACCTTTAAGAAGAACAGCTTTTGTTGGTAAGGTTTTTAAGTTCTCAATCATTTGTTCCAATTCTAACTTGTCATTCGGAACAGGCAAATTTACGAGTGCAGCGGCTTCAGCCAAGTTAGGCGTAAGTAAATCGGCTAGGGGAAGCAAATCTGAGATTAGCGTATTAACCGCCGAGTTTTCTAACAATAAATCGCCACTCGTGGCGACCATCACTGGATCGATAATTAAATTTTGTACTGATTGGCGTGATAGTGTACTGGCAACAGATTTGATAATGACACTGTCACTTAACATTCCCACTTTGATTGCTTTAATATCGAAATCTAAGAATAGGGCATCGAGTTGTTGTTCTACGAAGCTTGCTGAGACAGAATATATACCCGTAACACCCAGGCTATTTTGTGCAGTAAGAGCTGTAATGGCGGAACACGCGTAACCTCCAGTGGCCGAAATAGCTTTGATATCGGCTTGAATACCAGCACCACCACCGCTGTCTGAGCCTGCGATGGTCAGAACAATTGGGATTGCGTGTTCGAATGTCATTTGAGCTCCTCAACAAAACGTTAAGGAATAACAGCCGCTAACCGGAAACAATGCAAACTACGCCCACATAGTAACGATATAAAGACTTTAGTTCCCTACGTCAGTATTAACTGAATCAGGTTCTACGGGTCCCATTAATAATGGTCTCAGCCTTAGGTTATTCAACCTTGGCTCCCCGACTAATAATGTAATGATGAGCTTAAGTAGCTCAGTTACGGATTAGAGTGTAACAAATCAAGTTACCATCACAAAAGTAATTAGATGTTTGTTACATCCAATATTAATTTTGGATCCACTTCTGTCACTATATCTTCATCAACCATCTCAATTGATGAAGGTAACTCTTCTTTGTCAAAACCAATATCTCCACCGTTAATCACTCCAGAATCACGGTCGATGGATTTAAAATCAAACAACTCATGATCGGCTAAATGACTCGGGACAACATTTTGCATTGCGCGAAACATACTCTCAATTCTCCCAGGAAATTGCTTATCCCAACCATTGAGCATTTGTTTAATGTTTTGTCTTTGTAGATTAGGTTGTGACCCACATAGGTTACACGGGATTACCGGAAAATCTTGTTGATCAGAGTACTTGATAATGTCTTTCTCGCGACAATAAGCGAGTGGCCTGATAACGACGTGCTCACCATTATCGGACACTAACTTAGGAGGCATCCCTTTTAGCTTCCCACCATAAAACATATTTAGCATCATGGTTTCAATGATGTCATCTCGGTGATGTCCTAAGGCGATTTTAGTAACGTTAAGCTCTTTAGCTGTACGGTACAAAATACCACGTCGTAAGCGCGAACAGAGCGAACAGGTTGTTTTCCCTTCGGGGATCTTATCTTGCACAATCGAGTAAGTATCTTCTTCAACAATCCTATACTCGACGCCCAATTCTTCGAGATATTGTGGAAGAATATGGTCTGGGAAACCGGGCTGCTTTTGATCCAAATTGACCGCAACTAGTGAAAAAGAAACGGGGGCAATCTTTTGCAAACTCATTAAGATGTCTAACATCGTATAACTATCTTTGCCACCAGACAAACACACCATAATACGATCACCATCTTCAATCATATTGAAATCAGCGATCGCCTGACCCGTAAAACGCCTTAAACGTTTCTTTAATTTATTGAAGTTGTACCGCTGGGATTGTGTTAATTCTTGGTTACGCTCTGTCATACTGTTACTCAATGAAAGGGTGAATCAAATAAACTGCGTATAATACGGATAATTTTGTCAGATACCAATTTAAATCATCAAGGAAAAACGCTTTACCCAAATAAAAAAGGCCCCAAGTCTTAAACTCGGAGCCTAGTTTAAATCGTGCCAATTCGTTAACGTGAATTAGCGGGATCAAGTGGACTAATATAACCTTCTGGTTTTAGTGCTAAAATATCGCAGTTAATCTTATCAATGACATGCTCAGCCGTATTTCCTATAAATACTGCCGATAAACCCGATCGTCCGGTCGTTCCTAAAATAACCATTGCGGCATCAAGTGTTTCTACAATCTCTGGGATAACTTCTTCTGGTAAACCTTCCTCTACGATGACATGCTCTTTATCGATATCATTCTGCTGACGTAGTTCTTCCATAGACTTGGTGTAATGAGCTTTAACGGCATCGTTATATGCACTAGGATCAAACTCTGGAAGCTCGATACTAATTGTCATAGGAGTACGAGGATAAGCGGTAACAAGATAAGGCTTAGCGTTAAAGCGTTCACTAACATTTAGTACACGCTCAACAATTTTATCATTTAAAGTAGAATGAGCATCACTTTCGCCTCCAACGTGAATCGAAGCAATGATATTTGCATTGGCCGGTCCTTGACTATGTTTTGCTAATAACACGGGAGCAGGGCATTTACGTAGCAAGTGCCAATCTGTTGGTGTGAATATAACAGATTCTAACATCGCGTGTTTACGAGTCCCTTTGATTAGCAGATCATGACCCCCAGAAAACAGCTCAGAAAGAATCGCTTCATAAGGTCGATGATGCCAAACCACCTTAACTTCTAGTTCGACATTCTCCATCAAATAGGGCTGCGCCAACTTCTCTAACCACAACCGTCTTTGCTTTATTACTCCTCGACGCATTGCTTCGCGATCGTCAGTGGAGAGCATGGATGTCATATCATAAGAAAAATCGTAAATGGTAAGAAATAAAGTAATGTGGCTAATTTTGGAACTTTGCTTAGCCAATTGCATAGCTCGAGCCAAAGCTATTTGTTCATCATGATTGATGTCGGCGACAACTAAGATCTTAGTATAAATACTCATAGCGCTTTCCCTCACATTTGGGTGCCTAAGTAAATATTAACTAAAAATAATCGAGGGTATAAATAAAAAGGTGGGAACTATGATGTGGCTCAAAAACAAGCCACATCAAAAGTCTGTATTTTAAGAATCAGCTGAGACACCAGCGAGTTCGCTTAAAGCAGGTTGGTCGAGAATAGTGATGTACTTACCTTTTACGCTCAAAATTTCAGATTTTTGAAAACGTCCTAGTAAACGACTGATCGTTTCTACGGTTAAGCCTAAGTAATTACCAATATCGCCACGAGTCATGGTCAAACGAAATTCTCTTGGACTAAATCCGCGTTGAGAAAAACGAGCGGATAAGTTATATAAAAATGCAGCTAAACGCTCTTCAGCATTCTTCTTCGACAATAACAAAATCATCTCTTGATCGCCTTTGATTTCATTACTCATCAAACGCATAATTTGCTGGCGTAGCTTAGGCATTTTTCCAGAAAGATCGTCTAAGATTTCATATGGAATTTCACACACCATTGATGTTTCAAGTGCTTGTGCAAAGCTTGGGTGGGAGTCACCAGTAATAGCATCAAAACCAACAAGATCACCAGCGAGATGAAAAGCAGTAATTTGCTCATCGCCTTGTTCAGTGATGGTGTAGCTTTTGATCGTTCCGGAACGAATAGCATAGAGTGATTTCAAATCATCCCCAGCTTTAAACAACTCTTGTCCCTTTTGAATCGGCTTTTTACGCTCTATAATCTGATCTAATTGGTCTAGTTCAGTCTCATTTAACGTAAAAGGAATACAAAGTTGGCTAATACTGCAATCCTGACAATGAATTGCACATCCTCCGGATTGAATTCGCTTCGCTGCTTGTTTATCTGAAATCATAACAACCTTTCACTATATTGATATACATCAATATTTTACCATCGCTTAATAATAATGCCTAGATAAATAACATTCGCCAAATCAATAATCTATATAAAATATTATAAAAGTGAGAGCGAAGTATATAAAATGTATCCTCCATAGAGAACGATCATAAATCCGGACGAAACACGAAAGATAGGTGAAGCTGATATCTTAGACATGATCGTGGTGCTACTAGCCATTAAAACCATCGATGGTAACGTGCCAAATCCAAAAAAAAGCATAATTAATCCACCACTTACACCATTTCCTGAAGCTAACGACCAAGTTAGCATCGAATATACGAGACCACATGGTAGCCATCCCCATAAGAAACCCAGAGGTAAAGCGTACCAAGGTTTTTTAAGTGGAATGAGTTGGCGTGCAACTGGAGAGATAAACTTCCATATATGCTGACCTAACGATTCGATTTTTTGAATACCAAACCAGGCTCGAGCAAGATATAACCCGAGCATAATTAAAATTATTCCCGATAGTATTCGCATCCATCCTAGCATTTGATTTAGCTGTGAAAGTTCTATTAAGGAATACGCTATTGAACCCAGTAATGCTCCCATTAGGGTATAACTTGTTAATCGACCGATATTATACAAAGCAATAACAAAAGGAAGTTGTTGTTTATTCGAGCACGTTGAACCAAGTAGCGCACTAATTCCGCCACACATGCCAAAACAGTGAGCTGAACTGACAACACCGATCAACGCTGCAGCAAATAATTCATCAATCATCTTTCTGCTTTGCCTGTGAATCTTGTTTTGTCGAGTCCGGAGAATCGTCATCGAACAACACGTTGTGGCCATGCCGTTCTAGGTCGTCGAATTGATCCGATTTTACCGCCCAAAGAAAAATAGCAATAGCGATCGCTACAAAGACAATTGCTATGGGAATTAATATGTAAATACTTTCCATTGAACACCGCTCTTAATTATTTTTTGGTGCCAGCAAACGAAGCGAATTTGTCACCACGATAATCGAACTAACCGACATGCCAACAACCGCAATATATGGAACTACATAACCTAAAACAGCAAGGGGTAGTACAATAACATTATAGCCCAGCGCCCAAAGTAAATTCTGGGCAATGATCTGGCGAGTACGTTGTGCTAGTTTTCTCGCGGTATGGATTGCTGATAATTTATCGTTAAGAAGAATCAAATCTGATGAGGTTTTTGCCAGATCAGTACCATGCCCCATAGCGATAGAAACATGTGCTTGAGCCAATACCGGGGCATCATTTATTCCATCACCCACCATTAAGGTAACATCGTCATTGGACAAAGAAGCAACATAATCTAATTTATCTTTAGGGGTACAACTGGCTTGCCAATTCTCGATTCCTAACTCTTTGGCAACGGATTCCGCCGTGGTAGCATGATCACCAGTTAACAAGGTCACTTTCATCCCAGATGCCAATGCATCAGCTATAAATGACTGTGCTTCATTTCTAATCGGATCTTGGTAACTGAAACGCGCTATTAACTCACCATTCAAACTTAGATAAAGTGAACTAAATTGGACCTGGCTATTATCACTGCCGGGGGAAACGAAACGCAATGAACCAATTCGTAACATTTGATTTTGATACAGCCCTTCAATACCAAATCCAACGACATTATTAGGCTGCTCAATCTCAATATCAGAATTCACATGTTTATTAAATGCTTGTGCTATCGGGTGATTAGCATATTGCTCAAGAGCGGCAGCTAATTCATAACAACGTCTTTCATCAAATTCTCGATACACTTCCACCGAGGTAATTTCAATCTCGCCCGTCGTTAAGGTACCCGTTTTATCCACAATCAGATGATTGGCTTTGACCAAGGTTTCAAATACGGCGCCTGACTGAATCAATAATCCGGCATTAGAAAATAGGGATGTTGAGCATGTTATTGCGGTAGGAGTGGCAAGAGAAAGGGCACAAGGGCATGTTGCTACTAACACCGACAACATAATCCAAAATGCTTGGTCTGGTTGATGTCCGCTCCAGTAAAACCAAGTAAGGCCAGCAATCACAAGGATAAACCCTACAAAGTAACGAGCAATAACATCGGCAAGAAGCGCAAGTTTGGGTTTGGTCATTTGTGCCTGTTGATGCAACCGAACGATCTGAGCAATAACAGATTCACCTTTTTCAGCTGTCACTCGACATTCAAATGTTTCATGGGTATTGATCGTTCCTGCGTAAACCGCATCATTTACGTGTTTTGCTACTGGTTCAGACTCCCCAGTTAGCATCGATTCATCAACATAAGTTTCGCCAAGTGTAATAACGGCATCTGCTGGAAGGTGTTCACCAATCATAACCCGGATAACATCGCCATCTCGCAGTGATTTCACCGCAACTTGTTCACCTGATACCAATGTTGCAGTAGAAGGAACGAGCTTCATTAAGTTCCCACTTGCAGTGGCTGCTTTGTGTTTTGCTTTTGCCTCTAAATACCGGCCAATTAATAGGAAAAACGTAAACATTGAAACGGATTCGAAATACACTTCTCCTTGTTCAGTAACGGTTGCATGAACACTGGCGCAATACGCAAATAATAATGCTAACGAAACGGGGACATCCATCCCCAAGGTTTTCCCTTTTAAACTTCGCCAAGCATTCATATAAAATGGAAGAGCAGAGTAGAGTAAAACTGGTGTGGCGAAAATTAAACTGACCCATCGAAAGTAAACCTTAAAGGTATCATCAAGGTCACCAAATACCTCAAGATAAAGTGCGAAGGCAAGCATCATAACTTGCATGGTCGCTAAGCCAGCTATCCCTAAACGATAGAGGTACGTTTTCTGCTCACGCTCATTATCTTGCTCTTGTTGATTCGGATCGAAAGGGGCAGCCTTATACCCGAGTTTTAATATTTCAGACAAAATCGTGCTCAATTTCATCTGATTTTCATCCCACTTAATATTGGCTCGATTAGTCGTGGTATTCACCATTACCGAGACAATCCCAGACTGAGACATAAGCCGTTTTTCAATCAACCAAGCGCAAGCGGCACACGTGACACCTTCTACCGTGATCGTTGCCGAACAAACCTCATCATCGCGGAAAACAAAGTCAGATTGGAATTCTTGATCATCAAAACTATTGAACTGGTCTAGTTCTTCAGGAACGATATTCACAGAGCTCGGAAGCTCTGTACGATATTGGTAATAGGAGACTAAACCACTATCAACGATCATTTGCGCTACAGCCTGACACCCTGGGCAACACATGTGACGTTTTTCACCCAAGATATCTACGTTGAATTGGCTATTGTTAGGAACGGGCTCGCCGCAGTGGTAACACGTTTTATCCATTGTTATTTAAGATGGTAGGCGTCGTCGATGGAAAATTCACTTTACCTTGCAGTATCCATTTATTATCAAACGAAGATAGCTTAACAAACCACGGGCCTACGATTTCCGTTTCGGGTTGAATACGGTAGTTACCTTGTGCATCAGCAGAAATCATGAGTTCAATATCTTGGGTTTCTAATGTTCGATGAACAATGTTGACTCTTAAAGCTGGGTACTGTTCTAATTTTCCTTTATCAAGAGTGACAACCAACGTTTGATCCTGACTGTAGACAGAGGCGTTAAGGTTTAGCGCTTTTGCTTCTTGAAGCCGAGTGATATCTTGGTTAATGCCTTTCCCTTCTTTGTAATAATCATCTGAAACAAGGGATACAGCATTTTGAGAAAAAACAACGACAGTAGCCAAGGTCCAAATAATCACAGTACCGGGAAGTATGATTAAAAACCAAGGCCAGAATTGTTTAAACCAGGGTTTTTCCATTTGAGATGCTCTTTATGAAGAATTGAGAAAAATGAAGCAGCACGCTGACGTACTGCTTCATTACTTGTTGCGGCTATTGTGCCTGATTATTGCTTAAACTCCAAACATAAGCAGAGACAACTTGTATTTTGTCTTCGCCTAGAATATCAATCCAAGCAGGCATGACACCTGAGCGTCCATGTAAAACAGTTTGAGTAACTGCATCACGTGAATCGCCAAATAACCAATCTTTATCAGTTAAATCAGGAGCACCAACAGCAGGGTTACCTTTACCATCTGTACCATGACAAGCAGCACAAACAATAAATCGTTTTTTACCTGCAGCGGCATCACGAGCGTTTACAGAACGACCAGATAAGCTCAGTGTATAAGAAACAACTTCTTTCACACCTTGTTCACCTAACGCATCTTTCCAACCCGGCATTTGCCCAATACGGCCATGACGAATAGTTGTTACGATAGCTTCAGGTTCACCACCGTACAACCAAGCGTTATCAGTCAAGTTAGGAAAACCTGTTAACCCACGAGCATCCGAACCATGACACTGTGAACAGTTTTGTAAAAACAAACGTTGTCCAACTTTAACCGCATCAGGGTCCGCTGCAATATCTTTAACAGGTTTAAGGTCATTTGTACCTTCGACGTAAGCTAAGCGCTTAAACGCTTGACCGTAGAATGTTTCAGCCTCATCAAGCTCTCGAGCATACTGATCGAGTATCTTATTACTTTGAGAATTGCTGATTGACGCTTTAGACTCTTCTAATGATATCACGGTTTGATCAGAGCTTGTCCAGCCCAAGACGCCCTTAAACGAACCCATCCCAGGGTAGAGCACTAAATAAATGGCAGTAAATACAAACGTACTAATAAATAGATACACCCACCATTTAGGAAGAGGGTTATTGAGTTCACGAATACCATCGTATTCATGCCCCATATCTGCCCCTTCTTCCACGCCCATTTTATCGCGTAAACACCAAATAAGAACTGCTGCACACCCAAACAATGTCGTGAGGGTAAGAACAATTATCCAGAGACTCCAGAATGTAGTCATTACTTATTCACTCCTTGCTTTTGAGATGCGTTATGCTTTTCTTCATCCGCAAATACTAAGTTTGCAGCTTCATCAAACGATGTTGTACGACGTTTGCTGTATGCCCAAGCGACAATACCAATAAAGCTAACAAACAGTAGAACGGTCCAAATACTGTGTACTGTACCAATATCCATATCGCCTCCTACTTCATCGCATGGCCAAGGGATTGAAGATAAGCAACGAGCGCGTCGAGCTCGGTCTTCCCTTCAACCGCGGCTTTAGCACCGACGATATCTTCATCTGTGTAAGGAACACCGAAGTGATCACGAAACAGAGTAAGTTTCTCCGCAGTCAAACTGCCATCCACAGGCGTTGTTTCAAGCCATGGGAATGCAGGCATATTTGACTCTGGCACTAACTCACGAGGGTCAATTAAGTGAACACGGTGCCATTCGTCAGAATAACGTCCGCCCACACGGGCTAAATCTGGACCAGTACGTTTTGAACCCCATAAAAATGGGTGATCCCAAACACTCTCACCAGCAACAGAATAGTGACCATATCGTTCTGTTTCCGCACGGAAAGGACGAATCATTTGGCTGTGACAAACCGTACATCCTTCACGAACATAAATATCACGACCTTCTGTTTCTAATGCATTTAGTGGTCTTAAGTTTGCTAATGGCTCTGTAGTTTGCTTCTGGAAAATTAGCGGAGTAATTTCAACCAAAGCACCAAAGCTGATAGCAATAATGACAAGAATCGCAAGTAAACCGACATTACGTTCGACAATTTCATGGCGATTGTTGGAGTTAGAACTCATTATTTAATCTCCTTATTATGCCGGTTGTGCAATTGATTTAAGACTTGCGTCAGGTGCGGTAACCGTTTTATACGTGTTATATGCCATAAGGAACATACCGGATAAGAAAATCAACCCACCAAGGAATCGTACAGCGTAAAACGGATAAGACGCTTCAACGGATTCAACAAAACTGTACGTCAACGTACCGTCTGAGTTAACCGCTCTCCACATCAAGCCTTGCATAACACCAGAAATCCACATCGCAACGATATACAACACGGTACCAATAGTCGCTAACCAGAAATGCACATTGATCAAACCAACAGAATACATACGTTCTTGATTAAACAGCTTTGGAACCAAATGGTAGATTGAACCGATTGATACCATAGCAACCCAACCTAAAGCACCGGAGTGTACGTGACCGATAGTCCAGTCTGTGTAGTGGGAAAGGGCATTAACCGACTTGATCGCCATCATTGGACCTTCGAATGTTGACATTCCATAGAAAGACAACGATACGATTAGGAAACGTAAAATTGGGTCATAGCGCAATTTATGCCAAGCACCTGATAGCGTCATGATACCGTTGATCATTCCCCCCCAAGATGGAGCAAATAGTACTAACGACATCACCATACCAAGTGACTGAGTCCAATCTGGTAGCGCTGTATAATGAAGGTGGTGAGGACCAGCCCATATATACAAAGAAACTAACGCCCAAAAGTGAACGATAGACAAACGATAGGAATAAACAGGACGTCCTGCTTGCTTAGGCACAAAATAGTACATCATACCCAAGAAACCCGCAGTAAGAAGAAAACCTACCGCATTGTGTCCGTACCACCACTGAACCATCGCATCTACAGCCCCGCCATAAACCGAGTACGATTTATTCCAGGAAAGGGGAATGGCCATGCTATTTACAATATGCAAGACGGCAACAGTGAGGATAAACGCCCCAAAGAACCAGTTCGCAACATAAATGTGTGACGTTTTTCGTTTCACAAGGGTTCCGAAAAAGACGATTGCATACGCAACCCAAACTAGCGCAATGGCAATATCAATAGGCCATTCGAGTTCGGCGTACTCTTTCGATGTTGTATATCCTAATGGTAATGTGATGGCGGCGGATAAAATTATGGCTTGCCAACCCCAAAACGTAAATGGAACTAAAACACCACCAAACAATCGAGTTTGGCAAGTTCTTTGAACCACATAATATGAGGTAGCAAAAAGGGCACTCGTACCAAATGCGAAAATAACGGCATTGGTATGGAGCGGTCTAAGGTGACTATAGGTCAACCACGGCGTATTAAAATTTAGCTGTGGCCAGACTAATTGTGCTGCGATCAAAACGCCAACTGCCATGCCAACAATACCCCATAGAATGGTTACTAAGGTGAATTGTCGAACAACGGTATAGTTGTAATTCTGTTCAAGCTGCATTTCTTGGCTCATTTGCATGCTTCCGATTCAAGTTAACTACACTTTATATTTACTCAGATACGAGCAAAACAACATTAGAACTAACATTACATTCCACACTTATTGTTTTTGGCGAAATTGTAACCAAAGCGTTAATTCAAGCAATGTCATCTGCGCCTAACTATACTGCAGTTAACAATTTTATGACAGAGAAGTAACCTTACTAAGTATCAGGTTTAGCTTGTTTATTTCAAAACTTTGAACTGAGTTACAAGAGATGAACTTTGAATAATTTGATAAAGACTTAAAAAACACTAAGTTGCTAGTGATATTATTGAGTTGGCTGCACTTTTACACTAGTTTGTATCATATGCCCAAAACAAAAAATAAATTCTATATTTATTATCAAACAATGCTTTCAGCCTGTTATTTGGATGTTAAAATTCAATAAATCGACTTAACATATAATCGGTTATACTATTGAAAAATTTATGTTTAATAGATGATTTAGTTTCTATGAACATTTGCTAAATAACGTATATACTGAATACCATCGATAAACGAGTGATGATTATAGCTATATGCGCTTTGTAACGAGTATATCCAGTGCCATTGACCCTAAGAGTGCGCTCAATGAGCTTCGTTTAACTTTACCTAATCCATCGCCAAATAGTATTGTTTTCTATTATACAGATGAATATTGTCCTGAAACCTTGTGGCAATTGATGACCTCACAGTTTCCGCACGCGTCACTTATTGGCTGTAGCTCAAGCAACGGTGTCATGACTGATAAAGGCTATTTCAATCAAAATGCTATTGCTTTAATTGCAATTTACGATGAAGGGATAAGCAGCTATGGCGCAGCATTATCAAAGTTTGATGACTACTCAACCATAGCTGAAGCAACTGAGCACGCTATCCATGAAGCGCTACATAACGCTGATCGCGAGGGTGAAGTACCAAGTCTTGTTGTTCTTCATTCCACTCCTGGAAATGAAGAAGAGATAATTCACACGATCGACACCATATTTGGCACTCGCATTCCTATGATCGGTGGCAGTGCAGCCGATGATAAAATCCAAGGTAAATGGACGATTATGACCCATTCCACGTGGACCAATAAGGGCGTTAGTCTTCAGTTACTTTTTCCTTCTAAGCCTTTAGCAGCCGGAATCAGTGCAGGGTATTCTCCCACAGAATTTGTGGGGAAAATCACCAAAGCAACAGGGCGCACTTTAGAAGAGATTGATCATGAACCCGCTAAAGAAATATATAAAGAGTGGGTGAGTGACCATTCAAACATTCAAATTTCTGACGAATATATATTTGAACATGTGACTCGGTTCCCTATAGGGAGAAAAGCAGGACAATTCGATAATCGACCGTACTATAAATTAACCCATCCAATCCGCATAACTGACAGCGGGGGATTGGAATTATTTGCACAAGTTGATGAGGGAGAAGATGTAACGCTAATGACTTGCTCTCATGAACAGTTGATACACCGAGCTGCACGAGTGATTAATGAAGCCAATGCGAAAAACTATTCATCTTCTAAGAAATTGGGCGCGATCTCTATATTTTGCGCCGGTGCAATGCTAAGACTCAAAGATGACATGACACAAGTTCACTCTCAAATGGTAGAGCAGCTCGAAGGTGCGCCTTTTATTTGCCCCTTTACCTTTGGTGAACAAGGTCGATTTGCCGGAGGCGAAAATGCTCACGGTAACCTAATGATTTCATCAGTAATTTTCTATGACTCGGAATAATTTATGTTGCCAACCGACCAACTTGAACAACTGAACGAAACTCTATTAGAGCTAAAGAGAAGTAAAGAACGCGAAACCAAATTAGCGGAAGAGAACCGCGTTATATTGGCGACGCTTTCCGCTATAAGTCGTGCCGAGAATAAACAGCAAATCTTCGATGAACTTAAAAGAGGGCTGGGTCGGTATATCGATTTTGATGACTTTGTTGTGCTATCGCGAGAAAACATCGAATCGAGTTTTAAAACATACCTTTCTTCAAATGAAATGTTATTTGATAAAATCTGGCCTAACGGTAGAAAATTCCAACGAGTGCTAGGAGGAGAGTGTATTTTACTGTTTGAACCGATGGCACTTGAAGAGTTTGATCGTATTCCAAATCGATTAAGTCCAAAAATACATAATGCTCTCTTAACCGGTATAAAAACTCAAACCAGTGAATCGGTTTTATTGCTTTTGGGTAGTAGAAAAGGGCAATTTGATATCAAAACCAAGAAGATTTTACTTCGCTTTCGCCCTCTTCTTGAACGAGCAATTAGTGATATTGAACACAAGGAAAAACTTGAAAAGCTGGTTGAATTAAAAACGAATGAACTTGTGGAAGCTCAAGAAGTTGCAGCAAAGGCAAACCAAGCCAAATCAAAGTTTCTGGCGATGATGAGCCATGAATTAAGAACTCCTTTAAATGCTGTTTTAGGGATTACTGAATTGCTTCAGACTGAAACAGGCACGTCACAAAAACAATTATTAGAGAGAATGGAAAACTCAGCTGAATTACTTCATGTAATCATCAGTGACATACTCGACTTTAGCAGAATAGAATCTGGTCATTTTAATCTCCGCCGCCATTGGACGAATCTTCACGATAAGCTTACCTATTCATTTGAATACCATCAAAAGCTCGCGCGTGAAAAAGGTTTAAACTTTCGTGTAAATACGGATATAGAGAAAAACCTGGAATACTTTGTTGATCCTGTAAGGATTCTCCAAATCATCTTCAATTTAGTCGGAAACGCCATTAAATTCACCGAGGCTGGCGAAATAACAATTGACATCTATACCTTAGAAAACGCGTTGATCATCTCAGTTTCTGATACCGGCATTGGTATTGTTGAGTCAGAGTTAGCCCATCTATTTACCCCGTTTATCCAAGCAGATAGTTCGATTACCCGTAATTATGGTGGGACAGGGTTGGGTTTAACAATAACAAAAACACTGGTTGATTTAATGGGCGGTAAGATCAAAGTCGATACCGAACCAAACAAAGGAACGACGTTTTCTATCACTTTACCGTTAGTCGTAAAGCTTGCGCCTACAACAAATCAAATTAAACCGACACTCTCATCAGATAATGAACCGTTAAATGTAGATTGCAAACATATATTGTTAGTAGAGGACACAACAACAAATCAAATGATAATCAAGTTAATGCTCAGTCGGATTGGTTACATTGTCACTATTGCAAACAACGGTGTCGAAGCAGTAGATTTAGTTCAAAGGCAGAATGAATTTGATATCGTACTCATGGACATATCGATGCCATGTATGGATGGAATTCAAGCAACAAGGCTAATGCGCCAGAATAATTTCACAAAACCTATCATTGCGTTAACGGCACATACTCTGAACGAAAATAGACAAGCATGTCTCGACGCTGGTATGGATGATATGATCATCAAGCCAATCAAGAGCACTTCCATTCAGAAAATACTGAGCAAATATATTTAGCAACTCGCGATAAGTGTCAATTTTTGTATAGCAACAAACTCTGAATGTAAGTTTGTGTATAGGCCTACCTCGAACTGTGGAATAAACACAATGAAAGCGTAATACTAAGTGCTCGTTTAAGATAGGGTACATTCCATGACAAATAAACATTCGATTAATGCACTTTTAATATGCAGCGTTTTCATTGCCAATACGGTTAATGCAGAACAGCTTACTGCGACCATTGTTGGTTCTGGTTCACCTATCTTTAATGAAAATCGCTCCAGCGCTAGTGTGCTCATTTCAAATGGAAACACTAATATCCTGGTGGATATGGGAAATGGTACTCAAGCTAATTTAAACACCCTCGGTCTTAAAGCTAGAGATTTGGATAGTCTAGTCTTTACCCATCACCACTTAGATCACAATGAAGAATTCGCTCCTATCTTAATCGGTTCTTTACTCGGCAAAGAAGACCTCAGTATCGTTGGCCCACCAAACACCAAGAAATTTACCGAAACATACCTAGATTTATATGAGGAAGATATCTCGTATCGCTTAGGAAAAACACAAAGAACATTAGAAACTCGTAAAAAAGCCTTCACGGTCAAAGATATTGAGGGTGGGGAATCATTTAAAATCGATGACATCAATGTATCGACTATCGAAGTACCTCACACCATTCATACGATTGCGTATCGGTTTGATTACGAAGGTCAATCTATAATCATTACCGGAGATCTCACCTATTCTGATTCGTTACCAACCCTTGCAAAAAATGCCGACTATATGATCATCGACTCGGGTGGAATGATCATGTCGCAAAATGGACTGAATAACCGCAAGAAGAAAAAATCAGGGAATAACAATAGCGTAAAAAATTCAGACAGAAAGACAAAAAAGAATGGTAAACACAAAGCGCACTTAGATTTAGATGATTCCAGCACACTTGCTGCACAGTCCGAAGTAAAAAACCTAGTCTATACACACTTTCTCCCAGGTAATATTGACAAAGATGCCAGCCTCAAAGAGATTCAAAAAAACTACAAAGGCAATGTGATATTTGGTGAAGATTTAATGCTGCTTAGCACTGTTATAAATAGCAGCAATTCAGCCACGACAGAACAAATCAACCAATACTCTATCGTCGACACTGGTCAAGTTATCGCATATAGCAATGACTCGGAAATAGCTACTCCAACAACAAGTGACGATTTCTATGGTCAAGATGCCAACTACACCATCAATCAACCGTCATATACCAATAATCAAGATGGCACAATAATCGATAACGTGACAGGGTTAATGTGGCAGCAAGGTTTGACTGAAAAGTTAACGTATGACGAAGCGATAGAAAAAGTAAAAACCTTCAACCTTGCCGGGTATACAGATTGGCGCATCGCGAACATCAAAGAACTCTATTCATTAATTCAATTCTCTGGTTCCGTAAAAGGCGAAAGAGCACTCACACCTTTTATTGATACCAACTATTTTACTCAACCGTTAGGAAATGAAGCGGCAGGTGAACGTGAGATTGATGCTCAAGTGTGGACAAGTACTGAATATGTCGGCAAGACAATGAGGAATGATGACACTATATTTGGCGTTAACTTTGTCGATGGTCGAATAAAGGGTTACCCAAAATACAACCCTAGAACTCAAGATGCCAACAAAATGTACTTCCGATTTGTTAGAGATAATGAAACCTACGGTCAGAACAACTTTTCTGATATCGGCGATGGAAGTATTGCAGATACGGCAACGGGATTGATGTGGCAACAAACAGATAACTCTAAAGGATTACGCTGGGAAGAAGCACTACAATATTGTGAAAATCTCAACCTAAGTGGCAATAGTGATTGGCGATTACCCAACGCAAAAGAGCTCCAGAGTATTGTCGATTATTCACGTTCACCAGAAACGTCAAGTTCAGCAGCAATTAATCCAATCTTTCAAATCTCATCAATAACGAACGAAGGCGGAGAAAAAGATTACCCGTATTTTTGGACTTCAACGACACACCTTGATGGGCCAAATCCTGAAGGCTCGGCTGTTTACGTTAGTTTTGGTAAGGCACTCGGTAAAATGCGCGAAACAATAATGGACGTGCATGGCGCTGGATCACAACGTAGCGACCCGAAAATAGGCGAGGCAATGTCTAGAGGTCCGCAAGGCGATATGATCAGAGTCGAAAACTACGTTCGCTGTGTTTCTGGCGGAGTGCTAGATTCAAATCCGGCTCAGAAAAACACATTCACATATAAGAATTCTGACAGTCATTCACTTAAAACAAATACTAATCAAGCTACTGTAGGTGAAAAAACAAAACGCGCTGAGCGAAAAAGTAATCAAAAAACAGTAAACCGATTCGTACAACGTTTAGACAAAAATGGAGATGGCAAAGTCTCAAGCACCGAGTTTAAAGGAAAAGAAGCTCAATTTAATCATTTAGATAAAAACGGCGATGGTTATATTAGCCTCGAAGAAGCCCCAACAGGACCACCAAATAAAAAGAAACAGTAACTTCTAATACAAGATCCAATATAAGCCCACGTAATAGTTGGCTTATTCATAAGCTCAAGGTAAAACGGTAATAATCAAACGATACAAGAATATAAACCGAGTAAGGAGGAAGTAGTGATTAAATGAGTTTAATAGATATTACATTTAACATAATATACATAATGCGCATATTAATTCTAAATTTACAAACTGTTGTATTTATCAGTAAATACCCCATTAGCCACACAAAATTTTTATAGTATTAATTAACAAATTTATTAGTCAATTTTTGTTTCTTGGCTATATTCAATATGTACATACTACTTTAGTAGTATTAAAAGGAATAATACGACTAAATAAAAAATGGTGATATTAAAATATGACAAACATTGGTTTAAAGAAAATATTGCTTGTTTCAGTAACACTTCTCGTAGTCGGCTCAGTGACGGTAATGAGTCTTTTTAGCTACAAGGAAATGAAAAATTTTGCTCATCACACCATTACTGAAAACAGTACAACTTACGTTAAGGATAAGGCCGCAGTAATCGAAGCTATTTTTAAAGAAAAATCGCAAGGTTTAGACACCTTTGCTGCTCTATATGACAACAGAGCGTTTCCATCTTCTCATGAAGACAGAGTCACGATGACTCACATCCTTGCAACCACACTCAATACAGGCAGTGGTTGGATAGGACTGGAGAACGGCGATGGATACTGGAATGTGGAAACTGACTTCTGGCCAAACAATAAATTCCATAAGCCAATCACTGGTGAAAGCTACTATATATACGGACGAGAATCTTTAACCACTAGAATCACTGATCCATACCCAAGTGATGATGGTTCATCATTTTGGGTTAGCTTTGTCCGACGAACCCAAGACGGAGCGACTGGCGTTGACATGGATTTAGACTTCCTGAATCATATGGTTACAAACTCAAATGAAATTAAAGGCGCTATAGCATTAATTTTGAAGGAAGACACCACTGTACTTGCCTCTTCATCTCCAAACGTAAAAACTGGAGAAAAAGCGAATCAGCTTGATTGGTTTAAACGTGCAGCTAACCAAGCAGTTAGTAGCCCTCAAGCCCACGCTAGTTATGTTTTGAATGGTGAAAACAAACTCATGTTTTCACATCAAATAAAAATTGCGGATAAAAATTGGTACTTCCTCGTCGGTTTCAACGAAAGCCAAGCCTTTTCTATGCTTCAGGAAATAAGAACCAATTCAATTATTGCCACCATTGCTGTTTCGCTGCTAGCCATTATCATTGTCTTTATTGCTGTCCACTATGTTTACCAACCTATCATCCGCTTAAAAGACGTAATTGTGGAACTCGCATCGGGAGATGCTGACTTATCAAAACGTATCGATATATCATCAAATGATGAACTCGGTGAAATGGCGACAAATTTGAATAAGTTCACCGGAAAGCTTCAAGGAATGATGCTCGATATACAAGGTGCAACGATTGAACTTCAAGCAAATATCGACACAGTTAATCAACAGTCAAGAGATAATAGCGCTATACTCTCGAATCAAGTATCAGAGACTAAGCAAGTCGTTTCTGCAATCGAAGAAATGAATTCTACCGCTTCTGCAATGGCAACGGATGCTGCCAATACAGCCAACCTGACTGAGCAAGCCAAGAAAATAGGAATTCAATCTCAGGCCGTAATAGGAAAGTCACAAAATGGTATCAAATTACTCTTAGAGAATGTCAATAGTTCGACTAGCGATACTAAGCGTATGAGTGATGAAACGACCAACATTAGTAATGTACTTGAGGTCATTGGAGCAATAGCTGAACAAACGAATTTATTGGCACTAAATGCGGCTATCGAAGCAGCGCGAGCAGGAGAACAAGGTCGCGGCTTTGCAGTCGTAGCCGACGAAGTTCGAAACCTAGCCAGTCGCTCAAAAGAGAGTACAGAAGAAATAGAAGTGGCATTACAGAGACTACTAACTGGTACTCAATTAGCCGTCGATTCTATGGCATTGAACAAAACTAAGTGTGAGGAAGCGGCAACCGATTCGCAAGACATCGTTCATAATTTGGAATCAATGAATCACTATGTTGAAGATATAGACAATTTAAGTGTTCAAATTGCTACGGCGGCTGAGGAGCAAAGTTATGTTACTCAGGACCTCAGTAAAAATATGACCGCAATAAACGATATGGTTAACCAACTCGACTTAAATGGGAAAGCTGCTTTATCTGAAGCAGAACATATAGCAACAGTGAACTCTCGATTATCTAAAATAGTGAACAGCTTCAAACTATAAGCTCAGCTATTCGATATCAATCGATTTCAACCAAAGGTAAGAAATATGGCGTCAAAATATACGTTTTGGCGCCTTTTTTATATCTTCAGCTACTATGTTTCGTGGAGTCTTTAGATTGTAGGCTCTAGAAACCATCTTCTTAGCCGTAGCGCAAAATACGATTAAAGACCTTGGACGTACTGAGCATTAGTACGAACCTTAACCATTTGCTCTAAGTTCTGCTGTGAACCTTCAACGCCATTAATCAAACCTTGGAAATGTTTGATTAACTCAACCTTATCTTGTACTTCCTTCGACCCAGCACCGATGTTGGTTAGGTCAATAAAGAACTCGTCGAATAAATCAGAGAAATCCGTTACCGCGTCATGGTTTAGGAACTGTTCGTGATTATAAATGCTAGGATAGCCACCCTTTTGCTTATCAACTGCAAAAGAAATCCCCTTCACGTTTGTAATTGTGGTCGCTTTCTCACATTTCAACATACAACCAGCTTCGATGCTTGGTTTATTACAGCCAACGGTTCTTTGGAAAAAGCACTGACGGCTGGTCATCATCAAAATTGGGTGGTAAATGCTGTAGAACAATTTGAAGTTTTCTGGGCGGTTGATATGACGAATTTGACCTTTGTTGATCTCGTTCGAAATGAACGCACCAGCACAGTTAAGCTCTTCTTTAAGCGTAACAAGTGCATGTGAGTTGGTCGTATTCATAAACGGACCTGCTACCCACTCAATACCCATTTCGTATGCCTTGTAAGCAATCCCAGTGTTGTTGGTCACAATGCGAGCAGGTTTAACCTCTTCTAGAACCCGAACCGCCTCATCGTAATCTTTCCCGATCAATACCGCCGGAAACCAAGGAATCAAGCGCGGATTTTCCGCCAAGATGTCGATGTACTTATTACTACGCTTCTTAAAGCTTTCTGGTAACTTGAAGTAAACGTCGGCGTCCGTGACATCACACAGGTGTAGATCTTCAACGTCTGCAATCAGCATAGATAATGTTGGTGTATCATTCACTTTAGGGTACTTCGGCAATGCAGGTACTTCGACGTGCTTAATGACTTCTACAGAGCCGTTAAGAATGAAGTCAATTTCACCTTTTAGAACAGACACTTCTTTTAGAGGAAGAATCAGACCAGCATCTAGATCGTCGAAGTTGCAATTTTCTAGCGTATGCACAGCGCTCTTAAGTGACTTGAAACGTTTTTCTAGCAACTCTTGAGTAATCGATGTTTCAGCCGCTGCTTCTAACAGAGACTTAGACTGAACCTCAAAGTTTTCTTTGTCTGATGTGACCGTCACTGTCAAGGCTTGGCCTAATTTCGCCTTGAACGAAAGTGATACCCCAATTTTACGGATATCTAGGTACGCAATCTTCTCACGCATTTCACTACCCAGCGCGTTTTTAGCTTCGTAAAGATCGCTGGTCACTTCTTGAATTTGTACCACTGAGATTTCATTGTTCTCTTTCTTCGCTTCATCAACGGCATAATTCAAACTGTTGTCGCGAGGATTATCAATAAACATGTCTTTCGTCAGGTTGCCCTTTAGGAAAGAGTTAGTGAAATCACGGTTGAATACTTTGTGCAGGTTCGAATCATCTTCAATAAGCAAACCACGTTCCACATAGCTATCAATCTGTTTGCGCCACGTATCTATCACGGTGTAAACGTAGTGTGCGCCTTTAATTCGACCTTCAACTTTTAACGAGTCAACTTGAGCGTCAACCAGTTCAGGTAAGTCGTAATATGCGGAGTTATCTTTCAGATTCAGTGGAAACTTGTTGCCTGCTTCGGTGATCTCGTATTCGTCGCGACACGCTTGGCTACAACGACCACGGTTTCCGGAGTTACCGACACTTACAGAACTTGAATAACATTGACCTGAGAATGCGATGCACAAAGCGCCATGCACAAACACTTCAGTCAGTACGTCGTGATCGTGTGCTACTTTCGTTAGCATTTTGATTTCAGGTAGGTTTAATTCACGAGATAAGTTTACGCGTGTTGCCCCAATCTTAGATAAGAACTTAATCTGACCTTCGTTGTGCGTGGTCAACTGCGTAGACGCGTGAATATCGAGCGATGGGAAATGCTTCTTAACCAAATCGAACAAACCAAGATCTTGCACAATAATGCCGTCTAGCTTGGTGTTCACCAGTTGGTTAAGCAGTTTGGTGATGCTTTTAATTTCGTGCTCCAGTAGCACAACGTTAAGAGTCAGAAACACTTCACAACCATATTCATGAGCGAGTCGAATAACGCCATTCAATTCATCTAACGACAAGTTAGAGGCTCTGTTACGAGCATTGAAGGTGTCTAAACCACAATAAACTGCATTAGCGCCTGCTACGATAGCTGCTTTAATTGCTTCAACATCGCCACCTGGGGCTAATAATTCAATCTTTCTGCTCATTTTTGAAGTCGCTCACTTACTTATAATTTTTAAGCCGCGTATTCTACCTACATCACGATATCTTTACCACCTAACAACACTTTTATAACTAAATGATCTCTCTCATGCCAAACAAATACGATTTACCTATCCTTTATTCTTTAAGGCGCTGCCCTTACGCGATGCGTGGAAGAATGGGGATCGCCCTAGCTAAGAAAACAGTGTTACTTAGAGAAATTGTCACTAAAGACAAACCTAGTGAGTTATTGGACAGCTCGCCTAAAGGAACGGTTCCGGTTCTTGTTCTTCCGAAAGGCGGCATTATTGAACAAAGCTTAGATATCATGATTTGGGCGCTTCAACAGAACGATCCTCAAAATCTTCTGCGGTCAGATGATCCCGTCTTAAGCGAGTTGATCCATCAGCTAATTAACACTCACGACAACGAGTTTATTGGCCACTTAGAGAAATACCGTGCTTCAGTGCGTTACCGAAATGATGATAGTGAACGACGCAGACACAATTGCGAAAAATTCATATCTGAGCTCGAACACAAACTCACCCTTCACACCTACCTGTTTGGCGACACACCGAGCCTAGCCGACTTTGCCGTTATGCCTTTCGTAAGTCAGTTTGTACGAGTCGAGAAGAAATGGTTTGTTCAATCGGAATATCAAAACGTAGGACGCTGGTTAAGAGCGCACTTAGACAGCCAACTTTACGGGCAAGTCATGAAACAATACCCTTTGTGGAACGACGGTAAACAAGAATGTCTTTTTGGGTAACACCATCTAATTAAATTGAGAACAAGTAAAAATTGGCGGTAAATAAACAACCTAATCTTTGCGTTTGTTGGAGTTGTTTGGACCGGTTGGATTTGAATATGGATAGATATTGCGAATTCGTTGCTGGATATTATCAGGGATTTGGTTACTGAAGATTAAACGATGTGAACCTTTATGCTTTACGACTTTAATAGACCCTGTCACGTTTGACCGAACCGAGATATCTTTTACATCGTTGAGAAAACCCGCAGGAATATTGCCAGACTGTTTTTCTAATTTGCCTTGTTTGAAATCAAGCTTGAACAACGAGCGATTAAACATAAAAAACGCTACAACAAGCAGTATTCCAATGACGATTATAATTATCATCTTTTCTTACTCGGATAAGAGCTTACTTAAATCTTGTTTAAGTGTACTGACTTTACGATTTACTTTTTCCGTACGTGAAGCCTCTGAAACCAGATATTCAATCGTATCGGATAAAGTACAACCCAAATCATTCGCTTTAAGAGATAATTTTTCCCATACACGATAATCAAGATCAATCGATTTTTTACGAGTATGAATCTGTTCCGCATTATAATGGCGTTTACGTTTAGCGCGAATTGCCTGCTTCAGCTTATTGTCAATCTCGGCAGACATATGCTTCTCGATCCACTCCAGAACCAATGTAGGCTCACTTTCGATATTCGCAAGCTCTGTGAGTGCAGCCTCAATTTCGCTCTTATCTACATACCGCGTAACTTGCTCACCAGCTTTCCAACGGTTTGTTAGATATTGCCATTTCCAGCCACATTCTAAATTTTCTAACTGTTGATATTTCATTATATTTCATTCGTCTAAGCAATTATCAGGGTGACAGCGTAACCCAGAGAATGATGAAGTTCAAACAATTGATTTAAAAATTCGACAATGATCATTGAAATCAAACAGAACTATATACCTTGTCACTTTTTCTATATACTCAATCTCCTTAATTTCTCAACTAATGTGTTCAATGAATCAAGATATTTGGCGTCACGTTTCTCCGCTGTTTTCGCAGTACGCTCAACAGATCGAGCAATACCCCACCCTTGAACCTTCTGATTTTTTCGCCTGTCAGCCAAGGTTGATTGCGGCGCTAGAACGTCTGTGCAATGCCCAAGGCTTATCTCGTTCACTTATTATTAATGCGCCTGATAACGCGATTTATCGTGAATTGATCATTAAACAACTCGAAACACTCAGTAACAGCCCCGTCGTTTCGAGTGAAAATCTCGCATCAACAGAACCCTTTACTCAAATACAAGTGGTAAATGGAGAGATTATCAAAGAGTTTCCAGGGCTTCTCGATAAAGCAAACGGTGGCTATTTAGTGATATCGCCTAGCTGGCTGCTGGCAAACCCGAAAATGTGGCCGTTACTTAAAGCAGCATTATTAGCACAGCCGATTCAAGCTATAAATTGTGATGGCAAATCACCCGCGCTCAACAACGTAGCCAAGTCCTACGATGTAAAATTAGTGATAGTCGGTGATCGAGAACAGTTAGCGAACCTTGAATATCTAGATAATGACTTTACATCTGGATTCAGTCTATTCAGCGAACTCGAACTTGAGCTTAAACTAGAAGAACATTCAGTGTTCGATTATTTACGCTACCTAAAATGGTTCTGCCAACAATACAAATTTCCGGAGCTGACCTCTACTGGCATCAATACTTTAATGTCATATGGTGTTCGGAATACTGAAGATCAACAATATGTTCCTTTATGTTTATTTTGGCTGCACCAAACACTAGAGGAAGCTGCTGCGCTAAGTAATGGGAGCACTCTTGATCACCACGCAATACAAACGTCGATAGACAATAAATACTATCGAGAGAGTTACCTTCCAGAACGTGCGTCAACCGACATACTCGATGGCCAAGTTGTTATTGAAACCAGTGGTAAACAAGTTGGTCAAGTCAATGGATTAACGGTTATCGATATTGCAGGACATCCCATTTCCTATGGTGAGCCCGCACGAATTTCCTGTGTGATCCATTTTGGTGATGGCGATATCACGGATGTGGAACGAAAAGCAGAATTAGGCGGCAATTTACACGCAAAAGGTATGATGATTATGCAGGCTTTTGTTAGTAGTGCTCTTGATCTAAACGAACCACTGCCCTACGCTGCTTCTATTGTTTTCGAGCAATCTTACAGTGAAGTGGATGGCGACAGCGCTTCGCTTGCGGAAGTCACGTCACTGGTTAGTGCGCTTTCAGGAATAGAAGTAAAGCAGGAAATAGCAGTCACTGGCGCTGTTGACCAATCAGGCCGAGTCCAAGCTGTTGGTGGATTGAACGAAAAAATTGAAGGCTTTTATAAAGTATGTTTGCATCAAGGTTTGACTGGACAACAAGGTGTGGTGTTACCAAAAAGTAACTTACGTAATCTCGCTCTTCACCATTCAGTTGTCGAAAGCATCAAATCTGGAATGTTTCACATATACCCTGTAGAAACCGTGGATGAAGCGATTCCATTACTTATGGAACAACCGTTTAGAGGTGAAAACAGCGTTATTGATAAAATAGCAGAGCGAATTGATGAAATTGAGCGCAATCATGCACCTCTCACAATGTGGCAAAAACTGAAATCTATCTTTTTTTCTTACTGATCGGAGTTGTTTAGCGTACACGTGTTCACTAACATGCACGCTAACAGAATGGAGTAATAATAAATGCAAAATAAAAGAGAATCCTACAATCGTGATGACCTATTAGCGTCTAGTCGCGGAGAATTATTTGGTCCTGGTTACCCACAACTCCCTGCTCCAAATATGTTAATGATGGACCGCATCACTAAAATGTCGGATTCAGAAGGCGAATTTGGTAAAGGTGTCATTCTAGCAGAGCTTGATATCACTCCAGACTTATGGTTTTTTGACTGTCATTTCCCTGGTGACCCTGTCATGCCGGGATGTCTTGGACTTGATGCTATGTGGCAGCTCGTCGGCTTTTTCTTAGGCTGGAATGGCGGTAAAGGTAAAGGCCGTGCTCTCGGTGTTGGCGAAGTTAAGTTCACGGGTCAAATATTACCTACCGCGAAAAAAGTCACCTACGAAATCCATATTAAGCGCTTAGTTAACCGTCGCTTAGTTATGGGACTTGCTGATGGGCGTGTACTCGTTGATGGCAAAGAAATATATGTAGCAAAAGATCTTAAAGTTGGTCTCTTCCAAGACACTTCTTCGTTCTAAGCAAGAATTTAAAATTAGCGACTCACTAGAGTCGTTAATTTTTCATCAAAATAATTAGTTATAGTGCGTTAGAGCATAATAATAAAGCCCCAATTTATGGGGCTTTGCGTATGTGGATAGAGAGTTATTTGTAGACACCGGAGGTACGATCCTCACGCGCTTCACGCCAGCCTCCCATCCAATAGGATCTTGGTTCCATTTGTTGATAGGGACAATCATCGGATGAACGTCCATTCAAACCAGCTTTGTATCCCTGAGACTGAGCTCGTTCAAGGCGATCACGCTTCTGTCTCTTCATAATTAAGTCCTCATACCGTATCTTAGTTAAGTGAAACTGTGACATCAATGTGGCGATTTTATGACCACATGGTTAAGAGTCGCTCAATAAAGCAGCAGACTCAAGTTAGATTTCACACGATAACGATTTTCGTGAGGTTCGATCAGAATTTACAAAATAGTCCTTTTCGGCGACCAAATAGCATCAGACTTAGCAAACCAATAATGCCAACCCCTAACGAACCACCACTACGAGAAGAAGTCGCTGTTTCATATCCACGCTCCTCAATATCACCACTTGTTGCTCCAACAATTGGAATTAACTTAACAGCTACAGTCGTTTCATCACCTGTACCATCTCCACACATCGCATCATGAGTCGTATCATCATATTCACCGTCAACGCACTTAATTGCCGTTGCTGCAATTACACCTGCATCATTAATATCGTTTGCCGTTAGAATACGATACTGGTTGTTAGCAGATGAATATACGCCACCATTAGTGAGATCATCAATCAACCAACCTTGATCATCAAAAATGCTCATCCTCGAACTATCAGTTCCCGTTCCATCATATGGATAAATGAATCCGCGTTTACGTCGAGGCTTACCGCTATTTTCTCGTGTGTCTTCAGTATCAATTTGACCAACAATTTCATTGTAATTATTGATCGCCATATTTTGACCACCGGCTTCAGAAAAAGTAAGTTTGTTCGCAAAGTAGATCGCCGTCGGATCGGAATCACTCACATCAGCAATAACAAACGGTCGATTTGGTGCGGCACCATCAGCGGGTACTCCCCCTGCTCGTTTTGCCTCACCAATAGCAACTAAGTTGTCATTAACGGAATTTAATACCGTATTACTATAGGTGTAGTCACCGCTAATTCGAACACTTGCATTATCAATATTATTTGATGTCCAATTATCAGAGTTAGCGTAGTCGGCTTCATTGACGGTAAATATTGTCGCATTCATATTGTTATATGAATCATTCCAGGTATTGAAACCCACACCATAAATAACACCACCGACAATAACAAAATCTCGAATACTACCTTGAGCTAGCTTATCACTGACATCTTCATCATCACTGGGCCAATCAATAGCGACAACGTCTGTGCCACTCTTCCATATTGCAGCTTTAGACGAATAATAATCCCCATAGTCATTTTCATAATCATAGGAGACACTTCCGACTGTGTAGATGCCATCTGTTTTCCAAGCGCGAGATTTATCGAAGTATTCGCCGCTATCATCCTTCTCATCAGTACCAAAAGTAACGGGTGACTCCGCCGTTACCGAGGCACGTTCATCACCTAGTGAACTGATAATGCCGACAACATCTCCACCACTGGTAACCTGGTTAATCACGCTATTATTGCTTTCGTCAATGGTTAACGAGCCATCAGATAAAAATGCGACAGAGTTGACGGTATTATTACCATCAAGTTCTTTGGTCCATTGTTCCCAATGCACGTCACCCCATGGCTCACATGTAGAATACAACAACTGAGCGTCACAATAATTTTCGAAATCGGAGGATGTTTGAACATATGAAAATGAATTATCCATAGCGAACGGCGCTTCTTCACGATAACTTACGCCATCAACAGGTGAACCTGCAATAGTCCCCGTGGCGCGAGTTTCTCCACCTAGAACAAAGTTCTCACACGACACACCACCAACACTACTCGAATCAAAGCAACTGCCGGCACTCGAATCTTGAATCGCTGTACCAGTGGTAATCTCATAATCAGCCGAAATTCCTGAAGGTGTCACTTCGATAATCTGATACAAAGCAGCATTAACATTAAATGCCGCAAAAATTGAGAGTGAAATAGGCGTTAGCTTTAACATCTTATTCGTCATTATTTATTCCGTTTCTTGCTGTAGCGCTTCAAGTTCTTCCCAACGTGCGAAAGTCGTCTCGAGCTTAGCTTCTAAATTGGTCAATGTATCCAAAACAGGTTTGGTAACTTCCACGCCTTTTGCGAAAAAGTCAGGGTCATTTAATTGTTGTTGTAGCTGTTCAATATCAGTCTCTAACTGTTCAAGTTGTTCTGGCAGTTCTTCCAACTCGCGCTGCAGTTTATATGATAATTTTTTCGTTTTCTTTGCTGTCGGTTTTGCTTTTGGTAACGCTTCGGTCACGTTATCTTTTTTTACAACATCCGCATAAATTTCATTGCGATTAGCCTGAATTTGAGAACGTTGTCGTTGAGCATCATGATAGCCGCCGACATATTCATCGATAATGCCATTACCTTCAAAAATCCAGCTTGTAGTAACAGTGTTATCAACAAATTCTCGGTCATGACTAACTAAGAGCAAAGTACCTTGATAGTTGGCAAGTAAATCCTCTAAAAGTTCCAAAGTTTCGATATCTAAATCGTTAGTTGGCTCATCAAGAATTAACAAGTTATTAGACTTAAGGAAGATTCGAGCTAACAGCAGGCGGTTTTTCTCACCTCCGGACAAGGCTTTAACCGGTGTTCTTGCCCGTTTGGGCGCAAACAAGAAATCTTGTAGATAGCTAAGTGCATGACGTTGACGCCCACCTACTGTAACTTCTTGTTTGCCATCGGCAAGATTATCAATCACACTTTTTTCTGGATCAAGAAGTTCTCGGTATTGGTCAAAATAGGCAACTTCTAGTTTAGTACCACAATGAAGCTTACCTGAGTCTGGCTCAAGCTTCCCGAGCAGCAGCTTAAGCATGGTACTCTTGCCGCAACCATTAGGTCCGATCAACGCAATGCGATCACCACGTTGAATATTAAAGGTAAAGTTTTTAACCAGAGCCTCACCATCGTAAGCAAACGAGATATTCTCAGCCTCGAATACAATTTTTCCTGAACGTGCGGAATCATCCACAGCAATGTTGACTTTACCTTGCACTTCACGGCGTTGACTGCGCTCTTGGCGTAATTTTTTTAATGCACGTACACGGCCTTCATTCCGCGTACGGCGAGCTTTGATTCCTTGTCGTATCCACACTTCTTCTTGTGCAAGCTTTTTATCAAACTCGGCGTTTTGAAGTTCTTCAACACGCAGAAGTTCCTCTTTGCCCAACAAGTAACCTTCATAATCACCGGGAAAAGAATTTAGTTTACCGCGATCAAGATCGACGATGCGCGTTGCCATCGACTTAATGAACGTTCGGTCGTGCGAAATAAAAATAATCGAGCCCTTAAAGTCTTTTAAGAAGCTTTCTAACCACTCGATTGCGGCCACATCGAGGTGGTTGGTCGGTTCATCAAGTAGTAGAACATCGGGATCGCACACCAATGCTCGCGCGAGTGCCGCCTTACGTTGCCAACCGCCGGACAAATCAGATAAAAGCATCGCGCCATCAAGATTAAGTGACAGCATCACGTTTTTAACTCGATCATCAAACCGCCATGCATCAGCGTGATCGAGTTGCTCTTGTACTCGAGCCAAACGATTCAAATTCGACTCCGAAGGATCTTTCTCAACGAGATCTAACAAGTCTTGATACTGTTTTAGTAACTTCCCTACTTCAGCTAATCCACCAGCAACAAAATCATATACCGTACCTAATTCATCTCTCGGAGGATCTTGCTCTAGGCGCGAAACAACAACATCTTGCGTTACGACCATACGGCCATCATCAAGAACAATATCGCGAGCAATAATTTTCATTAGCGTTGATTTACCGGCACCATTTCTACCAACTAAACATACGCGTTCATTTTCTTGCAGTGTGAACTCACAGTGATCCAACAAAGGGTGATCACCAAAAGCCAATAAACCATTATGAATCGTAATTAACGCCATTATTATTTAACCAAATTTGTAGTTGTTCGAGGGTAAATGGCCAGTTGAGCTCGCTTTCAGCGTATCTGACCACGGGAATTGTGACCCCGTAACGAGAAAATAACTCGTCATCGTATGCAATATCAACGGTTTGAAACTGGCAATTTAATTGAGATAACAAACTTTCAGCTTCATGACACAAATGACACCCTTCTGTTGAAAATAAAATTAACTGTGGGGTGCTATTGCGCATTGTGCTCTATCACCCAACAATTATGTATGTGCTTATTCCTTTCAAAGTCCATTGGGATCGTTTGATTGGATATATTGGTCGCTTTCAATCCCATTTCCGACAGCTTTTCAAAGTCCATTTTGAAATGGCGTTTATTGTTTGAAAAGACAATCGTTCCATCTTTACGTAGCAGGCGTTTTAGATTTTCAAACAATTGAATATGATCACGTTGTACATCAAATGTTTGCGTCATACGCTTTGAATTTGAAAACGTCGGAGGATCAATAAAAATCAAATCATAGTCATCGTTCGTGTGTTCCAACCATTGCAAGCAATCAGTTTGCTCAAACCGATGTTGTTTTCCTGACTGACCATTGAGTGACATGTTCTGCTTTGCCCACTCGATATATGTTTTCGACATATCAACAGTTGTGGTCGATTTTGCTCCACCACAGGCGGCGTGGACAGTTGCTGAGCCGGTGTAAGCAAAGAGGTTGAGGAAATCTTTATTATTCGCCATTTGACCAAGCTTTCGGCGTATTGGGCGATGATCTAGAAATAAGCCAGTATCGAGGTAATCGTAGAGATTTACGATTAACTTAACCCCGTACTCTTGAATTTCTATTGTGCTTGATTGGCTTGCCAACTTTTCATATTGGGATTTGCCTTTCTGCTTTTCACGGACTTTAAGTACCGTATGTGCCGCATCCACTCCAGTTACCTGAATAGTTGCAGTAATCAGATCGGTTAAGCGACGCTTACTTTTATCAATAGAAATCGTTTTCGGTGCTGCGTATTCTTGAATTACGATAAAATCTTTATAAACATCAATAGCTGCATTGTAGTCTGGTAGGTCTGCGTCATAGATGCGATAAGCGTCAACTTGTTCTTTCTTGACCCACTTATTCAACTTACTGATGTTTTTCTTCAAGCGGTTAGTAAAATCTGGAGCGATGACGTACTGTTCTTCAGCAGCATTAGGACGCGGTCTATCCGATACAGAATAACTCTTTAGGTGACACTGTAGCGCACCATTGCTTAATTTATAATGTTTCTCAGCTCTCATACGTATACAGCTGAGTAATTCATCAGAACTAGAGAAAATGGTTGCCGTCCAGCCGCCAAATTCGGTTTTCATTTGAACACCAAACGCAGTATACAATGCAATTAAGCCAGGTTCCGTTCCCAAACGCTCACCATATGGTGGGTTACAAACAATAACACCAGCCTTCTCGTTCGCTGGACAGCGCATCTCAGCCGCATCTTGTTGAGCAAACTGAATAACGTCTCCTAATCCTGCACGTCGTGCATTAGATTGTGCTGTAGCCAAAACTCGAGGGTCATTGTCATAACCATAAAAATGCGCTTCTAAGTTCTTAATACCACGCTTAGCCTTCACACTGGCTTCTGCATGTATTCTTGACCACGCTTCATGATCAAAATCTTGAAGTGAGGTGAAGCTCCAAGATGAACGTTTTAATCCAGCAGCAACGTCGGCGGCCATCATCGCAGCTTCAATAACAAGTGTCCCTGAACCACACATAGGATCGACGAACGCTTGTTTCTTATCCCAGCCACTGCGAATAATCAGTGCTGCTGCTAATGTTTCTCTAAGAGGAGCTGCACCACTTTGTGTGCGGTAACCACGAGCATGTAAGCTTCCACCTACCACATCAATACCTAATAAAGCCTTATCACGGTGTAGACGAACATGAACCCTAAGATCAGGAAGATCCTTACTGATCGATGGACGTGGTAGATTCTTTTTAGTGAACTGATCAACGATGGCATCTTTTACTTTCATCGCACCATATTGGCTGTTACGTATCGCGTTATTAGTACCGTTAAAGTCCACCACGATCTTTTTATCACTGTGAAACTGGCTTTCCCAGTTAACCGAGCTCGCCGCGAGGTAGATATCTAAATCACTATCACAGGTAAATTCACTTAACACTCGGACATAGCGGCTAGCAAGTCGGCTCCATAAACAAACTCGATACATTAACTCGTTCGACGCTTTGAATCTCACCCCTGCTTGAACCGCTTTTGGGTTTTCTACCCCCAGTTGTTCAAGCTCGTCTGCAAGAAGGTTTTCAAGACCGTTGGAAGTTACCGCTAAATACTGGTGCATAATGCTCTTTTAAGTGAATAAAGTGACGCGCGATTATACCTGAGATTCCAACAAATTTGTAAATCAAAGCCAATATTTTCACTTCGGAACGGTTAATTACCTTTCTCTTATGTTTTCTCCCTCTTCGTTCAATCGTAAATCTATTAATTTTAGACACCTTACGTATTTAATAGCCTCAAGCGTAAGTGAGTATTTATTCACGTCTAAATTGGTCTATACCAGGAGGGTAATTTAACGGTAATTTAGTTACAAATAGCTCTTAAATGAGGAACTTTATTAAAATATACGGATGGTATGAGTTGGGAAAATGACTGATAATTTCCCTAATTCATTTCTTTTTGTGCCCAATATCTCACCAAAGAGAGAAGCTCATCTGTGGATTCACTTATTTGAGGTCAAAAAAAATCGGCACATAGGCCGATAGGAAATACAACAAAGGAACGAAATTGTAAATAAATTGAGTTATTAATTAGCCAACCATAGCCAATGACGGGTAGTAATTTTCTTCAATATGATGGTGAGCAATTCGGTCGTGCATAACTTTAATAGCCTCACTAAATCCAATTTTCTTGGTTGATGTTAATTGGAAATCATTAGATTCAACTCTAGCGCAAAGGCTCGCATTCTCACCGACTTCAAGAACCATGAATAAGCCGTCATTGAAGTCATTGCTTAGGCTAATGATATCACCTACATTTGGCTGCAAAACATCATTTGACTGGCGGTTAAAGAACCAACTCTTAGGTTGAACTGGCTTATGAAAACGTTTGGCCGCTACACAATTAAGCACTAATTGAGCTTTATAGCCTTCATCTATGTTGAGGTTATGCAACGACTCTTTAAAGGTTTGAAATTCTGCCGCATCATCGACAGTAAACTGCGTTGTGCCATGAGCACATTCAACAAGTAACTTCTGGCAAAGGTTGGTACGAAAAACCAAATCTTCACCCAAGTTCAACATTAGATGTCCTTCTGATTCACAGAAGTACCAACTCCATTTGTCACTCGGCTTTAGCATGTTCTCATTCCCTTATCAGTTTTTACGACTGTTAGTCTCACAACGTCATGGTTACTAACTGCATACGGTTCATTCTAGAAGTGCTTGGGCAAAAAAAAAGAGGAAATGAATAATCACTTCCTCTTCGATAAATTGTGGTTTTTATGGAGAATTTCTAATAACGTTAAATGTTCTTAACGATCTTTTTCACTAGACCAGGGCCTTGGTAAATAAATGATGAATAAACTTGAACCAACTTAGCACCAGCAAGCATTTTTTCTTTCGCGGCAACATAAGAATCGATACCACCGACACCGATAATTGGGATTTTCTCACCAAGATTCGCATAAAGTTGTTTAACAACTTCAGTGCTTCGTAATTGAACAGGTCGACCACTCAAACCACCCGCTTCATCGCAATGTTTCATTCCTTCTACAATTGAACGATCTAAAGTGGTGTTAGTTGCTATCACGCCGTCAATATTATTTTTAAGTAGTGACTGACAAATTTGCTCGATTTCATCATTGCTTAAGTCAGGAGCAATTTTCAAAGCAATCGGTACATATTTATCATGCTGCTTTGCTAATTCACCCTGCTTAGTTTTTAATTCTGCAAGCAGTTGATCTAGAGCTTCACCATATTGAAGTGAACGTAAACCCGGAGTATTCGGCGATGAAATATTTACCGCGATATATCCCGCATACTCGTATACTTTTTCCATGCAGATTAAGTAATCTTCAGCGCCTTTCTCTAGAGGAGTTTCTTTGTTTTTTCCAATGTTGATGCCAAGAATACCATCGTAGGTAGCTTTCTTAACATTCTCAACCAATCGGTCAACGCCTTCATTGTTGAAGCCCATACGGTTAATTAACCCTTCGGCCTCAACTAAGCGAAACAATCTTGGTTTATCATTACCTGGTTGTGGACGTGGAGTTACAGTACCAACTTCAATAAATCCAAATCCCATTGCACCGAATGCATCGATACATTCACCATTTTTATCTAAACCTGCCGCCAACCCAACTGGGTTTTTAAACGTCAATCCCATACATTCAACGGATCGATTTGGAAGATGTTGACGATAAAAGAGATCTAATGGCGTGCCATTAAAGCGTTTGAAATTGTTGATCGCAAGTTCATGTGCAACTTCAGGATCAAGTTGAAAAAAGCCAGTCCTAGCTAAGCGGTAAAGCATTGTGCCTCCAAATAAAAAAAGCCCCGTACAAACGGGGCATTATTATCACTTATTTACGGCACAATTCAAATTTAAAAGTGAGAGTTCCCTCAATGCTACCGAGAATTTAGCAAATTCATGATGGACTCCACCTACTTTAAATTCATTTAGTATGTTTTCCCATCGTTCCAAAGAACTCTTATTACTCGCAATCCACGATGCAACAAGTGATACTTCATCTTTAAGTTGATCATTGCAACCGCATCCAATAACTTGAGCAGTCAGCTGCCGTTGTTGCCAATCGAGATCTTCTCGATACGCGGCTCGTGCAAGTGCTTGCCAGTTGTTATCTACAGCTTGACGATTAATTTGATCCAAGAACCAATGTAATGACAACTCTGTACCTAAATAGAAATAGATTCTGGAGGTTTGATCGACGGTAATCTTACTTTCTCTCGCAACCACACTAATATCTAGCGCTGAGTAGAGGCTTGATAGCCGTGACACATATATTGCAACATCTGGATCCATACCTTGTTCGATCCAATCATCAGCGATGACTTGATGATCATCAATTTCCGATTGAATTAAGTAGCTATCGAGATCCTTGCTGATCGTCTGCACATCTGCTTGATATAATGCGATCATATCGCTAACGGAATGTTTACCGATATGATTTCTCAGTAACCATCGAGTAACACGGCGCATCATACGACGTAAAATACTAAAGACTTGGTATTGTGCATCGCTACTTGCTACGTTATCAAGCTGACGAATTATCCCCATGGTTTCATCAAGTTTAAATATTACACGAGCGGCGCTGTAAGCATTAACGATATCCACCACTTCACAGCCAGTTTCTTCTTGAAGCCTAGATGCAAAATTACACCCTACTTCATTGACCATCTGATTTGCCAATGCGGTAGCGATAATCTCTTTACGCAAAGGATGCTCTTTAAAACGCTCTAAATAGTTACCACGTAACTTAGTTGGAAAATAGTGTTCTAAGTGTGCCTGATGGAACTCATCATCTGCTATCTCGTCAACCGCAAGGATTTCCTTAAGCGTCATTTTACCGTATGCTACAAGAACGGAAATCTCTGGTCGAGTCAATCCGACACCACGTTTCTCACGCTCTAATAATGTTTCATCATCAGGCAAATATTCTAAGTTCCGGTCAAGTGAGCCCGTTTTTTCCAAAGCGTGAATAAAGCGTAATTGTTCTTTAACTAACCCCTCGCCGAGCAACTCTGTGACTGATATGGTTTCAGATTGCTGATAAGCATCATCTAATACGATATCTCCCACTTCATCTTCCATTGACTCAAGCAGTTCGTTACGTTGTTTAAAGGTGAGATCACCTGCCGCCAAAATGGTATTCAACAGAATCTTAATATTTACTTCGTTGTCTGAACAATCGACTCCACCAACATTATCGACAAAGTCAGTATTCACTCGGCCACCATTTAGTGCATATTCTACGCGCCCTAACTGCGTCAAACCGAGGTTTCCACCTTCACCAACGATTTTAGCTCGCAGTTCCTCGCCATTAATCCGAACAGAATCATTGGCTCGGTCGCCAACATCTGAATCGCTTTCTTCTTTGGATTTAACGTAGGTGCCGATACCACCATTCCACATCAGGTCGACGCGCATTTTTAAAATAAGCTTTATCAATTCATTCGGCGCGAGTGTTTTTGCATCAGTGTCGAGCATCGCTTGAATTTCAGGAGATAGAGGGATGGATTTCGCTTTACGCGAGAACACACCACCACCTTTACTGATCAACTTACTGTTATAGTCTTCCCAGCTTGATCGCGGCAACTTGAACAAACGATCACGTTCGACCCAACTTTTTTCAGGATCCGGGGTTGGATCAAGGAATATGTTAATATGGTTAAAGGCCGCGACCAGACAGGTTTGTTTTGATAACAACATGCCATTCCCAAACACATCGCCTGCCATATCACCTACTCCAGCAGCAGTAAATGGCGTGCTCTGACAATCAATTCCGATTTCACGAAAATGGCGTTTTACCGATTCCCAACCACCTTTGGCCGTTATACCCATTGCTTTGTGGTCGTATCCATTTGATCCACCAGAAGCAAAGGCATCACTTAACCAAAAATTATATTCTTCGGAGACAGAGTTTGCTAAATCTGAAAAAGTCGCAGTTCCTTTATCGGCGGCAACAACCAAATAAGGGTCATCAGCATCATGTCTCACCACTTGTGGCGGCGGTGCAACTTCGCCTTCAATAATATTGTCGGAAATATCCAACAACCCTCGAATAAATTGCTTGTAACAACGCTGTCCTTCAGCAAATATTTCATCTCTGGATGTCAGCAATGGTTGCTTCTTACAAACAAATCCACCTTTAGCCCCAACCGGAACAATGACCGTGTTCTTAACTTGTTGGGCTTTTACTAGTCCTAACACCTCTGTACGGAAATCTTCTTGACGGTCTGACCAACGTAATCCACCTCGAGCGACTTTACCACCACGTAAATGAACACCTTCAATGTCAGGCGAATAAACGAAAATTTCGTATGCCGGCACGGGTGCCGGAATCTCTGGAATACTCTTTGGATCTAATTTAATCGATAACCAAGGTTTGTTGTTCCCGATTGAATCATTCTGAAAATAGTTAGTGCGAAGTGATGCGTCGATCATTTCCATGTAGCGACGTAATATTCGATCGTCGTCCAGGCTCTCAACTCGATCGAATTGTTCAATCAAAGTGTTGCGCATCTTCGTTTGTAACTCATCTCGTTTTGATAAACCAGGTTCAAAACGTGCGTTGAATAACTTAACCAAAAGCGTTGCTAATTTAGGGTAATGATAAAGAGTATCTTCAATGTATTGTTGACTGAATGGAAACCTCACCTGACGCATATAACGAGCATACGCCCGCAAAATCGTCACTTCACGCGCAGATAAACTTGCCGATAGTACTAAGCGGTTAAATCCATCATTCTCTATGCTGCCATTCCAGATCCCGGCAAATGCCTGCTGAAAACGATCGCGCGATTTGGCTATGTCTAGAACTTGATCACTTTTAAGTAACATCGAGAAGTCGAGGATCCAATAACTTTCGTCGTTCGATTTTTCGATCTCATAGGGCGCTTCGTCGATAACTTTCAAGCCTAAGTTTTCTAGCATAGGCATCACATCAGAAAGGTGAATAGGTTCCCTTTTATGATAGAGTTTCAACTTCACTAGCTTGGAATCGACACTCTCTTCTTGAGGACGATAAAATAGCATCCCGAGTTTATTGTCATCACTCAACGCCTCTAGCTGTTCAATATCGGCAAGAGCGGTACTTGGCAACATCGCTTCTTTATATGATCGGGGAAACGCATTGGTATATTGCTTGGTTAAAGCAAGACCTCGCGTTTCACCTACATCTGAATGAATCGCATGACGTAAGCGATCATCCCAGTTTGTTGATGCTTCTTTTAAGTTTTGTTCGATCTCTTTTGCATCGAACTCACAGTCATTATTATCTACCCGAACGATATAATGTGTCCGAGCGAGTGACCCTTCAGAGAAGTTGACTGTATAATCTACGACATCATTTGAACCTAGGCATTGAGCCAATATTTCTTGAGTTTTTCTTCGAAGCTCTGTGGTATGGCGTTCTTTCGCAATATAGACCATACAACTGTAAAAGCGACCAAATGGATCGCGGCGGATGAACAAACGGACAAGATCTCGATCTTGCATTTGAACAACGCCCATTCCGACGTCCAATAACTCTTCTTCAGTCGCTTGAAGTAATTCATCTCTTGGGTAATTTTCAAGAATGTTGTGGAATGCTTTATAGGCATATGAGCCTTTTAGATACCCACTTGAGTTTAAAATCCTGCCAACTTTTTCGCGAACCAATGGAATAGAACCAACGGTTTGGTTGTAGACCGATGATGTATACAAACCAGTGAATCGGTGTTCGCCTATCACTTTTCCATTTTTGTCGAATTTTTTAATCCCAACGTAATCGTTATACGCAGGACGATGGATATGCGATTGCCCATTCCCTTTGGTCAAAATCAGTAAATAGGGTTTGGTGGCTTCTTTTCTCGCAAGATCAGAAAAATCAGCAAGATTCACTTTGCGAACTCGTTCTTTATTCGAAAAAAGTCCTAAACCAGGCGTTTTCGTTGGCGACAGGTACGTTTCACCTTTTTCTTCAACAAGGTCATATTCTTTATACCCAAGAAACGTAAAATTGTGGTTGCCTAACCAACGTAAAAACTCCAATGACTCGTCGAATCGATCTTTATCCATTGGAATTTGTTTGGTTTGTTTCTCAAGACCGCTGATCACTTTTTCAAGTTGAGTTGACATCAACTTCCAATCTTTCACGACAAGAGCGGTATCTTTTAGTATTCGTTCAAGTTCCGCTTGGAGTGAGGCTAGTTGCTCAGCATCATCAATGCGATCAACCTCAATGTGGAACATCGAGTAAAGGTTTCCTTTAGATTCATTGATAGATACAACTTGTTGTTTAGCATCTCGCTCAAGATAGGTCGGTCCATGAAGCATAATATGCGTGTTAAGATCCAACCGCACCAAACACATCTTAATGGAATCGACTAAAAACGCGGAATCTGGAACTATAATCTCGACGATAGTATGAGTTGATTGCCACCCTTTTCCACTAACTGATGGATTAAACGCACGTACCGATCGTTCATCAGGATTCACTTCATTGAGGTGCTGCCAGAGACTCATGATCGCACCGTACAAATCCGACTCAGTCCTTTCTGTCAAATCATCCATCGAAATGTTATTCAATAAATATTGCGCAAGCTGTTTAACTCGCTCTTGTTGTGTTGATTCCAGCTTAGTTTCTATTAAGTCAAAAACTTTACTGATTAATACTGGTTGGAAAGAATCTAGTGAGCCCATAGAACACTCCGCCACTTTTGCTGAAATAAATCACTAATGCTTAACGTGATAACGGTTTCCAATAATCATAGTTGTAGACTACTGAAATAGTCGAATAATCCACTAGACAGATTAAAATAAGATGAGACATGTCATAGTTTTGGTTAAATTTTTGTTAAACTCACAAATTTATTGTTGGCGTCGGTGGTAAGTACAAACCGACCTTGGATTCCCGTATGGGTTAAAAAAGACCGGAACCTGGAGGCTGGAAGTTGAAGTTTTAAGCCACATTCAGTCACAATCAATACATTAGATGCCTGACCAGAGTAATATTGCGAATAGGATTGGTAAGTAACAGAAAAAGTAAAATAATACTGTTTCATATTCTTATCTCTTCGGTAAGGTATCTTGGTAGCAAACACTCTTGCTACCAAGATCGTTTAAGTTACTTGCTTTCTAAAGCTTTTGTTACTTTTTCATAAAGATCACTCGCAAGATCATCTTTAGCTGCAAGCATTTCCAATTGTTCCTTCATTAATTTCTGACGCTTCTCATCATAGCGTTTAAATTTCAACAAAGGATCAATCAAACGAGAGGCAACTTGAGGATTGCTTGCATTGAGTTTGACTAAAACCTCGCCTGCAAACTGGTAACCTTCTCCAGATATTGAGTGAAAAGCGGTTGGGTTATTGTTAAAGAAAGACCCTATTAGGCTGCGGATTCGATTCGGATTCTTAAACGTAAATGCACTATGAGTTAACGTATTTTTAACCACCTCTAACGCATTTTCGGCTGGGTTCGTGCCCTGCAGAATAAACCATTTATCCATCACCAACCCATCATTTGACCATTTGTCACTGTAGTCTGCTAATAAGGTTTCACGACATGATAACGATGCTTGGTTAGCCGCGGTCATCGCTGCCATCGTATCTGTCATATTGTTACTGGTGTTATATTGCTCAACAACCAACGAATTACCGACTTCTAGATAGGCAAGATACCCTAAACAGGTATTGCGTAGCGTTCGTTTACCTATAGACTCATGCTCAATACTGTATGCTGTTTGTTTTAATACATGATACGAAGCCAGCAGTTCGTCTTGTAATTGATTGGCCATATAAATTTTAATGCCTTTAAGCACCTGAGCAATACGGTCAACATCAACGGTTTGATACCACCCAGACACTTCATTGTGACCAGGTAACGTTAGCATTTCAGCAATAAATGCAGGTTCTAATTGAGAATCTAACAAGGCTCCGCGATAAGCATCAACGACATTTTGCGGCAACGTAACTTCTTCATTTGAAGCCACAAAACGCTTGATATACTTTGCAAGTAATGACTGGCCAGCATCCCACCGAGCAAAATCATTTTTTGACTTGGCCATAAGAAAGACAAGTTCGTCATCGCTATAGTCGTAATGTAATTTTACCGGTGCCGAAAATTCTCTCAACATTGATGGTATCGGTTGCGACGTAACCGCTTCAAACTCAAATGTTTGCTCTTCCTCGGTGATATTAAGTACATTGCCGATCGACTTTCCATTACACTGTAACTCAACGACATCACCGTTCGCGTAATAGAACTCTACATCAAACGGAATGTGCAAAGGTTCTTTAACACCCTGGTCGTTAGTTGGCGGCGTTGATTGTTTAATAGTGACAGTATAACGTTTTTCTGATGCTAGATAGTTTGTTGTCACGTATAACTCTGGTGTCCCCGATTGACTATACCATCGACGAAATTGAGTTAAATTAATTCCTGATGCATCTTCCATCGCAGAGACAAAGTTCTCACAGGTCGCTGCAGTACCATCGTGCCTTTCAAAATAGAGTTTCATGCCCTTTTGAAACCCATCTTCGCCCAACAAAGTATGCATCATTCGAATCACTTCACTGCCTTTCTCATACACTGTAAGGGTGTAAAAGTTGTTCATTTCAATGACTTTATCTGGACGAATTGGGTGTGACATTGGCGAAGCATCTTCGGCGAACTGTGGACCTCGAATTATGCGAACATTGTTAATTCGATTGACAGCACGTGAGCCTAAGTCGGAAGAAAACTCCTGATCTCTAAATACCGTTAATCCCTCTTTTAAGCTTAATTGAAACCAATCGCGACACGTAACTCTATTTCCTGTCCAGTTATGAAAATACTCGTGACCAATAACCGCCTCGATACCTAGGTAATCGGTATCCGTTGCCGTCTGCTCATTTGCCAAGACAAACTTTGAGTTAAAGACGTTAAGTCCCTTATTCTCCATTGCGCCCATATTGAAAAAGTCGACTGCGACTATCATGTAAATATCTAGGTCATATTCCAACCCAAATCGTTCTTCATCCCACTTCATCGAATTAATAAGCGAGGCCATCGCATGGTGAGCACGATTTAGGTTACCTTTATCTACATAGATTTCTAATGCGACTTCTCGTTTGCTTTTTGTTATAAAAATATCTCGCAATACATCAAAATCACCGGCAACTAGAGCAAAGAGATAAGCAGGCTTAGGGTGTGGGTCCTCCCATGAAACCCAATGTTTTCCATCGGTTAATTCACCGCGGTCCAATTCGTTGCCATTGCTCAATAAATAGGGATATAGAGACTTATCAGCAATGACTGTTGTGGTAAAACACGCTAGGTTATCGGGACGGTCAAGATAATAGGTTATACGGCGAAAGCCTTCTGCTTCACATTGAGTGCAAAACGCGCCTTCCGATTTATACAATCCTTCAAGAGCAGTGTTGTTAACTGGTGCTATTTGAGTCACGATAACCATCGTGAATGAATTCGGTAGGTTGGAGATAATCAGCTCGCTTTCGGTTCGCTGATAATCGTGCCACTCTTGTTCATTGATCGAAAGCGAGACAAGCTGCAGATTATCACCAGCAAGAACTAAACTGTCAGATTTACCGCTCTGTTCGACCTCAGAGATCGCAACTACCGTTGTCTCTGTGTCATGGAGATCAAAGGTCAAATCGACGTTGGTAATATGATGAGTTGGAGCTACATAATCTTTACGATACTTAGCTTTTGGAGAGTGTGACATAGGGAATCCTTATCCGAGCTAATAAGTTTATTCGGTATTTTAATGGTTGATATTCACCGAAGAATATCTAGTACTTTAGGTCAACGATTAAGAAACCTCAACCGATATAATGCTAATTAACCTATTGATTTGGTAACTTATACAAGCATCGATGAAATAATTAGCTCATAAGAGTAATTTGTCTGAATTTATCGATTAGCCAAAAAAAACGAGCCATTAAGGCTCGTTTATTTACAGCAATTTAAAGATCTTACTTTACAACATCATCAGCCATGTCGACAGTTATCGCGACTGCTTCATCTAAATAAGCGTCAGGAGCAACATAGTCTTTCGGAACATCATCCAAGTTAGCAAATAAGGTTTCACCAGTCGCTTCACGACGAAGGTTGATACGTTCTAATTTTTTCGCATCGAGATCTTCGATCTCTTTATTTCGTTCGGCGAAATTCAATGAAACTAAATTGTTGTCTTTGTTCTTTTTATACTCAGCAATATCTTGATCAATAAAGCCAAATTCCAAATCAGATGTAATTCGTTTTTTATGCTTACTGGTCAAATCAGCAATCACTGTCTGATAATCATTAAGCGCGTTGTATTCAACATGCTCAATACTATCCCAAGGCAACGCATTGTCTTCAACACTCTCACCAGTTTCGGCCGGATCGATTGGCGTAGGGAAAGCTATATCAGGCTTAACACCTTTATTTTGAGTACTACCACCATCAATGCGATAAAATTTTTGGATCGTGTACTGTACATAACCCAGTTCATTGTCGAATACGTCATAAATATTATTCAGTGAACGGTGCTGTTGAACTGTCCCTTTACCATAGGAGTTTTCTCCCAAAATAATGGCGCGACCATAATCTTGCAGTGCCGCCGCAAAAATTTCAGATGCTGATGCACTGTAGCGGTTAATGAGAACAGTAACTGGCCCGTCGTAGCTAACTACACCATCAGTATCGCTGTTTACATTTACTCGCCCGTAACTATCACGAACTTGGACAACAGCCCCTTCAGTTATAAATAGCCCACTAAGCGCGGTCGCTTCAGATAAAGCTCCACCGCCGTTGTTACGTAAATCAACGACAATGCCATCGATATCCTGTTGTTTGAGCTCTTCAATTAACTTGTGAGTATCTTCAGCTAAACCGACATAGAAGCTAGGTACTTCAAGAACACCAACTTTACGGCCATCAAGCTCAATTACCTCAGATTTAACGGCGCGATCTTCAAGGCGAATCTCATCACGAACAATTGTTACAACGTGACTTTTTGCATCATTTCCCTCTGGAAGGATTTGTAAATTAACTTTAGTGCCCTTAGGCCCTTTAATTAATTGAACAATATCATCTAGTCGCCAACCAATAATATCAACGATCTCTTCACCGTCTTGACCAACGCCGACAATACGATCGCCTTCTGTTAGTTGATTGCTGTTAGAAGCCGGTCCACCAGCAACGAGAGAATTAATCACAGTGTAATCGTCTTGCAATTGCAAAACGGCACCAATGCCTTCTAGAGATAGATTCATCTCTGAGCGGAACTGCTCTGCATTTCTAGGTGATAAGTAACTGGTATGTGGATCTACCTCACGAGCAAAGGCATTCATATAAAGTTGAAATACATCTTCACTGTGGGTCTGAGTTAAACGGCGAATCGCATTGTTATAACGTTTTGACAAGGTGGTCTTAATTTCCGACCAATCTTTACCAGCTAGCTTTAAATTGAGCGCATCATATTTAACTCTTTTACGCCACAGCTCATCAAGTTCTGACTCATCAATAGGCCAATTCGCCTCTGAACGGTCGAGATCCATACTCTCTTTACTATCAAAGTTAATTTCGTTGTCTAGCAGAGATAATGCATATTGATAACGTTCAAAGCGACGTTTTACGGATAAATTGTACACAGCAAATGCTGCATCATTTTTGCCGTCTTTAAGCTGATCATCAAGAGAAATGGCATCATTATTAAAACCATTAATATCAGATTGCGTAAAAATATTTCGATTAAAATCAAGAAGCTCTAGATAACGCTCAAAAATTCTTTGCGAAAATTCATCGTTAAGGTTGATGTGCTGGTAATGAAAGCGAGTAAAACGAAATGCGACCCGCTTGGCCGCGGTAGCGTGTTGAGATTCAGCAGCGAGTATTGGTAGTTGTTTTTCTGACACCACTGGCTCGACAGCCTGAACAGACGAAACTGCCAACCAAAGGCTGGCAGTTATCATCGTCAATCTTGAATTGAATTTCATGCGTAGGAGCTTCTCCTTTATGCGCGTAAGTGCTCTGCCTTAACAACCATTTGCAAGCCGTTGACGAGTCGAATACGTACATCATCTTTATTAAGTTCAACAATGGTCGCAGCCATATTGCCCTTGCCCATGGTTACATTGACTTCTTTTCCGACACTAAGTTCATCTTTAGTAAGCGCTCGAGTAGGAATTTCTTGTTTAGGTGGCTTAGATTTCGTAGACCGAGGAGTTTGAGGCTTCTTCGCTTTTGGCTTAGCCTTGTTAGCTTTAGCTGCTTCTTTATTTTTCTCTTCTTGCTGTTGTTTGCGACGAGCCTGAACACGAGCTTTACTTTCTGCTAGCGTAGTTTGTGCATGTTCAACGTGTTCTTGCTCTATTTCGCCACAGCTTGCTCCATCTAAATCAACACGTTCAGTGCCTGGCTTTACACCATGTAGATAGCGCCATGAAGAAGTATACTGTCGCAGAGCAGCCCGAAGTTGAGTTTTACTTACTTTTTCATCTTCGGCCAAACGTTCAGAAAGGTCTTGAAAAATACCGATTTTTAGTGGTTTTGCTTCACCTTCTAATGTAAAGCATTTAGGGAAACATTCAGCAATGTAGGCAATCACTTCTTTGCTGTTTTTTAATTTTTCAGTATTTTCCATCTTGGTTCCTGGTCATCGCGGTTCAACCGCAAAAAATATAACAATAATTATGTTCGTCATTATAGTGGGGTAAATAGGAAAAACCACTATCAATCAACAAAAACTCGCCTATTCGGGTATCATTTAAGCAGCTTTTCTATGTTAGACATCAGTTCGGTGAGTCCAATTTCGTCTTGTTGCGAAAATCTCGCTAAAGTTGGGCTATCAATATCCAATACCCCTGCCAACTCTCCAGAGACTCGAAAAGGGATAACAATTTCAGATTGACTCTCTGCATCGCAAGCAATATGTCCAGGAAACTGATTTACATCATCCACTCGTAATACTTGGTCTTGAGCAAAAGCATTCCCACATACACCACGTCCCAATGGGATACGAACACAAGCTGGTTTGCCTTGAAATGGACCTAAAACGAGTTGCTGATCACGCAATAGGTAAAAACCGACCCAATTAATATCCTCAAGTTCTAAATTTAGCAATGCACTAATATTAGAAAGATTTGCGATCAAATCAGGTTCATCTTCAGTAAGTGCAGCAGCTTGACGAGTTAAGCGTTGGTAGTCAGATAAAGTCATTGCTTCTTTGCCATTGTATTTTAGGGATGAATATCTAAATGTGTTCCCGGTAAATAATCGATACTTATGTGAACCTAAAAGAATTCATTTTTCAATACCCAATTTATAGGTGAGCTGATACTTAATGTACAGCTTAGAATAGTAAAATTAACACTATGTTGATAATTTACCACTAATTTCTGTCACTTGACGGCTAGGCCTTTCGATGAATAATGTGGTAGTGTTGTTTCGCATCAACGATGATGGAAGTCATGTAATTTGAAACCTTTGCCAATACGTATTTGCCAACACTGTAACCTATCGGTCTCAGTGACACCGCTCGATAAACGTCAAAGTGCCTACTGTCCGCGTTGTAACACCTTACTGTATCAAACAGGTTCTGCTTCTCTTTCTGGCAACTTACCAATAGCCATTACCTGTATAGCTCTCTTAATTCCCTGCCTTTTGTATAACTACCTTCATATTATCCTGTTTGGTGTCGAGATTAATGCCTCTTTCTACCAAGGAGTGCTTGCTCTCATAAGCGAAAATTACTTACCTCTGGCAGGCCTGGTGTTATTTTGCGGTTTCATCGCACCACTGCTAGTCTGCCTATGTGTGATATCAACGCACTACGCGCTGCATAAAAAGTGGTTTGTCTTATTCGATAAAAGTTTAAAACTGATTCATTTGCTCAAGCACTGGGTTATGGTCGATGTCTTTTTGGTTAGCATCGCGATTTCGTGCTTTAAACTCAAAGAGTATGCGGATATCGTGACTTCGCCTCCACTCTACGGCTTACTGTTGTTACAAATATTAACGATTATCCTAGTTAGCCGAGTCAGTGTGCGTCGTTATTGGGAGAGTTGGCATGGTGAGTCACTCTACAACTTTCGAACTAAAGAAATACATTGTAGTCATTGCCATTTGTCACAACCAGCGAATAAACAGTGTGCTCGATGTTTACATCCTCTAAGTGACGATCAACACACGTCTCAGCGCACTTCCGTTCAAAAAACGTGGGCGTATCTGCTCTCTGCCCTTATATGTTTTATCCCAGCAAACTGGTTTGCTATTTCGATTCTGTTTTCTAATGGTGAGAGAACGGAAGATACGATATTTTCTGGCGTTGTAGCGCTAATTAATAGCGGTATGGTTGGAATAGCCATTATCATTTTTGTCGCGAGTATACTCGTACCCGCAATTAAAATTATTGGCCTCAGCTATCTATTAATCTCTGTTCACTTCAAACATATACGATTTCGACGTCAACGTATGATCATTTACTTTATTCTTAAGTGGATTGGTAAATGGTCTATGATTGACTTATTTGTTATATCAATCATGTTAACCTTAATCGACAGAGGTCAAGTGCTCGACTTTGCTCCGGGCCCCGGCGCTATCGCTTTCGGTTTGGTTGTTGTCTTTACTATGCTTGCTACGGACAGTTTTAATCCCAAGTCATTGTGGGCAAACCAAGAAAAAGCTCTCACTACGGAATCTCCTAAAAATGTATAATCAAAATAAAACACCGCAAATCAATGAACCAAATGTAAAAAATATGCGTTCATTGTCGCCTTTATGGTTGTTGCCGCTAGTGACGTTGGTGTTGACTGGGTGGCTAGTTTATCAATCAGTACAAGATGCTGGTGAGCGTATCCAGATTCACTTCTCAGACGCTCAGGGACTTATGGCTGGGCGAACACCGATAAAATATCAAGGCTTGGAAATCGGCATGGTACGTGAGATCAAGCTTGAAAGAGAATCGGATAACATTTATGTCGAAGCCGACATTTACCCCGAAGCTGAATACCTTCTTAGTGGCAGCACGCGTTTCTGGTTAGTAAAGCCCACCGCTTCTTTATCTGGCGTCTCTGGATTAGATGCATTGATTTCAGGAAACTATATTGCTTTATTCCCCGGTGAAAATGATGGTGAAGCCGCGCCAACATCCTACAAGGCACTAAGGAGCGCGCCTCTGGACGTTGGGAAAAGTGACGGTTTAAATATCACACTCAAAGCTCGTGATCTGGGTGGTATAAATATCGGTTCGCCAATCATTTACAAACGCATTCCAATTGGTGAAGTTTATAGCTATCAACTTGATTCCAGTGAAAAATCAGTCAATTTACAAGTCTCTATCAACCCAGAATTCGAAGATATAATCACCGATAAAAGTCGATTTTGGAACGTCAGTGGCATTGCCGCAAAAATCAATATGGCTGGTGTGGACGTACAATTTGAAGACTTGAGCGCTCTTATTAATGGTGCCATTGCCGTTGACTCTCCTGATGAAGGTGACGGGGTAACAGATAACGCCATATTTAGACTTTATGACAACATCGATTCTGCAGGACGTGGAATCTTAATAAACATCATCTTGCCTGAAAACCATAACCTTAATGAAAGCTCTTCGACGATAAACTATCGCGGTATTGAAGTTGGCGCGATCAATCGGATTAAATTTGATAAAAAACGAAAATCCATCATTGCAACAGCTGCAATTCAACCTGCCTTTGCCGATCTATTAAAGGAAAATAGCCAATTTATCATCGAAGAAGCTGAACTTTCGTTTCACGGTATAAAGCATCTCTCCAATTTAATTACTGGAAACTCTTTACAACTGATATCGGGTGAAGGCGAACCTTCTCGACACTTCGTCGCGATCAATCAAGAAAGTTATAACCAACTCGAAACCAATGCGACTAAAATCATTCTTGAAGGTGAAGATACCTTTGGTATCAATGTCGGTAGCGATGTTAAATATCGAGGCGTACCCGTCGGGCGATTAACGGACATCTCTCTCGATCATGATAAAGTCAAGTTTGAGCTCTATATTCAAAATGAGTACATTCACTTAATCCGTAGTAATAATAAATTTTATGTTACTGGACGAATGGAAGCGGACATTACTGATCGTGGCGTGAAATTAGACATGCCACCGATAGCAGATTTCGTTATTGGTGCCATCAATTTTATCAGTGAAGGTGATCAAAAGGTTCAATCTACTTATCACCTATATCCTGATCATAGCTCCGCCGAGCTTGCTAAATTTAATCAAAGTGGCTCAGAGACATATCACTTATTTACGGACAAGTTGCCTTCAATATCAATAAATAGTCCTGTGCTGTATCACAACATTACGGTGGGCTCAGTGAGTGACTTTGGACTCGCGGAAAATGGTGTCGACGTTCAAATCCAAATTGAGCAACGTTACAAACATTTAGTGAACGACAACACCGTTTTTTGGAATCAGTCAGGAGTTAATATTAATGCTTCACTCGCCGGTGTAGATATTCAAACTGGCTCGCTAGAGTCTATTGTGCGTGGCGGAATCTCATTCGATACGGCTCCACAAAAAGGTAAACGTCAGGATGGCAAATGGAAACTATATGATAGCTACCAACACTCAATGCGTTCTGGTGTTGAAATCACTCTATCTGCCAGTGAGTCATATCAATTGCCCCCTGGTACTCAAATTCAATATCAAGGCATAACGGTGGGTGAAACGACAGAAATAACGCCCAACTTCAACGATGGTTCTGTCACCATTAACGCACAAATTTTCCCACAGTTCGTCGAACCCATGACCAGATCTGGTGCCTATTATTGGATTCAGCAATCGTCTAGTCCTGTGGAACAGGTATCAAATTTAAAGAGTTTATTGGTCAAAACCATAAGCGTTGAACCAGGCACAGGGAAGCCAAGACATCAGTTCCAACTCAATACTGTCCCGCAAGTTAAGGGCGGTTTAACGGTTGTTTTACAAAGTGAGAAACGTAATTCAATATCTGTCGGTACCGCTATCACCTATCGCGGAATGAAGGTAGGCAAAGTGATTGATGTGCACTTGGGAGAACTGGCCGACCGAGTCATTATCGTTGCCAATATCGAGAATAAATACGCTTATTTGGTCAGACAAAATACGATATTTTGGAACAACTCTGGTATTGATGTCTCTGTCGGACTATCAGGAGCAGAAGTTAAAACAGGCAGCCTGGACAGTATATTGAGCGGAGGCATCGCTTTCACAACCCCAGAGACACCTCAAATAAAACCTGTCGCAGAGAATGAGGATGTTTACTATCTCAATAACACGAAAAAGAAAGAATGGGACAATTGGAAGCAACCGATACCAAAACCCTAGCTTTTGATTTAAACTAATACCGAACTAAATGCAGCGATATCGCTGCATTTTTATTTTAATATGATCCGCTTTTTTGCGACGAATGAGTATAACCCGTGCACGACAACGTTTATCTTCCTCCAGAATTCTTATCTGCTATTAACGCAACCATGCCTTCAACACATAACATGGACGATTTTATTGCAGCTTGTCGGCGTCCACTACGTAAAAGCATTCGAGTAAATACCTTAAAGATTTCCGTAGCTGAATTTGATGAAGTTGCTCGCAATTTAAATTTACACCTCACCCCGGTCCCTTGGTGTAGCGAGGGATTTTGGTTATCAGAACAGGATAACGATGTATTACTCGGAAATAGTGCTGAACATCTCGCCGGGTTATTTTATATACAAGAAGCCAGTTCGATGATGCCAGTTACTGCCTTATTTAGTGATAATAAAACCGTGCCAAACAGAGTTCTAGATATGGCGGCAGCGCCAGGTTCGAAGTCGACTCAAATAGCAGCAAAAATGAATAACACTGGCCTGTTGGTTGCTAATGAATATTCTGGCAGTCGAATTAAAGCACTTCATGCAAATATAGAACGCTGCGGAATTCGAAACATAGCATTGAGTCAATTTGATGGCCGAGTCTTTGGTGGTTGGTTACCAGAGCAATTTGATTCCGTATTAATTGATGCTCCCTGCTCTGGCGAAGGGATTGTCCGTAAAGATCCCGATGCCATGAAAAATTGGAGCAAAGAGGCAATCAATACCATGGCAGAAGTTCAACGTGGCTTAATAGTGAGTGCATTCCAAGCACTAAAACCAGGTGGTAGCTTGGTGTATTCAACTTGTACATTAAGCAAAGAAGAGAACCACCATATATGTCATTATCTACAACAAGAGTTCCCAGAAGCTGTTGAATTTGAATCACTAGCTGAGCTATTTCCTAGTGCAGATCAGTCCGTTTCTGAGGAAGGCTTTCTTCATATATTTCCACAAACCTACGATTGCGAAGGCTTTTTTGTTGCAAAAATCAAAAAGAAAGCATCGGTCGCGTTTCCTGAGGTTAATAAACGTTTAGGAAAATTTCCCTTTGTTAAAGCAAGTCACAAACAAATTGAATCGATTGCACACTCCCTTAAAACATCACTTGATATAGAATTGCCCAATCAAGGTGTGCTCTGGTTACGTGACACAGAAGTGTGGTTATTTCCTGAAGAACTAGAACCACTATTAAATCAATTTAAATTTGCACGTATGGGTATTAAAATCGCTGAAACCCACAAAAATGGCTATAAATGGCAGCATCAGGTTGCAACCTGCCTTGCCGATGTCAACGGTACTAAAACCGTAGCACTCACCACAGATCAAGCTCGAGAGTGGTTTATGGGAAGAGACGTATACCCTGACCAGGCGCCACAAAAAGAAGTGATCGTGACCTATAACAATATGGCAATTGGACTTGGGAAATGGGTGGGAAATCGTGTAAAAAACAGCCTACCTCGGGAGTTGGTAAAAGATAAGAATTTGTTTTAACAAATGAACTCATTCTCTAACGAGATTTAGCACACAACAGCAAATCTTGTACTACACTTACAGTGTTCATTTTTGTTTCCTAACACTTTTATCGGGCTCAATTGAGCCATCCCCCCGATCCCCAAGCCATCAGTGGTTTGGGGCTTTTTTCGCCTAATACAGACTAAACTAACGATTTAAACTTTACGAATACCATCACTATTAATAGTAATATGACCGCCTTTATAAAGTGCACCGATCGTCTTCTTGAAGGTACCTTTACTTGTTCTGAAAGCGACAAAAATCTCATCTGGGGACGATTTATCGCACAAAGGCAAATAACCGCCCTTCTTCTCCAATAACGTCATGACTTTTTGGCTTAAGTCATCAAACTTTTCGGTCCCCACTTTTTGCAGTGATAAATCAATTTTACCGTCATCTCGGGTTTGTTTTATGTAACCCGTTAAGGTTTTGCCGATAAATAACTTACCGAATACATCTGAAGGGAAAATCATTCCCCAATGTTGACCGTTTATAATCGCCTTAAACCCAAGAGAAGAACGTTCTGCAATTAATAACTCAACGCTTTGGTTGACCGAATAATTTGCTGGTACTTTATCGAGCCACTTATTAAATTTAGTGGTGCCTACAATACGCCCTGATGCATTATCCGTGTATACGTAAACCAAAATTTTACGCCCAACTTCCAAGCGAGAACGTTGCTCACTAAATGGAATAAGCAGATCTTTCTCTTTTATCCCCCAATTGACAAATGCACCAGTGCTATTAACACTTATCACCGTCATAACTCCCCACTCTCCTACTTGCGCAATAGGAGTAGCGGTTGTTGCCATCAATTGACTTTCTGAATCAAAATAGAGAAAAACATCGACACTATCGCCAATCGCAACGTTTTCTTTCAAATTCCGTTTATTTAATAATGTCGTACCATAATCATCAGCGTCTAAAAAAACGCCAAAATCCGTTATTTTAACCACTTCGAGGCGGTTTACCTTTCCTATTTCGATCATTCAACATGTCTCACTGCAAATTTACAGCGATTATACGTTATCTTTGTTATGCTTTCTCTACCTCTTGTTAGAAAACCAATATTGGAGACCCTAATTGATCACCGTCGACAAGCATGACGCGATAACATTAAAAATCTCCCATACTAATGCCAAATCAAAAACATCGAATTTGGACTTATTTCTATTTATTCCTGGCGAGATCGGACTTACGAGTGATGTCATTTCCGAAAACGAATTCTACTACAACTGCATCACTCAAAAGCGTGCCTATCACAGTCAAGAAAACCTATTACCACTCGTACACAGTCGTTTAGCACGAAGAGGCTTACTGTCATCTACTCAATATCGTGTCAGTTTGAGCTTATTTGCTTACCAATATGTCAGTGCATTAAGCCAAGAAGTAAAGTCTCTCATCCAAAAAGGTGAACCAGTTACCAGCGATCAAGTGGATAGTGTTATTGAGCTGTCACTCGATATATTGAAGCGACTACGCAAAACCATCCCCTATGACGAGGTATTGAAACGCTACTACACCAATATTGATAACTACTTATCCTGGTATACAGAACAAAAATTCTTAACCATGGTCGCTCACCTTAATCGTGAAGGTGACTACAAAGAAATAAAAAAACGACTCATAATATTAGCCGAGCGCGAAAAAGCGCACAGAGCCCTTAACCACTATAATTCTGTAAAGGCCGATGGTGATATCAATCGCCTCAGCAATAAGATGCGTTTATTACGCCGGCTCATCGAACATCCCGTCGTCCTTAATCAACGTCTTACTTCACTCGGAAACAACCTCAAGCGAGTAGTAAAAGGCTTCGCTACTGGGCTGGTTATGGTATTTGTTACTATGACTGTGATTACCGCGCGCGACTATTGGGGAGAGATTACCGCTTCTTTTGTTATTTTAATGTCTTTTGTCTATGCATTACGTGAGATATTTAAGGACGATTTACGCGATATCCTATGGCGTTGGATGCGAAAGGGGAAACCTAAATGGAAACGAGAGTACAGCGACCCAAGTACCAACAAAGTAGTCGGGCATAAGACCGAGTGGCTTGATTATAAAAAACTGTCCAAATTACCTGATCGTATCAAGCGCATCCGTAAAAAACGTATTGTCCAGCGAGAAGAAAAAATCATTCATTACCATGCTGAAACCGCAATGTCGACGTCGCGCTTTATGAGTGGCTACGAAGCCACAAAAGAAATGATACATATCGATTTTAGACAAATTTCTAATCTATTCGACCGAAATTCAGGCAAGATTTATTTGGTTAAGAATGACCAAGTCATAAAAGAAAATGTTGAAAAAAGGCACTTATTTAATTTGATAGTTAAAGAAGATAACCACATTGATGAACCTGAATACTATCGCTGGAAGATAGTGCTTAGTCGCAACAAAATTGTCGATATCGAGAAAATCACACTAACAGAACGAGAACTAAAAATGTAATTGAAAAAAAAGGAGGGGAATCCCCTCCTTTATCATTGTGGCTATTCACTTCTAGTATCTAAAAAGAAAACACTACGTCGGCTTTTGATTTACCAGTTAACAAGAACTTTAGTTTTGGATGTTCTTCAATAGCGTTAACAACAACCAATGCGGGTTTCTTGGCGTTGCGTGCAGATTTTATTGCAGTAGTGATCAACGAAGTTACCGCATCATTATCACTCTTATAGAGATAGTCTAATTCTTCGTTATATTTATCTACACCTAATGTAAACTGAGTTAAATGCTCTACGTTTAACACGATACCGTCGAAGTACTGCAACAACTTATCGGCCAAAAGGGCCGAAGAAGGCACATCACATGAATATAGGACTTTAAGGCCATTCAACCCACGAGGTAGACCTTTCTCTGCTAGACGGTCTATAACCGTGGCTGCATCGCTTAGCGCGCGCACAAAAGGCACAACAATCTCTATGTTCACGCCAGAGTTACGCAATATTTTAATCACTTCACATTCAAGTTCGAATGCGAGTTTATAGCTGTCAGATGATAACCTGGAAACCCCACGAATTCCCATCGCAGGATTGACTTCATCATCCTCAAGGCTTCCACCAATCAGTGCCTTATATTCATAACTGTCTGCATCGCTCAAACATAAACGAACTGTCTGATAAGATTCTGAAGCGATGGCATTCTTTATCGTTGAAACTAGTGTTTCAACAAAGTACTCATCCGCTCTTTGTTCGCCAATAACTGCTTTCAAAGCTTGAGCATCGGAGTCTGTTAACTGGTCAATACTTAAGCCAGCGACACTAGGGTGATAAAAGATAGTATCAGCTATCAACTCTGACAAGGAAATATAAAGATGAGATGACTCTTGTTGTACTGTGTTCTCACTAGGCAAGACATGCCCGAGTATCATCTGGTTATCTTCATTTTCAATTGGTTCAAAACTCATTAAAACTCCAACATTACATAAATCGTGCGTTGTTAGGCAAAATACCGAGACAATTAACTAAATACAAGCAGAATCATCCCTAGTAAGTTGGTCTAGCGCTAATTTTCTAACATAATCTCTTCTAACTCATTTCAGCAACAGAAAAACAGCGGTTTGTTTTTATTGCACCAGAATATTGTTCCTTATCAGCCTGATCAATAAAGACGACAACTCGAAGGTTTTCAAGGTGAGCCTGTGCCGCATTTTCCTGTAACTGCTCTAAACTATCAAACCGAGTTTTTTCAGCGTCTCGTCGGCTTAAATCTATATATTCTCCTGTACACTTTTTATCATATAAAACCAGATCCGATTGTTGCATATAACGAGTGGCTTTCATCGGCAGTAATTCCACATCATCCCCATAAAAAATAACAGTACAGTCTGACATTAATATATCAGTGGACTCCAACGCCTGATGATAGCAACCTTCTAAAACCTCAAGATCAGGCGCTTCTTGTACTAATGTACTGGCAAAGAATCGTTCCCAAAAGCGACGACGTAGCTCCACGGAAGTCACTCGCGTTTTAATGTCATCACGTTTAGATGCAGCGAAATCGGCAAGCAATGACAAATTTTTCGGCAAAACCGCTTCTAATGTTTGGCGTACATTACGAATAAGTACAGGTGATGATCCGCCGCTAGATATAGCGAGCTGGATTCTTCCACGGCTGATCATTGAAGGAGTGATAAAATCGCAATAGGGTCGATCATCTACGACATTGACTAGAAGGTTACGTTCATGAGCATCGTGATAAATTCTGTGATTAAGATCGGTATCATCAGTGGTCGCCCATACCTGTACAAGCTCATTTGACAGCTGACTTTTGTGATATTTTTCGTGAATCCACTCACATTTTTTACATTCAATAAATGAGCGTAAGGTCTCTGAAATAGTCGGTGACACAATTGTCACTTTGGCATTTGCCTTTATCAAAGCTTCGACTTTCCGGGTTGCTACCTCGCCGCCACCTACCACCAACACTGGTTTTTCACAAATATCCATAAAAATCGAAAAGTATCGCATTAAATATTAACTCTCTCGTTACATTGATCACATTTAACCCTACCAATATCAGTGCAATACACTAGGGGTACACGGGGTATTTCAAATTAATTATCTAAATTTTTCACGATAGGCAATTGAAAACTTCAAAAAAACACTTTAAATCAAAGTTAAACTCTAACCATAAAGTGTCAGATGAACAATACATTCTGTTGCACCAAAATGATCCTCAATTGCACTATTTACATTCGAATAACAATTCGCCATCCTAAGGTTTAATTATTAAGTATACTTTTTTCACAAATACTGTGAACTACTTAATCATTACTGCTTTTAGAAAGCATTCTAGAATAGCGGAGCTACTCAAGTTACCGAAATAACTAATTGACCACTACGTTAGGTATTTTGTATCAAAAATAAATTGGTAACATACAGAACATACAGGATGGATATAATGGCTAAAAAATTAACACTTATCGCTTCAATTGTAGCTGCATCAGCTACTATGATGTCAGCAAGCGCTTCAGCTGCAGATTCAACGTTAGACAAAGTACTCTCTCAAGGATTTGTTTCTTGTGGCGTAAGTACTGGCTTACCTGGATTCTCAAACCCTAACTCAAAAGGTGAATGGGAAGGTATTGATGTTGAATACTGCCAAGCAGTAGCAGCAGCTGTTCTCGGTGATAAAACTAAAGTTAAATATGTTCCTCTAACGGCTAAAGAACGCTTCACTGCTCTACAATCAGGTGAAATCGACGTACTGTCTCGCAACACAACTTGGACTCTTCAACGTGATACGGCGTTAGGACTTAACTTCGTTGGTGTTAACTACTATGACGGCCAAGGCTTCATGGTGAAGAAAGATCTGGGTGTAAACAGTGTAAGTGAGCTAGATGGTGCGTCAGTATGTATCCAATCTGGTACAACAACAGAACTCAACCTTGCTGATTACTTCCGCAAAGAAGGTATGAGCTATAAGCCAGTCGTATTTGATACATCAGCTCAAACCTCTGCTGGTTTTGATTCTGGTCGTTGTGACGTACTAACCACCGACCAATCGGGTCTTTATGCTCTTCGTCTAAACCTTGCTGCTCCAGACTCTGCACAAGTATTACCTGAAATCATTTCTAAAGAGCCTCTAGGTCCTGTTGTCCGTCAAGATGATGACAAATGGTTTAACGTTGCTAAATGGACTCTATTTGCGATGATTAACGCAGAAGAATACGGTATAACATCTGAGAATGCTGATGAAATGCTTAAGTCTAACGATCCAAACGTTCTTCGCATTCTTGGCCAAGATGGACCGAAAGGCGGAAGCTTAGGGATTCGCGATGACTGGGGTTACCAAGTAATTAAACAAGTTGGTAACTATGGTGAGTCTTTTGAGCGTACGGTAGGTACTGGTTCTCCACTACAGATTTCACGTGGTGTTAACGCATTATGGAATGCAGGTGGCTTCCAATATGCTCCACCAATTCGTTAATAGTTAAATCCGTAATAGAAATATTGATAAATGGGCGGACGCTGTCCGCCCTTTTATTTTTGAACATGTATTTTTAAACATGGATTAGAGGTTAACGCTGTATGAAACCCAATAATGATAAAGTGTCTGAAGCGGACGAAACATTGCCGTCAACAAGCACAAATATTTTTTACAACCCCACTTTTAGATCGATAGCATTTCAAATCATTGCAATATGTGCATTGGTTCTTTTTATATTTACGATCGTCAACAATGCCCTGACTAACTTAGAATCACGCGGTATCGCAACGGGTTTCGCTTTTCTAGATCAACCTGCTGGGTTCGGCATTAGCCAATCATTGGTTGACTACACTGAAACCGATACCTATGGGCGCACTTTTGTTGTTGGATTATTAAACACTGCATTGGTGTCCGTTTTAGGCATCATCTTTGCGACCATCATCGGATTTTCATTAGGTATTGCTCGACTTTCGAGTAACTGGTTAATAAGTCGCTTAGCTGCGGTTTACATTGAAACATTTCGTAATATTCCTTTACTACTTCAGATTTTCTTCTGGTATTTTGCCGTTTTACAAGCACTGCCATCACCAAGACAAAGTATGTCACTTGGCGAGGCCATTTTCTTAAATGTTCGCGGTCTATCCATTCCAGCTCCAATATTTGAATCAGGTAGTGGTCTAATTTTGGCTACCTTGATTATCGGTATTGCACTCACGATTTGGGTAGCGAGATGGGCGAGCCAAAGACAAAAGGAAACTGGGCAAATTACCCCTGTTTATCGCTATTTTATTGGCTTATGTATTGTTATGCCTCTTGCGGTTTACTTTATTACTGGAATGCCAATCTCTGCCGATTATCCAGAATTAAAAGGATTTAATTTCCGTGGAGGAATTAGTATTCTTCCTGAACTAGGCGCGTTGCTTATCGCACTTTCAATTTATACCGCGGCATTTATTGCTGAAATTGTACGTTCAGGTATTAACGCAGTGAGTCATGGTCAGTCTGAGGCGGCAATGTCTCTAGGACTCCCTCGAACTAGAACACTTAAATTAATTATTATTCCTCAAGCACTACGTATCATTATTCCGCCGTTAACCAGTCAGTATTTAAACTTAACCAAAAACTCGTCATTAGCCATGGCGATTGGGTATCCTGACTTAGTTGCGGTATTCGCGGGTACAACACTAAACCAAACCGGACAAGCCATTGAGATCATGTCGATGACGATGGGTGTCTATTTAACATTGAGTATCTTAACTTCAGTGCTAATGAACCTATATAACCGTAAAGTTAGTTTGGTGGAGAGATAATATGAAAGTACAAAAAGTACATCAATTTCAACCTGATTTACCACCACCGTCGAATACTACTGGTGTGATGGGTTGGATGCTGAAAAACCTATTCAATAATCCAATTAACTCTATCGCGACGGTTCTAATTGGAATATTGGCCTTTGAAGGATTGTGGGTTTTAGCAGAGTGGGCATTTATTAATGCAGATTGGGTTGGTACAACTCGCGATGCCTGTACCAGTGACGGCGCTTGTTGGGTATTTATTAGCGTTCGTTTTGACCAGTTTATGTATGGTTTTTACCCAGAAGCAGAACTTTGGCGACCACAGTTATTTTTCGCATCTCTAGCGATTCTCGTGGGTTTGCTGGCGTATGACAAAACCCCAAAACGCGGTTGGATTTTTCTATTCACTGTTACAGTCTACCCAATTTTTATTGGTGAGTTGCTAGAAGGATCGTTATTTGGACTGCCAGTAGTAGAAACCCATAAATGGGGCGGATTATTAGTGACATTAATTATCGCTCTAGTTGGTATTGTTGTCTCGCTACCTATCGGAATTGTGCTCGCATTAGGCCGCCGTTCAGAAATGCCGGTAATCCGAAGTTTGAGTACAGTTTATATTGAGCTTTGGCGTGGTGTACCATTAATCACAGTATTGTTTATGGCATCAGTTATGTTACCTCTGTTCTTATCAGAGGGTTCTGAAACAAATAAACTGGTTCGAGCGTTGATTGGGGTCGTACTGTTCAGTGCTGCTTATATGGCTGAAGTAATACGTGGTGGCCTACAAGCGATTCCAAGTGGACAATATGAAGCCGCCGATGCTCTAGGACTCGGTTATTGGAAGAAGATACGACTGGTTATTTTGCCACAAGCTCTTAAGATTACGATTCCTTCCATTGTGAATACCTTTATCGGTCTATTTAAAGACACCAGTCTTGTATTGATAATCGGTATGTTCGATGTGTTGGGTATCGGTCAAGCCGCCAACACTGACCCAGAATGGTTAGGCTTCTCAACAGAAAGTTACATCTTTGTCGCGTTAGTGTTCTGGATATTTTGTTTTAGCATGTCGAGATACTCGATGTGGTTAGAAAACAAACTACACACCGGCCACAAACGATAATAAAATTTAAAGGAACGTATTATGACGCAACAAAAATCAGAAGAACTCATGATCCGTATTAAGGATATGAATAAGTGGTACGGTGAGTTCCATGTATTAAAGAATATCAACCTGAAAGTCACCAAGGGCGAGAAAATCGTCATCTGTGGTCCTTCTGGGTCTGGTAAATCAACGATGATTCGCTGTATCAACCGCCTAGAAGAGCACCAGAAAGGTAAGATCGTCGTCAACGGTACCGAGCTTACTGAAGATCTCAAAAACATCGAAGCCGTTCGCCGCGAAGTAGGAATGTGTTTTCAACACTTTAATCTCTTCCCACATTTAACAGTTTTGGAAAACTGCACTCTAGCGCCTATTTGGGTTAAGAAAATGCCTAAAGCTGAAGCGGAAGAAATCGCGATGAAATATTTGGAACGCGTAAAGATCCCCAATCAAGCCAATAAGTACCCAGGTCAACTTTCAGGTGGTCAACAACAGCGTGTTGCGATTGCTCGTTCATTATGTATGAGCCCTCAAGTAATGCTATTTGATGAACCTACTTCAGCGCTCGATCCTGAAATGGTTCGTGAAGTACTTGATGTTATGGTCGAATTAGCGAGCGAAGGGATGACAATGTTATGTGTAACTCATGAAATGGGCTTTGCTAAAGAAGTCGCTGACAGAGTAATTTTCATGGATGCAGGGGAAATAATCGAAGAGAACAACCCTGTTGAATTCTTTGAAAACCCACAATCTGATCGAACGCAAAACTTCTTGTCTCAGATTTTAAGCCACTAGTTTTTATTTAAACGACAGTGTTAATTATGATATGAGGGCGCAAAGAGCGCCCTTTTTATTTGAACCTGTAGAAACGTAAAATTGTGTTACAACTTTACTCAACATTATTTTTTGTTTTTATTTATTATAAATGAAAGAAAAAATGATTAGGGGTTGAATAGATGAACTTTTTACCCCATAAAGGTCTATATAAATACATACAATAACCATTCGAGGAAGAGTATGAACAGTCCAATGTATTCTCGCACGTCAACTCAAGACAGTGTTCTGCAAACGAATAAGGTATTACGAAATACTTATGCCCTGCTTTCTATGACATTGTTATGGTCTGCAGTTATTGCTGGGGTAGCGATGGCCTACAACCTTCCTCACCCTGGTATGATTATCATGTTAGTTGCTTTCTATGGCCTACTATTCATGATTGAAAAAAATCGCAATAACAGCCTTGGCTTAGTGTTTACTTTCGCACTCACTGGCTTCATGGGTTATACCTTAGGTCCAATACTCAATATGTATATTGGTGCTGGTATGGGTGAAGTTGTTACTACCGCATTAGGTGGTACTGCACTTACATTCTTTGCAGCATCAGCATATGCTCTAACCACTAAGCGTGATTTATCATTTCTAAATGGTATGTTAATGGCTGGCTTCGTTGTCATTGTCGTTGGAATGATCGCTTCATTCTTCATTCAAATGCCAATGCTACACTTAGCAATGAGCGGCATGTTTGTGCTGTTTTCTACTGGTGTTATTTTGCTTACTACGCAAAACATTGTTCGCGGCGGTGAAACTAACTACATCTCTGCAACAGTAAGTTTATATGTATCAATCTATAACTTGTTCATTAGCTTACTAAGCATACTTGGTGTTATGAACGACGACTAATCTCTCGTTGAACATCTTGATTAAACAAAGCTCGGACACTCTGTCCGAGCTTTTTTATTTCCTGAACTCATATTATAATCCCCTCCCTTTTCGAAAACCACGCTGCAAGTCTGAATACCGAGGTCATCATGCTCAACTACAACGGAAATTTAATCGAAACAGATAATCAAGGTTACTTACTTGACTACACCCTGTGGGATGAGGGAATGATAGAACTGCTAGCGGTTGATGAAGGAATAGAATTAACCTCTGATCATCTTGAAGTGATATGGTTTGTACGTCGCTTTTACGAAGAATTTAACACCTCTCCAGCCATTCGGATGCTAGTAAAAGCGATGGAGAAAGAGTACGGTCCTGAAAAAGGAAACAGCAAATACCTGTTTAAGTTGTTTCGTAAAGGCCCTGCTAAGCAAGCCACCAAACTGGCTGGATTGCCCAAGCCAGCTAAATGTCTCTAATGCATCAGATGATTGCAAACCCACGATAGATTTTGTCACTTTGATATGTTGCTCGCTTTACACGAGCGACTTGCGCTGCAGGTGAGCCTTGATGCAACCATTGAAACAGTGCTTCACGCTTTTCTTCATCTCCACAAGCTACAACTTCCACATCCCCGTTGTATAAATTTTTAGCGTACCCAGTCAAACCTAACTTCAACCCTTGATGAGAAGTAAAATAACGAAAGCCAACACCTTGAACCATTCCAGACACGGTAAATTTCTCGTAATTATTCATTAGTTTCACCTTCTCTGTTTCAAATTAAACACATTTATTATCGGCTTTTTTAGGGATTTTGAATTTGATTAGCATCTCAATATTCAATTACGAATTTATGACGCATATTCATCGTAATCAAGTTTGATTTTTACCAATACTTCTATAACAATACAGCCCCTTATTCAGATTGAGCATTTACCATGACAGCCGCTATCTACTTAGCAAAAGGAAGAGAAAAATCTCTACAACGTCGACACCCTTGGATTTTTTCACGAGGCATAGAGAGAATCGAAGGCGATGTTACTCTCGGACAAACTGTCGATGTTTATACTCATTCAGGACAGTGGTTGGCAAAGGCTGGATATTCTCCAGAATCTCAAATCCGCGCACGAGTATGGAGCTTTATCAAACAAGAGATAGATACTTCATTCTTTGTTGGAAAGATCAAACGAGCTCAATTGTTACGAGACGATATCATTGAACGGGATGGCTTAACAGGCTATCGCCTGATTGCTGCTGAAAATGATGGTTTACCGGGTATAACCATCGATCGTTACGGAGATTTTCTTGTATGCCAAATATTAAGTGCCCCAGCCGAGCATCAGAAAGATAAGCTAGTTGAAGCTTTAAAACAATGCTTCCCTACCTGTTCAATTTACGAGCGTTCTGATGTGGCCGTTCGTAAAAAAGAAGGATTAAAACCTTCTGTAGGCGTATTGCATGGTCAAGAGCCACCAGAGATCGTTGTTATTGAAGAAAATGGCGTAAAAATTGGCGTAGATATTGTTAATGGCCACAAAACAGGCTTTTATTTAGACCAAAGAGATAGCCGTCAGCAGTCACTAAAATACGTTAAGGACAAAGAAGTCTTAAACTGCTTCTCATACACGGGTGGTTTTGGTTTGTACGCTCTAAAAGGTGGAGCCAAACGCGTTATAAATGCAGATGTCTCACAACCCGCACTGGATAATGCCAAGCAAAATGCAATTCTTAACGACTTCGACATATCGAAGAAACGCGCGGTATTTCTTAATGCCGACGTTTTTAAACTGCTGCGTGAATATCGTGACCAAGGTACTCAGTTTGATGTCGTTATTATGGATCCGCCAAAATTTGCTGAATCCAAAGCTCAGCTAAATGGTGCATGCCGTGGTTACAAAGACATCAACATGTTGGCGATGCAAATCTTAAAACCAGGTGGCACCCTACTCACTTATTCATGTTCTGGCCTTATGGACCATGGTTTGTTCCAAAAAATCATCGCAGATGCAGCTCTCGATGCTAAGCGCGAAGTGAAATTTGTGGAGCGTTTTGAACAAGCAGCAGACCACCCAACTGACTCCGCTTACCCTGAAGGTTTCTATCTGAAAGGGTTTGCCTGTAAAGTGCTCTGATTGAGTATACTAAGATATTCTCGCTTAATCATAAGTTAAAATAACAAAGCTCAGGCGTGAGCTTTGTTATTACTCTTTTTCGGCTTTAGATTAAAGCCTCAAGCTCGATTCGCTCCCGTTATAATAACGGCAATCCTATCCTCTAATTTCCCTTGTTGATGTGCAGCCATAACTCCAGCAATTCCTGCTGCACCTGATGGCTCAAGCAACATTCTTTCTTCAAATTCAGCCAATTTAACTGCTGATTCGATCTGTTCTTCGTCGACGAGGATGATATCATCAACAAGTCCAATCATATCTTCAACAGATTCAGGAACAGGCACACGAATTGCGAGGCCGTCAGCGATAGTATTCACTTTCTCACGATTGACTGGTGATGAACTCTTCCAACTGCAATACATCGAGTCAGCTCCTTTCGGCACTATCCCCACAATTTTAGTTCCCGGAGACGACGCTTTAATCCAACGTGCCACTCCAGTGATCAAGGCTCCGTTGCCGACCGGAATATATATCGCGTCAAAGAATATGCCGCTCGACGTTAGCTCTACACCAACAGAGCCTGCTCCCTCAGATACAGCGCCAATCTGACCATCCTCGACAAATTGATACCCTCTTTCTTGGCTATACGCTTTAGCTCTACTTTTGGCACTATCAAAATCGTCACCAAATACGATCACATTTGCTCCAAGTTCCTTAATTTTTTCGACTTTCACTTGACTGGCATTGGTTGCGACGAAAACGGTTAATGGATAAGAACGTTCACGACAACTCCAAGCTAACGCCATTCCCCAATTGCCCGCACTCGCACACACTAACGGTGTCACTTCATTCTTTTGCTCAAGAACCGACAAATAGTTTTCAGCACCTCGACCTTTAAAACAACGTAATGGGTTGTCTGTTTCATCCTTCAAATACAACTTAGTTCCAAACATATTCCCCAACACTTTAGATTCTCTTAATGATCCATTTAAAAATAGGGGATCAATTCGTCCTTGTGATTGTTTTATATTGTTGAGGCTAAGTCGATGTGATGTTAAATTTTGAGAAAATAAATGTGATTCGTGGGCCGAAACGGTATTGTTTTCATTAGCATAATCGACCATCAATATGCCATCTAGGTGCTCTAACTCATGTTGAAGAAGCTCAGAAATGTCAGCAGGTAAATGGTGCCAGCATTGGATTTCTCCCACTTCGTTTTGAAACGTGATACTGATGCTGCTGTGACGCCTAACTTTGACTCGAGTCTCTGGAGTGCTCAGACAATCATCCCAAACTTCTTGATGTTCTTCACTGCGCCAAATAATTTCCGGGTTTACTAATGTAATCGGGTCTGCACCAAGATTTATCACCACAATTCTTAACGACACTCCCACTTGTGGCGCTGCCATTGCTCGACCAAAACCAAGACGTTGACGCACCTCAGTTAACGACGCATGCAAGTCGGCAGTGAGTTGTAAAAAATTGCTGTCAAACAACGTAACGGGGTCCGCTATTTGTCGAAGGCAGCCAGAATGATCGGTGTCGGGAGTTAATATAGTCATCACTGTTGACATAAGTCTATATCCTATTTTTGTCGTATTATTAATGAATTATAAGTCTTGTATAACCTCAACTTAGAGTCATTATGCTAAGCGACATCGACAACGAAGTGCTCTATATATTCAACAAAAATTGCAGCTATTAAGCGCGTTGCACTGTAAAAATGACTAATTAAAGCAAAGAGCGGCAAAATTGGTCTAATCAAGCAAAAGATCGACGTAGGAAGAAGGATCGAATTTAGTTTTTCGAATTACTAATGAGGATGTGAAATTACGAACATTTTCATCTGACATCAATATTGTCTGCGTGAATAAATCAAATTCAGTAACATTTTTTACTGCAATCACGATGCAAAAGTCGGCTTGTCCCGTCACGTAATAGCTCTGCATTACATTCGGATTGGATTTCATTTTATTTTCAAAAAGTTGTATGTCATCGACCCGTTCATTGATTAGATCAACATTGATGATAAACTGCATCTGAAACGACAACTTGTCACTATCAAGTAGTGCAAGCTCCCTTTGTATGATCCCAGAGTTCTTAAGGTGTTTAATTCGGCGTTGAACAGCAGAGATCGACAATCCAACCATTGAACCTATTTTTTCTGCACTAATTTTAGTGTCATGTCGATACAACGCCAATATGTTTAGATCCAATGTATCCATTCTTATTCCAATAATTAGTGTGTTTTATCAATTTATTTTATTAAATGAAACTTAACAAACATGCAGTGAATTCGCTCTCGAAAATCGAGCTGTTTTAAAGATTGAGCAGAAACGAGGGATCTGGGGAGTTGTTTAAATACTTCTCTCTTTCTTTTTCGCTTGTCGCCCCTGGAAAATCTCCCTCCCAACCAAACATGTTCTTCATAACTTGAAGGTGGAGGTGTGGAGGCCAACCACCATTCACGTCAGAGCTTCCTACTGTAGCAAAGCCTTGACCTTTATTTATGATCTGCCCTACTTCAATTCCCTCTAATGAATCTAAGCTCAAATGACCATACAGCGTATAAAATACCTCTTCTCCCGAACCATGTTTAAGTATGATTGTTGGACCATAATCAAACGGTAGATCATTAAAACTAAAGCTATGTACTTCACCCATCAATGGTGCGTAAATTGAAGCCCCAGCTTCAACCCATAAGTCGATACCAAGATGAATACAACGAACCTGCTCTTCGGGCTTATCAGAAAAATGTGCTGCATTTCTATAGGTTGCTCTTTTTTCTTGGTAGCCTCCGTAAGCTACTGGGTGCTCGACCGAGAGTTGTCTATCAATGAATTGAGCAAGATATTCAGGTTCAGCCGTAAGAGCATAATCTAGATATGAATTTGTCTCTGACAGATCGACAGTTATCCACTCTTCTTGAGGATAAGCAAGTCCAAAAATAGGGAAATATTTAGCCACATTTAGTCCATTTAATACGCACTAGTTACTTATTATTTTCATATTATCCTGCTAAATTGCTTAAGAACATATTTTTCACACCCTATAAACGAAAAAAGACGATGGTATCAACCATCGCCTTTCTCCGTTGTATTACTAATTAACTAAGTTAACTAGATCTTACTTGCCGTATGCACGTGTATATGCAGAGTTCATTACTTTAATTACGTCTGCGTAACCCATACGTTCGATTTGAGCTAAGTAGCTATCCCACTCTTCATCGATATCGCCAGTTCCGAGTACCCAAGCTTGTTGTTTTTCAAGCATATAGTCACGGATTGTTGCCCAGTTCTTATCGAATGTCGCTTTCTCTTCTTCGTTAAGTGACACACCTAGGAACGGTTCAGTTAATAGGTCTGGAACGGTATCGTAAAGCGCGATACCTTCTAGAGCAACTTTGTTAGACCACTGTAGCTCGTAACCATAATCCTGCTTGAAACCACGTGGGATCTGAGAACCAATTTCCCACAGTTGAGCGTTAAGTGGCTTAGAATCTTCTAACATTTCTTTCTTGAAGATTGCTTTACCATCAACCATGTCGTAGTTTACGCCTTCGATACCGAAGTTAGCCAAACGACGACCTTCTTCAGTGAAGTAGAAATCTAAATACTTCATAGTTTCAACTGGGTGCTCGTTCGTAAACGACATTGCCCAACCTTCAACTTTCACTTTAGCACGCTGGTGTTCTTCGATACGCTTACCAGTAGTACCGATTGGTGGAAGCATTCCTTTGAAGCTAAACCCTGGTACTTTATCAGCTAATGAATCGTTGTAACCCGCTGTTGATGCAAACCAATCGTGAGTCATACCACCTAGGTTATTTGACAATAGGTATTCACGTGAACGGCTACCACGAGTAAATACTTCAGCATCAATCAAACCTTCTTTGTACCATTTTGCTAGCTCACGAATACCATCACGGTAGCCTTCACCAACATAACCATGCTTAAGAGCACCATTATCTACGTAAAAATCATGGAACATATCAGAACCAGACATACGACCGCCCCATAGGGTGACCATACGAATTAACTCTTCCCAGTTACGCATAAACAGTGGCACTTCGTCTTTCTTGCCGTTGCCGTTTGGATCTTGGTCACGGAAAGCAACTAGTACATCATGCAGTTCATCGATGGTGTTAGGAACTTCAAGTCCTAGCTTGTTCAGCCAGTCATAACGAATGAAGTAAGAACGACCGTATTTACCATCTGGAAGATATGGAATGTAGTAAATATTTCCATCTGCCGCCAAAATCGAACTTCTGATATCAGGGTTTTTCTCAAAGAACGCTTTAATGTTTGGAGCATGCTTGTCAATAAGGTCATTCATCGGAATGAAAGCACCTTCAGGGCCATAGCGGTTTACGTTATCACGAATCGCTGAACCACCAACGATATCTGGTAAGTCACCAGAAGCGATAAGCAAGTTAAACGCTTCTTCACTTTTCGTTGTTGCCATTGAAGCAACGTTGTTCAGAGAAACACCTGTTAGACGTGCAGCTTCTTTCTCTACCGGCCAATCGTTGTTATATACATACTTTTTGGTGTGAAAGTGAATATCTAGCGTTAGCGGCTTATCAGTTACGCTGTATGCGCCGTCTGGTGAAGCCGCAATAACAGGCATAGCTAGAGCAGCAGAGCCAATCGCCATTGTGGTAAGTAGGGTATTAACTTTTTTCATAAATTCTACCTTTTATAATATATTTATTGTTTCATTGTTTGTTATAACTAACTTCTAACACTTAAGTTGGTGTTATTCTTTCACACCGCCCAACATAATACCTTTATTAAAGTATTTTTGGATCCAAGGGTAAACTAATAATACTGGAATAATAGAACATACCATTATTGCTGAGCTCACCGTTTCAAATGAATAGTCGGCAGTAAGCAATGTACTTGCAAATGTATCATCATCAGATAATTGTGTAATTATCTGGCGTAAATATACTTGAAGAGGAACCTTACTTTCATCTCGTAATAAGATCATTGCCCAGAAGAATCCATTCCATCGAGCAACAATACAGAATAAAGTAATGGTTGCAAGTGCAGGCTTCGCAAGTGGAATAAATACTTTCCACAGTACTTGAAAATCATTTGCACCATCCATACGAGCCGCTTCTTCAAATGACGATGGAACCGCTTCAAAAAAGTTTCTCAACAAGATAATGTTGAACGCATTACATGCGAACGCAATGATAATACCGAAGTAGCTATCTAGCAGACCTAAGTCCCTAATATTTAAGAAGAAAGGAATCATACCTGCATGGAACCACATGGTAAATGCAATCAACATATTCCAGTATTTTCGACCGAATAATTGCGGTCTTGAAAGTGCATAGGCGCCTGGAATAATAATACAAAGACTGGTAATTGTACCGCCAATTGTATAGATAAAAGTATTCATATATGACTGCCAAAATGCAGGGTCAAATAATACTTTTTCGTAAGCCGCTAATGTGAAATCTACCGGAGTTAATAAGACCTGCCCAGACGTTACCGCATCACCTAAACTAAATGACAATGAAGCAACATATATAAATGGGTATAGAGTACTAATAGTAAACATACCGATTAAGAACATATTCAAATAAACAAATGCTTTATCGCTCTTTGAATATAAATTCATATTTGTTATTACGCTCATAATATTTCCTTACCAAAGAGACGTTTTAGATACACGTTTACTAATTGTATTTGCAGCAACAACTAAGAAGAACGCAATCACAGCATTAAATAATCCAGCAGCAGCGGCTAAATCATATTGAGCTGCTTGTAAACCCTGACGATAAATAAAGGTACTAATAACGTCAGCAGTTTCGTACGTTGCAGGTTGGTAAAGCATAATGATCATTTCAAAACCAACTTCTAGGATGTTACCGATACGAATAATCAACATGATTAAAATGGTCGGCAATATACAAGGTAGAGTGATTTTGTACATCATTTGGAAACGAGTCGCACCATCAACTACAGCTGATTCATAGAGCGATGGGTTAACGCCAGCAATAGCCGCCAAGAACACGATGGAACCAAAACCTGCCTCCTGCCAAATACCAGTACCGACGAATATTGTGCGGAACCATTCTGGTTTGGTTAAGAAGTAAACAGAGTCGTAACCGAATGCATTCAATATCAGGTTAATCACACCCGTTGATGGTGCAAATGCGGTAATAACAATACCCGCGATGATTACTGCTGAAATAAAGTGCGGCAAGTAAACGATGGTTTGTGCGGCTCTTTTAAATTTGGCATTAATAATTTCGTTAAAACCTAAAGCCAAAAGAATCGGCATCGGGAATCCAAAAATTAAGCTTGCGCCACTAATCATGACCGTGTTTTTTATCGCTCGGATAAATTGATCATTTTCAAAGAGTGTATAAAAGTGTTCGAATCCAACCCAAGGACTTCCAGTAATACCTCTAAACACACTGTAGTCTTTAAAGGCAATTTGTAAGCCGTACATCGGTTTGTATAAAAAGATTACGAACCAAAGCACCGTCGGTAAAAGCATTACGTAAAGCTGCCATTCTTTCTTAAAATGCATTTTCGCCCATTTTAATTTCCTGGCTAACTCAGACTCTTGCTTTAGTGAATTATCAATATCTTGCATAATATTTCCCTAACTAATAAGCGTTATTTTGAACGAGTCATAGCTTTGGTCGTTTTCTTATCGAAAACAGCCATTACATTTTGACGGAAATAGAGCTTATTCAGATTATCTAAGTGAGTTAGCTCGCCGTGGGTGTCCACTTTGATTACGAACGGTTTATCTTGAATTTTTGCATGAAGTAATGCTTCTGAGCCCAATGTTTCAACTAAATCTATCTTGATGTTGATTTCGCTTGCAGTTTCAGAAGGCTCGATGTCGATATATTCAGGACGAATACCAACAATGATTTCGTCACCATTGTTTAACTCTTCATATGCGGGAATACGACAACGTTGTCCATCAAACAATGCAAATGAGCCTTCGCTAGTTACTTCGGCAGTAGCTTCGATCATGTTCATTGGTGGTGAACCAATAAAGGTAGCAACGAAAGTATTCGCTGGATTATTAAACAGGTCCATCGGTGTACCTACCTGTTCGATCTTACCAGCACTCATTACAACAATACGGTCAGCGAGCGTCATTGCCTCAACCTGATCGTGCGTTACATAAACACTCGTAACACCAAGACGTTTGTGAAGAGTTTTAATTTCAGCACGCATTTGTGTACGTAACTTAGCATCAAGGTTGGATAACGGCTCATCGAATAGGAAGACCTTAGGGTGACGAACAATCGCACGTCCCATTGCAACACGCTGACGTTGTCCACCAGATAGGTCTGCAGGACGACGATCTAATAAAGGTGTTAGCTCAAGAATTTCAGCTACATCCGCTACTGCTTTTTCAATCTCAGGTTTTGGCACTTTACGAATACGCAGACCAAATGCAATGTTGTCAGCAACCGTTAAATGCGGATAAAGCGCATAGTTCTGGAAAACCATTGCAACGTCACGATCTTTTGGTGCTACATCGTTAACAACGCGGTCAGCGATAGTTACTTGGCCATCACTAATCTCTTCCAATCCAGCAAGCATTCTTAACGTGGTAGATTTACCACAACCAGAAGGCCCAACCAATACAACGAATTCTTCAGATTGAACTTCTAGGTCAATTCCTTGAACAACAGTTACGTCGCCGTAACGCTTTACAAGATTTTTTAGTTTAACAGTAGACATGATTACTCCATAGGTCTCAAAGAGGGAATTGAACTTCCACTTATAAGTACTTTTGTACGACAATACTCCTGTATGGAAATAATATTGTAGTACAATATAAAGTTCGTTTTACTATAGAGAGAGCACTACTGTAAATGTGATTAGATAGCTAATTTGAAGTCACGCATTGTTCTGTACAATTTTGTGATCATGATCTTCAATTTAAGGTATTAAATTTATAACGTGAAATTATTAATACTTTAAAAATGCTAATTGAGATACCCGTTAATTTGATATTAATTCGGATTGAAGAACTCTAAACAAAAACTTAAATAAAGTTTAGAAAACGTAATAAAAGTTATAAAAAAACCTTAACTTAGTCCTTTAATAACCGTTTATGGTTGTAATAATTGATCATAATCAATTACCCAAATCAATAACGTTATACACATCGAATTATTTCATTTCATATTTATTTTATTCAGTTTGAAGTTTGATTGATGTGAGATGACGTCAACCAATGCATTCCTATCCTTCTACAAGAAGGATAGGGATTTTGAAAGATTTCCGCCCTAAAAGCACAGTATTAGAACTAAGGAAGAGTATGGTAATGTAATATGAAGTTATTCATTTAGTCATACATAATACACAGGAAGTTATTCTATAATTGTATAATGATTACGACTAAAAAGTATTTAAATTGAGATATAGATCGCATTTAAATCAGTAAAATCATGCGCAGTATTAGCAAGTTTTTGAAGAGTAGATATTTTACACTGTTGAAGTAAATGATAGATATTATGTGTGTTTGTTCGGTAATTTATAGTATATAAAAGAGAACTAGCAGTTGATGACCTCATAGCAGAAGTATGTAAACGCTTATCACGCCAATGAAATTACCGTAATAATATCAAAAACTTAATCTCTCGATATCAATACAAACAACATACAGATAAAAGCCAACGTTGATGTTGTCATTCGTACATGGTTCCATTGTGTCCAAACTTCAAAGTATTCGCTCCAGCGAAGACCATTTGCCAGTTGTTCATTTAGTGGCAGGTGTTGAGTGAATGTCACCGCTAATGAACACATGGCAAAAAACATTGCAATAAATGCCCACTTCACACCATTCTGATTTGCTCTTAAGAGCACCACTAATGATATTATTACTGAAATTGGTGCCCCAAAGAAAATAGTACCAAACCATCCGTCCCTAATATGTGCATTAATTGATACCATAGCTCTAGAAGCTGAAATTGGTCCCGCGAGATCCAAACTTTGCATAATAGTAAAAGACCACGTATAGAAAAATCCAGCTAGCAAACCTGTCAACATCGTAGATATAACTAATATAATGCTAAAAGATTTTGATTCCATTACCAGACTCCGTTCTGCGCTCGATCGTTTCTTAATTATGTGGAAAATGAATTGCAATGACAATTAACAGTATGAAGTACTATTAAAAGTATTTATTGAACCACATCACAAAATTTACTTTACCACGAATGATCGGCAACTCAATAGAATAGTGAAGTGTTACTTCCCTATTCTAATTCGTTTTATGTTATTTAATCACATTTAGGCGTAGATAATGGACAGGTAATAGTTGAATTGAGTGAACGTAAATCAATTCACATATTATTTTCAGGTTTACATTAAGACGTAGATTAGAGGCGAAAAGTATTAAGATATAAATTAAGCGTGTTTTTTAAAGCGCCCACAGTCTTCACATTTAACGCCATGCTGATAAAAAAATAATGGGAATCCTAAAAGAAGAAAAACCACAAAAGCTGATTGCTTACCTTTAGTGTACTCTTTGATATTCGTACTTTGGCATTCTCCACAACATTTTATCTCATGCAGATCACTTGGGTTTGTATCTTGTTCTTCAGGTTCGACAACGTTAGAAAAATCTTCTCCAATGAGTTCGAGCGCTTCATCGTAGTGCTCCTCTGGAACCAGCAACCTAACCCCACCCATTGCATCGGAATAGAGCCACTGCATATTGATCGTATGCTCATCAGCGATAAACGCAGGAATTCCGACACTTTCCAAATTTGCTTTCGCAATATTTGCATCGAGAGGAAAAGAAAATTTTGTCAAAACCACCAATTTACTCATATCAACCTCTCTTAGTAATACCTCAAACTGTTAAACATCGAAAGCGAACACATTGAGAACATGAAGTGTCCACCCACCTTCATAGTTAGTTTAGAGTATCTAAGGTTTAAATGGTTCCCCTTACGTAATGAAACCTCCGATATTATGTGCTGTCGAATATGAAAGCCGGAGCGACACCTAATTATAGCGTCTTCCCTATTCTCATAAAAAATGGGCCATCTGAAGTTTTCAAATGGCCCACATCGTCAGTATCTAATATTACTCTTCGCTTTCAAACCAGCGATAGACGATACCAGCTAGCACTGCACCAATAATAGGAGCTACCCAAAATAGCCACAATTGAGATATAGCCCAATCACCTTGGAATAATGCTACCCCAGTGCTTCGGGCAGGGTTAACCGACGTATTCGTAACCGGAATACTAATCAAGTGAATTAGCGTTAAACCCAATCCTATCGCGATAGGTGCGAAACCTTTTGGCGCACGACTATCTGTTGCACCCAAAATAATAATTAAAAACATAAACGTCATAACAATTTCAGTCACTAAAGCAGCGACAAGGCTATAACCACCTGGAGAATACTCACCAAAGCCATTCGAAGCAAAACCTGCTGAAGCATCAAAACCAGCTTGCCCAGAAGCGATAACATATAGGACAGTAGCCCCTGCAATACCTCCAGCCACTTGCGCAATTATGTAAGGAGCGAGTTCGCTTGAAGAAAAGCGTCCACCAGACCATAACCCAAATGATACTGCTGGGTTAAGATGACAGCCAGAAACATGGCCAATCGCGTAAGCCATGGTTAAAACGGTCAAACCAAACGCCAATGAAACACCCATTAGACCAATACCAACATCTGGAAACGCAGCCGCCAACACTGCGCTGCCACAACCACCAAGTACTAACCAGAACGTACCGATAAACTCAGCACCTAACTTTTTTGTTAACGTCATTTATTACCCTCTATATAATTACCTAAATTTTTAACGATAGTTTGGAGTTCCATTTAAGAAACATGTTGCTATGAGAGCGCTAACTTAATCGTATAAATTTTAGATTGATAGTAAGAAAATAAGAATCTATCGATTAAATTCCGTTGTTCTCATACAAGTAACAGTAAAACCTCATTTATCGACAACAGATCACTTTCGTATATTATTTGTCTTTGAATATAAGAGTTTCACTACTGACACAATAAGCACATATTACAACTCATTTCGTTTATACCATTTGTATTTTCACATCGAACGATAAACATGGATCAGCCAAACTATTTCGCTAACCGACGAAGCACCTCATCAAAGATATATGGCTGGATATTTGGATAGGTTAAATTGATTGGCATCTTAGAAAAGGAGCAAACTTGCTCAGTCTCAAATTCAAGTATGCCTGTGTAAGAATGAATTTCAGCATAGTACAATCGACCATAAGAAACCTTACCATTTAATGTTATGGAATAATCGCACACAGATTGAATATCAAACTCCAAAGCACCTGTTTCTTCTCTTAATTCTCGGCAAGCGGCTTGATTAGCAGTTTCACCAGGTTCAATATGACCTCCGGGGATTTCCCATGTCGTTCTATCTTGGTGTTTGACGTAGACAAAACCATCACTGTCCTTCGCAACAATAACGGAGAATCCCAAGCTAACGGTGTCCTCCATATCATGAAAGCCGACTATCATTGTATACCTTATTAATTTATATCATGTATTAGTTACTTTATCGTATTCATGTCTTTCTACAAACACTATGGCGTTATGTTTTATTAACTAATTCATCAATATAGATGAGATACCCGAGTATTAAAAAAAAATTGAGCTATACTCTCTATAGTCCTAGCTTTGAGACTATATTTGATTGACCGACCCAATTATTCTCACTATTATTGGCTCGTTTTTTATATCGAACGAAAAATTTCGTAGGATTTTTATGAGTTTGCACAAAAATACGTTTCTCGTTATCTTTAAACTAATTGGTATTATTGCGTTACTATTTCTTTCAGATAATTATTTTTTTGGTGAACGTATTGATGATCTTCTAAAAGCTCACGGTGTAATTTATTTAGGCATATTTTTTTCTTTGTGGTTGCTATGTTTTATTTCACTTATTTCATTTTCTTTCTTTTCACACTTCGTTATTCGCTTGTTCGCAACGATTTTATTTTTTTCATCAACATTGATAAGCCTTAGTTATTTAGATATCAGTGGTATTTCTATCACATACGATAGTCTCTATGTATTAATCGAAAACATAAGTTTTGCCTCTAAAGGCATAAAGCATTTTTCTACCGAAATAGCATCTGCAGTCGCAATTTCATTGTTCAGTCTTACGTTACTTTTACCTCCACCCAAAGTTACTATTAAGATAAAAGACAGGTTTTTTATTGGAAAAGTGAGCTATATATTCGCCATTCTCCCGTTCTTTATTTTATTTGCGATCTCATGGCCAAGAGGTGGGTATGGATTAGAGCAAACTCCCATTCAATACAAGCTTCCTGTTCTAGCTTCGATCATATATTTTGAAAAAGTTGTAATTTCTTCTCCAAAAAGATTACCCGTTAATGAACACATTTCATCTACTCAAGTAAAAAGAAAAAACATTATATTAATTGTTGATGAAAGTGTCCGCGCCGACTATTTAGATATCAACAAAGATCAAGGTATTACTCCCTACTTGGTTTCTCAAAAACATAGATTTGTGAATTTCGGAACCGCCATATCGGGCTCAAACTGCAGTTCGGCAAGTAATCAAATTTTACGATTCGGTCCCAATGAAGATAACTTTAGTCAGACCTATGTTACCAATCCATACATCTGGCAATACGCGCAAAATGCTGGGTATAAAACAGTTATGTTGGAGGGGCAAATGGATGATGGCCAATTGAACAATGGCATGAAACTTAAAGAAAAAAAATACATCGATGATTATTTGAGCATCCAAGGCAAAACGAGTTATGACAAAGACACGAATATAGCTAAGTTGATTAAAAAGTACACATCACAAGAGAGTAACAAACCTGTTTTTATTTACGCAGTAAAAAGCGGTGTGCATTTCCCCTATCGTCCATTAACACCAGATAATGAGAGATTATTTAAGTTTAAAAGGAAAGAAAAAAATAAAAAAGAAAGAAGAATTTTAAATTATAAAAATTCTATTCATTATTTGACTGACTCTTTCTTTAAAAATTTATTAGACGGTGTTTCATATAAAGACACAATAATTATTTATACATCGGATCATGGGCAAAACTTATTTGATAACGGCCGTTCTATAACACATTGCTCAGTAGAAAGTATTGTTCCTTATGAAACTACAGTTCCATTTATTGTATTTACTGATAATAAAGAAGAATTGTTGAATCTAGCCAATGCCGCAGAATTCAACAGAAATAAATTGTCTCACTTTAATATTTTTCCTACATTAACAAAGTATTTTGGTTACACAGAGAAAAATATATCACCATTGCATGGAATGAGCTTATTCCATATTCGTAGTGAAAGGAATAAATTTGTTTCTGGAAGATTATCTGAAAATAGATTATATCAAAACGGCGAATCATCCTTTGATGTAACTAATAAATGGAATTTTACGCCCAACGAGATAAGTTTTGATTAGTCGTTAATTTTAAAAAATGTCAATTGTGGGTTTCAATACTGGGAGTCGTTGTAACAGATATTACTTGGAATGATCTGCTACACACTTTTATTTATCGCATGTAATAATTATCCAGATTTTTAAATCTTAGCAGCTGTTATTAAAAGTGTATTAAGGGTAGGTATACCCAATGATGACCGCACCTGAACCATCGACCTTGGTCATATTAGGTACTCTCAGCGCTTCCGGTATATTGAATGTTGTCGATAACTCCGGTGAATGCCAAATACTATTAGCAATATTATCGTTAACTAACTCAATATCATAAAAGTCTGCTGCTATTTGGGCATCAAATAATGGTTGCTTAGTTATTATATTAAACATGTAATTGTTTGAAAAGTTAGACAAGCCAGATGGGTATTTATCGTAAATACTAAACCCACGATTTTTTGAGTAAAAGTCATGAATTATAACGTTCGAACGAGCGTCAGCCCAAAAGCTTGAATCCCCTAAATATCCAGCATAAGAAATACCGTTGCTGTTAGTACGAATCAAATTGTAAAAGATATTAGTCTTTCCTTTAGGTCGGCTTTTTAAACCACCAAGCTTAATCGAGGCCCATGATTTCCCTGAATCGTCACCTAAGCTATGGACATGATTATTGAATATAAATGATGGTCCTTTTACATTGGGAATAGCGCTAATACCAACGTATCCATTTGATATATCGTTATTGTAAAGCAATACATTACTTTGCCCACCATCGATTTCGATAATATCGTCGTTAGCATATTCCAGCTTATTGTTATAAATAGCAGAGTCTCGAACAAAGCCACCATAAACATAGCCATTTTTGTATCCTTCGATTACATCGTTAAATCGATGATCTGATTTGCCATAAAAGTGATTATTTCGCAGTATTACTTGTCCACTAAGCTCAGAATTAGGATGACTTGCCCATGCTAAATAGGCGTTTGGACCAGCAGGATGACCGGATGACCAATTATTTGCACTGCCTTTGGGGCTGTGTACATGACAATTTTCGACAACTACAACCCCTGTCTGCTTGAGATAAAATGCGGAATCGTAGTTAATTAAGTCTCTGCTTTTCTCATCATAATAGCGTCCATCATTGAGTTTCTCACCAGTTCTTCCCCAGCCGGAGATATCACATCCATCAAACCATAAATGATGAGCTTGCTCGCTACGAATTGCGTTTCTACCTCCTCCATTTACCGTTATATTTTTGAAGTAAACATATGAATTGGATCCGATGTTAATCGCAGAGTCACTTCCCTCTTCAACCACAATCGGCGTAGTGGGATCCCCCTCAATCACGGCCCATCCCGATTTACTGCCAGATATACCGAGTTTGGTCAAATCTAACGGCCCACCCTCATAGATATCTGACAATTTAAATACTTTATTGTTGTCTATAGGAGGAGTATTAGGCCAAGTTATAAATGAATAGAAGCTCGTACTAAGCCTCTCTGATGAATTGAACAACGTAACCTTTACGTCATATTCAGTATTCGGCTCTAGATATACAATGCTGCCAGATAGTGAACGACTGATTGGTTCCCACTGTAAATCGAAGGATTGCTTCCATTGCTGTGAGTGTTTCTTTCGAAATGAAACCTGTGCAGTTTCGTGTTCAGAGCGACGGTATAGTGTGATACTCGCCGATTCGATTAGAGGTGTTATCCGATATGATTCTGTCAAAGATTCCGCATAAGCGCTCAATGGTTGCGAATTGATGCACGTATATTGAGAAAATGATTCGATCACTTTCTCGAAATCTAGAGATCGTGAATAAAGAATGTTTTTAGCGAATTGTAATGGATCATCAGTATTGAGAATAAACGCTAGATGTAGAAGAGAGTTGACATCGAAATGTTGGCTAACGCTTTCTTCAATAACGTCGACCAGTCGTTCGTTCGCAACAGCAGAGAATAAGAGAAAAGCGGCTAATTTTACGTCTACATTTAATGAACTAGGAATATAATAACTGAGCTCTCCTTTGGATTCGAGTTGTAGCAATATACTCTCTACTTCTCTCTCCGTCTTGACCTTCTGCGTTTCCAACCTATTTATAAGCAATTGAATACTATGCTTTATATTATGAGTGTGGCTTATCGTAATGCTGCTTTCCGTATCTTTAGCCCCGAATGTCTGCGAGGAAAACAGGATTACAAAAAAAACCACAACCAACTTATTCATTGTTAAGTCTCGAGTTTATCTAAATGCAGATTACAGTCTGCAAGAATATTAATCATTTTTAATAAATCTCATCATATCCTTCAACCAAAATTGATCAAATATAAACAACGCAACAACATAGCTGAGCATACCGACGACTATTTTAACGGGTAACATCAAAGCGTCATATTGAAAATAGTTATTCAATACTAAAACGGTTGATACCATCAAGAACCCTGATAGATAAATGGGAATTAACTGTTTGAAAAAATCGCGAGAACCAATATTGGCAACTTGATTAAGCGCACGACAGTTAGGCTGTAAAATTAAAATGAACCTGACGATTACCGCAATAGCACCGGCTAATGCACCATACAATGGCCCAAAGATAAAAATACTCGCTACAGCAACCAACGAGCCGAGTACTTCCGATTTTAGAGTCAATTGTGGTTTTTTAACTGCAAGTAACAAACTAGGAACAAGAACCAGTATTGAACCGACAGCGGTGATAACAGCCAAAGACTGTAATACCACTACAGAAGGTTGCCATTTCATACCGAAAATAAGCACAACCACATCATCGGCGACGACAGCTAGCCCTAAGAAAAGCGGTAGAATCATTAAATGCGTGTACTTTGTTGCTGACATAAAAAACTTAGATAGACGCGCAATATCATTTTGCCGCCTAGACATAACAGGTAAGGCATAGCTCGCTAAACCTGTATATATAGAGCTACGTAAGAGCTCTATCAGACGCTGGGCCATATTAAAAATACCCAACACCTCGTTACCAGCAACGACACCAACCATCAGATTAATGCCGCGTCCCATCATATCCATACTGATCGCTTTAAGGCTTGTCACAACCCCTACTGAAAGCAGCTCATGTAAGAATTTAAAATTAATTTTAAGTGGCAATGGTCTGCGATCAACGGACAGAAGAATAACAAAGGCTACAACATCCATAACAACCGCTTGAACGACAATAGCCCACGCTCCAGCGCCGGTCATCGCAAGATAAATCGCACATATCGAACCAAGTACTTTGCCATATATGGTTCTTATCATTAACGCTTTAAATTTCCCCGCACGACGTAAATGCGCTACGAAAACACGTGAACATAATAGTACTGGAAGTTTAAGAGTCGCGAAGGCTACTAAGTAGATAAATGCACTGTCATCACTAACAATAGCAATTCCAGAAATAATTAAGATTGAACAAACAAGCGAGATGATCAGACTGGACCAAAATAAAGTCCCGTCCTTCTCTGAATCTAACTTTGTTTGCCGGACAAATGGGTCTTCGAGTGCTGCGGTAAAAAACAAGCCGGCAAATTCAATAATCGATAACGCGAGAACGCCTTTACCTAACTGTTCTGGAGTTAACTCTAACGCAAACACATAGAATGAGATTGTCGCTAAAACAATCAATCCAAACCTTTCGGTGAACACCCATATTAGCTGCAATATTCTATTATTTATCATTTATGCCAATTCACCGATCGTTATATATTTAAACTGAAGTCTCGCGAATAACGTCTTTACCAACGTCTTTGATTTTTTTTGCAGGAATACCGGCTATCGTACAATTTCCATCCGTGAAGCTTTTATTTACAACGCTATTGGCTCCGATGACCGTATTATCACCTATCGCAATGTTTGAATATATTTTAGCTCCTGGGCCAATGTAAATGTTGTCGCCAAGACAAGGAGCTAGAGTTCCATCTGAAATATCAGCACCTATATTGACGCAGACGTGGATACGACAATAGTCACCTACTCGAGCGTTAGAATTCACGACTATAGTACCGGTGTGAGCTATAGAGAGCCCTTTACCAAAAACGTTGATTGGGATAGAAAAACCGAGCTTGGTGCCCAATTTTTTTGTCCTCAACGCTAGCATATAGTAGATAACCTTGTTAACGATGCCGTTTTTACAATTGAACCAATACTCTGTTCTACGTAAATTTCTTTGAAATCTCCATATATCATTGAATAACCATTCAAAGTAAATATTACGAGTGAGCTCCAAAGCCTTTTTATCTTCATTTTTATAGAGCAAGTAACTGTGCTTATCTCTTATCATGTCCACGCTCATTTTCTAAATTATACATTGAAATTCCAACGATAAATGCCAGCAGAATTAGGCCTTCAATATTCCATAACGGCATAGTTGCTAAGTTTAATACGATAAAGCTGAAAAATGCACCTTGCATATGCGCATTACATAGCTTTCTAAAAAATAAGGTAAAGTAAATCTGAAGATAGAAAACGATCAAACATAGGACTCCAACAATCCCCATATCAAACAAATACGCCACAAAACTATTGTGTGCATAAAGATCAAAATACTGCTTCCATGAACCAGGACCAGACCCAAAAATCAAATTGATCAATGGAAAGGATTTATACTCAAAATAATATAAGTTCCAGATATACAAACGAGAAGACAGCAGCCTTTTTTCTTCGACCGTGAAAGTAGACGGGTCCAATATGAGTTTGAAATCTAATTTAGTAAACAGATCACCGATATCGGAAAACCGACTTGTTATTTCGTTTAAAAATAGAGTAGTGACTAAAAAACCAACAAGTATGGCGATAGAATAACTTATAATTTTAACTGGAACCTGCTTTCTTCCAATAAAATAAATGATATACATAATAAATAGAACTAAATATGCCATCAAACTCGTACGATAGTTTGCAAAGACAATTAAAATAAACAATACAGTTAAGCAAAAAAACGCAGTAGATGACTTATTCCAATATTTTGAAGCTTGTAAAATCAGCACCCCGACTGTCAACAAAATAAATGAAAAAGCCGATTCATGACCATATCCGCCAATATAACTTGCCGAATTAGAATCCGATAGTATTTGCTCGGTCATTTTTGGGGTATTCAATACTATTGATAATAGTTGACTAATAACAACGCCAATAAATATAGGGGCAATAACTTTTAATATGACTTCGCCACTATGTTTTTTCATCAATAGATATATTGAGAGCGTTAATGAGAAAAAGTAACCCCATTTGGTGAACTCTTGTAAAAACTCACCAAGAGTTGAATTAATAAAGGAACTAGTGAATGCAACTAGAATTAAAACACCAACCGAATTGATGTATTTGAGGTTTACATAAAACCTAATAAAAAACATCAATCCCAATAATACGACAGAAATAGAAAATAAAGAGTTCAGAGATTGACCAGCTAAAGCAGGACTAAATGAAAACTCATGGACAAAAGAAAGTGCGTATCGACCACCAAGGGCATAGATTAAAAAATAAACCGAATCGTCCAACTTTAATCTTGCTGCATAGTATAATGATATAATTATACTAAGGATAATGACTGCAGCTGATAATACCGACATAGAAATTACCTAATATCTTCGTAATGACCAACTAAAGATTTGGCAATCTTTTTCCAATCGTATTTATCAAGTATGATTTCATAATCACTCTTATAAGCATCAAAATTATCCACACCTAATTTAGCAGTTAACTCATCAACATTACCCACATTAAAGTAAGATGGATGATTCAAGCCAATATCAGAATTCTCATCGATATTACTTAAGAGGATCGGCAGCCCATAGCTTACAGCTTCTAAAGCAACCACAGGCAGCCCTTCATGGTAACTTGGTAATATAAATAGCGATGCTTTTCTATAAAGAATATCAAGAGTTGCACCACTACGACGTCCAAGAAAGAGTATGTCGTCACTTTGGTTTGCGATTAAACCTTTGCTATAAAAGTTAGGATGATCTGCATCCCCAACAATCACCAGTTTGTACTTTTTATTCGTCAATTTTTTATAAGCTTCGACTAAATCATGGTAGCCTTTTTCTGGGACTAATCGCCCTACAGCTAATATGTAACCAGGGCTATTGTCATTATTGATTAGGCTCAGTACATCATCATCAATAGAACAAGCGCTCGGTTCAAATTCAATATTTTTCACACCATTAGGCACAAAAAACATGTTATCTGATTTATACACAGCACTCAGCTTGTTACTTAAACTATTACTGACTATCAACACTCGGCTAGCAAATTTAACACACAGAAACTCGCCTGCTTTTAAAGCGAATTTTGCAAACGGTCCCCATTTCTGCCGATTGTAGTCAGCACCATGATGAGTAACGATTACTTTCATACCAAGTAACTTAGCAAACGGAGATAACAACCCAGGCCCAATAGCATGAATATGAACAATTCTTATATTTTTAATAAAACGAGCATGTAATATAGAAAGAAATGTATGTAATAGCGTCTCAATATTTTTATTTTTTGTACTAAATATTGAAATTCGATTTATACCTTTATACGGTATTCGATCGAAAACATAGGACTTTCTACAATATACGGTTATATCTAAATCAGGATCTAATTCTTTGACTAATGGGTAAAGTTTTTCACAGTGTGTTTCAATACCTCCCATTATGCCAGGGATTCCTCTCAATCCTATAACTGCAATTTGCTCGTTCATGATATTATCTCCTGAATACTATTTAAATAGTGATCAAAAATTACATTAGGTTTAAATGTACTAGCCCTATCCGTTGACAGTTTTGAATATCTACTTAATATTTCTGGAGATGTATTTATTATTTTTATTGCTTTAATTAAGCTTTCGACATCATTTACTGGATATAAAATACCATACTCACTCAATTCAACATCTTGAGAGAATAATGTACTATCTTTACAATCTGGATTTAGAATTTCTCTTGGCCCAGACTTACAATCTGTGGAAATAACAGGGATTCCTAAACCCATAGCTTCAGTTAATGAATTAGGAAAACCTTCTGAGTTTGAAGTTTGAACATAAGCCATGCATTTTTGCACTACGCAAAAAGGATTAGACATATGGCCTGTGAATTTTACACGGTCGTTTAAACCATTCTCGTCTACCAACGCTCTTAGTTCAGGTTCAAGGTGTCCTTGACCTATAATAATTAAATTATTTGGAAGGCTCTTGATAGCTTCAATGACCAATTGAAAGTTCTTATTTTCAACTAAACGCCCAACGCAAACTAAGGTATTTGATGAGATAAAATCATCAATATCAGAAACAAGAGAATTATTATTGGCCAACGCAGATATTCGGTCGATATCAATCGAGTTGTAGATCACTTCAATTTTTTCTTTCTCAATATTAAAATTGTCGACCAGCTCTGTTTTAACACCATTTGATACCGCAAAAATCTTATCTGATAGTCGGTAGGTAATCGAAATTAAGCGTTTTTTTAAGTCAGAAAATCGTCCACTTTCTAAATGAGTGGATGTATTAACTCGCTCGCTGATTATAGATTTATATCCAATTAGCTTCTTACAAATACAATTTAATATATTCGCTCGGGTTAAAAAGGATATAACACAATCATAGTCACCTTGTTTAAGCTCTTTATACAGTTTGTATAATTCTAACTTGGTAATGTTTCCGCTATTTGCAATAACCTTGAGTTCAATGTTTGAATTAATTTCGTATTTCTGCTCTAAGTTATCAATGAGAATAACAACGATCTCATATTCATCTTTGTCAGAAAGATAATTGACCAAGTTAGTAAAAACTCTTTCTGCACCACCGCCTTCCAAAGAGTTAATCAAGAATGCTATCTTTTTTCTCATGGTTAATCGCACGCTTTATTATAGTTTTTAAACCACTGTACAAATTTATCGATACCAACGTGTAGCTCAGTACTAGGTGTAAAATTGGTTGCGGCTTCTAACTTGGAGCAGTCAGCATAAGTCACTTTTACGTCGCCTGGTTGCATAGGCATTAAATTCTTTTCTGCTTTAGTATTTAAACTATTTTCTATGCATTCAATAAAGTACCCTAACTCGACAGGGCTATTGTTTCCGATGTTGTATAGACTGTAGTAGTTCGACTTTTCAGAAGGAGTGACATCTTGAATTCTGATTAAACTTTCGACGATGTCATCAATATACGTAAAATCTCTTTTCATTTTACCGTTATTAAAAACATTGATTGGCCTGTTATTTGCGATAGCATCTGTAAACAGATACGGTGCCATATCGGGTCTTCCCCACGGCCCATAAACCGTAAAAAAGCGTAACCCTGTCGTTGGTAATTTATATAAGTGACTGTATGTATGAGCCATTAACTCATTCGCTTTCTTTGTCGCAGCGTACAAAGAAACAGGGTTATCGACACGGTCATCTTCTGAAAACGGGGTTTTATCATTCATGCCGTAGACTGAGCTTGAAGATGCGTAAACTAAATGGCCAACGTTATTATGGCGACAACCTTCGAGAATCGTCGTCATACCAACTAAATTCGAATCGACATAAGCCATAGGGTTTTCGATGGAATAACGAACTCCCGCCTGAGCCGCTAGGTGAATCACTCGCTCAAACTTTTCGTTTAAAAATAATTCAGCAACGGCTTCTCTATCCGACACATCCATCGCTATGAAACGAAAGTTATCTAAGTATTGAATGCGTTCTAAGCGAGCATGTTTTAATTTAGGGTCGTAGTAGTCATTTAAATTATCAATGCCCACCACTTCATGACCTTCATTACAAAGACGCTCAGCGACAAAATTTCCGATAAAGCCTGCGGCTCCTGTGACTAAAAATTTCATACTCTTTTGTCCTATGCTTTGTCGTTTGTATTGACGTATTGACCATATTCCCCATAACCGTATTCAGCTCCTGCTAATTTACGGCTAATCTGGTTTACAACCACACCTTCAATCTTGATATCGTGTTTACGTAATTTAGCGAACGTCTTTTTAACTGATTCTTGCTTAGTCTCATTCGCTTTCACAACCAACAGCATTTTCTGGGTAAGCTGGCCAATAATTAGCGAGTCACTCACTGGTAGCGTCGGTGGCGTGTCGATAATGATGTATTTAAACTGCTTTTCTAAAGTATTAAGCAGTTCAGCAAATTGATCGGAGCTTAGTAATTCTTGTGTATCGCTAGCGAGCATACCTGCTGGTAAAATTGTTAACCCTGATTTTTCATCCTTATATAAGCATTCAGATAAATCGGTGCCCATAATCAAATGATTGTTCAAACCTTGTTGGTTTTTTTTCAACCCAAAACGTTCGCCGATCGCCGATTTACGTAAGTCACCATCAATCAAAATAGTACTTTCCATATTGGCGAGTGCGATGGCTACGTTGATCGCAATCGTCGTTTTCCCTTCCGATGCAACTGAAGAGGTAATCGCTAAACGCTTATGAGTTGGGTTACTCAGCATTAAGGATGTACGTATCGAACGTATCGATTCGATGAACGTATTCTCATTTTCATCATGAAAAACGCTATTATCGAGAGGTTTTTTCTCAAAACGTGCCGCTTTGACTTTCGGAATTCCCCCGAGTGGAATTAAACCAAAACGGTCTTCGAAGTCGGCGCTCGACGTAATGGTGTTTCTTAGGGAGTCATTAATAATCACTAATACGACTGCAAAACCAAAACTCAATATTAAGCCAGCGATTACGATCAATAATCGACTTGTTCCACTTGGATAATGTGGCGTCCTTGCTTCAGCGACTACACTAGCAATCGTAGAATTAAAGTCCTTAGTCGCAGTTGTTTCCTTCTGACGAGTTAAAAATACATTTAACAAATCGCGGTTAGTTGCAACGTCACGCTTAAGCGATTCATATTTATTTCTTTTAATTGATAAAGCTTGGAAATCCCCACGACGTTGATTGATCGTCGATTGAATTAAATTTTCTTGTTTACGAAGGGCTTGAAGTTCTTTATTAAAACCACTAATAAGTAAGTTAGTCGTCGTTGATGCACGTTCTTTAACCGCGTCCAAGCGAGCTTGTGCAGCAATCATCTTGTCGTGTTTTTCGCCGTAACGTTTGCGTAATTCATTAACTTCATTTTGCGCTTCCAGCTCAGCAGCTCGGATAGCGACAACTTGTGGGTGAGATGAAATAGAAGGAATTGATGAAATCAAAGCCACATTTTTCGTACTTGACGTACTCAATGCAGAATACGCTGACTCTACTTCAATACGTCGGTCTCTTACATCTGATAAGCGCTGTGTTAAATTAGCGAGCTCTCGACTGGCTAATGCATCAATGCCACTATCATCAATCAATTTCTCTTTTACTAGATAATCAGACAGAGCTTTCTCTGAATTCTCTAATTGTAATTGCAGCTCAGCCGCTCGCGCATTGATCCAATTAGATGCGTATTTAGTAACCGCTAATCGCCCTTCTAAGTTTTTCTCGATATAGGCAAGTCCAATTTCATTCGCAATTTTGGCTGCCAACTCAGGCTCTTCAGCGGTAAAGCTGATTTTTACTAACTGGGTATTACGAATAGGTATGATTTCGAGACTCTTCTTAAAGTCGCGTAAAATGTCTTGACTAACCTTATCGTCAATCTGCTCATATTCAGATTTTGGCATTGGTCCGAAATCACTCTCATCAACCGTTGAAGACGTGAAAGGCAACCAGCTGAAGAATTCGGCAATCGATTGTGATTCCGTAAGACTTTTATTGAACTTTGGATTTTTAGCAAGTTTCAGTTTCTCGATAACTCGTTGAGCAATCGGATCTGACTGCATTATTTCATATTGAGTTTGATAGTATTCCTTTTGACTGGAATCAAACCCTACCATCTCTTCAATCGATACTGCTTTTTTCTCTTGGGCTTCAATCAACAGTGTTGCAGTTGCAGTGTATTTTGGTGCGAGTTGCAGAACGATCAGAACCAATAATATTGAAACCATGAAACAAAATAGCGCTATCTTTACCCAGCTCTGTTTTATCACTTTGATGTAATGCGAGAAGTCAACGATAGCTTCTGAGTTTGAATCTTTAAGTTCATCTTGCATGCAAAAAACCTAATTATTTATGTTATTAAAACTAACTTAAATCTAAAGTTAATAAGGGCTTACCCAAAAGTTGTGATGACATCAAGAGTATTTCCAGAACCTGCTGAACCAGAGAGAGCAGAGTTACTCTTATCGTGTATAAATTCTTCAATTTCATCTTAAGCAATGGGTTAATTTGGCGGCAAACGGCGTATGGTTGCGTATTTGAAGGCCTCTAAATTCTCTCAACGATAACTTGCGCTTACACTCCTCTGTATTGCTTATGACGGAAAGTTCACATTGGCACTCATTATCGGCATCTTATATTACTTGCACAATACTAATCGGCCACCTTAATCGAGTAAAACCCCATAGTATCAACTTCGAGACAATCACTCGTTAAGATACCAATAGACACAACCCTATTGACATTAAACTCAATTAAAGAGGTTGTTTTTTCGTATAACACCTATTTATTTGTATGTGAATTGTTAATAATTGTTATGTTTGACATGTATGGTTTGTGAAACACATGTTTCATTCTCAAGAAACCAAGGTGGGGAATTGGTGCAATTTGTACATTTAACACTCAATATGTTTTTAAATTAGGAAGAGGTAATGCAACTCGTTGAAACCGTTAAAATTTAAGGTGACTCAAATTTAAGTACGATACGTCTTTCGTTAGTGAGGAGAAATAATTAATCTGGAGAAGGTCCGGTACTAGAAAATATATCGGATTAGAATGAAATGGAGCTCGTTGAAAGTCGCTATACACTAAGCAACAATGCCGACGTTAGCCGGCATTGAAAGCAACACTACAAAATTAAGTTTATTGATGTACTGAACGAGCTTTAGCGGCGACAGCCTGTCGACCGATAGCGTAAGTCAAACTGATGACGAGTGTACTTGCTAGCATGACACCAAGGCCAAATTGAACTGCGCCACCTTGTGCTTCTGCACCTTGCACTAAACCATGTGAAACACTAAACAACGCAACAGCGGCTATCGCCATCACACTTTTCGTTCCGCCTTTTTTTAACGCAACTAAAGCCAATGGCAGTCCTAAGATCGATGTTGTGACTAACGCTTCCACAGAACTCGCCCCACCCCAAGAAAGACCAATAATGTAACCACTCGCGATCGCAGCCATAATAACACCAGAAATCTTGCTTGCATTACGGAACGTGAACTCAGAAAGAAACAAGCCAATCAATGCCATGGCTAACAGATGATCCCATCCAGTTAATGGGTGTAATATGCCCTCGACAAAACTTCCGTGTGCGCTATGACCTGTATGCGCAAAACTGCTACTACTCACCAAAACCAACCCTACAGACAAACCTCTTAATAATCCCTTCATATACTTTTTTCCTTATACTTCTGTAACTTCAATCACGACGTCGCGCTTCTCTAACATGCCGCGTTCAATAATAAAATCGATAACAACTTCTAACCCATCTCCACGAATCAAGTTCGTAAATACGAAGGGCTTGTTACCACGCATCTTTTTCGCATCTCGGTCCATTACCTCAAGTGACGCATTAACCATGGGGGCAAGATCCGTCTTATTGATAATCAACAAATCTGATTTGGTGATTCCAGGCCCACCCTTACGCGGTATTTTATCTCCTGCGCACACATCGATCACGTACAACGTCAAATCAGATAACTCTGGGCTAAACGTCGCGCTTAGGTTATCACCGCCACTTTCGACCAAAACAAATTCAAGTTTTGGGTGACGATCTTGCAGTTCATCAATCGCCGCTAAATTCATAGATGCGTCTTCTCGGATCGCCGTATGGGGACATCCGCCAGTTTCTACCCCAAGAATTCTATCGGCTTCCAGAGCTTCATTACGCAATAAAAATTCGGCATCTTCTTTGGTGTATATGTCATTAGTCACAACAGCAAAGTCGTAGTGCTGACGCAACGTTAGACATAACTGGTGTAATAATGCGGTTTTACCCGAGCCAACAGGGCCGCCAACCCCAATTCGTAGACATTGAGAACTCATGGTTAACTCCTAAATAATCGTGAATATTGAGTTTCATGCCAGGCACAAGCCATGGCAAAATTTGGCAGAGTCAAGCCGATCGCTTCGTCCTCTACCTTAACCCCTTTTAATAAAACTTGTTCAATTTGTGGCATCAATGCCAGTAATACTCGTTGTGCAGAGGTTTGGCCAAGCGGCACTGTTTTACACGCTACTGTAATTTGATTTTCTAACCAAGACCAAAGCCAACCTGTAACCGCTTGTTCGGTTGAGACACCAAAATGCTGGCACGCCTTAGCGAACAATGGCAAGTAGCTCATACCTTTTGCTTCAGGCGGTAATTCAACATCCAAACTCTTTAGCAATCGAAAAAAAGTTTGGCCCAACATTCGCTCTTCTTGTACCAACTCCGCGGTTTCACGATTGGCAAGCAACACAGCTTGCCAATGCTCTAGAGCGACGAGATCGTTGTTCTCCCATGCGTGATAACAACGAATCAATAGCGGAACTTCAAGATGTGCTTGTGCAAAATTTAATATTGGTTCTAACCACTCTTGGAGCGAAGCCTCATCCGTTACCCACTCCAACTCAACCGCAGTTTCCAAGCCCTGACTGTAAGCGAATGCGCCGATAGGTAAGCTTGGGCTGCTGAGGTGTAACAGTGAAAGCAGAGATTGAACATTCATTAATGGCTATGCTCCCCGTGACTATGGGAGTGGCTATGGGAATGATCACTATGTGAATGTCCATGCGAATGCCCACCACCGTGATACGCCCCATTTTCTGGATTAAACATACCTTTATGGTGGCGACATTCGAGTCCAAACAGTTCAACCATCTCTTCTAGAACATGATCCGGCTGAAAGCGAAGCCACTGTTCACCAATTTCCATGGGGACATGACGGTTCCCCATGTGATAACACGCTTTAGAAAATGAAATCCAATCTTTTGCAACCGCGGTAACAACTTGCTCTTCTTTGGCGACAACTTGGAATACTTTGCCGCATTCTGTAAACAGACAATCTCCGTGTTGCAATACATCACCGCGCGGAAGAAAAATACCGACATCGTGTCCGTTGTGGCTCTCTGTTCTAAAACGTCCACGTTGGCGCATTTCGTACGCTAACACAACCGAATCCAGAACTTCGCCATGATGGTGATCAGATCGACTTACTACTCGAAACATACTCATTATCCTTCTAGTAAATGCGTGTTTAGAACAACGTATAACGTTGGGCCAATGGCAATTCAGTTGCCGGATCACAACTCAATAACGCGCCGTCAGCTCTCACTTCATAAGTTTGCGGGTCGACGGTAATCGTTGGCATATAATCATTGTGAATCATGTGATTTTTAGTGACATCCCGGCAGTTTTTACACGCGACGAGTTCTCTTTGTAAGCCAAGTGATTCTCTTAGACCATTTTCTGTCGCCGCTTGGCTAGTAAAGGTTACCGAGGTTGCAGAGGCCGCTGAACCGAAACCGCCAAACATGTAACGATAATGAACTGGCTGAGGCGTTGGAATCGACGCATTTGCATCTCCCATTGGTGCAGCTGCTATAAAGCCACCCTTAATGATCAGAGCAGGTTTAATTCCAAAAAAAGCCGGTTTCCATAAGACGATATCGGCCATTTTCCCGACTTCCAATGAACCAACCATGTGTGATACTCCATGGGCTATCGCTGGGTTAATCGTGTATTTAGCGATGTAACGTTTTGCGCGAAAGTTATCCGCTTCAATCTCTTTATCTTCTTCAAGATAACCGCGTTGTACTTTCATTTTATGAGCCGTCTGCCAGGTTCGACAAATCACTTCGCCCACACGCCCCATGGCTTGAGAATCTGATGCAATCATCGAGAATGCCCCCAAATCATGCAGAATATCTTCAGCAGCAATGGTTTCTTTACGAATCCGAGAATCGGCAAACGCCACATCTTCGGGAATATTTGGATCAAGGTGATGACATACCATCAGCATATCCAAATGTTCATCAACCGTATTCACAGTGTATGGCCGAGTTGGATTAGTTGAGGAAGGCAAAACGTTGGGTTGGCCACAAGCAACAATAATATCTGGCGCGTGTCCCCCCCCCGCACCTTCGGTATGGTAAGTATGAATGGTTCGATCTTTAAATGCCGCAAGTGTGTCTTCTACAAAACCAGACTCATTGAGTGTGTCGGTATGGATAGCGACCTGAATATCGTATTGTTCGGCAACCGATAAACAATTATCAATAGAAGCTGGTGTCGTTCCCCAATCCTCATGTAGCTTCAAGCCACATGCACCTGCTTCTACTTGCTCAGCGAGTGGCTCGGGCAAACTTGCATTTCCCTTACCCAAGAAACCAAAGTTCATTGGCATTTGATCGGTACTGCGGAGCATTTGCTGCATATTCCACGCGCCCGGGGTACAGGTTGTTGCATTCGTCCCCGTTGCAGGACCAGTACCGCCACCAATCATAGTCGTCGTTCCCGACATCAATGCTTCTTCAATCTGCTGAGGGCAAATAAAATGGATGTGCGCGTCAATAGCGCCCGCGGTAACAATGTGGCCTTCACCGGCAATTACTTCGGTGCTCGCACCAACGTTAATTGTTACATCGGGTTGAATGTCTTTGTTGCCTGCTTTACCGATGGCGGCAATCTTGCCATCTTTAATTCCGATATCCGCTTTAACGATACCCCAGTGATCAAGAATCAGCGCATTAGTAATCACACAGTCGACCACTTGATCACGACACAATTGACCTTGACCCATACCATCACGGATCACCTTACCACCACCAAATTTCACTTCATCGCCATATGTCGTGAAATCTTTTTCGACTTGAATAAACAACTCTGTATCTGCAAGTCTGACTTTATCGCCGACAGTAGGGCCGTACATATCTGCGTACGCACGACGAGAAATTTCTGCCATTATTTGTTCTCCCTAACCATTTTTGTCTAGTGATATCACTGTCAAAGTTTGCCCATCACATCGCCACGGAAACCGTAGATGGTCTTGTCACCATCAATCTCAACCAACTCAATATTACGAGTTTGTCCAGGCTCAAAGCGCACCGCTGTACCAGCGGCAATATTCAAGCGCATGCCCTTAGTTTTCTCTCGGTCAAATTCAAGTGCGGGGTTGGTTTCAAAGAAATGATAATGACTGCCAACTTGCACTGGGCGATCGCCATGATTAATTACGGCAATTTGTTCCGTTCTACGGCCTTTGTTAAGCTCGATAGAGTCGGTTCCCAAAATATATTCACCAGGATTCATCATGCCTCCTATTGAATTGGATTATGGACGGTAACCAGTTTGGTTCCATCGGGAAATGTGGCTTCGACTTGAACTTCTTCAAGCAGTTCGGCGATGCCTTCCATTACATCGTTTTTACTGAGTAATGTTCGTCCTTCACTCATTAATTGCGCAACCGATTTTCCATCGCGCGCCCCTTCCATGATCGCTGCTGAAATATAAGCCGATGCTTCAGGGTAATTAAGCTTCACGCCTCGTGCTAAACGTCGCTCTGCAACCAGAGCCGCAGTAAAAAGCAGAAGCTTATCTTTATCTCTTGGAGAGAGTTCCATGTGTTATTCCTCTAGCCAGGTGGTTTTCTATCGTTCTTATCCTGATAAACCAAGTTGTTAGGTATACCAAATACGGGGGGTACAAGCTGGTCGCTCTAATAGGGTTGGACGAACCAACTCCCAACACTGACGCAATTGCTGCTGTGCTTGCTCACTACAATCGCCAAGATAACGAACCAACAGTACATTCAAGCGGTAGGTAATGCTCAAACACCCTTTTTGGTCCGCTTGAAAATGCGTTCTAAGTTGGTTGACCATCTCATTGCCCTGTTCTATTCCAATTTGTTCCAAACCAACGATCGCCAATGTTCCCGAGACTAAGTGTCCATTGAACCCACTTACCGCCGTTAATAAGGGATCGTCTGCCGCAAGAAATTGACGTTCAAGTAATATCGGTTTGCCATCTTGATATATAGAAAGACGTTGTTCGACACTGCCATGAACAAACGGAAGGTGACTTTTCGGTCGGCCCAAACAGAACACATCGATGCCAACAAATTTGGCATTGCCGTATAAGTTGACTTGGGTGCTCAGTTTGCCATGTGCGCCATCAAATACGATGGTTTCCATTGGCATCCATTCACAAACGGCATTATCGACTTCAATGTCGACATGCTGTTTTTGCTCAATCGCTTTGCTGTCAGCTTTGTAAATTTTTCCCGCCGATGGTGTTGTGATCAGTGCATGACTGTCGGTTTGGCAATGAATATGAATACTAAGATCATCCCCGGAAACCAGCCCACCCGGTGGATGAAGCAAATACACATGACAGACATCGTCTTCTGGATAAAAAGGGCGTTGCACGCGCAGTGGTCCATGAAACTCCATGTGCTTCATTCGTGTCTTATCCGCGGATTTATCAAACCCTAACGATAAATACGCTGGCCAATGGCGCTGAGCTTGGGTAGACATATCAAAGGTATTGCTCATATCCATTACACCGTTAAATATTTTTTTACGAGCTCGTCACTGAGCTCACCCATCTCGCCCATTGCGACCTGACGTCCTCGGTCCAATATGCAGAAGTTGTCGGCCACTTTGCGGGCAAACGGGAGCTTCTGCTCCACTAGCAATACGGTTAATCCGATCTCTTTATTTAGGCGTCGGATAATATCGCCAATTTCAGCGACAACATTGGGTTGAATACCCTCTGTGGGTTCATCAAGGATCAGTAATTTAGGGTTGATCACCAAGGCTCGACCAATCGCCAACTGCTGCTGTTGACCACCCGATAAATCACCACCTCGACGATGTAACATCTCTTTCAATACAGGAAACAACTCATAAATAAATTCAGGGACGTGTTTGGCTTTATCGCCACGCATTGGCAACCCAATCCGTAAGTTCTCTTCTACGGTGAGCAGTGGAAAAATCTGACGCCCTTGCGGTACATAGCCAATCCCCATCGGAGCTCGTTTTTCTGCAGCACTCGTCGCAATGTTGTTACCCAAAAAGTTAATTTCGCCACTCTTGGTTGGAAGAAGCCCCATAATGCATTGCAATAATGTCGTTTTACCTACCCCGTTACGTCCCATAAGCACGGTGCATCGACCTTCTGGAATATGCATATCGAGGTCCCACAGCGTGTGACTTTGGCCATAAAATTGGTTTAAACCTTTAATCTCAATCATGCCTCTTCTCCAAGATACACTTCGACCACTTTTCGGTTACTTTGAACTTGGTCCATCGTCCCTTCGGCAAGCACATGACCTTGATGTAACACTGTCACGTCTCGTGCGATGGAACGAACAAAATCCATATCATGTTCAACCAAAATAATGGTTCGTTCACCCGCAAGAGAAGTGAGGAGTTCTCCGGTTCGGTCCATCTCTTGGTGTGTCATTCCTGCCACCGGCTCATCGACCAAGAGCAACTTCGGATTCTGCATCAACAACATTCCAATCTCTAACCACTGTTTTTGCCCATGAGATAACGCACCAGCCAACAAACTGCGTTGGTCATAGAGCCCAACCTGCTTGAGTACGTGATCAATATGATCCATTTCACTCGACGTTAGCGTGGCGAATAGACTCGACATCACCGTTTTCGGGCCCGCCATGGCCAACTCTAAGTTATGAAAAACGCTTTGGCTTTCAAATACGGTGGGCTTTTGAAACTTGCGACCAATTCCCGCTTGCGCAATCTCAGGCTCATTCATCGACAACAAATTAATGTTTTGACCAAACCATGCACTGCCACAATCAGGACGAGTTTTACCGGTAATGATATCCATCATCGTGGTTTTCCCCGCTCCATTTGGGCCTATGATGCAACGTAACTCCCCTTCTTTGACGTACAAATTCAAGTCATTAATCGCCTTAAAACCGTCAAACGAAACACTAATGCCTTCGAGATAGAGCAAATAACCTTGTCCAACGGTAAGCATTGGATTTACCACTGGCTGCATGAAGTCGTAGACATGGTTACGATCGGTTAAGGCTTTGGCATAATCCACTACACTCATGACTGAACCTCTTTGCGTTTAATAAGACCTGTGACCCCATTAGGTAGGAATAATGTAACCAAAACAAACATGGCACCAAGGCTAAACAACCAAACTTCCGGTAATGCTGCGGTTAGATAAGTTTTGGCGTAGTTCACTGCCAGCGCACCCACTACCGCACCATATAAAGTTGCTCGCCCACCTAATGCTACCCACACAACCAATTCGATTGAATTGAGCGGTGAGAACTCTGAAGGGTTAATGATTCCAACTTGTGGAACGTACAAAGCCCCTGCTATCCCTGCTAACACCGCAGAAAAAGTAAAAATCGCTAGCTTGATATACTCCACTTTATACCCAGTAAAACGAGTCCTAGATTCGGCATCTCGCACGGCCATCGCAACGCGCCCCAAACGGCTCACCACAATAAATCGGCAAGCAATGTAACCGAGGCCCAACGCAATGCCAGATAATCCAAATAAAGTAAGGCGCGTCATATCAGATTTAAGGTCGAATCCAAGTATGTCTTTAAAGTCGGTTAAACCATTATTACCGCCAAACCCCATCTCATTGCGGAAGAAGGCCAAGAGCAATGCATAAGTCAGTGCCTGTGTAATAATGGATAAATACACTCCCGTTACCCGAGAACGAAAGGCAAACCACCCGAAGACAAACGCGAGTAAGCCTGGTGCTAGAACCACCATCAACATAGCGAACCAGAATTGGTCAAAACCTTGCCAGAACCATGGTAATTCTTGCCAATTTAGAAACACCATGAAGTCAGGTAACTCTGGATTTCCATATACACCACGGTCGCCAATTTGACGCATTAAGTACATCCCCATGGCGTAGCCACCAAGTGCAAAAAATGCCGCGTGCCCAAGGCTTAAAATACCTAGGTAACCCCATACGAGATCGACGGCGACCGCCAACAGTGCATAGGTTAAATATTTGCCCATTAAAGTGATGGTGTAGGTTGAAATATGCAATGCGCTACCCGGTTCAAAAAATAGGTTCAAACTCGGAACTAGGCAAAGAGCAGCACTCAACACAATTAAAAACATTAAGGTAGAGCGGTCGAACAATTTTGATTGAAGATTCATTTTTAGCCCTCCGCTGAGCGACCTTTCTGAGGGAATAAGCCTCTAGGTTTCTTCTGAATAAATAGAATGATAAAGACCAGTACAAGGATCTTCGCCAATACTGCACCTGCCCACGGTTCGAGAACCTTATTCGCAATCCCAAGCGACATTCCTGCGACGAGCGTTCCCCACAAGTTACCCACGCCACCAAATACCACCACCATAAATGAATCGATGATATAGGCTTGTCCAAGGTTTGGACCGACATTGGTTAATTGGCTGAGGGCAACACCCGCAATACCTGCGATACCCGAGCCTAAACCAAATGTCATGGCATCAACCCACTCAGAACGAACCCCCATCGCTCGAGCCATACTTCGGTTTTGCGATACGGCACGAACTTCAATTCCTAAACGTGTGTATCGCAGCACCATAAACAGCAGTGCAAAAACAATTAAGCAAAACACAATAATGTAGAGTCGGTTAAGTGTAAGACTTAGCAATGGGTTAATTTCAATCACGCCTTGCATCCAATCTGGAGTTGAAACTGAGCGGTTCAAAGGTGAGAAAATAGTTCGTACCGTTTGCTGAAGAATCAAACTGATACCAAAGGTAGCGAGTAAGGTTTCAAGTGGACGACCATAGAGAAATCGCATCACACCGCGTTCGATTAAAATACCGACAAACCCCGACACTAGAAAAGCAACTGGAATCGATAACACAACTGCCCAACCAATATGATTCGGCATCAGTAGCTGCATCATATATGTGGTATAGGCCCCTAACATGATCAGTTCGCCATGCGCCATGTTAATCACACCCATTACGCCGAATGTGATCGCCAAACCAATTGCAGCTAAAACCAACACCGAGCCTAGGCTTAAACCAAAGAACAGGGTTTCTCCTAAATTGGCGATATTGGCTCGTTGCTCGATAAGACCTAACGCCTTATTCGTCGCGTCAGCAAGCTCATCACTCGGCTCTTTTTCTAAAAAGCGAGTGAGTGCATTTCGTGCAGTCGGTTGATAACTTTGTCCTAGTAGTTCAATTGCCTGTGCTTGCTCACTTTCTTGCTCCGACGTATTGAGTTGATAAATCGCCATGGCGGTGTCGAGCACATCAATAACACTGGAATCCTGCTCTGTTTGACGCGCGTTGTTTAATAGAGCGTATCCAGATTCATCCAGCGAGCCCATTAGTTGTGTCACCGCCGCGATACGGACATCGACATTAGGATGAGAAATATTCAACCCTGCCAACGTCGCCTTTATTTGGCCTCGTAAGCGGTTATTAATGCTTATTTTTTTAACGCTTCTGGATTTAACCGATGTGGTCGCTTCTTCTGTGAGTAATGGTCTTATGGCGTAACGACCACTTTTCTTATCGACAACCTCTACCAGAGTTTTCTTTGATTTGTCGAGATAGATACTCCCGTCCAATAACAATTCTAGAACGGTAATCGCTCGCACATCTTGACTCTTACCAAGTTCGGTGACTGCAAGGGTAATTTCTTTGAAATCGCGCGTGGTAAGGCGCTCGAGTTGTTGCTCAAAATCAGAGGTGGCTGCACTAACAGATGGTGCGCAGCAAAGAAGTATTGTGGCGAAGAGAGTTATCAAAGATGAACTCCAATGCCGAAATTGTTTTATTAAGTGCTGAAAAATAGTGAAAGACATCACTGACATACCTCAGGTTAAACGAATAATTCTTCTTCATAAAACAGTATCGATACATACTCGAGTTGAAGGAGAAATAATAAACTGGCAAGCTGCAAGGTGGTGACAGCGTAACTATAGGTATCACTGTCACCACATTTTGCAAAATTACGTTTAACGTTGGGGAACTCTTACGAGAACTCCTTAGCTAATTTAGAAGTTCTGGCCAGAACATTTACCTGTTGTGATGTTGTAGTTACCACAAGAAAGAGGTTGTCTCCAATCTGAAATCAGGTCTTTTGAACCAGGTAGATAATCAGACCAAGCATCGCCAGGAACTAAGCCAGATGTTTCCCAAACCGTTTCAAATTGACCATCGTCTTGAATTTCGCCAATAAGCACAGGCTTCGTAATATGGTGGTTTGGCATCATCGCAGAATAACCGCCAGTCAAGTTAGGTACCGTCACACCAATCAGTGCATCGCCGACGACAGATGGATCCGTTGTTCCAGCTTTCTTAACCGCTTCTACCCACATGTTAAAGCCAATGTAGTGTGCTTCCATTGGGTCATTTGTTACACGCGCTTCATCTTTAATAAACGCATGCCACTTCTCAATAAACTCATCATTGACGTCGGATTCAACGCTCATGAAGTAGTTCCACGCCGCTAAGTGACCAACAAGTGCAGATGTATCCATACCTGACAATTCTTCCTCGCCAACAGAGAAAGCAACCACTGGAATATCATCAGCTGATACGCCTTGGTTTCCTAATTCTTTGTAGAACGGAACGTTAGCATCACCATTGATGGTCGAAACAACGGCGGTTTTCTTGCCAGCCGATCCAAACTTCTTAACGTCGGATACGATTGACTGCCAGTCCGAATGACCAAACGGGGTGTAGTTGATCATAATGTCTTCTTCAGCCACGCCTTTCGATTTTAAATATGCTTCTAAAATCTTATTGGTGGTACGTGGGTAAACGTAGTCTGTTCCCGCTAAAACCCAACGCTCGACACCTTGGTCGAACAAATAATCAACCGCTGGAATGGCTTGTTGGTTTGGCGCAGCACCAGTGTAGAATACGTTTTTCGACGATTCTTCACCTTCATACTGAACTGGGTAGAACAGTAGACTATCAAGCTCTTCAAATACCGGAAGAACTGACTTACGTGATACGGAAGTCCAAGCACCAAATACAGCTTCTACTTTCTCTTTTGATATTAGCTCTCGTGCTTTTTCTGCAAACAATGGCCAGTCCGACGCTGGGTCAACAACAACGGCTTCGAGCTGCTTACCAAGAAGGCCGCCCTTTTTATTTTGCTCATCAATAAGCATTAGCATGGTGTCTTTTAGCGTCGTTTCACTGATCGCCATAGTGCCAGATAAAGAGTGGAGAACGCCTACCTTGATAGTGTCTTCAGCCATTGCATGACCACTAAGTAGCGTTGCCGCTAGTACTGAAGTCGCGAGAAAATTCCTTTTCATTGGTCTTCTTCCTTCCATTCGTTTTGAAATAACAACATTAAGTATCGGGGGTTGGTTCATTTCATGATGAACACAAAATTGAACTGGAATTAGTATTTACCACTTTAGACAGAATGGGTATGCGCAGTTAGGGCACAAAAACTACGTAGAATGACGCATAGTCTTAATAAAACGACCGCGGTATAATCGCGCGTTAGTAGGTTATCGTTACATTTGCTCTATCAAGGAAGATAGTACAGTAGTATGGAAAAAGTCCCGGTAACACGACGCCGTTATAACAAACTCGTCGCCAACGAATTACTCGAAGATTTCGCGTTACGTTTTACTGCAAAACGAGCGCGCAAGTGGTCGGCAAGCTGGATAGCCAATACAGCCCTCGGCATTGTCTCTTTCTTAGTGTTAGAAGCTCTTGGCGGCACCATCACTCTTAATTACGGTGTCACAAACTCCCTATGGGCTATTTTTGCTATCGCCATCGTGGTGATCTTTTCTGGTATCCCCATCTGTTACTACGCAGCCAAACATGGGGTTGATATCGACTTACTCAGCCGTGGCGCTGGGTTTGGCTATATTGGCTCGACGATTGTTTCTCTGATTTATGCTTCTTTTACATTCATTTTCTTCGCTCTTGAAGCAGCAATCATGTCGATGGCCATTGAGTTACTATTTGGTATCCCCTTACCCGTTGCCTATATCATTAGTGCGGTTGTTGTTATTCCACTGGTTATTCTTGGAATTACCAATATCGGTCGCTTTCAAATGTGGTCGCAACCCATATGGCTACTGCTGCAAATCGTACCTCTAATTTATGTATTCACTCACGCCGATGCTGATATTGACCAATGGCTTGACTATGCCGGAATCAATGATTCTGGTAGTGAGTTTAATTGGCTTTTATTTGGCTCAGCGTCTGCGGTTTTGCTATCCGTTGTCGCTCAAATTGGTGAGCAGGTCGACTTTCTTCGATTTCTGCCCGAAAAAGAAAAGTGTGGCAAAGTTAAGTGGTGGAGTGCCATGTTACTCGGCGGTCCAGGGTGGATGTTATTTGGCTCAGCAAAATTGGTGCTTGGTAGTTTTTTGGCATGGCTCGCAATAAGCCATGGCGTACTGCCTAACCTAGCTGGCGATCCCTCTCATATGTATTACACCGTGTTTACCTATACCTCGGATAATACTCAGTTTGCGATCGTGTGTGCTGGGCTATTTGTCATCATTTCTCAGCTTAAAATCAACGTTGCCAATGCTTATGCCGGCTCATTGGCATGGTCAAATTTCTTCTCGCGCTTAACCCACCATCATCCCGGTCGTGTCGTATGGATGGTGTTTAATGTCATTATCGCGCTTTTACTCATGGAACTCGGTGTCTATCAGCTAATTGAGGAAACACTGCAGGTATATTCTGTCTTGGTATTGGCATGGATTGGCTCTATCGTCGCCGATTTAGTCATCAACAAACCACTTGGGTTAAGCCCTAAAACTATCGAATTTAAACGCTCGAAGCTATATGACATCAACCCTGTTGGCGTAGGTTCAATGATCATAGCCTCGGTTGTTGGTATATTTGCACACCTCAACAGTTATGGCGAAATATTCAAAGCCTTTGCGTCATATATTGCTTTTCTTTTACCATTTGTGACAGTGCCACTTATTGCCTTGCTGACCAAGAGCCGTTACTACCTTGTTGAATCCGAGACGACGATTGTTACAGATAAAGAAGAGCACGAGTGCAGTGTCTGCGAGCTACATTTTGAACATGAAGATATGGCTTGGTGTCCTGCTTATGGCGGTCATATTTGCTCACTTTGCTGCTCTCTAGATGTTCGTTGCCACGATCAATGTCGCCCCGACGCCACGATTAATGCTCAAACAAAACAGCTACTTGCCCCTTACATGCCGCAGCGCTGGATTGATGGCCTTTCATCCACCGTCGCTCAGTTTATCGGCGTGATGATAATTGTCAGCGCGGCAATGGGAGCAATACTCGCCCTTGCCTATGCACATGTTCCACAATTAGATTCTGCTCAAATGGAAGCGGTATCAAGCGGGTTGTTGAAAGCATTTGCTTTGTTACTTATCCCGATTGGAATCGTAAGCTGGTTGTTTGTTCTTGCACGAACAAGTAATCGCACAGCATTAAAAGAGGTTCAAGCTCACACGGTCCTTCTAACAACAGAAGTCAACGCGCACCAAAAAACGTCCTTAGCGTTAAAGCAAGCGAAGAAAAGTGCTGAAACTGCGAATAATGCAAAGAGTCGATATTTGGCGGGTCTAAGTCATGAGCTGCGCACACCATTAAACGTCCTACTCGGGTATGCTCAGCTATTAAGCAATGATCAAAAATTAGATGAGCAAACACGCCAGTATGCCGAAATCCTGAAGCGAAATGGCAAGCATCTGTCCGATCTCATTGAAGGATTACTCGAGATTTCAAAAATAGAAGCTGGACGACTTGAACTTCATAGAGACGAATTCAGTCTCAGCGTCTTATTGGATCAATTAGCTGATATGTTCTCAATGCAGGCAACACGGAAAGGTATTGAATTTGAATTCGAGATCGCTAGCCATGTTCCTGTGTTTGTTGCTGCGGACAAACAACGTTTACGCCAAATATTAATTAATCTATTAAGCAATGCGATTAAATACACAGAGAGTGGAAAGATAACATTTCGTATCGACTATCGAAATCAAGTAGTACGCTTTACTGTTCAAGATACCGGAGTCGGATTATCCAAAAGTGAATTGCTGCAGATATTCAAACCATTTGAACGCATTCAAAATGAAGCCACAAATGCGATACCGGGTACTGGCTTAGGGTTAACCATCTCAAATGCGTTGGCCGATATGATGGGGGGCGAAATATCCTGCACAAGTCAAAGCGGGTTCGGCAGTGTATTCGTATTAAAGTTAATGCTACCTGAGGTTAGTAATCAATTGCCCGAACCGGAACTCATTAACGAAGCAGTAACTGGCTATCTGGGTAACCGAAAAACGATTTTAGTCGTCGATGATATAGAGGATCAACGCTTGCTGATTCAGCGTATCCTCACCCCTCTTGGTTTTAATGTTCTTACTGCTGATAGTGCTCAGCAGGCTCTTTCACTCGTAAATTCTCAGGCAATTGACCTGTTTATGCTCGATATTTTCATGCCGCAAGTTAATGGTTGGCAACTCGCTATTCAGCTTCGAAAACTTGAATGTAAACAACCTATTTTAATGCTATCGGCCAATATCCAAGAATTAGAAACCAACAACCAGCTCTTACGTTATCACAATGATTACCTTACCAAACCAGTGTCGGTTTCCTTGTTGCTGGCAAAATTGAGCCGCTTGCTCGATATTGAGTGGTGTTATGATGAGAGTAGTGATCGAAACGCTTATGTCGACAACGACGTCTGCCATACCATACCGACGAAGCAGCAATTAATAATATTACGCGAGCAAGCTGAAATAGGATTTATGTCCGGATTTAGCCAAACTCTTACGACGATAGAACAAAATCAAAGTATCTCGCCAAGTTTAATTAAATACTTCAAAGAGGAAGTTCAAAACTGCCATTTTGATAACATCATCATCCACATTAACGGACTATTAAATGAGCATTATCCCGAGTAATAATATTATTGTTTTGGTTGTGGATGATTCCCCCGAATCACTGGGAATGTTAAACGCCACGCTCAATCAAGCAGGGCTCACGGTGCTCGTGGCATTGAGCGGTCAGCAAGCGCTGTCGATCGTCGAGCGAGTTCAACCCGATGTAATTTTGCTTGATGCGATGATGCCAGAAATGGATGGGTTTGAAACCTGCATCAAACTCAAGGAACAACTGCCTGCTACACCGATTATTTTTATGACCGGGCTTGATGATTCTAAACACGTTATTCAAGGTTTTGAGTCAGGTGGCACAGACTATATTACTAAGCCAGTGGTCCCCGATGAAGTACTGGCAAGGATCCGCGTTCACAGCCAATCCGCGCAATTAGCTAAATCCGCACAAGCTGCACTCGACTATGCTGGTCAGTATATTTTCTGCGTATCCAATAACGGTAATCTTGAATGGGCTACCCCTCATGCCCAAGAGTTGCTCAATGAACTTGGTGAAGACAGCTCTGATACTTGGCAAACCATCCAGCAAGATATCGCCCTTTGGTTAATGCAAACCCCTGAATCTACGCCATTGATTCTCAAGCAATTCACCCCAAATTTAGAAGCCCACTATGCGGGTAATTACAATAGCTTGCATTCATTGGTGCGTATTTCTACACCAAAGAAAACAGGTTCAGAACAGGATTTGCAAGCTGCACTGGGTTTAACCAAACGCGAGTCTCAAGTTTTGTATTGGCTATCTTTTGGTAAAACAAATTGGGAAATCGCACAAATTCTAGAAATGAGCCCAAGGACCGTTAACAAGCACTTAGAACAGGTATATAAGAAATTGAACGTGGACAACCGTACCGCAGCGGCGAGTGTTTCCATCCGAATTTTAGAAGGGAACTAAATTTAAATAACGTCAATATACGTAAAATATTGGCCACTTCTTTTCTATCTAGTCTCTGTCGTTCGTTGTTGGTTTGACTCATTTCCCAGCCTTATAAATATTATAGATTTTTGGCAGTTTTTCAGTTATGCGCCTACGCTTAAATTAGTAGCGAAACGCAATAACTAGGAAACCTATGGCAAAAACAAAAATGTGGCTCATTGGGAGCTCACTATGGCTTGTGTTGGTCGGTGTAATTGCTGCTGTGGCCTTGCTTCCTGCCACACTGAACCAGAAAGTGCGCTTACCTAATACTGACATTCCTGATCCCTATGCAATTGTGTTTTTCGGCTTTCCCAGCTGCAGTGGCGCTTGCCCTCTAACATTGAGTTATTTATCTCAACTGGAACAGAATTGGGATAAAGATGAGGTGAAAATGCCTCAAGTTATCTTTATTAACATCGATAAAGACAGTACCCAGTATGCTTCGATGGAATATGCACAAGCATACAATTCAGAATTTATTGGTCATATGCCGAGTGAAAAAGAGTTTGCCCAATATAAAGCCGACTTTGGCTTGAATATTCACAAACTAAAAGATGATATCACTCATATGGCCAGGAGTTACCTTTTAAAACGAGAGCAAGACGAGTGGTCGATAATTAGAGCCTATAACCCAAATGAATACACGCTTGCGCAACTAAGTTCAGACCTTCAAAAACTGGAACCATAACTATGCTTAAATACTTTTTTATCTGCTATAGCAATAAGCTATCAACGAATATCAACGAGGCATTTAATCGTGACTTTAAACTCACTGATGGCGTCATGTTGAAGATTATATTTGCTTATTTCTTCCTAGTAACGTGTGTGACCTCTTGGCAAAACGGGTACTTTTACCTCGGTCTCATCGGCGGTGGTATTATCACAGCAATTTCAGTCATCGCTTATATGACAATCCGTGGAACAGTCGCATCTCGAGTAATTATGGCTACTGCTATTACCGCTTTCTTCGCCATTACCGCTCAACAAGCCAATGGCCTAGGTGAAGGTCATTTCGCTTACTTTCTAAACTTTATGATACTTTCACGATATCGCGATTACCTTCCTACGCTTGTAGGGTTAGTTCTTGGTGTAGTTTATCACGTTGGTCTTACTTACTGTCAGTCTATCGGAGCCGAGCTTGGCAACATCCCATTGATAATGTTCTCTTGGGGTGATGAAACGGCGTATGGTTTGTTGGCACCACTTGCCTACCATCTAGTTCTTGGCATCTTGGCATTTGCAGTTGCGTCATTCTATGTACTGGAAGGAAATAAAAAGTTTGTGGAATCTGAGTCTGTCATCGGTGCGATTGAAAAAGGTTATCAAGGTGATGTTTCTACTCGAATTGAAAATGTTGATGATTCCGTGCTCATTGATCAAACCAACAGTTTGTTTAGTAAGTTATCAAGCACTTTGATAAGCATGAATACAGTCTCAACCAACCTCGCTCAGCACACGTCTAACTTGAATAAATCCGCAGAGCGCTTATCGGATGATGCTTCGAATCAACAAGCAAGCATGACAACGATATCTGACTCACTTCAAGACATGTCTGCCGCAACAAATGAAGTCGCGGAAAGTGCCGAGCAAACCTCTCTTAGCTCTGCAGAATGCGTCAATCTCGCATCTGAAGGTATGCAAACCGCTGGAGAATTTAAAGAAACCATTCACGTTCTCGCAGGATCGGTTAATCAAGCATCCGGTATCATTAAAGAGCTTGAAAAAGGCAGTCAACATATTAATAGTATTGTTGCTACGATCAGTGGCATCGCTGAACAAACGAACCTACTCGCGCTTAATGCTGCAATTGAAGCAGCGAGAGCTGGAGATCAAGGTCGTGGGTTTGCCGTAGTTGCTGATGAAGTTCGTGTACTTTCCCAACGAACTCATGACTCTACTGAAGAAATAACCAAGATGATTTCTAGTCTATTAACCACAACCAACCAAGCTGTTGATACCATGAATAAATGTCAGAATCTAGCCGACTCAACCGTTGGCGGAGCCGATACGGTACATCATAACTTTTCGTCAATTTCGAGCGCCATCTCCTCCATTAATGCTCGAATTGAACAAATTGCAGCTGCAGCGGAACAGCAAGCGGTTACCAATGGACAAATTTCAGGCAACACCGATGACGCAGCTAAAACAACGCACTCTTTCCAATCCGAATCGAGTGAAATTTATCAACACGCAGACCAATTAAATGAACTGGCACAAGAGATGGTCTCACTACTGAAAGAATTTAAGCTTAGCGCATAACATAAACGAAGTGCCACCATATAGTAACTGGGATTACTGGTGGCACTTTTACTTTGATCATTCGAAAACAATTTCATGAGTCGTACTAATTTCAATAACTGTCACGCGAGCTTGGGCTGTAAGAACTTGGCCTTTGAACTCACACAACACTGCCCAGAAACCGTCAACTCCCCTTCTACGCAATAAATACCTCGTCGTTGACGAGTAACTGTCGCACTAATATTGACAGTATCACCGAGCTTAATAGGTTGATGAAATCGCATATTCAATTCAGCCGTTAACGCGGGAATATTCTGCTGAAGCAAGCAATGTGTCATTGCTCCATCGATTAGTGAGCTTGCTATTCCACCATGTAGTAACCCTTGGTAGCCCTGATGTCTCACTTCAACCACAAACTCAGCCTGTACCGACTGCTCATCTACCGGTGAATAGCTAATCCCGAGCCCAGCGGGCACATCAATACTCGAACCACATACAAAACAGTGTTGGTGCAATCTTTGAGCGTCGTTTAGACTGTCTAAATCCTGTGTTACACCCACCATAATTTGACTCATCGTTGGCAACATCTTCCTTTACCCTGTTTTTGTCCATGTTGTTGACGTTCGTCATCGCTACAACAACCACCGTGAGTTCGCCCATGTATGTGCTTGTGTTCGTGTTTATGCGCATGTTTGTGTTCGTGGTTACAACAACCTCCCGTTTTTTGCTTTTCACGATAGTTTATTGATTCACGCCCTTGGTCAGCAGAGGCTAACGTAGGCAATGCTTCCATATGTTCAAAAATACTCACCACGTCCAATCCACGTTGATTGACCTGCTTAACCACAATTTTTGAATCGAGAAGTTTTCCTAACATTCTTTCACCAACGTTTTTTACGACAACTTGACTCACTTGATACAAATTGAGTAATTCAACCAGTTTGCTCTTTCCTTCACAGTCTTTTTGCAATCCAGGATTTTCAAACTGCTTGATGAAATCACCGTTTTGGTTAAACAACGCAAATGCGCTTGCTTTAGTAAAATGATTTGATAGAGATTTATCTTGTAATGGCATCGCTATGTACATAATGTACTCCTTATTTAAATGGCATATGCTAAATATACACATGTAAATATCATATGCCAATTATTTTAAACAAAGAAATGAGATAAAAAATCGATTAAGAGTGGGAGTAATCAGTGGAAGCCCTACAGCATTAAATGAAATGCCGTAAGGAAAGACGCATAAGGAGGTGGCTGTTCTTACGACTCGGCGGTGTGCATCATGAGCGCTTTTCCGTTTACCAAGCAATCTGTCACTTTTAAACGAGCGGCTTTGACTAAGTTGGCCAGTGTTTGGCGTGAGACGCCCATAACAACTGCCGCCTCTTGTTGTAACATTCCTTGATAATCAACAAGGCGTAACGCTTCAAATTCATCAGGTTGTAAAAAAACTTGGTCTAGCTGTTTCATAGGAATACCGTTAGGCTTAAAACAACTATCTGCTGGAGAACCGCATATAATTCTTGGAATCTTAGGACGACCCATTACACAATGCCTTAAAATTGAGAAAATAATAACTGAACGAGTATTCAACTAGAAAGAGAGACAAAAAACAAGACTTTGCTTTCACCTTTCAATAGTTATTTAGGCGATTTGCCGCAAAAACACTCAGTGCTGATTGAATATACCCATAATGCTAAGACTCGGGCTCTCATCATTGATAAAAACTTGTTGGTTGGTTCCTTACGATAACTATATAGTGAGTTCAACGTTATTTAAGAGTGATTAAATGCAGACTCGTCAATTCGCAAACCTACAAATTGGCCTAACACCACGCTGGCGGGTACTCATTTTTTATTTGTATCTAGCCATCGCTCTGATCGCCGCGGTTCAAGTCGATAAATTCAGCAATGCGATCGCCATCCTAATGCTCTTTGCCGGAATAGCGTTAATTGCTTGGTTTATTATTCAGAAGTTATTAGTGAAGTACACCATGACACCAAGCCACTTTCAGCAGCACTTTTTTAAAGGTGGTTGGGTGGTAAAATGGAATAATATCTCAAGCATTGAAATGTGTTACATCGATCAGCAAGGTCACTCGCATCCATTACCATGGATTGGCATTAGACTAAAACAACCAGACCCATATTTGGATAGTATTTGTCCCCGTATCATTAGTGACCAATTACTAGAGCAACGTGCACTTTTGTATTCTGGATTAAAACAACAAGGGATGCGAAGTAAGTTTGAAGACTATATGCTCGATGACAGCCCATATACCAGTCCAAACGGCAAGATGTATAAAGGGTTACTGGCTATGATGGCAAATCGAATGCACTACCAACGACAAGCGATTGGTTTTGACATCTTTATTTCGATTCATGATTTAGGTTGCGATGCAGACGAGTTTATCGGTCTGGCTCGGCGCTATATCGCTGCCGCCGAGCCCGATTAATATGACACTAGTAAAGTGGCATTTCATCTGCAACAAATGGGTTGGAAGCACGTTCTTTACCAAACGTGGAGTTTGGTCCATGACCAGGTACAAACGTAACATCGTTGCCTAAAGGCCACAGTTTGGTTTTGATAGAGCTAATCAAGGTATCAAAGTCCCCTTTTGGAAAATCAGTGCGCCCGATGCTGCCGTGGAATAGAACATCACCAACAAACGCAAGCTGAGCACCTTGGCTATAAAATGTCACATGTCCTGGTGTATGGCCCGGAGTATGCAAAACATCCAACGTTTGATTGCCGAATGTTATGGTATCGCCTTCAACCAACCATGTTGATGGTTCAAACACCTCGGTTTGAGGAAAACCGAACATTTCACATTGGTTTTTTAACCCTTGTAACCAGAAGTTGTCATCTTTATGAGGCCCAACAATCGAAACATCTCCTAGAATTTCAGATAGCGCTAATGTGCCACCAACGTGATCGAGATGTCCGTGAGTTAATATAAGTTGCTCAACCTCGACGCCCAACTCTTCGATCATCATTCCAAGTTGTTTAGCATCGCCACCGGGATCGACCACAACACCCTTCATCGTTTCATCGCACCAAACGATCGAACAATTTTGCGCATAGGATGTCACTGGAACAATCTGATATTTAAGAGACATAGTTCACCTTATTTACTGTATTTTTATACTGGAACTATGACACTGCTCCGGTAACTTGACAAGTAAACATTACACCCTAATACAGCGTTGATTTTTCAACGTCGATTACGAAAGAAACGAATTTGGTTGACTAGGAATCGATGACCAGTGGTTATCCCACTGAATAGAACCCGAATGTATTATGGGAGATGCCGGGAAATGACTTTCCACAATTTTAGCGGAACCGGAACTTATATAAAAAGCCTCATTAGCAACGACAACTCCAGACGCATCGGGTAAGGAGGCTAATTCAACTAAGTCACCACTGTGTTTATCCCAAATGCCATAACAATTACCAGGAGGCGACGTGGCAACAATGTAGTCGTTATTCGCCGCGATGCTCGCAATATAATGGTTAAATCGAGCCCATTGCTCCGGCTCCGCATTAAGTTCAACCATCGCTTGCCCCGGCCTATGCATGGCGACTAAAGCTGGATAGTTATCGGGTTCACCTCGGTATTGTTGACCACAAAGAATGGTTTCAGCACCATCGTGGGCAAGATGGCGAATACTAAGGTGATGATCCCCTAGCCTCACTTGATCGAGCAACTCACCTTCATCAGAGAGATACGCCAGTGATGGTGACATGCTATCAAGATTGGTCGGTTTTCGATTCTGAGTTTGAACACCACCAACACCAACCACTAACTGTCCATTATTTTTAATAACAATCTCATGAGGTCCGATACCAAACTCAGTGAATTCAGCCACTTTCTTATATCCTTGATCAACTGAATAGACACCAATAATACCTTGGCTAGTCGCACTCTCGCCTTCTGTAACGTAAAGAAGCGCACCATTTAAGCTATACACTCCATGACCATAATAGTGACGATCTTTTGTGGCTAACTGCAGCTTAATCGTCTCACCAGTCAAGTAGTCAAACACCAACATGTATTGCCCTGGTCGTCGAGAAAACGCAACAGCATGAGACTGAGTGGGGTGAATCGCAATGCCGTGTCCTCGGCCCGGCAATGGCAACTCTCGCTGCATCTTGCCATCAAGACTGGCCACCACCACGCGATAATCACTGCGAGAAGAATACGAACACCCTATCAGCGCTGATCTCTTTTGGATTGCCGTACTCGCACAACCTAGAGGCAATAGTGGTAAGCTCGAACCCAATAACGCCGCTTTTAATAAAGTTCGTCTCGAACGATCAGTCACCATCGGTAGCATTAAACCCTATCACAACACCAAGCGCTACTGCCGCTTCTTGGTTCAATAAGTAATCAAGCTGTTCAATTTTATTCAATAAAGCTAAAGCTTGGCGGTAGCCAGCCTTAGTTTGCAGAGAGTCAAACAGATCGTCATTTTCTGGCCATTCGTTAAGTATACTCAAAAATTGCTGTTCGACTCTATCTGCGATTACCTGATGCCCTTCTGCCCTGAGGTGAGTATCCAAACCATCATTCTCTACATGATATAACCCACTCAGTGCTTCTATATTGAGCCGCAGTAAATGCAACGAATATTTCGAACGCCACGCTTCAGAAAAATATGGTCGAGGTTGGCCGATATTAGCGAGAGGACGTGTCAACTTCGACGTCGCAAATGAAAGCTGATTTGACATTAAGGACAGGTATTCCGACTCCCATGTAGTCTCATCCAGCTCTAACCACGGATTACTCTGCCAAGCATCAACAATAATGCTGCTGTTGCTAGACAAATGCTCCGTAACCGCGATACCAACTCGACACGCATCAGCTTGAGTACTGCTAAAGATGGGTGAAGCACTGTCAAATAAGAGCCACTCCATTGAACCTAACCCCTGGACTGACACACTCTGTTGACTCATATATTCCGAGCTAAGAGATTCACTCGTATTGACTAACTCAGTCATCTTACGCCCAGTGGTATTTTTCTTATCTGGCCAAAACTGAATATTCCAATTTTGCTCAAGTGCGTCTACTGGGCCTCGCTCCTGTCCTTGAAGTGCCATCCACTTTGAAGCAGTCGCGCGCCATGCTTGTTGCACATCCTCAAGTGATGTTTCACGGCTACAGTATTGCTGAAAACTAGAAGTAAGAGCTTCAGTTTGTGTATAGAACTCCTGAGCCGCATTAAACTCGGCAAGATACACAGGTTGGCTAATATGCGTTGTTTGTTGAGGCTTAAACCCAGAAAGCGTGTCAGATGTTGAGCATCCTGCCAACCCGAGAAATCCCAAGCCTATGATCAGATTTTTTATTCGCATTCATTTCACCTATAAAGAATTTATAAACGCTTTCAATGCTTCACGTTCATTACGAGAGAGCTTTAATACGCGTTGTTTCACTAAGTCCGCTTCACCACCATGCCACAATACGGCTTCAAATGGTGTTCGTGCTCGGCCATCATGAAGGAAGTTAGCCTCTGAGCTCACTTCTTTGCTGTAACCTATCCCCCATAATGGGGCGGTACGCCATTCACGACCATTGGCCAACGCTTCAGGGCGATTGTCTGCTAGGTCTGGCCCCATGTCGTGCAAAAGCAAATCTGTGTACGGGTCAATAAGCTGCTGACTAAGTGCTGGTAACTCTGCATTTTCTGCGGTTCGAATATTCGACTTATGACACCCAGCACACCCGATTTCATTGAATATCGTTTCTCCACGAGCAACCTCTTCATTACTCATATTTCGACGAGCAGGGACAGCAAGATGCTGACTATAGAATTCGATGAAATTGAGTATATTATCACTAACTTCGTGCTCACCGCCATTAGGCTGCTCTGCACATATCTCTTGCTTAGAGCTACAATTAGCCGCGGGAAACAAACGGCTTGTGAGGCCAATATCATTGCTAAACGCGGCGGCATTTTGTTGCATTAATGTCGGCTGCCCAGCTTTCCATCCAAATCGCCCTAATTCTTGTTGCTCAGTTTCAACGTTATATACACGATTTGGTCGACCGGAGATACCATCACCATCCAAATCATCAGGGTCAGCGAATGACAAAATAGTCTCTTCACTAATATTCTCTAACAAACCCAGTCCAATCATGGCTGGAGCGATACGAGCCGAGATCATTGTATTGGGATGAAGTGGCCCATAATTAAGGTCTGCAATCGTAACGCTTGGTTTTCTCAATTCAACCGTAGCGCCATCCTCAAAGGTAACCGTTACGGGTTGATAATTCACTTCAACCCGACCTTCCGGCATCTGGTTTGGTAACGCGAAATCTTGCAACTGAGTTCCATATGTTGGCTCTGGGTTAACACCCAATTTTGCATACAACCGCCGTTCTTCTTCCGACTCAACAGGTATACTCATTCGAATCAACATCGAAACAGCAAGATCGGTTTGATTCGAAGGAGCATGGCCTCGCCCATCTTTGAGATGGCAGTTTTCACAACCGTTTGTGTTAAACAGCGGTCCTAAGCCATCTCGCGCATCGGTTGATGACGGTGCTGGCACCCAAGGATTACGAAAAAAACTGTTGCCAACACTAAAATCCAATTGCTTGGAAAGAGGTAAATTGGGTGCTGCTTGAGAATAAGCATTCGCTCCACGTTGCTGAGTCGTCGTTTTCCCACCCGAATACGGAGCCTCAGCAAATACGGAACCAACAATCATCAACGCCATCATTGAGCCAATCGATAGACGAGCCACTGTTGGAAGAAGTTGTATCATAAATTACTCTTTTGGTTAACACGACAAAACCCAGAGCTCGAATTATATAAAATTGCGAGGCTCTGGGTTCAATATTTACTCTGAATTACCTAATATATTAACGTCAAATATATTAAAATTCGTGATCTGCGGTATCAGGGTTCAAATTATCGATAGCCAAGATTCCTGCTGCTTTTTCAATAGCGGCTGTTTGCATAACTAAAGCAGAAATAGCACTGTTTACAATTTTATGCCCTTCGCTATTATTTGCTGCAATAAGCTGATCAAAATAGACATTATTTTTCTCAGCAGAATCAACAAGCGCGTGTACTTGCTTCAGGGTGTTATCAAATTCGCCTTGAATAGCTACAGCTTCAGTATCATTCTTTTGTTCGACAAGATCTTTGATACTTGGACCAGAAACCACTTCACCATTAATACGGGCATACTCTCCAGTAAAGACATTGTAAACGCCTTGAGCATTATAGAAGTGAGAGTTATGAGTGTTATCTGAGAAACAATCATGCTCATCTTCTGTTGAATTCGCTTCCAAAGCCACTTTCATACGCTCACCAGCCAGTTCGCCTAGTGAAAGCGACCCCATACCAAACAGCATTTTACGTAGGCCATTTTCGGCACTTTCTGCTAGTAATGTTTGACGGTAATTATCAGATTGTTGTGCAGACCATTGCTGCTCCATCCATTCAAGGTCTTGAACCAATAGTTGTGCCGTCGCTTGTAAGTAATCACCGCGACGTTCACAATTACCATTGGTACACTGATCGCCATTCAGATAGTCGGTGTATGAGCGATTGCCGGCACCTGCATTGGTTCCATTTAGATCTTGTCCCCACAAAAGAAACTCAATCGCATGATAACCAGATGCAACGTTGGCTTCAGATCCGCCGACTTCATTTAAACTGGCGATAAGCTCAGGGGTAATCTCTTTGGCATCAACCGTCGCTGCACCAATAGTCAAAGAGGTATTAGCAATAATATTTGCACTTGCACCTTCGTTACCTAATTCATGTTGGTAGTCTTTTGCCACATAGTCAATCAGACCTTCATCAAGAGGCCATGCGTTTAATTGACCTTCCCAATCATCAACAATGGCATTACCGAAACGGAACACTTCAGACTGTTGATATGGAACTCGAGCAGCAAGCCAATCGACTTTCGCTTGTGCAAAAGTTTCTTGAGTCGGATTTGCTAAGAAATTTTCAATAGAATTGTTGAGTTTTTTAGCACTTATCAACGAATCTTCAAATACGGCGTGTGCCACATTCGCATAGTGTTCTACAACTTGGCTTTCGGTAATTTGAGCTGCATTTACGTTGGTTGCTGAAAGGGCAAGTGCCACAGCTGTCGATACTGATAGAGTTAATCTGGCTTTCATTAATGACTCTTCCTTGTTATTTTGTTGCTATAAATGTTAATGCAAATTATTATCATTGGCAATTGTATCGACTATACTAATGATAAAAATATTTTTTTCAACTACAAAAAGTAAGAAAGCCCCAACAAACGTTAGGGCTTTCTTACTTTTGAAAAAATAGGCTCAATGATTAAATATCGAGGTTATGGTTCCCGTGATCAACTTTCGCTTTTAGGTAGTCTTCATTACCCTGCTTTATGTGAGCAAGTGTATTCACCACTTCTGCGATTTCGATACCATGCTCGGCAAGTTCACGAACTTTCTTTGGATTATTAGTGATTAGCTTAATCGAATTGATATTCAACGCTTCTAACATTTGCGCCGCTTCACTAAAGTCTCTCATATCATCATCAAAACCGAGGTGACGATTCGCTTGATAGGTATCTAATCCTTCACTCTGTAAACGATAAGCATCGATCTTATTATATAAACCGATGCCACGCCCTTCCTGACGCAGATACAAAATAATCCCACCATGCTCACCCATCTTATTGATGGTTTCTTCAAGCTGTTCACCACAATCACAACGAGACGAATGAAACACATCACCCGTCAGACATTCGGAGTGCATTCTCACAAATGGCGTAGACTGCGACTTATCGGCAGATTTGAATATGATCGCTACGTGTTCTTTTTCCGTCTTAAGACCACTAAACGAGAGGATTTCAGCCTCTATATTACTTTTTGCACCGACTTTTAGATCAACTCTGGCTCTAACTTCCGCCATACATACTCTCACTCAGAAAATTAGCTTTAAACATTATAATGATTGTTACTAGCACTGTATCGTCAATTGTAACCTAGACAACCATGAGTCGACATGCAGTTAAATTCAATAAAACGACCAAATACGTTTGTTATATTATAACAAAGCAACTTAGAAATAACCTTGAATCTCGTTATATCAAAGAATCATTTCGACGCAGTGTTCAACGAAATAAGGATAAAAAAATACCGGGCCTTATCGACCCGGTATCAATGTACGGTCTAGAGTTTATTTCTCGTCGACGTCATTGTCATTTTTATCATCTTCAGGGTTAGAGCTATCAACGCTGTTGGCAGAATCGTCAGCGTCGGTATCTAACACCGCTTGCTCTTCTTCTGTTAATTCCAACTCTTCGATCTCGTCAATACGTTGTAAACCAACGACTTGCTCTTCTTCAGATGTTCGGATTAATGTGACACCTTGAGTGTTACGTCCTACTTGGCTTACTTCGGCCGAGCGAGTTCGTACCAATGTACCTGCGTTGGTGATCATCATAAACTCATCACCATCTGAGACTTGAACTGCGCCAACAACACTGCCGTTTCTCTCAGACACTTTGATAGAAACCACACCTTGAGTACCACGACCTTTGGTTGGGTACTCTGTCAAAGCTGTACGTTTGCCGTAGCCATTCTCGGTCACTGTTAGCACATTATCAGCTTCACTCGATGGAATGATCAGAGAAACAACTTGATCATTTTCTGCGAGTTTCATACCACGGACACCAGCAGCAGTACGACCCATTGGGCGAACACCTTTAAACTTGATTTCAGGATTACCGTTTTCATCAAGAACAGGGTTACCATTTTCATCAACAACAGGAATTTCTTCTGCTTCTTTAAAGCGAACAACTTTACCCGCTTTCGAGAACAGCATAATTTCACTGTCGCCATTGGTAATGTCTACGCCGATTAATGAATCATCTTCACGCAGGTTCAACGCTATCAATCCGTTAGAACGAACATTTGCAAACTGGTCTAGTGAAGTTTTCTTAACCGTACCATCACCTGTTGCCATAAAGATAAATTTCTCAGGAGAGAACTCACTCACAGGCAAGATAGCGGTAATGCGCTCATTTTCCTCTAACGGAAGAATATTCACGATTGGTTTACCACGAGCAGTACGACTCGCTAGTGGTAGTTGATATACTTTAAGACGATACGTTTTGCCACGTGTCGAGAAACAAAGAATGTTATCGTGCGTATTCGCAACTAATAAACGCTCAATGTAATCCTCTTCTTTCATCTTAGTGGCACTCTTACCTTTACCACCACGACGCTGCGCTTCGTACTCATTGAGCAATTGATACTTCACGTAACCTTCGTGTGACAACGTCACTACAACATCTTCACGAGCGATAAGCTCTTCCATATCGATGTCATGGGTAGCAGCGGTAATCTCGGTACGACGAGCATCGCCAAAGGCATCACGAACTGTCTCTAATTCTTCACGGATAACTTCCATCAAGCGCTCAGTGCTTGAAAGAATCAGCATTAGTGCCGCGATATCTTCCAATAGTCCTTTGTACTCGTTCAAAATCTTCTCGTGCTCTAAACCGGTTAAGCGGTGTAGGCGAAGATCTAGAATCGCTTGAGCTTGTTGCTCTGTGAGGAAGTATTGACCATCACGAATACCAAACTCAGCCTCTAGCCACTCAGGACGTGCTGCATCTGTTCCTGCACGTTCGAGCATCGAAGCAACATTACCCAGGTCCCAGCCACGAGCCAACAAGCCAGCTTTCGCTTCTGCTGGACTTGGCGCTTTACGGATCAATTCAATGATTTCATCAATATTCGCAAGCGCGAGTGCAAGTCCTTCAAGGATATGAGCTCGGTCACGAGCTTTGCGTAATTCAAATATAGTACGACGAGTTACAACTTCGCGACGGTGGTTAACAAAACACTTCAACATTTCTTTCAAGTTGAACAGTTTTGGTTGGCCATTGTCGAGCGCAACCATATTGATACCAAATGTGGTTTGAAGCTGAGTTTGAGCGTATAGGTTGTTTAATACAACTTCGCCCACAGCATCACGCTTACATTCAATAACAATACGCATACCTTCTTTATCAGATTCGTCACGCAGTGCACTAATGCCTTCGACTTTCTTATCTTTTACTAACTCAGCAATTTTTTCGATTACACGAGCTTTGTTAACCTGATAAGGAATTTCCGTAATCACAATCGTTTCGCGACCGTTCTTATCGGCTTCAATATCCGCTTTCGAACGCATGTAAACTTTACCGCGACCCGTTTTGTAAGCGTCAATAATACCCTTGCGTCCACTGATCAAAGCTGCAGTTGGAAAATCCGGTCCGGGAATATAATCAATAAGCTCATCAATCGTGATGTCTTCGTTATTAATATAAGCAAGACAACCATCGATTACTTCAGTTAAGTTATGCGGTGGGATATTGGTTGCCATACCAACCGCGATACCCGATGAACCATTGACAAGAAGGTTCGGTATCTTTGCTGGTAAAACGTCAGGAATCTGTTCCGTGCCATCATAGTTAGGTACGTAATCAACCGTATCTTTATCTAGATCAGCTAAAAGCTCGTGCGCAATTTTTGCCATACGAACTTCGGTATAACGCATCGCAGCAGCTGAGTCACCGTCAATGGAACCAAAGTTACCTTGGCCATCCACTAACATGTAACGTAGCGAGAACGGTTGAGCCATACGAACGATAGTATCGTACACTGCACCATCACCATGAGGGTGATATTTACCGATTACGTCACCAACCACACGGGCTGATTTTTTGTATGCTTTATTCCAATCATTGCCTAGTACATTCATCGCGAAAAGTACGCGTCTGTGTACTGGTTTTAAGCCATCTCGTACATCTGGAAGAGCACGACCAACGATAACTGACATCGCATAGTCAAGGTAAGAACCACGTAGCTCTTCTTCGATGTTGACGGGTGTTATCTCTTTAGCTAACTCGCTCATAGAGCCAATATCCCTCTATTTGTTCTTTCGTATTCTTATACGTATAAGGTTGGAAAATATAGCATAGATTTACACATGGGGGCATCTCTTTCCCATCGGTTTTAATGGGATGTGACATTTGTTGTGAATCAATTGGTTATAATATACTCAATCCATAGTTAAATGTCGATTCACCTCCCTATTTTACGACCGTATTTTGCTTTAAATTGGCTTTCTCTAGCCAGATTGCATCGACTAGGTATATTATTTTAATCTTAAGAGCTTAAACCCAACCTTGGTATCGTTCGTCGGTATCAATGAGTATTGATGTGTTAAAAAGAGTTAAACATGAATCAACCACACAATGTCGACCCAAAAGAAATACAAAAATTTGCTGATATGGCATCTCGCTGGTGGGATCTAAATGGTGAATTTAAACCGTTGCATCAAATCAACCCGCTGCGATTGCACTATGTTTTAACCAAAAGCGATGGCTTGTTCGGTAAAAAAGTTCTTGATGTAGGCTGCGGTGGCGGCATTTTATCAGAAAGTATGGCGCAACAAGGTGCTCACGTTACTGGACTTGATATGGGTAAAGAGCCACTTGAAGTTGCTCGATTACATGCGCTCGAAACAGGAACCAAGAACATCAACTATATCCAGTGTCCTGTGGAGGTTCATGCCAATGAGCACCCAGAAAGCTATGATGTAGTAACATGTATGGAAATGTTAGAACATGTTCCAGATCCTTTATCTGTTATCCAAGCATGTTCTAAGCTCGTTAAACCTGGCGGTCACGTATTTTTCTCCACGCTCAACCGAAATTTTAAATCTTACCTGTTTGCGATCGTAGGAGCAGAAAAACTGCTAAAAATCGTTCCTGAAGGTACGCACGATCATGAAAAGTTTATTCGGCCTTCAGAATTGATGTCGAAAATTGACAAAACCCCGCTTCAATCTAATGGTATTACAGGCATTGCCTATAACCCCTTAACCGACTCTTACAAGCTCAGTCAAAATGTTGACGTGAACTATATTGTACACACATTGAAACCATAAAATTCCGCTAGCACATCACTTGTATATGGTCACATTATTGTGCAACATTTGTGTACTAGGATCTCATTTTAACGCTTGATCTTTCACGACAAATTTTTGTCAAAGATCAAGCTGTTTTTTTTTGTTACCAGTTATAAATTAAGCAACTTTATCATTACATTTCTTCAAGTGCTTTTCATTTCTAAAACCATCAGTAAGTAACCACTAACTTTCTTGATGGAAAATTTTACTTATCCACAACCTGTCCAACGATTGTTACTTGCAATGACGTTACGATAGCACTATCTTGGTACTCGAAATTGATTTTACCCCTACATATAGTGTCTCAAGCATTATATGTAGACGTGAATTTATATCACAAAGCCGACAGTAGAAACTTTACAATAAGAAATTTAACCCTTCGGCTTTTCAGTTTTGTTAGGGAAATATAGTAGAATGAACCAGCAACTTACAGTCACCAAGCGTGACGGCCGCAAAGAAACCATCGATCTTGAAAAGATCCACCGAGTGATCACATGGGCAGCAGAAGATCTCAACAATGTATCTGTATCCCAAGTTGAACTTAAAGCTCAAATTCAATTTTATGATGGCATTACCACGTCCGACATTCACGAAACCATAATTAAATCAGCCGCCGATCTAATCTCTGAAGAATCGCCAGATTATCAGTATCTTGCCGCTCGCCTAGCCGTCTTCCATTTACGTAAAAAAGCGTATGGTCAGTACACTCCACCAGAGTTGTACGATCATGTTACTGCGCTAGTTGAGTTAGGTAAGTACGACAAGCACTTAATGGAAGACTACTCAAAAGAAGAGTGGATCGAACTTGGAAAGTATATTGATCATCGTCGTGATCTTAATTTTTCCTATGCGGCTGTTAAGCAGTTAGAGGGGAAGTACTTTGTCCAAAACCGAGTCTCTGGAGATATTTATGAGAGCGCTCAGTTTCTTTATATCCTAGTATCAGCCTGTCTATTTGCTAACTATCCAAAAGAGACTCGCCTGAGCTACGTAAAGCGCTTTTACGATGCGACATCTAACTTCAAAATTTCATTACCAACGCCGATTATGTCAGGCGTTCGTACTCCTACGCGCCAATTTAGCTCGTGTGTATTGGTGGAATGTGGTGATAGCTTAAACTCAATCAACGCTACCGCAAGCTCAATTGTACGTTATGTCTCTCAACGCGCCGGAATTGGTATCAACGCGGGACGTATTCGTGCATTAGGGTCAGAAATTCGCGGCGGCGAAGCATTCCACACCGGGTGTGTACCATTCTATAAGTATTTCCAAACAGCTGTAAAATGTTGTTCTCAAGGTGGCGTACGTGGTGGTGCAGCAACTGTTTTCTACCCACTTTGGCACCGTGAATCCCAATCGTTAATCGTGTTAAAAAACAACCGTGGTGTTGAAGAGAACCGAGTCCGTCATATGGATTATGGCGTTCAGTTAAATAAGTTAATGTACGCGCGCTTAGTTAAAGGCGGTGACATTACGTTATTCTCCCCTTCGGACGTCCCCGGTTTGTACGATGCCTTTTTCGAAGATCAGGCAGAATTCGAACGCCTATATGTTAAGTACGAAAACGATCCTTCAATCAAGAAGGAAACCGTTAAAGCAATCGAGCTATTCTCGTTATTAATGCAAGAACGAGCGTCAACCGGCCGCATTTATATCCAAAATGTCGACCATTGTAATACACACAGCCCATTTGATGCCTCTGTGGCTCCTGTACGTCAGTCAAACTTATGCCTTGAGATTGCGCTTCCAACCAAGCCTCTTGAAAACGTAGAAGATGAATCTGGTGAAATCGCCCTGTGTACTCTGTCGGCGTTTAACCTTGGTGCTATTGAGTCTCTCGATGATTTTGCTGAGTTATCGGATCTAGTCGTTCGTGCACTTGATGCACTACTCGATTATCAAGATTACCCGCTTCCAGCAGCACACCGTTCATCGATGAATCGCCGAACGTTAGGTGTTGGTGTAATCAACTACGCTTATTACCTAGCGAAAAATGGCGTGAAATACTCTGATGGTAGCGCCAATAATCTGACCCACCGTACGTTTGAAGCGATGCAATATTACCTACTCAAAGCATCAGTGGAACTTGCAAAAGAGCAAGGCCGTTGCTCTCTCTTTAACGAAACCAATTATGCGAAAGGGTTACTCCCAATCGATACCTACAAAAAAGATATCGATGATATTTGTGATGAACCATTACATTACGATTGGGATGCATTACGTGAAGAGATCATGGAATATGGTTTACGTAATTCAACGTTGACCGCATTAATGCCATCTGAAACTTCTTCACAGATTTCAAATGCGACCAACGGGATTGAACCACCGCGTGGTTATGTTTCGATTAAGGCGTCTAAAGACGGTATTTTGAAACAGGTTGTCCCTGAGTTCATCGAATACAAAGATAACTATGAACTGCTTTGGAATATCGGTTCAAATAATGGGTATCTGCATCTCGTTAGTATTATGCAAAAATTCGTCGACCAAGCGATTTCTGCCAATACGAATTACGATCCAAGTCGTTACGACTCCGGCAAAGTTCCTATGAAGCAACTTCTTCAAGACTTACTGACTGCATACAAATATGGTGTTAAAACGCTTTATTACCATAATACGCGTGACGGTGCTCAAGATGATCAGAAAGACGTTGCATCAGCAGACGATGATTGTTCCGGCGGAGCGTGCAAAATCTAACCTGCATTTCCCTAATTATTAGATTCCACTTATTTGCCCTCGGTAGAGGGCTTATGAAAGTTGAGGCAAAACATGGCTTACAGCACTTTTTCTCAGAACAAAAATGATCAATTAAAAGAACCAATGTTTCTTGGGCAACCGGTTAACGTTGCTCGCTATGATCAACAAAAATATGAAATCTTCGAAAAACTAATCGAAAAGCAACTGTCCTTCTTTTGGCGTCCAGAAGAAGTCGACGTTTCAAGCGACCGCATCGATTACAATAAGCTTCCTGAGCATGAACAACATATTTTTATCTCTAACCTAAAATATCAAACTCTACTCGATTCTATTCAAGGCCGCAGCCCTAACGTTGCTCTCCTTCCTTTGGTATCACTTCCAGAACTCGAAACTTGGATCGAAACATGGTCATTCTCTGAAACAATACATTCACGCTCGTACACTCATATCATTCGTAATATCGTTAATGACCCTAGTACTGTGTTTGACGACATTGTCGAAAATGAAGAAATCATCAAACGAGCAAAAGATATTGCGTATTATTATGATGAATTGATTCAAGCAACCAATGACTATCATCGCTTTGGTGAAGGCACACACAAACTAAATGGTGACAACGTCACAGTTTCATTGATGGATTTGAAGAAAAAACTTTATCTCTGTTTAATGTCCGTAAATGCTTTAGAAGCCATCCGCTTCTACGTTAGTTTTGCCTGTTCTTTCGCATTCGCAGAACGAGAGCTCATGGAAGGTAATGCAAAAATCATCAAACTTATTGCCCGTGATGAAGCTCTTCACTTAACGGGTACACAGCATATGATTAATATGTTGCGCAATGGCCAAGATGACTTTGCGTTCGTTCAAATTGCTGAAGAATGTAAACAGCAATGCTTTGACCTGTTTAAGCAAGCTGCAGAACAAGAAAAAGAGTGGGCATCCTACCTCTTTAAAGACGGTTCAATGATTGGGTTAAACAAAGATATTCTGTGCCAATACGTTGAATACATCACAAATATTCGAATGCAAGCCGTTGGCTTAGGCGTGGCTTACCCAGATTCGACTAGCAATCCTATTCCTTGGATCAATGCATGGCTTTCTTCTGATAACGTACAAGTTGCACCACAAGAAGCTGAAATAAGCTCATACCTTGTCGGTCAAATTGATAATGAAGTTAGCCTAGATGACTTTGAGGACTTCGAACTCTAATGTCACAACTACGGATAAACCAAAAAATCGTCGTCGAGTCTAACTCGTCCAACACACTTCTTGAAACCATGGAACAGTCAGGTTTAGAAGTCGAATATCAATGCCGAGAAGGGCATTGTGGTGCGTGTCGCTGCAAATTAGCGAAAGGCAACGTCGATTACGTTGGTTTTGCCATGGCCTATACCTCTGGAGACGAAGTACTCCCATGTATTAGCCGAGCCAATGGTGATGTAGAACTTGAAGAAGTTAATGTTCATTTAAATGTAAAAAGGGCATAGCCTGCCCTTTTTTATACCTTCCAGTTTTATCGCTTCCCAAGTGGGCATGTTGCCCATTTGAGTCGCTGATAAATCCTCAAAATTCACCTACTTTAATGATTCGATAGGCAAATAGATTTTCTTAATTGTTTTAGAAAAACGATATTCGCCAAATACCGGTTTACCTGTTAGATAGCGCAACAACATATCAGCGGCAATGGTACCAATAACAATTTTACTATCTTCATCGGAATAATCTCGATTGAATGAATGACTCTGAGCCCATTCTCCGTATGGTGTAGACAGGGCTAAAGTAAAGGTTCGGTTACGATATTCTCCGGTCGCGATGGCGATATCTGTTGCACTTTTCTCTTTTGTCGCTGCAGCTAATGCTAATGCTGCACTTAACGCATCCTTATCATCCATGGCACCAGCAACGTGTGAACTCAGTATCCAGCAACTGCCTCGCGCTTCGCTGATACTCGGGTCTGAAAATAACCAATTACTTAACCAACCACGCGTACTTTGCTCCGCGAGTGCTAAAGTTACTTCAGTTTTGGCAACGCAATCTCCTAAACGAGTCAACATGGTCTGATCGATACTAACGACCTTGTCTTCTACCTTATCTCTAATCTGTTCAATCAGCTCTAGCGCACCTTCATAATCCCTTTTAGGCCCAAAAACCTTGATTTCAATAAAAGGAATGTAAGAACGATAGCCAAGTTGATATTCAGGAGGTAACGGAATGGTCTCTAACCACTGAGCAAGTTCAGATTCAGAACTCCCGACCGTATATATACGATGACAATCCGACCCAACAAGTTCTGGAAAACGATGTTGAAGATCAGGAACAATTTGTTCTACAACCATCCGTTTAAATTCACTCGGTACACCTGGTGTAAAATAACAAAGGCACTCATTGATCACGCACTGAAAACCGCATGCGGTTCCAATTGGGTTATCAATAAATGTTGAGCCCGCTGGCAACATGGCTTGTTTGACATTGCTATCGGGCATAACTTGGTTGCGAGTTGCGAAAAAAGCATTCATTTGCTCGAGCCAATCTGGAAACAGCTCTAATTCCACACCAGCGACATTAGCAGCAACTTCTGTTGTAACATCATCGGATGTAGGACCGAGCCCCCCATTGACGATTAGGACATCTGAATTCAACGTCAGTAAGATCAACTCTTCGGTTAAAGCTTGGTGACTATCGCCGACCGTAGAACGTTTTGATAAGCTAAATCCCTCTTCAAAAAGAAGACCCGACAACCATGAAGCATTGGTATCAACAATATCCCCATGCAACACTTCTTCACCAGTACTTAACATTGCCAGTTTTAACATTTTTTACTCTCAACTTAGATGGTTAGTGCTATCGACAATAATGACGCGAACTTAATGAAATGGACATAACGGTTTACTTTACCTAATCCACATTTTTTGTATTTTAATCGCAATGAAGTTAGATCCCAACAGCAATTTCTAGCGACAACACGGCAATTCAAACTGCTGCATCTAAACTATTACAGTATAAGGAATAAAACGAATCACCTCATATATAACTGTCGGAGAATAATTATGATGTCTACATTTATCGTGAGTTTCATCGGTGAAGCGAACCCGAGCGATATTCAACAGCTGGCAACCATAACTCATGAAAACTTTGGAACTTGGCTCGTCAGCAAAGTCAATTTTCTCGATAGCCAAGTCGCTGCCGTAATTAAAATTGAATTACCCACTGAACATAAGGACGCGGTAATTGATGCGTTTATTTCTCATCCCAATTTAACTGCCAAGGTTAGCGAATGCAATCAAATCATCGATAACAACGATGAACATATCTACCAACTACGTATGGATGCTCGAGATCGAGCTGGAATTGTAAATGACATTACTCATCTGCTCGACAGCCAACGAGTACGTGTGCTCGATCTCAATTGTCAGCGTGTTTTTATAACGGGTAATTCAGGAATAAGCTCAACCATTTTTACCGCTAATATTTCGGTAAAGCTTCCAAAACTACTCTCTATCGACGACATAATAAAAGAGCTGGAATCATTAAGTGAAGAAACTAAGGTAATGCTTGAAAATAGACAATGTAAATAAAATATTAATGCCATATGCTAAATATTATTTAATTCATATACTTATGACGAATAAATCTTGCAAATCACCTATTTCAAAACTATATGTTAGAAGAATAAAAAATATAGTTATTATTATTTAAGCTAATGATTTAAATGACAATAATATACATACGAACTTAAACACATAATATTAATACGAAATTGATTGTATATTTATATAAACCAATACTCATAATAAAAAATATAAATTTAGACTCAAATATATACATTTAAAGTAATAACTAATTTGTCCTTTGGCTAAGGTGGTAACATTGATGTTTTTAAAAAATATGAGAGTGAGCTGCAAGCTTGCTTTGATCATTGGTGTGGGTGTTGTAGGGTTTATCGCACTACTCGTAATATCCGAAAACGCTCTTAAACGAAACTTATTCCATGAAAAAGAAGCACGTCTTAGTGCGGTCGTTCATTCCACTATTTCACAAATCGAGTACCTCACCAATACACTTCCCACTGACCAAGTTGAAATTCAAGCGAAAGCACTTATCAATGCAACTCGCTTTGACGGAGATAATTATCTATACGTAATTGACACAAATCGCTATCTTTTGGCTCACCCCAATGCAGGTTTGATTGGTAAACAGATGGGGAGTCGTGATGTCAATGCCAAGGATCACTTTTGGTTTCAGATGGTCGAGGTAGGTGCGGCAGGTGGCACTGTAATGTATCCATGGCAAGATACCAATGGTAAACCAGCAGACAAGCTCGCTTATGTTGATTCGGTTCCATCACTTGGCTGGATTGTTGGCGCTGGAATGTTAACAAATACCATCAATGTAGAAATCAATCAGCAATACCTTCAAATGGGGCTTATTACATTAGCAATATCTGCTGTGATGGGCATATGCGGGTACATTATTAGCAAAGCGATTGTTGTGCCACTTAAAGCCATTCAGGGCGCTATGGACAAAGTTGCTAAGGGCGATCTTACTGCCGAAATTCCCACGTATGGAACTGACGAGATTGGCGTAGTCGCGTTACAGACTACCAAAAGTTTAGCGTCAATTCGAGAAGCATTGGGTAGCTCAGTTCAGTCATCGAGAAACCTTGCTGACGCAGCGACTCGAATTGCTTCTTCAGCCGAAGAAACATCGACCGCTGTAATGAGTCAACGCGACCAATTAAATCAATTAGCCACGGCGATGAACCAAATGAGCACGACAGTCGCTGAGGTTGCCAATAATGCCGAATCCACTGCAAATGACACAGAAGAAGCGACTCGTGAAGCAGGAAAAGGCAGCCAAGATTTAGTTTCAAATGTCGAGAGTATTCAGTCATTGGTTACTGAACTAGATTCTGCAACAGATCAAGTCGAAAAGCTCAAAGAAGGCGTGATGGAAATTAGTGAAGTCACCTCCGTAATTACCGGTATTTCAGAGCAAACCAACCTACTAGCACTTAATGCAGCAATTGAAGCAGCTCGTGCCGGTGAACAAGGTCGTGGTTTTGCCGTTGTTGCTGATGAAGTTAGGAACCTAGCTGCAAGAACCAGTCAGTCAACCGAAGAAATTCAAAGCACCATTAACCGCTTACAAGGTTTAGCTTTGGGTACTGCTGATGTAATGAAGCGCAGTCAAGACTTAGCTCATAACAGTGTTAAACAAGCAGAGAGTTGTGGTTCTGATCTTGATTTAATTGAAGGACACATTCGCCATGTTAATGAAAGTGTTGTACAAATTGCAACCGCTGCTGAAGAGCAGAATGCCGTGACAGAAGACATGAACCGTAATGTCGCTGGAATCAGTGATTCAGCATTAGAAATGTCTCAAGCGGCCAATCATTTGGCCAGCGAGAGTGAAACACTTGCGGATATGTCTCGTCAACTCGATGACAGGCTTGCCCAGTTCACGATTTAAACACTCGGTCAAACAATACTCGATCCTAAAACAACAGGATAATAAAAACGCCAGAAGATGAATAATCTTTTGGCGTTTTTTATTACCTTAAATCAATCAGTTAGCTTGCTTCAGCTACTTCAAACACTAGCACTTAGCTCACCGACCACTGAGAAAGAGAACGTTTGAAATCATCATAGCCAAACTCATTAAGTTTTTCGATTCGTCCATCTTGGCGTTGACAATACACCGAAGGCATCTTCAAACCATTAAACCAATTCAATTTGACCATTGTGTAACCTGCACTGTCTAAGATATGAAGCTTTTGTCCAATCTCTAAGGGTTGATCAAACTTGGCAACACAGAACTGGTCCCCCGCCAAACAAGAGCACGACCCGATGACATATTCATATTGCCCATTTTCTGAAGCTTCTAAAATTTCCGCAGGTTCATTATAAATTAACGTATCAAGCCGATGAGCTTCTGTCGCAGAATCGACGATGGCAGTTTTCATTTCATTCTCGACAATATCGACAACCGTCACCACTAAGTCTGTCGTCTTGGTGATAATGGCTTCTCCCGGCTCTAGGTAAAGTTGAACTCCATGTTTATCAGCAAAGGCTCTCAGTGCCGCAGCAAGCTTTTCAATTTCATAATCGGGCCATGTGAAGAACACACCACCACCTAAACTGACCCAATCTAATTGATCGAGGTACTCTCCAAAGTCGTTAGATATTGAATCAAGTAACGAAATAAAAGCGTCGGCATCTTTATTCTCACAATTCATATGGAACATCACACCATCGATTGTCTCAAACACCGCTGGTTCAATATGATTCGTTTGTACCCCTAGGCGTGAATAAGTTCTCGCTGGATTCGCTAAATCTTGCCCCGCATAACTCACACCCGGGTTTAATCGCAGTCCGATTGAAGCTTTACCTTCAACAAGATGACGATATGCGGCAAGTTGACTTTGCGAGTTGAAAATCATTTTGTTGCAGATATCCGCAACTTCAACAACATCCCGCTCACTGTAGCCAACACTATACGCGTGCGTTTCACCACCAAACGTCTCATGCCCTAATTTTACTTCATAAGGCCCAGAGCTTGTTGTACCGTCCAAATAGGGTTTAATGATGTCAAACACGCCCCACGTCGAGAAACACTTAAGAGCAAGCACCAGCTTAACCCCAGAGAGTGTCTTCAACCGTGCCGCTATCTCGAGGTTTCGAATCAACTTAGATTCATCGATCATAAAATAAGGTGTATTAAGAGATGATAGTTCCATCTTACTCGACTCCTAATCATCGGAATAATGGCTCAGCAGCTCATCGCTCCGAATAAAATAAAAACAGCCACAGTATTTACCATGGCTGAGGTTTACAATAACAAAAGCGCACTTACATAAAGTGCTTTTAATTCTGTTACAACGTTACTTAAGAATCTGAATGTCCGGTTGACGCACATCCAACTCTTGATAATCCCAATCAAGACCAAGCGTAGGCATTGTGTCTAAGAACGGATCCGGGTCGAGCTGTTCCATATTAAACACGCCAGGCTCTGCCCATTTCCCAGCAAAATATTGAATCGCGGCTGTAATCGCAGGAACACCTGTGGTATAAGCGATAGCTTGATGTTCAACATCTTTATACGCCACTTCATGATCCGCAATGTTATAGATAAATACACTACGAGGTTTTCCATCTTTGGTGCCTTGAACCCAAGTACCAATACAGGTGTTACCTTTGTATCCCGGAGCCAAAGAAGTCGGCTCTGGTAAAAGTGCTTTTAAGACATGCAAAGGTTGAACTTCACGACCATCCGGTAGCGTTACTGGTTCTGGGTTTAACAAACCAATATCACGCATCACGTTAAAGTAGTTTAAGTAACGGTCGCCAAAGCCCATCCAAAATTCAATGCGTTTCGCGGGAATGAATTCTTTTAGTGAACGCACTTCATCATGCGCCATTGAATACACTTTATGCTTGCCAACAACCGGGAAATCAAACTCGTGCATCCGTGAGTGACACTCTACCTGCTTCCATTCACCATTTTCCCAGAAAAACGAATCTCCCTGAATTTCAAGCATATTGGTTTCTGGGTCAAAGTTAGTCGCAAATTTTTTGCCATGATCGCCAGCATTAACATCCATCACATCAATTGAGTCGATCTCATCGAAAAGGTGCTTCACTGCGTAAGCGGCAAAAATACTCACCACTCCAGGATCGAAGCCGGCCCCTAAAATACCGGTAATACCCGCCTCTTTAAATTTGTCACGGAATTCCCACTGCCAATCATAAGCTTGTGGTACTTGTTGTCCTTCAGAGCACAGGTCGACGGCTACTGAGGTATCAAGATACGACACTTTCGCCTGATGACACGCTTCCATGATGGTGATATTAACCCAAGGAGGACCGACATTTATCACTAGGTCTGGTTTCACATCCTGAATCAAAGCCACCAATGCCTCGACATCATCTGCATCTACAGCTCGCGCTTCGAGCTTCTTAGCCGAGTCATTTAAGTTATTACGACCTTTAATTGACTCAATAATTTTTTCACACTTTTCTATCGTGCGAGAGGCAATCGTAATATCACCGAGAATATGGTTATTCTGTGCTGCTTTATGTGCAACAACCCAACCGACGCCACCTGCGCCAATCTGTAAAATAGACATTAGTTTCTGTCCCTTTGTTGGATTAGCCTCACGGCTAGATCTTCAATTTTTGTTAACAATGCGTCGAAATCCGACATTTTTAAACATGGATTCAAAATTGTAAATTTAAGTGCTGATTTTCCATCAACAACCGTTTCACCAAGTACTGCAATACCACGAGTTAACGCTTCAAGGCGTAATTCTTGATTCAAGGCGTCCAGATCTGTTACTTCTTCATTTACAACTCGGAACAGTACAGTCGATAAAGACGGCTCTGCCAATAACTCAAACGAAGGTAGCGCATCTACTTTATCCGCAACCCGTTTTGTCTGTGTGATGAGATGATCAACCATCTCACCCAAGGCTGTAGGGCCAACACTTTGCATTGTCATAAAGACTTTTAAAGCATCAAAGCGCTTGGTTGTCGACATCGATTTGTCCACCAAGTTTGGCAAAGTATCATGCTCACGATTTAAGTAATCCGCATGATGAAGTAAATACTTAAAGCGTGACTTATCTTTCAACAGCACCGCACTGCAACTGATTGTTTGGAAGAACATCTTGTGGAAATCTACCGTCACCGAATCCGCCCGCTCCACACCAGATAACCGCGCTTTATGGCTACTCAACATCAGCGCGCCACCATAAGCACTATCAACATGCATCCACAGCTGATGTTTTTCAGCGACATCTGCAATAGCATTTAAGTTATCGATCGCACCATGGTCGGTCGTTCCTGCTGTGCCTACAATCGCAAACGGAATGAGTCCTTCCTCTTTTGCCTTTGTAACCTCATGTTCAAGCAATGAAACATCCATTGTGCCATTTGCGTTAGAGCTAACGGTTAAGACGGATTTCTCTCCCAATCCCATCCACGATGCAGATTTTTGCACCGTAAAATGCGCCTTCTCGGAACAAATAATTCGCAGCTTATCTGCATAATCCGGTAAGCCGAGTTTTTGGATAGAATGATCTGAGAGTTTATCTGCAATCCAATCACGAGCAAGCAGCAACGCCATTTGATTACTTTGAGTTCCGCCACTGGTAAACACACCATCAGCCTGATCACCCAAATCGTATTTATCACAAACCCAATCAACCACCCGCTGTTCAACGTACGTTGCCGCCGAAGCTTGGTCCCAAGAGTCCATCGATTGGTTTAACGCCGCGATCATGGTTTCAGCAACAATCGATGCTAAAAGTGGTGGTGTATGCAAGTGCGCAATGCAGTCGGGATGTTGAACAATAATGGAATTTTTTGCGATCAATTCCGACATATTGCTTACCACATCTTTCAATGGCGCATTTTGATGATCCATATCGACTTCATGAATTATCTTTTCTAATAATTTGGGTTCAAAGCCAGAATAAGGAGCATCCACAGATTCAAAAACGGTCTTCAAAGATGAAGCAGTGTGATTGAGTACTGCCGCAAATTCATTGCTTCCCGATAGACCAGTTTGAACAAAGTGATCACTCCAATCACTGGTCGTATCGCTTGATGACTTATAGTCACCACCAGCCACAATTATGGCCTCTTCAAGTACACGTAGTGCAAAATCAATCTGCTCAAACGAGATAATAATAGGCGGCAAGAATCGAATTACCGAACCGTCTCGGCCACCCTTTTCTACCATCAATCCTCGTTCCAGAGCTGCACGTTGAATTCTTAGGGTTAGATCACCATCCGGTAGAGGCTCATCAAACTTATTAAGCTCTCCATTCGTATGCTTAACTTCAACGCCAAGCATCAACCCTTTGCCACGTACTTCCGCTATACAATTAACTCGACTCTGGATTTTTTCCAATCCCATACGCAAATATTGACCCGCGATATTGGCATGTTCGACTAAGTTATCGCGTTGAATAATTTCGAGTGCCTTTGCACCAGACACCATCGCTAATTGATTACCACGGAACGTTCCAGTGTGCTCTCCTGGATTCCAAGTATCGATGTCTTTCTTCAACACAAGAAGAGACATGGGTAAACCACCACCAATCGCTTTTGACAAGCACAAAACATCAGGAACGATACCCGACTCTTCAAAGGCGAAGTTGTAACCGGTTTTCGCAACGCCACATTGAATTTCGTCAAAAATTAATAAGATTCCGTGTTCATCACAAATACGACGTAATTCGCGTAACCAAAATGCAGGTGCAGGAATAACACCGCCTTCACCCTGAACCGGCTCAACAATAATGGCAGCTGGCTTCATTACCCCAGCTTCATCATCATTTAATAGGCGTTCGATGTAACGAATACTGGCTTTCGCTCCCTCATCACCGCCAAGGCCAAATGGGCAGCGTAAATTATATGGAAAAGGCATAAAGTGCACATCTGACATCAAGCCAGTGCGGCGCGCTTTTGTTCCTAAGTTACCCATCATGCCCATGGTTCCGTTTGTCATACCATGATAAGCACCGCGAAACGAAAACATGGTATTGCGACCTGTTGTCTGTTTCGCCAACTTGATCGCCGCTTCTACAGCATCGGCACCAGAGGGACCACAGAACTGAATCACACTGTTATCAGCTAATTCTTTAGGCAGAAACGCATTAACTTGATTAATGAAATCTCGTTTCGTTTCAGTAGTAATATCAAGTGTTTGATAAGGTAAACCGGAATCAAGTTGATCTTTTAATGCTTGATTAATCTCTGCATGGTTATAGCCCAGTACCAAAGTACCAGCACCCGCTAAGCAATCTAGATAAACCTGACCACGCGTATCTTCCACCAGCAAACCTGAGGCGCGTTTAATCGCTATCGGTAAACGACGAGGATATGAGCGAACAGCAGACTCACTCTCCTCTTGATCAAGCAAGACTTGATCAGGTGTAAGATCATAAATTCCTGTTGGCGTAGGAACTTGATTAGAAAATGGAGATGATAATGCATCATCAACGATAAAGGCTGTGCTCATTAGGCGCCCCTTATAAAAATGTCAAAACCGAACCGTTTTCATCCATCAAACTGAAGAATTAATAAAACGGACGAACATCAAACCACCCAAATTTCGCAAAATAGGATGAGTTAATAGCCAATTAAAATGGCAAACTTGAATAGACCTAGATAATCAAGGTTCGGTAATGCTTCTATTTTCTAAAACAGGGCATTCTGGTAGCAAAAAGCTGATTATTGAAGGTATTGTACGTATATTCACTGTTGGGTTTCCCATAATTAATGCCGTTCCCACGACAAGAGTATCCCTTCTACTGATAAATAGGCTTTTATCAGTACCTACCCTACGAAATGACACAATCAGCTTGAATGCTCACTTCGCGTATCCCCCAGATCACAATTACTCCGAGATTGTTGCGGAAATTACCACAAAAATAGCGATAAAAGCAATGAATTTTGCAGTGTAATTAACAACATAATCAACATAAGAAATGAAGTCATTCTAAAATCAAAATGTTAGCGCTAATAAAAAATCCCTAGCCAATGACCAAGCTAGGGATTTATCCGATAGGAACCAGTGTGTATTAATCTTTTACATTAGGCTTTTCGTAGTGATAGAGAAAGTCCCACATAACCCAAGACCGCCGCAATAGTTGAACCCATCAAAATCCCCATTCTCGCCAATGTATCCAAGTCTTGATGCAATTGACCGAAGGCCAACGAAGAGATGAATATCGACATCGTAAACCCGATACCACAGAGCAACGCAACAGCAAACACTTGTCGTAAATTGGCACCAACGGGCAAACTTGCCACACCCGACTTAATTGCTAGCCAACTGAACAAGAAGATACCGGCTGGTTTGCCGAACACCAAGCCTAACGCAACACCAATTGGAACAGCGCTACTCAAGCTTTCGATAGAAACGCCCTCTAGGCTTAGCCCTGCATTGGCCAATGCAAATAAAGGCAGAATCGCGTATGTGACATAGGGGTGTAATGCATGTTCAAGAGATTTCAATGGTGATGGTGCATCTTCAGTTTTACCTTTTAAAGGAATCGCAAAACCGATAACAACCCCTGCTAATGTAGCATGAACCCCGGACTTCAACACCGCAATCCATAAGATTGACCCAACCACAAGGTAAGCTGCCAAACGAGTCACACCTAAATAGTTCATGATTAATAAGGCAGTCGTTGCAATAAAACCAACCGTCAACGCAAGTGTGGATAGGTCACTGCTGTAAAACAAAGCAATAATAACGATAACCCCAAGGTCATCAATAATCGCGAGTGCGAGCAAAAACACTTTCAAACTCAGAGGCACGCGATCACCCAACAGTGCCATAACACCCAAAGCAAACGCAATGTCCGTTGCCGCAGGTATCGCCCAACCACTCAAGGTCACTGGGTCACCCATGTTAAAACTGGCGTACACTAACGCAGGTACTACCATACCACCTAATGCTGCCACAGCCGGAAGAATGGCGCTGTCTCGTGTTTTTAAAGCACCTTCAAGCAATTCTCTTTTAACTTCTAACCCAATCAAAAGAAAAAAGACTGCCATCAAACCATCATTGATCCAGTGGCTCAATGACATACCGACAACTTTGGCATGAAGAAATCCGTGATACACATCAGAAAAACCTGAATTAGCCAACATCATAGCTGCCGCGGTCGCGAGAACGAGTAGAATCCCACCTGATGAGTCGTTCTTGAAAAAATCGCGAAGAAAATTATCCATATTCGTACCTTTTTTAACCAACACTGACTTAACTAGTTATAGTAAAAGTTTAGTCGGATTGAAAGGAATATAAAAATCGATTTAAAAAGCGTTAAACCTCGGAAATATCGAACTAAATGATTTTTGAGGTTACATTGAGTTGCGTAAAATATTCATTGGTGACCGACGAACGAGGCGGATGATAGGAAATGCGCCTGCAATCACTAAGGCGCCCAACGACCATGCCGCCATAGAAAATAGGTCTGCGCTGAAGTAATCTAAAGGAATAGACCAACCAAACGAGCCTTTTATAGAAGTGCTAATAATTAACTGAGCGAGTCCGATACCAAGCGGTACTGCTATCGCTAAACAGATAAGCCCAAACGTGAGAAGCTGCAAACTTCCGATAAGAATGAGCTCTTTACCAGATACTCCGAAGCAACGTAACAGAGTAAAATGACGTTGACGGGCGGCTTCTCCGGCGAGTGTTGCAACAAACACACCACAGATAGCAATGAAAAGTGTGATATTTCCTAATTTCTTTGCCACCAAAAATGTCTTATCAAAAACTCGAATCACCGCATTATAAATCTGACTGTTGCCATAAATTCGGTCAGGCGTCAGATGGAACATGTTATCCAACTTAGAGCGAACTGAGTCTGAATAGCTTGAGTGATGAAGATCAACAGCGTAAATCAAATCTCCATTAGTCTGAAAATGATGCCGCCATTCAAAGTCGGATATCACGACTTGGAAGTGTGGATTCCCATAATCATAATAGATCCCCCCCACTAGCCAATCATCACCCATTTCACTTGGCAAATTCAGGTGATCTCCAGGTCGCAAATCCAATTTACTCGCCGTTGATTCGTTCAGTAATACGGTCTTACTGTGATGTAACTTATACCAATAATCAGGAGCACCCACTTTAATGGTTAACGCTTGGAGCTCGACGTCACTTCTTCCGACACTCACCACTTGCACAGTTCCATTATCGGTAGTGACATCCGTTTCCCAGCGTTGCCAGAAATCACTCACTTCTGGCTGGTCTCGTAACCATTCATCAATATACTGAGACTGCTCTGCGGTACCATGAAAATAGAGGTCGGCTGCAAGACGGTGTTCTAACCATTGAGAAGTGGTTTCTCGAAAACTGCCAACCAAGGTTTCTGCGGCAATGTTAGTAGCAAGTGCAATCAGAAATGCCATGGTCGCAATACCACGGTAACTCATACTGGCTGCGGAATCGGCAAAGAACCATCGAAGCCTAACCGAACTCAAACTATAAGAGAGAAAATCAAAAAACTTCCATACGATAAAAGGCGTAATAAATGCCACACTCACCAGCACTAACACCAGCACCCCTAATCCAACCTCTGGAATATGGATATAGTAAAAAAGCACAATGGCCAGTATCGCAAATACGATAGAAAAATAGGTCTGAACCGTAAACTCAGAGCCAGCAAACCGGATCAAAGATAAACGTTCGGTTAATCGAATAGGCTCGGATTTTAGTAGGCGAATTACCGGCCAGATACATGCGCATGCAGCTCCGACGATGGTTAATATCAAACTATAGAAACACCACCACAGATCGATTCCATAAAACATATTCGGATTTTCCACAATCCCTGCCGAGCCATAGACACTAGGGAGTAATTGGTTCGCTAACACCAATCCGAAAATATTGCCACACAACCAAGAAATGATAATAAAAAACAATAATTCAATAACGATCGCTTTGGTAAGGTCTCGTCTCGCAACACCCGCCTGACGTAGCATCCCGACCAAACGCTGGCGTTGAATAAACGACAGTGAAATGGCTTGAGAAAAGATAAACAGCCCCACTAAGAAAGCAAGCAGACCCATCGCCTTTAAATTCATATTGAAAGCTTGAGTTAATGCGCTTAATTCCGAGCGATAATTGCGCTTAACTTTGTATTTATCTCCCAAGATCGATTTGAGTTTTGTGAGTTTAAACGGAGGCATATCAGCACATGCCACCATAGATAAAGACTGTTTTTCATTGAGAGATTGAACCAATTGAATACTGGAAGCCGCACGAAGACCATAAACAAGATTGTTATCTTCAACCCAAACTGGCCCAAGTGTTTTTCCGTTTTTTAAAACCAAAGAATCGCCGGAATCAAGTAGCGCCTGTTGCGCAAATTTTCGACTAACGACAACCTGATACTTATCTGGAATAGGCGAGCTAAAAGCGCGATTCGCTATCGTTCTATCAATCCCAATAATAGTCAGGTCTACGCCAAAGTCAGTCGTAACTTTAGCTTGAGCATAAGGGGTACACTGGCCAACATCAGCATTTGAAACTGTTTCAAACAGTGAGTTCGGAATCGCCTCCCCTTTTTTAGCTTTTATTTGATACGGAAATGGATTCGCCGTGAGCTGATCAACTTCTTGATAACCGACTTGGGCATGATAGGTAATGGTGGTAACACCAATCAGCAGAGAAACACCCAGTGTTAACCCCAACCAAACCAGAATAAATTGTAAAGGGTAGCGACGATAGTGTCCTAGTAGTGCTTTAACTACGGGCAACAACATGCAGCTGGCCCCCTTGCAACCGGATACACCCGTCCATATGGCTGGCGACAGTTTCACTGTGTGTCACAAGCAAAAGCGTACAATCGAGTTCTCGAGTCAGCGATGTTAAGAGGCGCATAACCGCATCTGCGTTACGTTCATCTAAACTGCCTGTAGGTTCATCGGCAAGTAGCAACTTGGGTTCCATATAGAGCGCCCTTGCAATGGCTGCTCTTTGCTGCTGACCACCCGAAACTTCTTCTGGATAACGGCCAAGCAACGGCATTAAGTTTAAATTAGAAATGATTTGTCGCCATAGGTTGTTATCTTCAGGCAATCCGCGTAACTGACGGCAGAATCGAATGTTATCTGCAACATTCAACGTGGGAAGAAGATTGAATTGCTGGAATACATGGCCAATAGTATGTCGACGAAATGCAGCCCTTTTATGCTCCGATGTTTTATGCATCGAAAAGTTAGGAAACCATATCTCACCTGAATCTATTTTATCGAGACCTGAAATAAGGTTGAGCAATGTGCTTTTTCCAGAACCACTCTCTCCCATTAATGCTAATTGTTGGCCGCGTTCTAATCTAAGATTGGCACCCTGCAAGACAGGATGAAATTCATCACCATCAACGTAACCTTTGCAGAGATCTTTCAGAAATAACATTAACCAACTCACATAATTTCCGTATGGGAATGTGAATCTACACCAAAAAATAGAAATGAGGAAGTTTTAGCCGTAAAATTGAGACTAATTAGCTAGTGTTCGGGCTATTTTCGTGCTAGATGTCGACATGAAATAGTAAAATTAACACCAAATTGTTCTCTAGAATCAGCCTAAATAAAGGTTTTGTGACTCTTCTCTGGAATATTCATTCACTGATTGAATCAATTACGCTAGATTAAAGGGCTCATTTTCGCGAGACTATAAAATGAAAAAGATCTTGGTTTTAGGCGCTTCTGGATATATTGGCTCTCAACTTCTGCCACTGCTGATCAACAAAGGCCACCATGTCACCGCATCTGGTCGACAAATAGATTACTTAAGCGCACGGACAAAACCGCACCCTAATTTGCAGCTACAATACCTCGATCTTAGCGACCCAGACTCAGTCCTAGAGCAGATTCAAGGTTACGATCTCGTCTTTTTTCTTGTTCATGGTATGAACCACGGCGATGATTTTCTCGACTACGAAATATCCATGGCCAAAAACGTGGTCGCTGCACTCAAAAAAAGTACGACTCAACATGTTATCTATCTCAGTGCCATTCAGCCGCAATCGGCAGCATCAGAGCACCTATTAGCTCGCAAAGCAACGGGAGAACTCCTGCGTCAATTACCGATTCCGGTAACAGAATTACGCGCCGGTGTCGTCATCGGTCCCGGCTCAGCAGCGTTTGAAATTATGCGTGACTTTGTCTACAACTTACCCGTATTAATTACGCCGAAGTGGGTATATTCAAGTGCAAATCCAATCGCGCTGCAAAACCTCAATTTTTACCTGCTTAAACTTATCGACGACACGCCAGATCAACACCAGACATTTGAAGTTGGCGGCCCTGATACGTTGACTTATCGAGAACAGTTTCGAATTATTTGTCAACTTGCACATAAGCCATTTCGACTCTATTCAACGCCACTGCTAACGCCAAAACTCGCCTCTTATTGGCTAGGCATGGTGACATCTGTACCCAGTAATATTGGTAAAGCGCTCTTGGCTGGCCTATCTCATGATTACGTTGCCAACAACAGAGAAATTCACGCTAAGTATCCACAGTCACTGTTGAGTTATTACGATTCGGTTCACCATACAATTGCAGAAGAAGGCACCTTCATTCGGAGCCAAGTGTGGGGATTTGACCCGAATGCGTTAAAACGTTGGCAACCCGGATATGGCTATTACCCTAAACAGACCGGAGCCAAGATAACCACTCAGGCATCTGCCCAGCAGTTATGGCAAGTCATCAAAAAAATAGGCAGTCGAGAAGAAGGGTATTTTTACGCCAATGCACTCTGGCGCATACGTGAATGGCTCGATGTACCCTTTGGTGGACGAGTCCCTGTTCGGCGCTCTCCTGCCGGCGACGAAGTCAAAGCGGGCGATTTTATTGATTCTTGGAAAGTTATCCGCTGTGAAGAACAACGTTTTCTTTCGCTATTATTTGGTCTAAAAGGACCGGGATTAGGCCGGTTGGAGTTCACGGTTGTCGACCATGGCGATACGCGCGAGCTAAACATTACTGCTTGGTGGCACCCACAAGGCTTCCGTGGGTTACTTTATTGGTTTGCCATGATGCCTGCTCACTTATTTATTTTTCGTGGTATGGTACGTGCCATTGTGAAAAAAGCGCTTCGTGTGTAGCAGCTTTCAAAGCGGTTAAACCACCGCTTAACGTTACCGTTAATGACAATATTCTCCACAACAACCGGCTCTAGTTAGTAAGGAACGTTCCCATGGCCAATGCATATTCCGTTGTCGTACTCGATTTTGAAACTACCGGGTTATCACCAGATATGGGGGATCGTGCCATCGAGATTGGTGCTGTGCGGATAGAAAACGGAGAGATTACCGATCGTTTTCAAGCTTTGATGAATCCCGGCCGACGAATCAGCCCGTTTATCGAAAACTATACTGGCATCAGTAATGCGATGTTGATGGATGCCCCACCAGCGGATGAGGTGATGTTAGAGTTTGCTAATTTCATTGGAAACGCCAACCTAGTCGCACACAACGCATCATTCGATAAACGTTTTCTCGATGCTGAATTTGAGCGTATTTCGCATCAATATAGTGGGCAATTTGTCTGTTCAATGCTGTTAGCGAGAAGAGTATTGCAAGATGCGCCCAATCATAAGTTGGGTACATTAGTTGAATACACTAACCTTCCCAGCGATGGAGAGTTTCACCGCGCACTATACGATTCAGAGATGACAGCAAAAGTTTGGCTAGAAATGCTCATTCAGATTCAGCACAGCTACCAACTTTCAACTGTGCCTTTTGACTTTGTTCAAAAGCTAACCAAAACGCCAGCGAAAAAAGTGCGCCAACGTTTTTCTAATTCCTACTAAGCGTTAAAGCTTAAGGGTATTTCTGCCAATTGTTTGCCCTGATTACTCGGGAAAATAAGATATTCGCCATGGTATTTCACGTTCGATTTATAATCGGTACGTTTATGCAGCATAAAACCCGATTGACCGGCTTGTTCTACAAATTGAGCATGATTTCCACGGACGAAGAAACTCATTGGTTTAACTAAATTTTCACCATCAAAACACGAATCACACTGATCGGCACATAACGCCAGAGAATTTTGTCCTTCAGTGTAGATCTGAACTTTACCTTGGCCAACAATCGCTTCCGATGTCGAGACTTCCCAATCTAAACTTTCCATCAAATCGAGAAACGCTTCAATATTTGCATCAGTAATGTTTTGTGCTTGCTCGGTAAAGAACTGAGCGTAAAACTTAGATATCCGTTTAAAGATCTGTTCAAGCGCCAAGCCATTTCCTTGTGAACGTCCCATTTTCTGCCAACTAATCAGATCACGTGCGACGCAGGTATCGAAGCGCTGATCTTTAATCGCTTTGGTGACCCAACGCACTAAAAACTGCTTGTTTGAATTAGGAGCATCAATCAGTTTTCCTTGCTGATGTAACGCTTCCATCGCTTCTAGCGCTTGGTTTACGACATTTTGAATTTCTTGATAATATTGAGTCACGGTATTTTTCTTCCACACACTATGTACGATATTTAAAGGCTGTTAATGGTTTTCGCTTAACCAACCCACATTCACTGTTAATCTATTCGCGATCATTTCGCTACGGCAAAAAAGACGCCACTTCTTCTGGAGTTAAATTCCGATATTCTCCCGGCTCCAACATATCATCCAACTCAATCGTACCGATACGTTCGCGGTGCAACCCAACGACTTTATTTCCCAACGCGGCAAACATTCGTTTTACTTGATGATATTTTCCTTCATGAATGGTGAGTAACACCTCATTGCTATCAAGAACCTTTAACTGTGCAGGCTTGGTTACACTTTTCTCACCGCGTAATTCTATACCACTCTCAAAAGCTGAAAAATAATGATCTTGAACGGGATCGGCTAACCAGACTCGGTAAGTTTTATCGCACTTATGTTTCGGTGACGTCACTCGGTGCGACCACTTTCCATCGTTGGTAATTAAAACTAAGCCAGTGGTATCTACATCGAGCCGGCCGGCAAAATGCAGGTCTTGAACATTCGCTTCATCGAGTAATAAAAAGGCGGAGTGGTTATACGCGTCTTCATGAGAACAAACATAGCCTTCGGGTTTATACAGCATGATATATACGTTACCACGTAACTCTAAAGTGCGATTTTGCCACGTCACTTCGCATTCATCGGTTAACTTGAGTGCGCCATTTTTGGCAATAACATTATTGACTTCGACTTCTTTGGATTTAATTAACTGAGTCGCGTTTTTACGCGTAATTCCCAAAGTGTCAGATAAAAACTTATCGAGACGCATACTTACCTCATTATGATTAAGTGCGCTATTATACCCGCCCAATAGGTTTTAGTTGAGTCATTTCACTGCTTTGTTGCAGCGTTCATTTACTATGTATGCATTACGTCCTTATCAAGCCGATGCGGTAAAAGCCGTTATTCATTATTTCCGCCGTACCTCGGAACCGGCAGTGATTGTGCTCCCAACAGGTGCCGGAAAAAGTTTGGTGATTGCTGAACTGGCTCGTTTAGCAAAAGGCAACGTTCTTGTTCTTGCTCATGTCAAAGAGCTGGTTGAGCAAAACCACGCAAAATACGAAAGCTACGGCCTCCAAGGCGCGATATTTTCCTCTGGGCTGGGTCGCAAAGAAACCGATCAACAAGTGGTGTTTGCTTCGGTTCAATCGGTGGTTCGCAACTTAGACGCATTTACCAATAAATTTTCACTTCTGGTTATTGATGAATGCCACCGCGTTCCTGAAGAAAAAACCAGTAGCTATCAAAAGGTGATTTCGCATCTTCGCCAAGTCAATCCGGGCATCAAAGTTTTAGGGTTAACTGCGACCCCTTATCGATTAGGCGTAGGTTGGATTTACCAATATCACACTCGCGGTTTAATTCGCAGCGAAACACCCCGCTTCTTTCGTGATTGTATCTTCGAGCTTCCAATATTTTATCTGTTAGATGAAGGTTTCCTCACCCCAGCCAAGTTAATTGACGCTCCAGTTCTTAGCTATGACTTTTCTCAGCTTAAACCGGCGTCTACTGGCCGTTATAAAGAGTCGGAACTTGACTTAGTGATCGACCAATACAAACGTGCGACTCCCCAAATCGTGGAACAGATCATTCAGCAGGCTCGCACTCGAAAAGGAGTGATGATTTTCGCCGCAACTGTGCGTCATGCTCAGGAAATTCTATCGTTACTTCCACCTGAACACAGTGCAATCGTGATCGGGGATACCGTTGCCACTGAGCGCGATTCAATCATTGCGCAATTTAAGCAACAGGAGATTAAGTTCCTTGTAAACGTGTCGGTGTTAACTACTGGGTTTGATGCGCCGCATGTCGATTTAATTGCAATTTTGCGCCCGACAGAATCGGTCAGCTTATATCAACAAATCATTGGCCGTGGTTTGCGTCTTGCTGAAGGTAAGTCTGAGTGTCTGGTGCTCGATTATGCGGGTAATCAATACGACTTATATCAACCGGAAATCGGCGCTGAAAAACCAGACAGTGACAGTGAGATCGTCACCATTCCCTGCCCTGCCTGTGGCTTTAACAATAATTTCTGGGGGAAATTGGATAGTAATGGCTTCCTACTTGAGCATTTTGGTCGCCGTTGTCAGGGCTATTTTGAAGATAAAGAGACCGGGGAACGCGAACATTGTGGCTACCGTTTTCGCGCCAAATATTGCTCTGAATGCGGCGCAGATAACGACATTGCCGCAAGAATATGCCATGAGTGCGACGCGACACTGGTCGACCCCGACAAGAAACTAAAAGAAGCGCTAAACCTAAAAGATGCCTTGGTGTTTGAGTGTAGAGATATGACGTTGTCGGTTGTCAAAAATGAACAAGATAAAACCCAACTCAAAGTAACCTATATTGGTGACAACAACGCACAAGTTCACGAGTTTTGGTCGTTGCGAACTAAGGCTCAAAAAGTCGCATTCGAAAGCAAATTTGTACGCCCTCACCTTGCAGATCGACATCGCCCTTTTTCCCACAGCTCTCCGACTCAAGTTGCCAATAACCAGCACCGATTCAGGCTTCCCCAGTTTGTGATTGCTCGAAAATCGGGCCGTTTTTGGAAACTGCGAGATAAGATATTTGATGACGAACTCAGCCAGTAGGCATGAATTCCAACACTTTTGATGACACACTTATCTCTAACAATCAGCAATTCAATAATTTACTCGGTTTTCGTAGTGAAGATGTTGCTCAAAATACTCGTGAGTGTTAGTATCCGCGCTCGTTTATCGACATAATTTTGTCATAAGCTTAACCGCGTAGAATAAGGTCGCATTATTCACGTGAATTTTATTACACAAATTTAAGAGTAATTACTATGAAATTTGAAGCAGTAGTACGTACTGAACTAGGTAAAGGTGCGAGCCGCCGCCTACGCCATGCTGGTCAATTCCCAGCTATCATTTACGGTGGTGAAGCAGCACCAGTATCTATCGCTCTTGATCACTCAAACGTGATCAACCAAATGGACAAACCTGAGTTCTACGAAGGTATCGTTCTAGTGATCGACGGCAAAGACGTGAAAGTTAAGCCTCAAGACGTTCAACGTCACGCTTTCAAGCCAAAAGTTGAGCACATGGACTTCATCCGCGTTTAATTCCCTACCAAGGAATGCGCCGGATTTAATCCAGCCTTTTGCATAAAGATTATCGGCCTTACCATCCGAGACATCTAAAAATTAGAAAACCCAGATGCTACCAACATCTGGGTTTTCGCCGTTTTTGAGGGCTAAAACATCTGACAAAGAGTGAACTTATAAAATAGTTCTAACCAAAAAAAAATTCACGCCTATTTTCGCCCAGAAACTTTCAGTATAAAAAGTAGAATAGAAATAGGAAAACGAGTTGCTCTACGTTCTCTCCTAAACACGTTTTTGGACATCTTTGTGTTAGGGAATTTGCTAAATTAGAGCAGTGCGGATAACTTTTGGTATCAAAAAGCACACAATCGTGTCTATGCAATGCTAACCAAGCCTGATGATCCATGAGGTTCATCTGCGTCCTAAATAAATTCAATACAAAATTATTCTCAGAGAATTAATGCACAAACATGCTCACTGTATATATCAACAGAAGGCATTTCCTACAGCCCAGGGTTAGCAGACACTAACAAGAAAGATCCCTCTTTGGAATTATCGTTCATTTTATCCTTTACAAACTATTGAAAAACACCGCCTATGCCCATATATTGTGTTTAGTTGATATCTAAGCGTCAATATATGGATAGGTACTATAAGTACAGATGGCATTTATAAAGTACTCAAGTAACATCAGATTAAAGGAAAATAAATGAGCGACAACCTCCTTCCCTCAAATGCAGTCCGAGTCTTGAGCCTCAATGGCGGAGGCGTCCGAGGCCTTTTTACTATTAGCGTGTTAGCTGAATTAGAGCGAATCCTTGAAGAGTCTTCAAACGAGAAGACGATTAAGATTGGTGACTACTTTGATCTGATCACAGGTACATCCATAGGAGGACTTCTCGCTTTAGGGTTGGCCGAGGGAAAATCTGCACGAGAGCTAAAAAACGTTTTTTATAGTAAAAGCGATAAGATATTTCCTCAGCATAAATGTTTCAATAATCTACTAAAAACAATCAAGAAAGCGTTTGGTGCCACTTATAAAACTGGGCCACTAAAAGAAGCCATTATTGAAATGATTGGGGAAAGCACAACATTTAACGATCTTGATAGGCGTGTAATGATCCCTACTGTCAACTTATCAACGGGGCGTCCTCAGTTTTTTAAGACACCACATAACCCAGATTTCACTCGTGATGGCCCTTTGAAGTTGGTGGATGCTGCTCTAGCTACGTCTGCTGCACCTACTTATTTCGAACCATATTTTTGCGAAGACCTTAAAGCGTACTTTGTTGATGGGGGGTTGGTTGCAAACAATCCTAGCTTTGTAGGGTTGCATGAGGTTTTTGGTGATATGAAAAGTGATTTTCCAGATGCTTCATACTCAGATATCCATGTTATGAATGTTGGGACTATGGGTGAAGAATATGCACTTAGTCCGAAACTATTGAGAGCAAAAAAGGGTTACCTAGGGATGTGGGGGTTAGGAGAGCGATTAGTTCTTACTACTATGACCGCTAATCAGATTTTACATCAGTTTATGCTATCAAGAGAGTTGAGTGTGCACGGTGCCATTGGCAATTATATTAGCTTAGATAGCCGAGTCCCAAATGAAGCAGCAGGAGATATTACACTTGATAACTCTAGTATTGAAGCGCTAAACAATTTGGCTTCTAGAGGCAAGCAGTTGGCAAATGAAGAGTTTGCAAAAGATAAACGGCTAAAATTAATTTTTTCTAAACCAGCTGAACCATTTAAATCTAAAACGAGGGCTGATACCTCAAACGAAAAAGGAACATTAGCATGAATTGGAATCTACACCATTACTACACTAATCGAACAGACGGTTTAATGGGTAAACTTCTTCTCAATAAAGAAGAAGATGAAAAGCTATTGTATCTTCGTAATACTGTCCGGAAGCGCATTACAAGTGTCTTTGAGGAAGTTGGGGCTATAGCCAAAGAGCAGGCTGCGTTTAGCCAAAATAGTGACTATCTGTACACTCGTCTACAAAAGACAAATCTTCAATATCTTACCCAACAAAAAATCATTGAAGCAAGCAGTTTGTTGAGTCAAATGGACAGAGATACCTTAAAGGAGCTTTCAATCTTAAAGCCTAGATTTTGGACTCAGGGTAGCTTCAAATACAAAACTTTAAACCGCCCTTTTCACCCAGGTCAAGAAATGGACATTGATGATGGAACCTATCTTCCAATGACTTTCTTTGAGTCTGAACCAAAGATTGGCCACCAACTCTTAACTCTTCTGATTAATGCTTCCCTTAAATCACTTGTTGAAGAAAGTATTGGCTGGGAGTTCGATAGCAAACGAACTTGTGCTCGTATAAAAATCCCTCAAGAGCGAACACACATTGATGTGCCAATGTATGCAATCCCAAAAGAACAGTTCTTGCAAAAAGAAACTGCCATGCTTAAGGCGTTAAATAATCGTACTATGTATGAGTCAGCGGGGATGGAAGCATATGGCTTTATACAAGATTCAGCTGATGACCTAGAGTATGAAAAGTTAGACTCTGAAAATGTAAACCTTGCTCTTAGAGATGGAGAACCTGGTAGTCCTAAGTGGATGAATAGTGATCCGAAGATTGTTGAAGATTGGTTTGAAGGCGAGTGCCGCCGTATAGGCAAACATTTGCGAAAAGTATGCAGGTATATGAAAGCTTGGCGTGATGCACAATGGCAAGTTGGTGGCCCATCGTCCATCAGTTTGATGGCTGCAACGGTTGAAGTTTTGCAACAACGCTCTGTTGACGCTCAAGATATGGGAGAGACAATGAAGGTTGTTGCTGACAACTTATACCAAGAGTTTCTTAAAGGGGTTGAAAGTCCAGATGACACTGATGAAAGACCATTATTTCCGCCAGAAAGTCAGCATACCAATAGAGAGCGAGATATTGTTGGTAAGTTGAGGTTATTACCTGAACAACTAAGAGAAGCAGAAAGTGCTGAATCAAAAAGTGATGCTCTATCTAAATTGTCTTTAGTTTTCGGAGAGCGAGTTTTTGACAGAGAGCTTATTAAGCATAAGGCTGCCGCTCCTGCATTTAGTCAGGAACCAACTCAAGCAAACTCTTCTACACAAATCAGTTCTTCAATGGTGAGTGGATAAATATCGTGAGTATTACTCATCAGGCTCTACTTAAGCTTGGTTATAGTTACAGACCTATAAACCGTTTAAGAAAAGAATCCTTTTTACATAAATACTCCATTTTAGGTGGGGTATATATAAAAAGATACGATACAAAGTATGGTGCGTTTGAAGTTGCAATGATACAAGCGAGTGACCCACATATTGAGCTACCAACTGTCTTTGTAATTGAGATGCCGCTAGCTCTCAAAGGGCGGCTAATCCCTCATATATCTCATGAAGGCTACCTGTGTTACGTTGAACAAATGGAAGCTGACTGGAATCCGAATAACTTAGTTGAACTATATAAAACTGTAGATCTTCAGATAAAGACAACACTGGATATTGCAGTAAATGCTACGAACAATGATGCCAAGGGAGACAAGGAGCTTGATAATGAATTTGTATCTTACTGGTCTTCTACTGCCGAATTATATTCACTCAGCGAACTTCGAAGACACTCCACTTACACATCTGTGTTAGCAAGAGCGACAGGTAAAGAAAAGCTACGGTCAAGTGAGTATATTACCGTAGAGGTTGTTAAAAAAGAGCATGACTTACAGAGCAATCAGTACTTACAAAGCTGGCTAAATCAAAGAGGCTTAGAGTTGGTTCGTCCTGAAAGCCCCTCGATAAAAACTCATTATGTCTGGGTTCGTCCAAATCGGTTATCCGGTGTAGAGTGGCCGCCTCAAGATCTTAAAGAGGTGCTATCTTGGCTTGAGCTAGTTGATCTCAGCGCAAGAGATCATCTTGTTCGATGCCTATCTAACTCAAAAGCAAAAAGAAATATTGTAGTGCTTGATATTGAGAAGCAAGATCCGGTTTCCCTTTATCTAGAGATAGATGTCAATAGTATTGAGTGCCAGTTTAGTTCGCGGAAAACCCGAAGAAAGAGGAAGAAAACGTCTTTCAAAAATCTGATCGGAATTATGTCTAGAAAAGGTTTTTGCTCCAAGTTCGCTCGGTTATCAATTACTAAAGCGGATAAATCCGCCATATTAAGCCGTAATCAACAGAGGGAGTTTGAGTTAAGCTCAAAAAGCATTGCTCTAATTGGGTGCGGTACAATAGGGGGATATTTAGCAGAGTTGCTCGTTCGAAACGGAGCTGGCTTAGATGCGAAATGCTTACATCTCTATGATAGAGATACTCTAAAGCCTCATAACTTTTCTCGGCATACACTTTCTGTATCAGACTTTGGGAGCAATAAAGCCTCAGCTCTAGCTAAAAAGCTTAAGAACTCTACACACTTAACTAAAAATATTTCTGGATTTGATAGTAATTTTCCTATCAATGAAAGAACGCTTAGTAAGTACGATATTGTTATTGATGCAACTGGTCGCCCCCCTGTATCAAAGAGGCTAGCATGTGTTGTTCGTCAGATATCAGTCAAACGGCCTACTATCGTTCATGTGTTCAATGATGGTAATGGTAGAGCAGCTAAGGTTTTAGTTGATGACAGTCTGAGTTGCTATGGGTGTATGACGGTTGATAAGAGCATCCACCAAGACCATATCGACATGCGCTTTAAAGACCTAGACCTGTCTAAAGAAAAAAAAGTCAGCTGTGGAAATACTTATACAGTTTATGACGCTGGAGTAAGCCAGATTTCTGCAGCTATGGCGCTGGAGGCCGTACTAAATACTCTTAATGCAAGCACACCTTGGACTTACAGTGAGTTTATCTTAGACCCTCGCCATCGTACCGGAAAGAGAAAGGTACTGCAGCCTCAAATGCAATGCGTGATATGCAATGAAGTTTGAGAGAGAGCTTACGTATCAAGATAGCAATGGACACCTCGTCGTAATAACTGAACATGTTTTAGCCGTTCTAGAAAAATATAGACAAACTGAAATGCAAGATACTGAAGCAGCAGGTGTACTACTTGGTGAACAAAGAGGCCAGCATATAGTTATTACTGATCTGTCTGAGCCCGGATTTGGTGATCTTAGACAGAGAAACCTAGTGGATAGACGAGGCAAACACCATCAACAGAAAGTAGATAATTGTTTCCAGTTGTCTGAGGGAACGGTTAATTATATCGGAGAGTGGCATACTCACCCTGAGGACTTCCCTCAACCATCGCAACAAGATAGGTCATCATGGTCAGCACACCTCAAAGACGGAGCACCTAAGATAGTTCTCATTGTCGGGATAAAAGATTTTTGGATCGGAAAGATGAAAGGGACTAGATTATCAAAACTTTTCTCTCGCAGGTAATCGAATGAGTTTTGTTTATAGATCTTACAAGGTACTGAAACTTGGATTGGGGCAAAATCATGTTAGCCAATCCGTTGTTTCAACAAGTCTCTGGAAATTACCGAGGCGCTACGAGATGAAGAGCCCTCTCTTTTATATAACGTTTTCTAGTCCAAACCGCGCGAGTCGCCTACAAATAGCAGATCAGATTCACTCAACCACTACAAATTACGAACCTAGAGTTTCAGGCTGAGATAAGGACATTGTCTTTTCTAACCAGTGTAAGAACTCCATTTCATTGCTTCCCAGTCTTTCTGTATGGCTAAGCAGCACATAACCATGTCCAGATTGAGTAAACCCAAATGGAGCCACTAGTCTTCCACTTTTCAAGTCATCGACGATCAAAGGATATGACCCTATAGCAGCCCCTAAACCGTCAACTGCTGCTTGTAAGCAGAAATAGAAATGCTCAAAGGACTTAGACTTATTTATATTGAAGGCTTGTGTTGAGTGTAATGACCAATCCGACCATGCAGAAGGTCTCGTTTCACTATGAAGCAGAACAATGTCATCCAAGTTGCGCTTAACTTTGTTCCAATATTCAGGAGAAAAAACAGGGCCAACCCACTCATTGACTAAATTGTGTGTTGTATATTCTGGGCTAATATCGAAGTCATCGCGCCGAATAGCTAAAGATAAACCTGATTCATCTAAATCGACGGGCCCTCCTGCTGTTGATAGTCGAACATCAATACCCGTAAGCTGGAAAAAACTGGTCAGCCTAGGCATTAGCCACCGCATAGTTAACGTAGGCTCACAGGAAACTTCAAGATGCTTGTTGCTTTCACTCGTTAGCTTCTTAATTCCATTATCTAGAGCATTAAACGCAATATCTGTGTACTCCTTGAGTAACTCACCTTCTTCCGTGAGATACATTTTTCTACCTTGTTTGTAAAACAGTAACTGCGACAAATGGCTTTCTAGCAATTTAATTTGCTTACTCACTGCGCCGTGAGTGATATGAAGTCTTTCTGCTGCTTCACTATAACTCGATGACTCTGCCGTAATATGAAATACATGGAACGCTTTTAAATGTCTCATCTGTGACTTTTTCTCACACTTAGGGTGCCTTTTTTTCGATTATAACTTACCAATAAATCTATACAATTATTTTAAATAATATGAGTAATTAGGATAGAAAATGGAATTATTAAGTTTTGCAGTATTTGGGGTTTTAATCGTAATAAGCCCAGGCGCTGACTTCGTTTTAGTATTTAAAAATAGTGCACTCTTTGGCAGAAAATCAGGCATATTGACGGCGATTGGGATAGGAGTTGGCGTTTGTGTTCATATTACCTATTCTGTAATCGGGATCAGTCACTTAGTTTCACAGAATGCTATTTTATTTAGCATAGTGAAGTATATTGGTGCTGCGTATTTAATTTATCTTGGTGTGACAGGGTTAGTCAGTTCTAAGTTGAAATTAGACGATCAAAACTCGACAGACCAACCCTTACATACTCGAAAGTACATATTTCAAGGTTTTTTGTGTAATGTATTGAATCCTAAAACAATGCTTTTCTTTCTAAGCGTCTTTAGCCAACTCATCTCATCCAATAATGACAGTATGCCTTTCGTCATTAGCTATGGCTTTTACATTGCGCTTCTACATATGGCTTGGTTTTGCATAGTCGCTTACCTAGTCACCTCTGTGCACGCAAGTCACATAATTAAAAAGTTGAGTCATAGAATTAATCAGGCGTGTGGTTTGGGTCTCATTGCTTTTGGTGCAACATTATCAATAAAGGCCTAAATTCCAACTCTCAAATAATAAGGAAATATTGTACTAGTACACTAAATTTGAACACTTAGATCGAGGTGTAAGCCGACTTTACTTTGAAAAGTATGTAGTTACGTTTGAAGCAGACTGATTAGGTATTAAAGCCACTGTGATAGTGGCCTTTTTCTAGAAATATTATTTAATGCCAGTGAACCGATCCAGTCAGGCTATCCTTCTAGCAACATTGCCCAGTTGGAGGCCTTTACGACAACCTCCACCATAAGCCATTACACTATTTGCAAAAAACTAAATGGTATGTCGATCATCTTACTCCATGTGGGGCTAAGCAATGAATTTTGACCCACTCTGTACGGCTAAGCCCATAAATAGCATGATCGACAACCTTACCATTTAAGTTTTCTGCTCTTGTGACAACACCTTCTAAATTGAATTGAAGACGCTTACAAATATTCCGACTAGGGTTATTTTCAACAGCGACCGAAATTTGGACCTTTTGCATATCTAACTCGGTAAAAGCAAAGTCGACCAATTTAGAAACCGATTTACTCATTATCCCTTTACCTCGATAGTCACTTCTCAACCAATAGCCAATCTCAACTTTTTGTAATGAATGATCGATGCTATTAAAGCTAATATTTCCTACCAGCTGTTCGTTGTACATCACCGCACATACAAGAGATTTTCCGTCTGCATAGTCGTGTAGTGAACGCTTAATAAACCTAAGGAAGAACTCTTCATTTTCAGCATGAGCCGGCCACGCGAGCCACTCACTCAAGTATTCTTGCTGCTTTGATACGATATCAAAATATAAAGGAGCAAATTTAGGTTCTATGAGCGCTAATTCTAAGCCTTGCTCTACTTCTAATGTAAACATGATTTTTCCTCAAAAACATAACATTTCTATTCGCCAGCCAGCTTATTTCTACCACCCATATCCAGTTTAAACACGTTTTGTTATCTAGAAAAAGTCGCTAAAGCTCACCATCAAAGCTAGAGCAAATAACTGGATATCATCACAAACAGCAGACATATTGCTCAAACAACCACCAGAATGCATATAAATACACTGAGAGATCAATATTTAAATAATAATATTAAATATAATACATTTTTATTCCGCTAAAATGAAAATTTATGCAGATAAATGAATAATCATTCATACCATATAGTATTTAAATATAACAAGGAATTGATAGAATGAAGGTGACATTAAATAAAGTTCTCGCTCTTGGTGCAATAGTGCTTTGCTCTGCTACCGCAAACGCGAGTGAAGGATTGGATCGCATTGCCGAATCTGGTGAGCTACGCGCATGTTTTGACGCTGGCTACATGCCATTTGAAATGAAATCAAAAAATAACAGCTACGTAGGTTTTGACATCGACTTAGGTAAAGTGATGGCAAAAGAGATGGGCGTAAAATATGTGCCAGTGAACACCGCGTGGGATGGCATTATTCCAGCGCTTATCACAGGTAAATGTGACATGATCATTGCGGGCATGACTATCAATGCGCAGCGCAATATGAAAGTGAACTTTTCAGACCCGTACATCATCGTTGGTCAATCTATTATTCTTAACCCAAAGCTAGAGGGTAAAATAAAGAGTTATAAAGATCTGAACACGTCTGAACACACGGTAACCAGTAAGCTTGGTACAACAGGTGAAGTGGTAGTTAAGAGAATGCTTAGCAAGGCGAAATATAACGCATTTGAAACAGAAACCGATGCCGCAATGGAAGTCATCAATGGTAAAGCCGATGCCATGATTTATGATATGCCATTTGTCTCTATCTATGCCGCTCAAAATAGCGATAAAGTCGCATCAATACTTGAACCCTTCACATTTGAGCCACTCGGTATCGCAGTGAAACAAGGCGATCCAGATATGCTTAACTTTTTAAATAACTTCCTTCGCCAGATCAAAGGTGATGGTACTTATGATCGCATCTACGACAAATGGTTCAAGAGTGACGCTTGGTTAAAGCAAATTAAATAAGTTCATTAAGCCAGATACTTTGTGTGTCTGGCTACTTGTCACGTTTATCTTGGTATTAAAATGCAATATAAAAAAAGCAACTGGAAGTGGACGGTACTATTTATACTCTCCTTGCTCGCGGTTGGATATGCAGTCTATTCTGCATCGCAAAAGATTGATTATACTTGGCAATGGGGTCGAATTGTCCCTTATATAATCGATTCATCTCCGATAGAAACGATTGTTGAAAGTGATGGTGAGGTATCCATTAGTGATACGGGCATTATGACGGTCAATTTTGACAATGGTGATCCCGCTTTAGTGATTGAAGAAGCGGATGAAGTGTTTGTGAGTGATGGCGACATTGTTTTTGCCGGCGACAGAATCTCTAACGTCGATCAGCAAAGCATGGGAGTGCTATTAAAGGGTCTATTAATGACCATTAAGCTCTCTGTTATCTCTCTATTTTTCGCAATCATACTTGGTCTAATTGCAGCATTGATGCGTATTTCAGGTAATCCGCTCAACCGAAATTTTTCTTTCTTATATGTTGAAATAATTCGCGGTACACCACTGCTTGTTCAGATATTTATTGTCTATTTTTTCTTGGGAACCATTTTCGACCTAGATAGATTTACCGCTGGTATTACGGCATTGTCGATTTTTACCGGTGCATATGTTGCCGAGATCATTCGCTCGGGCATTCAATCTATTCCTCCTGGGCAGATGGAAGCCGCGCGCTCTCTAGGAATGAGTTACCCAAAGGCGATGACCTACGTTATCTTGCCTCAAGCCTTTAAACGTACCTTACCGCCAATGGCTGGACAGTTAATTAACCTGATCAAAGATTCATCACTGGTATCTGTTATCTCCATCACCGATCTAACCAAAGCAGGTCGTGAAGTCGTTGCCGGCAGTTTCGCCACCTTTGAAGTATGGTTTGCAGTCGCGGCGCTTTACCTTGTACTGACTTCCACATTGTCCTTTGGTGTTCAACGTATCGAGAAGAGGTTATCAAACAGTGACTAGAACTGAATATAAAGGCGAAGATATGGTGATCGCCTCTGGTGTCGATAAGATCTACGCCAATAATTGTCACGCCCTTAAAAAGGTCTCCGTTACAGTTAAACGTGGTGAAGTTGTCGTGATTATTGGCCCATCTGGCTCAGGTAAATCGACATTTTTACGTACGCTAAATCAGCTAGAAACCGTTTCTGAAGGCGAGATTATTATCGATGGGATCAATATGTATGACCCCTCTACCAACATTAATACGCTGCGTGAAAATGTCGGGATGGTGTTCCAATCATTTAACCTCTTCCCTCATCTAACGGTGAAGAAAAATGTCATGCTCGCTCCTCTAAAGGTATTAAACCAAGATAAAGAGCAAGTTGATAAAGATGCGGTAAAACTGCTTACACGAGTTGGTCTTGCAGACAAGGTCGATGTTTTCCCAAGTCAATTATCCGGTGGGCAGCAACAGCGTGTTGCTATTGCCAGATCACTGGCGATGAATCCCGATCTGATGCTATTTGACGAACCAACATCAGCGCTAGATCCAGAAATGGTCGGTGAGGTTCTCGATGTCATGAAGTCCTTGGCAGAAGAAGGGATGACAATGGTTGTGGTGACTCATGAAATGGGGTTTGCTAATGAAGTTGCCGACCGAGTATTGTTTATGGAAGATGGACAACTGCTTGTTGATGACACGCCGGAAAACTTTTTCGACAACCCTTCTCACCCAAGATTAAAAAAGTTCCTATCCAATATTTTGTGAGCTTAAAAAGTGATTCGCAACGATGCTGGAATTCAGCCATTGCACCTTACCTTCGTTGCTCTAAGCTAAGGTAACTAAGCAAAGGTGCAATGCCAGACGTTACGAATCACATTTAAATAGTCTGAACTGACACCCTACCGATACGTCACCAAATCTTTAAATCGTTCGACCAATTCTGCCTTACTCATTGTCGATGTTTCTTCAATAACGGAACGAGTTAAGTGCGGTGCAAATTTCTCTATAAAGTCATATGCATGTTTTTTTAAATACGTATTCTTGCTGTAACAGAGCCAAGCATAACAATCTGGAATTAAACCATCTAATGATCGGAAAGTAAGCGAATCATCCGCTTTATCTTTCGCAACGGAAGCAACGATTCCAACACCAAGACCTGTTTTCGCATATTCTTTAATTACTTCAACATTCATTGCGGTAATAATATATTCAGGATCTAACCCGTGAGCTTGGAACGCACTGTCGACGGCCATACGCCCTGTCGATTTGGGTTCGTAACTGATCAGTTTCTCTTTTGCGATTAAGTCTAGCGTGAGGTTTTCTTCTGTTGCGAGTGGGTGATCCGATGGCACAACAAGGCTCAGAGACCATTTGTAAACAGGTAACACTCTAAGATCGCTGTTTTCTTCAATATCCTGGGCGATAATAAACAAATCATGTGGGCCGGCATCTAAGGTATTGTTCGTTGAACCTGGCTCTATCGTTCCCATGTGTAGAGCGACTTTGGGATAGCGTTTGATAAAATAACCGACACTTTCTGGTAAAAGAAAATTCGCAATTGCGTTGGTAGTAAATATATTTAGACGACCTTTATCGGGCGATGTTAGCTCGGAAGAAATAGACTTGATTCTATCTTCGATATCGAGCATTTGGCATGCTTCTCGAATTATCTCTTGGCCAATTTCTGTTGCACCGGATAAATGCTTACCACTCCTTTCGAATATCTGAACCCCGAGCTCTGTTTCGAGTAAGCCAACTTGTTTACTTATACCCGGCTGAGAAGTAAATAACGTCTCAGCCGTTAACGATATATTGTATCTATTTCTTTGTATCTCTCGAATATAACGCAGTTGCTGGAGTTTCATTATCTATCCTCGTAATATATAGAGCTCTCTAGAATCTAAATTATTCACTATCAATAATAAAACAGCTAGCTTTTTGTCCCACAAGTGCAATTATCTTTGATATTGAAAGCTCCCATATTATCAATAATACACGCTTTCATTTCCTTCACCGACGCACTTTGTGCCTTACCTTTGCGGATAATTAGATCTACTGTCGTATCCAGTGAGTGCATTCCATCAACAGGTACCGTCGTAAAATGATGATTACGTAACTCTTTAGTCACACAGACTTGTGGCAACAACGTTCCCCCTAATCCCGCTTCAACGTATTGTTTCAGAGCCTCAAAAGAGTTGCATTCCATCGCCAGTTTTAGACGAATTCCCTGCCTAACTTCAAACAGGTCAATCGCTCTTCGGATGTCGAAAGTATTATTCAGAATCGCTAAGGGGATATCGGTTAACTGTTGAGATGAACAACGTTTAAGCTTTGCCCACGGGCTTGAGTTAGGAACAAGTAGACTCAGTTCCTGAAAACGACATGAATAAAGCACCTCAACTCTGGGATCTGGCTTAGCGTTGAGCAGTATTCCGATATCGGTTACATCGTGGGTGATGCGCTCAATGATGTCATCACCACCACCAACATGAAGAATGGTTTTAATTCCCGGATGTCGACTCGAAAACTTCGACAAAGCCGTATCAACAAAATCGGGAATAAAGCCGCCACCAATTGAGATTTGGAGCGTCCCTGTTTTTAGATTATCTAACTCTGAAAGTTCTGTAATGAGTATGTTTTGACGCAAGTTAACATCTCGAATATATTCCGCTAACCTTAATCCAGGCTCGGTAATTTTTATCCCTCGCCCTACTCGCTCCATCAACTTCACACCCAGCTTAGATTCAAGTTGAGCGACTTTGCGACTGATTGCCGACGGAGAAACGTGCAGTACTTCTGACGCAGATCGAACACTACCCGTATTGCAGACCACTTCAAAATATTTTAATGCACGATTATCCATCTTATAAATTCAGCCTAATCAATTGTCATTTAAATATATTATGCTGCCAGAATATGTTGTACCAACTTGACCCAGAAATTCGCGCCAATAGGTAATACTTTGTCATTAAAGTCATAGTTAGGATTATGCAAGCTATGACAGTGTTCAGCATCGCCATTTCCAAGCCAAATATACGCTCCAGGACATTGCTCTAACATGAAGGCGAAGTCTTCACCTCCCATACTCGCGGCAGGATTGACAACGACACTCTCAATGTCTGACATCGATTCCAACACTTCTCGACATTTCTGAGCTTCCTCAGGAACATTGACGGTTGCGGGATAGCATCTTGTGTAGGTAATTTCAGCTTTACAGTCTTGAGCGGCAGCGATGCTATTGACAACTTCGGCCATTCTCTTCTCAATCAAGTCACGCACATCGGGGCAAAATGATCGTGTTGTCCCTTTAATGGTGACATCTTCAGGAATCACGTTATACGCATGACCGCCATTGACCTGAGTCACACTTACAACGCCAGCTTTTTGAGGGTCTAGACTACGACTTACAATACCTTGTAACGCCGTGATAATAAGGCTAGTCGCCAAAACAGGATCAGCACCTTCATGTGGCATCGCGCCATGTCCACCCGAGCCGATAATACGGATGTCGAACGTATCAAACGCGGCCATCACTGCACCATCATGTACGGCCGCCTTTCCTGAAGGTAATGCTGGCCAATTATGCAAACCATAAACAGCTTTAACGGGGAATAAATCGAATAACCCATCTTGAATCATCGCTTTTGCGCCCGCTTCATTTTCTTCCGCAGGTTGAAAAATAAAATGAACCGTACCTTTAAATATAGGACTTTTCGCTAACGTGATCGCGGCTCCTAACAACATCGTCGTGTGGCCGTCATGCCCACAAGCGTGCATTTTACCTTCGTGCTTAGAACAATGAGAAAAAGAGTTTAATTCGGTTAAGTTCAATGCATCCATATCGGCTCTAAGTGCAATAGAATCACCAGCGCCTAAATTACCATGTAGAGTTGCAACTACCCCTGTACCACCGAGGCCACGATGAATTTGTAGCCCGTTTGCACTCAAGATATCAGCAACAATGTCAGATGTTCTAAACTCTTCGTAAGCTGTTTCTGGATTCGCATGAATATCTTTTCTCCATTGAATCAGCTGTTCGTGGAATTCAGAATTATGTTCAATATCTTTTATCATAGCCTTTACTTCGCTCATTTAAATTTAGAAAAACGCTGGTGAATATCAACTTAATGAATACGCACTACAGTAGAAGGTTCGCAACCAATGCCGAGCCAATAAATGTACCTGAAAACACAAGCACTGCAATAACAACAATCTTGACGCCAGACGACTTAAACGTCGTAATTTCTTGCTTACTTATTGCGATACCTGCATAAGCAAGAACAGGACTTACAAGGCTTAAGAATGACACCTCACTAATATATCCTAACATCCATTCAGAAACAGGTGACGCTGGTATGGTTAGTAATACACTGATTAACGAAAGCCAAGCAACTGAAGGTAAATAAAATGGCACAATTTTAGCGATAACTAAGCTCGCCACTACCATCAAAAAGATAATAAACATCCCAGGTAGAGAAGCGAGAGGCGTCGTACCCGTGCCCGCCCAGTTACTGATTAGCGCAACCAAACACACAATCACTAACGTCGAAGTATAATTCACAAGATCAATCGATGAATTTACGTTTTTATTAACTGCTGAATTTGTCATGGTCATTACTCCGCTACTGTTTCTTCTGAGGTTTTATTCGTGCTTACTTTTGAACAAATTTTATAGAGTCGCTCGGCTAAAGGTAACGCAATAAATAGACCCACAAATAAACCGGTCGCATTGGTGAGCAAGTTACTGGCTCCAGCTAACGCAATGATCTCTTCTTTCATATTCGGTAGCATTTCACCCAGAGAACCTGAACATGCTGCTGTCATACTGCCACTACCCACACCACAAGCCATCGCAAGAGCGCGAATATCAAACCAGCCGGTAGACGCTAAGAAAGACGCTAAGATCGAGAAATATAAAGTACCAAACATAGTACCCATGACATAAACCCCCATAACACCAATCCCTTCGGGACTTTTGAGGCCATATTTATCGGAAATTAACGCAATATTTGGCTCACGGGCAATGGAAAAACACGAGCCAATGGATTCTCGGCCCATTTTCAAAATGATGACAGCAACAGGTATTGCGATAATTAGCGTTCCTAGATTTCCCAATTCCTGAAAAATCATGGCAGGACCGACCGCTAATATTTTATCGAGTGATGGCCCAATGAGCGTACCGAATTTGGCTAAGAAAGGCAGAACTGAAATGATGATAATTGGAGTGGCGCGTTCTGCTTGTTTCGACGTCAGAACCACTTTTGCTTTACTAACGACGTTCGGGTTAAACAACAACCCAATGATAAAAGCGTAGAATAGAGGCAATAGAACGATGACAATTCCACCACCAAGTGGCACTTTTAATACACCAACCAATTCAGCAACAACCGATATGCCAATAACCAAAAGGTGCAGTTTCCAGTTTCCCAACTGATTTTTTAAGTTATCCATACGTTAACTTCCTTATTAAATATAAATTACGTCGATCTTTATATGTTATTCACGCAAATAAAAAAGAATCAGTTTCTACACTTGCGTCCTTGCATACATAGATAAACAACTTGAACTATTTTGATTAGACCATAGGCAACCGGGCAGGAATAGTGCTATTTAACCAACAAATTGTTCTAATTTAGGCAACAATAAAATCAAGTTACGATACCGGATTTTTGTCTGGGCTTATTTATATTGGAGAGATGAAAAACCGTAAGAGGAAGATGACATAACCGGTTAGGGGCATGCTTAGAAAACGCTAGCTAAGAGACGAGCATCATTTCATCTTTCGACAAACTTTGAAGTGCTCGACATCACGCCAAGTGCGATTCTTCCAAGCTCATTCGTTCCCTTTCGCACCTAGAACGAAAATCATGACAAAATTCACAAAAGGGACAAACATTAATAAGGCTATAAATGTGCTTACTATAGTATTTAAGTAATTGTTATATATTTAATTTTTAACACCCAAATTTTGAAATTGATCTACGAAAATAGCTTGACTCAATAACCAATTATCTTCGGGTTTATAGAAGTAAAACTCCCATGTAAGAGGATTTTTGCTGATGTATTTGTTATATCGAGACCGCTAACTTACGAGTTTTTTTGACATGTTGTAGCCAGAAATAGCAAAACCCACCTCTTGATACAGCTTTAACGCTCTTTGATTTTGATACGCAACACGTAATTTTATTTGTTCAATATCAATCGATTTCAATTGTGAATCGAGAATAGTCATGGCCAATTTCCCATAACCATTATTGCGGCAGTTTGGAAAAATGTAGAAGTCGTAAATGAACGTCGATTTATCATTTGCGTTAATCGAGTGCCACAAGTAACCAACCAAGTCTGACCCTGATTCAATACACAATAATTCATGGTCATCGGTGTCCAAACCATTGGGAAAACTACGAAGGAGCTCGTATTTAGCCAATTCAGTCGACTTATCCATTGAGTGACCATAGTTTTCAGCTATTTCACGGCTGTAATCGTCAATGAAGTAATCACAATACGCTGGGTATTCATTTGAGACCATTGGTCTGAGCTTAATCATGGTTAGGCCTTTAGATAGATGTAGTTAAAAGTTTTGTTGAGACACTTGTATGCTTCAAAAATTTCTTCTGCGGCACCCGCTAAATGTAAAGAAGAAAAATATTTTCCTTTTTCAAAAAGTTCAACAGCAGTTTCAATAAATTCTACTGCAATTTTTTGCTTTTGAATTAAAGAACTTTTCACAGGTGATTCAATCCTTAACTGAAATACATAACGTGGCTATAGGGATTCTGCCCACGAGGGGCCAAATATCTTATTAAATGGCTGTTTACTATATAAGTAAAGGCGGGGTGAATGAATTATCACTTAACGAATTTCTATCAAGATTAATCATAATTCCGGTTCTGCTTTTAACCCCAACGACAGTGACTACTATTGTTTCAAAATACTCAAGTGGCTCAATAAAAGTAACAAGGATCACTGTCTTCTCACTTTCCCCTAAAACACTTTCTATTGAACTGATAGTTAAAGTTCTAGAAGTGTAATGATCAACTCCTGTTTGCTGGCTTCCCGTTAGCACGTAACTCTCAAAGTTTAATAACGCCTCTTCAGACATTCTTTCTGAAAAGCGTAACTTAATAGCCGTATTCCCTATCAGATAGATGTCTTTTAGGTATGGTTCATTAATATGTTTATCTCCAGCAAACAGAGAAAATGAAAAAAGAGAAAATAATAGCGTTATATACTTCATTTTATCTCCTACAAAATGAAAATTGACATATACGCATACCAGTTTAAGCGGACTAAAGTAGTTGGTTATAATGTGGAGCGTTCGATTATTCCATCGCGATCATTTTGCCTTGCAACGCAGATGTATTCTCAACACACTCTTCTATTGAACGAATTAAAGAAGCCGCTAATAGCGTTGGTTTCGGCTTGTTCGCCCATAAAGCATAGACTGGACGAGTAAAAAGAATATCCGATTGATATTGTATTTGACCCGGTAGACCGTCACATAACTCACTGATTTCTGTCATCGGTAATAAGCCAACACCCGCACCAGACGCCACCAATTTTCGAACCAAGGTAATATCGTTTACAAAGTTTTTTTGCGCATACACTTTGTCTATTTGGCTTAATTTACTCCCTTGTAACTGTGAATCTGAATATGGGATAAGTAACCGCCCTTTGTTATTACTATCCTTCCTCGCAACTAAGCACACAGCCACATCAGCAATACGTTTTTGATAGAAACTCGAATCTTTTTGTTTACCAATACGAACCGCCAAGTCAAATGATGTCTGACTCAACAACACATTATTATTTGCAGGCTCAATCACCATATTGACTTGCTGCTTTTCCAACACAAATTTTTCAATTGCGGGATAAAGAAGCCCTGTCATTAAATTTTGTGGGCAATGTAAAACAAAAGAAACACTTTCTTGCTCACTACTTTCAGATATCGCTGACTGTAAATCTAATGTCATCTCTCCAAGTTTATCAAACAACCCTTTGCCAAAACTGGTTAACTTCACCCCTCGTGATGAACGAATAAAAAGTGAATCTCCGAGCTGATCTTCTAAGGACTGAATACGTTTCGAAAGCGTTGGAGCCGTAATTTTAAGGTCGTGCGCCGTTTTGGCGTAACTGCCTCGGCGCGCCACCTCAACAAATAATAAAAAGTCATCAAGCATGTAAATCCTAGCAATCTTAGAGTTCTAAATCTGACATAGTCAGCGTGAAAGTATCTTCATAACATACAAACACAAGGAGAAACATATGACCAAATTAATTTTTACAGTTCTGTTTTCATGTTGCCTTTCTTTCATTGTGTCAGCTTGGGTAACGTACATAAATATTGGGTTAACCCATGACTTTATTGATCGATGGGCATTTGCATTTGTAAACGCATGGCCAGCCGCATTTACCGCAGCATACCTACTTAGTTCTTCTGTTATGAAATTTACCCACTTTTTAATTAATACATTAGCCAAAGGAGAAATCTAAAATGTTAAACATCGTCGCCTTTATCACACCTAAAGTTGAGTTTTACCAAGCTTGCAAGGATAAAATCACAAATATCGTGGAGGCTACAAGAGCGGAGGACGGCTGCTTGCGCTTTGAGGTATATGAAGAACAAAACACGAAACAATTGGTTCTAGTTGAAACGTGGGTAGATCACGCAGCACTAGAAGAGCATTATGCTCAACCTTACATTACGCCTATCTTTGAGTATTACCAAAACGCACTAGAAGAAGCGCCACAGATCTACCATTTAAGCGTTACTGGTTAGCCATTTACCCCAAACTCAGTAACCGCCCCAGCAATTTGCCAATCCAAAGTCACCCGATATGGTGACTTAAATTTCCGTTAATTCGTTGAGAATAAAACCGAGGAGTTAATCGTTAGAGGGTTTATGAATCAACGATTTGAAGCAAAACATTTTGGTCTCTAGGGCCACTGATTATTAAGGCGGTTACATCATCCAATCTTTACAAGGTTCATATACTCAATTTTTGCGTTTGCAAGAAAGGGCCACCGACTAAAAAAGATGGCTTAAGCTATCAAGATGTTGATTGTCAGGATATACGATTACTAAAAGCGAAAGAAATATTTGCAAATATTCACTTATAGACAACCTTGAAGTGCTCTAACACCAATAACATATCTTCTGTTGGCTCAATACCCAATTCTGCACACTCTAGGCTAAAGAATTCCCAATGGGCTTCCCGCCACCAGGCTAATGATTTATCGCCCTCGCCTTCTTCGGCAGCAAACTCGGCGGTAATATCACTATACTTACTTTTGGTCACAGAAGTGAGTTCAATGATACAGATTGGTTTACCATTCCAATCCGTGACAACTTGGAGATGACCAACTTCTGGCATTAACTCACCTTCATGGCTATACCAATATTCCATGCTGCACGATGCGCGCTTTTCTCCACGCAAAATAAGATCAGCACAAACATTGGCGTTATATTCATCAGCGCAAAAATAATCGCTACTGAACGAGGTGTATTTTTTCGCATCTTCTAGAGGCAAAGAACCTAGATACGCATCCAAATATACCTGACTTTTATCTTCCATAACTCTCACCTATTAACTCACTCTTTAATGACTACCTATCTGATTTAATGGTCACTCGTAATATTGTTCCACTCCGTTCGCAGCATTGCTAATACTACGGTATCCCACCACTGCTGTTTGAAAAATCGATGCTCTTTAAAATACGCTTCCTGCCTCATACCTAGCGAATAACATAATTTAATTGCTGCTAAGTTTTTACTGATCGTTTCACAATAGATTCGATGAATACCGAGCTCTGTGAAGCCATAATGAGCAAGAGCCTTTGCTGCCTCAAGACTTAATCCACTTCCCTGAGCCTCCCTGGAGAAAGCGCACCCCATAGACGCCTGTTGGTTCTTTTCAAGACGTAGGCCAACGGTACCAATAAACTTTCCTGTTCGTTTACTTTCAACCGAAAGTTGATAAGTCTGGCGCGGACTTTCAAAAGCCTGAGAGATAAACAACTGAGTAAGCTCTCGATACTTACTAGGTTCACAATCCCTTTCATCGTAGAAACGCTGATACTTGGGATCTTGAGATATTTCAACAAATACACTCTCATCTTCGGGCTTCATGTCTCGAAGAATCATGCGATTCGTCTCTAGTCTAAACATCGGATTACCTTACTAAGAGTTGGAATGTAAAACGAAAAGTTAAACGCGAAATTTCATTGGATAGGTGCTGCGCGGGACCTTTTCTGTAGCAGTAAGCCACACATTATTTTTGCATATTTCATAACCCTCAAAACCACATAAAAGCCCCTTTGCTCGTTTAATATCGGCATTGTCCATTATTTGAAAGTGTAAGTGTGGTGCAGTCGAGTTTCCTGAATGTCCAACCTGTGCGATGTGTTCACCCACTTCAACAATGTCACCCACACTATGTTTTATGGAGCCAGCTTTCACGTGAGCGATCAACGCAACACAGCACTTACCTTCGATCATAAGATAGTTCCCACTTAACTTTTTTATATCACCAGATTGATACGAGAAAAACAGGTTATTTATAATCGCTAAACCTAAATCAGAGAAGATATTTAAACGATGACGCTCCTGTACGTGGTTTTCAATGGCGATGATTTTTCCTTTCATCGGTGCATAAATAGGTTCACCCCAACCATAAGTATCAAGTAACGTCACTTGGCCTAAATAGTAATCTCTGTTTGATTTTCGATGCCAGCTCTGTTTACCGTCGGTTCCAGCTTGTGTTTTAATAAAATCATAAGCATAAGTCATTCCCCATTCATCAGTACCATGACTAGGAACTTTATCTCCTGGTGTGGTGATGGCGTGCCATATTCCCCTTAAAGGTGGCGCAACTATAATCGTTTTCATCCTAGTACCACATAAGCAGCCAATGAAAACATCAGCGTAGTAATTGGTGCCCATAACTGCCTTTCAAGTTGAGATGGCGTGACCCAATTCAATATCATGCTAAGAGCTTGTACACCTAGGGCGGCGTAAGTTGTCCAGATCGGCCAATTCGGTTCAATATTAGCAGCCGACGTAATTCCTGCTCCCATAGCGAACAGTACAAAAACAGATATTAGGGCGAAGACTCGGCCAGTAATTGGCAAAGAACCTTCGTGAGTGCCCCCTTGTGTTATTCTTCCCCAAGGCGCTCCGCCAATTAAGCAAAATTGAAAGATAATCACGGCGACAACCATTACAGAATACAAAACTGCAGCAAGCTCGATCATAGGTAACCTATTCTATACATGTCCGTTTTTATGTGAACGGACTGGATAAAAAGTTTAAATTGGAAACGTTTAAGATGCTTTAAATGAACCGCGGCTATCCAAAGGTTCACAAACTGAAGCCTTGAAGCCGCGATGCCATTTTTGTTACTAGTCAATGAAGTAGCCTTCTTCGACAACAGCATGCAGCGTTAGCCCCATATTGAACCCCATGCGTATCACCCCATGGAGCTCAGATTGGTCACGACAAATAACGGTGATGCATGTCCCACCATCACGGTGTCTGATTGCCAAATTTGTGAATGTTTTTTGCCAATCAGACGAAAGAGCTTCGGCTACATAGATTTTATATGCTTTAGGAGTATCCATTGCTGAATCTGTCATGCGCTTCTGCCTTTATCTTACTTAGAAATGATAACCTACGGTCGCACCCCAAGTTACCCCACCAGCATCTTGCTCATTACCATTCAGTTTTACATCAATACTTGAATAGTGAGCATTAATACCAACAGACCAATTGTCAGCAACAATGTAATCTACGCCACCGCCAACCCAGTAGCCTGTTGACTCATCTTCATAAGTATTCTTAGAGCCTGAATTGACAGTCTGAAGTTCTGCTGCAGCGAAACTTACACCACCACCTAAATAAGGCATAAATGAGTCGGCTAAGACAGGCGCTTGCCAACGTAAACCTAGGTTAATTTCACCAACAGTGGTTTCTGTCTTCACGCCATTGGTTTTGTTCTCACTCCCACTGCCGTAAAAGTCGAGTGCAACACCTAGCGGCATAGAGGATGGTAAGTAGGTAAACTGAAACCCGATAGTGTCCATCACATCGTCGTCTCCCCAATCGGATTCAAGGGATTTGGTACCTAGTAGTACTTTAAAAGACGCGTCTCCATCGGTCGCATTTGCAAACCCGAACGGTAAAAGTAATAAGCTGGCAATAGCAACAGTGTTAAAAGTGTTCTTCATAGTGAGTCCTTAATTTCTAAAATGGTTAAGCCTTATTGCTTAACCACTAGATTACTCACAGTGCAGATTACCCACATCACCACATGATGTGATATTTAATAATTTAGGTTAATTGAGGATTTGGTATTGGCGAGCTTTGTTAATGGCCGCTCGACGGTTGGACACATCTAACTTCGAATATATGCTTTTTGTATGAGTGCGAAACGTGTTCAGGCTAACAAACAATTTAGATGCTATCTGAGGGCCGGTTAGCTCTGTATCTAGCCATTTCAGCACTTCAGTTTCTTTTGTGCTTAATGGGTCGAGTAGCGTCGTTTCAATGACCTCTGAATTCGGTTTTTCAACATTGATCTGGTTCAATTCGATAAGTTCACGGATGGGACCGAGCTCACTCATCCAAATCGTATTCTGGTGTTCTTGTTGAATGAGTATTAGTTGATCGAACGTCTCTCTAACAAGCTCACTGTTCTTTACTTCAACAGCGTGTAACACTTCAGCAATTTTTTGCGTAAACAGTAAGCAAGGAAAACTCCGATTCAATGGTAAAGAATGCAGAGCTTGTTGGACATCAAGCCGCGAGGTCGGCTCTGCCAACATATAGAGAAGATAAGAATAACTATGACTAGAAACCGAAAGTTCAAAAGGAGGAGTCTGTGTCACGCTGGTCGAGTTACCCTTGTTAAGTTGATATAACTTTAACCAAAAAGAGGGTGGACGGTGGCACGGATTAGGCGGTTCACAGAAACATTGATCAGCTTCATAAAACAAGCGCTGTGCTTGTTCATCTTGTCCTTGAGCTAAGGCTATTCTCCCTTCAATTAATGGATATCGGTATCGAGCCTCGGGCATAAAACCCAGCACACCGAACTGCTTAGCGATATCAAGAAGGTTTTGCGCGCTAACAATATCACCTTGTTCAAACACTATTTCGCCCAACAATAGATACACATCTGCACTTCCTTCGACGGTATATCCAGAGTGCTGCTCATTCATTGTCACCGCTGTCTCGGCAGCCTTTTTCGCCTTGTTTAGCCAACCTAATTGATAGTAATAATCACCGAGTAAAAAACGACTGGTGATTTGAGCACTTAGATCATTGGAATGATCCATATTGGCAACGGCGGCTTTAAGGCAATCTTCTGCTTTTTCAATGTTTCCTTGGCGCCATAAGGCAATCCCTTCTAGCGCTCTGGAGGAGCCTCGCCACACCTGCTCTTCGAATGGGAGCACCGCTTGTGCATTTCGCACTCTCAATAACACCTCTTCGGTATTGCCTTGAGCAGCATGAATATAGGCTTCTCCGATATTTACAATGCCAAATGCTGTGTTCTCTTGAGGAGTGAATCGTGACGTTAAATTCTCAAAATATATTCTGGTTGTATCAAGCAAATACATGCCTTTTTCAGGGTTAGAATAGAGCATGGCAAGTGCATAGTAGCCAGCCAACACGGGAAATTTCTGAATAACGTCTATATCAATGTTTGATAACCATTCAACCAGTATAGAATCATGACCATCAGCTCGCTGTTGAGGCCAATGGGTTTCAATAAGCTCTAATGCTTTCTCTGTGTTTCGAGTCGAAAAGGCATAGGAAATCGCATCTGATAGACGCCCACGATCCGCATACCAGGTTGCAATTCGCCAATTAAGTTCTTCTCTTCGCTCTGTGGTCATTTGCGCTCGAGTCATAAGCGCGTCAGCAAATAAATGGTGGTAACGAAACCACGTTTTTTGATTATCGAGAGGAATTAAAAAAACATTATTTTGCTCTAAATAACTAAGGTGTTCAGCGCTATTGTCGATATCCAAAACAGCATTACAAAGTTCGACAGATAACTCGCTAAGTATTGAGGTTTCGAGTAAGAAATGACGAATTGAATTTGGCAGGTTGGCGATAACTTCTTCGGTCAGATAATCCAGAACAAAGGTATTGGAACCTGTAAACTGAGATACGATTTCTTCAATCGTGTCACTGTTAGAAAACAGTAAAGAAGACAACTGCAAACCAACCGCCCATCCTTCAGCTTTATGATTCACCGCAACGATATTTGCTCGGTTTAAGTCTGCAGTCGTATTTAGCTTTAAATACTCATTGGCTTCATCATCACTAAACCTTAAATCGGACGACCTAATTTCAAGAAGCTCACCTGATGCCCTTAACTTTGCCAAAGCTAGCGTGGGATCGGATCGCGTAATAAGCACGATGTGAACGTTATGCGGTAACTGTTCAATGAGGGCATTCATTAACTCGTTTACCTGTAGTGACTCCACAAGGTGATAATCATCTAACACTATCGTGATCTGATCTGAGTAATACGTTAATTCATTCGTGAGCGAGGTAATTACATGTTGGTGGTTCGCATTTCCTGCTTGCACTAGGTTCCACGCCTCTAATACAAGTGTGCTATCCATTTCTCTGATTGCGGCGATTAAGTAAGTCACAAAGGTATCGGTATTTTTGTCTTTTGAATCCAACGACACCCAACAAATCGTGTTTTTCGCTTCAGCGCACCATGAGGCAACCAACTGAGTTTTACCAAAACCAGCAGGAGCAGAAACTAACGTGAGTTTAATGTCTAACGCCCTGCCAAGCCTTTCTGTCAATATTGGCCTAGCAATGGCGTTAGATTTAAGTACTGGGCAATAGAGCTTCGTTTTGATAATCATGGTACACCCTTAATCGGTATTAATAGCCAGTATGAAGTCTAAATTTAAGATCTAAGATGCAATATTCGACATCACTGTGCAACTCAAGATCGGCAAAAATAACCGCACAACACCTGTTGCTCTAACCAGATGCCAAGTTAGTCCGTAGCATTATCATTAACGCTGAACCGCAAAGGCCAATGGCAGCACTTTAATCATTAGAAGAAACCAAGCAATGAACGCGACGCCAAATAGACTGGCAAACACATCTCCAGAATCAACCAAGGTTCCGAGCCCTATTATCGCTATCGAGAACCCGATCCATTTTGTCATCCGACTTAGTTTGTCTTCTTCGACCAATAAAAGAGAAACCAAAGAAATCCATATCGAACCAACCAGTTCATTGCCTCCACCAACACTTTCTTGAATCACGCCAAGCATTAGCCAAAGTTCAATTGCAGCTTGGCTATTTTCAGGGTACAACTTAGAAATTTGATGAATGGCTTCTATCGAAATACCACCACTTAGAAGCATAAAACCAGACCAAATACTGCCAATAATTAGCATCGCGATAGCGACGTCTGGAGATACTTTTCTTGTTAAATTAAAAAATGAGAGGCTCAGAACAAATAAGGAAATGCCATAGATAAAATAAATCGCCACGTTCCAACTGATATAAAGATAAACATCAGATAGCAAGGACTCGAGTATCGTATGACTATGGTTAAAAGGCCCGTCAAGGTAAGTAAAATTTCCCACCAACAGAGCGAAACCATAAGCAAAACATACTAGGTTCACGACAAGCGCATATTGAGCCTGTTTAATTGAAGTCATGACAAGCTGTCTCCTTTTCTGTAAAAAGAATCAGATTAACAATCATGACCAAGCTTAGAATCACCAGATATGGTGATTTAAATTTCCATCAATTTGTTGATAATACCGACGACTTAATAGTAAGAGGATTTGAGAATGAACAATTTGAAGCAACGCATTCTGGTCGCAGGGGCCACAGGTTATCTAGGCAGTTACATTATCCGAGCTTTACAAGGTTCAGGTGCTGAATTTTATGCGCTCGCAAGACACGACCACAAACTAAAAACAATGGGGTTGAGCGATAAACAGATCACCATCGCAGAAGTAACCAACCCCGTTAGTTTGATAGGGTGCTGTGACGATATTGATGTCGTTATTTCGTGTGTCGGGATTACAAAACAAAAAGATGGCTTAGGCTATCAAGATGTGGATTATCAGGCGAACAGTAACCTATTGAAGGAAGCACAAAAATCGGGCGTAAAAAAATTCATCTATATCTCTGCCTTTAACGCTCCAAATTATCAGGGTGTACGATTGCTTAAAGCGAAAGAAATGTTTGCAAGCGAACTTCTCAATGCTCAAGCAATCACCCCATGTGTGATTCGACCGAATGGTTTTTTCTCAGATTTGGAAGAGTACTATAAGATGGCCCAACAAGGTCGAGCTTACGTATTTGGCCAAGGTGAGGTTAAGCTCAACCCTATTCACGGAAGTGATTTGGCCAATTTCTGCCTCGAAGCCATCGATAGAAATGACACAGAATTAGATGTCGGTGGACCAGACATTCTCTCAATCAATGACATTGCTGAACTTGGGTTTTCAACTCAACAAAATCCCGCCAAGATAACCTGTTTACCCGATTGGGTTCGAACCGCCTCTTTACTTATCGCCCGTCGTCTCCCGGAACGTATTGGTGGCCCTTTCGAGTTCTTTCTGACGGTCTGTGCCCAAGATATGATCGCACCAACCTATGGCGAGAAAACGTTGGAACAACATTTTAAATATTTGTATGACTCTCAAAGCAAGTAACACATTCTTTAATTTACCACTAAAGAAATGCGCTGTTTATTCAACATGTAAACTCCATTTATTTTCAAACAAGGCCATGAGAATCATTGAGTTTGCAATAAACCGTACCTCATTGGCTTGAATCGGCTGAGTCTTGTGTCTATAGATTGCCGAACCGCAGCAGGATTATATGTGCTCTAGGCCACAGTTGGATAAGTGCGGCAGTATCATCCCGAAATTAATGGTCGCGGATAGGCTGCTCGATAGCAAATACAAAACACGACCTTAGGCTGCTAGGTGATAATTCAATAAAGATTCGGTCGTGGCATGATTAGGACGTTAACTTTGAGGAACACTATCGGCACCACCGAGTGATTGATAAAGTTTAATCTGGGTAACAAATTGGTTATATCGGTTTTCTAATACCGTCGATTCGATACTCCGCCTTAATTCCATCGCATTAATCCAGTCAATCATATCGCTCGCGCCATTTTGGTATTTACTGGAATAGATACGTTCGATCTCCTGAGCATTAAGATACTGCTGCTGATACACGCTGCCTTGTTGACGGTAGCTCTCTTTGGTTGCCAGCAGATTTGCAACCTCTTCCAACGCTTGATAAATGGTCTCTCGATAATTTATCACCGCAATCTCATAATCTATCTCAGAAATACGTTTGTTTAGTTTCATCTTATTCCATTCTAGAAAAGGGAGAACTATGCCGCTGCCTAATGTCGCGATGGGGTTTTGAAGTAAGTCTATTAGATTTGAAGAAGAAGAACTCAATGAGCTGGTTAAGGTAATTGTTGGCATATAACTAGACGCTACGGCATCTTGATTAGCAAGAGAAGATCTCAACGCATATAAAGTCGCTTTTACGTCCGGCCGGCGCAGTAACAGATCCGAAGGTATCCCCGCTTCTACCTCGGGTACCGGTATCGTCGACAATTGGTCAATACGGATTCCTATGTCCTGTAAAGGTTGATTAACCAAGATCGAAATCGCATTTTGAGCTTCCGCTAACTCTTGTTGCAGTTTGCTAAGTTGTATTTGTTGAGTAAACAAAGCTTGCTTCGACTCTAAGACCTCCAAACGAGTCGCTGAACCGCTGTCGTATTTATTTTGAGTCAATCTTGCAACGTGCTCAGTCCCATCGATATTCTTTTGGGTTAATCCTATCATCTGATTGAGATACCCTACCTTCCAGTAGAGCGTTGCCGTCGTCACGACTAAGCTTTGTGCGGTGCTTTCTCTATCTTGATAACTCGCTTTCGCCATCCATTCATCCGCATCGGCAACCGCATCGACACGTCCCCACAGATCCAATTCATAGCTTAGAGACAAACTCGAACTAGAGCTCACCGTTGAGTCATCACCAATATCATACTCAAGTGACGATTTGTTTGAGAATCCGAGATTAGGCAATTTGTTGTTCTCGCTTAACCCTGCTTCTAATCGAGCTTTTCTTAAGGTCAACGTGGCCTTTGCCAAGTCACTATTTGAAGCAAAAACCTGATCAATTAAACTGTCTAGCTGTGAGTCGTTAAATAATTCCCACCATTTATTTGGCTGATGCACCGCTTCAATTTTCTCGCCTTGTGTCTGAGACCAATTTGTAGATATATCGAGTTCTGGTGAATGAAAGTCACTGCGAGTTGTGCTGCACCCAATTAACGTTGTCGAGCACAACATCACCGTAATGAAATTGAATCTACTTATTTTCATTATATCTTCCTCACCTTAATCTCTTGAGAGTGCATCAACTGGGTTGAGTTTTGCGGCATTTCGGGCTGGCAAATAGCCAAACAAAACACCAATTAATGTTGAACAGGCGAATGCCGCAATGATGGAAGAACTGGTATAGATCATCGAAAATCCGCTATTGGTATAGGAAAAAATAACGCCAACGAGATAGGCGAGTCCAATGCCCAAACCACCCCCACAAAAGCAGACCAATACCGCTTCAATTAAGAACTGGCGCATGATATCCATTTGCCTTGCGCCTACGGCCATTCGTATACCAATTTCTCGTGTTCGTTCGGTCACGGAAACCAACATAATATTCATTACCCCAATGCCACCAACCACAAGCGAGATAAAGGCAATGGCTGAAATGAGTAATGTCATGGTTTCTGAAGTTTGCTCGATACTTTTGCGCACCGTATCAGTGTTGATCGTGAAGAAATCAACCAAGCCATGACGCATAGTGAGCAAGCTAATGATCCCCTGCTCGGCTGCATCACTGGATACACTATCTTTCACTCTTATCGTGATATCGTTAACGTAGTTTTGCCGAAATATCCGTCCGGAAACCGTGGTGTAAGGCAACCAGATATTAAGTTCATCACTGTTGTCTGACACACTTTCAATCGGCTCAGCAACACCAATCACTCGAACCGGAAGGCGACCAAGAAAGATAACACTGCCGAGTGCGTCACCATCAGAAAAGAGTTCTTCTTCTGTGTTGGCGTCAATAATTGCAACTTGTTCCAACGTATCGACACTTGCCTGGTCAAAATACTGCCCTTGCGCTAACGAATACCCCCGCACCCGAAAGAATTCAGTACCCACTCCCTGAACAGAACCACTCACCGTTTCACTCGAATACCGAATGACAACATTGGCTCGTACCGTGGGCGTCACACTATCAACAAATGACAATGTCTTGAGTGCTAAGGCATCCTCTGCTGTGAGTGACCTAACTCGCCCAGCTCGGCGATCCCCTAGTCCTGTTCCGGGTTTGATCTCAATGGTATTGGTACCCATTGAAGCAATATTATCCAAAATCGTTTGCTGCGATCCCGTGCCCAACGCCACCACAGAAACCACAGAGGCAATACCGATAATAATTCCGAGCATGGTAAGAAAGGTACGTAAGCGATGATTCGACATGGCGAGTAGTGCCATTTTCAACGCTTCCATATGCCCTGCCCAGTTAATGGCCATTTTTACTTTGGGCTTTCTCTCTTTGGCACTCGGTACTTGACGTTGACTATTGCTGTCTATTGCACAATGTTGAGTATCGCGAATAATCTCACCATCTTTGATTTCAATCACTCGTTCAGCAAAGCTCGCGACATGCGGGTCATGGGTCACTAAAATAATGGTGTGCCCATCTTTATGAAGTTCTTGAAGAAGTTTCATCATTTCTTCGCCACTGCTGCTATCCAATGCACCGGTTGGCTCATCGGCAAGAATGACATCACCACCATTCACTAGGGCTCTGGCGACACTGACACGCTGCTGTTGCCCACCACTCAGTTGACTGGGCTTGTGATCTAAGCGATCACTTAATCCGAGTCTAGTCAGATATTTTGCTGCCTTTTCTTGTCTAGAGTGCTTGTCTTCATTGGCATACAAGGCGGGGACTTCAACGTTGCCGAGCGCGGTCAAATCTCCTAAAAGGTGATAGCGTTGAAAGATAAAACCAAAATATTCTCGTCGCAGTTTCGCGAGATCATCTTCCCCCATAGCCGATGTATCTTGTCCGTTGATGAAATAACGCCCTTTACTTGGCTTATCAAGACAACCAAGAATGTTCATCAAGGTAGATTTTCCTGAACCAGAGGTACCGATAATCGCGATCATTTCACCACGGTGAATCTTAAGATCAATCTCCTTTAACACCGTCAAGTCCTGCTCTCCGGCAGCAAAGCAACGACTCACACCGACAATATTCAATAGTGCTTCAGTCATAACCTATCGCCCCCCGCCAGGACGAGGACCACCTTGCCTTGGCATACCGCCTTGCTGAGCGCTAATCATTGATAATCCAGAAGTCTGAATACTGCGGCCGCTTGCTTCACCGACTACAATCTCTTCACCTGCTTTAAGACCCGATAGAACTTGAGCATAAATTTTATTGTTGATCCCGACTTCAACATCACGGTATTCAACGGTCGATCCGTTTTTCACTTTGACTTGATAAGATGAATTTGGTCCGTGCTTCTTGAGCAAGATTTGCGACGGAACTAGTAAAGCATCCTTTGCGCTATCTAACACAATTGAGACTTGAGCGGTCATTCCGATACGCAGCAGGTTTTCCGGGTTTTCAACATCAAACAGAGCGTTATAGTAAATGGCTTCTTCATCACCAATCATCAGATCGCTATCATCGCCCGTGAGCAATGTTGGCCCTGGTTCAATGGCGCGCAATGTGCCACGAAATTTCGTTCCCGTTGCGCCCAATATTGTGAAGTAAACTTCCTGCCCTGCCCGAATACGAATGATGTCTGCTTCAGACACCTGTGCCTTAATCGTCATAACATCCAACTGCGCGAGCTCGATAATATTCGGTGTGCCTTGGTTGTTGTTTACGGTTTGCCCCTCTTCAACCGAGACATAAATCACGGTGCCATCAATGGGAGAGGCAATCGTGGTATAACCAAGCTCCAACTCCGCATTATCGACACTAATAATCGACTTCTCTTTCTCAGCGTCGAGCTGCTCCAACTCTGCTTGATAGACCGACAATACGAGCTCCGCAGTGTCGTAATCCGATTGCGACGTCGCGCCATCTTTCAACATCTTTTTCTTACGTTTAAATTCAGATAATGCATCTTTTATCTGAGCCTGCTTTGCCTGATATTGCGCACTATTACTCTTCAGGGATGCCTTAGCTTCTCTTAATGCATTTTGTTGCGTCAGATTATCGATTTGCGCAATCAAGTCACCTGCTTTTACTTGTTCGCCGAGTTGAACATGAATGCTCTCTATTAGACCAGAGACCTGAGAACCCACACTCACCAATTTTGACGGGTATAACACGCCGTTGGTTAGTACCACATTTTCAATGTTGCCTCGTGAAACAATATCAGTGGTATACACCGGATGATCTTCTCCTGCCACGCTGTATTTATAGGTAATACCGGCCGCAATACTGCCGAAGACAAGGAGCAATATCACAACTTTAGAACGTTTATTCTTCATCTTAATCTCTCAGGTTTTTGTCGGTTATTTGGCTTAAATTGGTGAGAACACGGATATTTTTTCAACTTGTGAACATAACGGTAACTCTGAAGGTGAAGGACGTTGATGTTTTGCTTGCCCAGCGCTGTGATCTTTCTCTGAATCTATCGGCTGACGTCGAGGTTGGTCGAGCATGTTTGATGGAGAGCGGCAGCTTCGTGTAAAACTGACCGTTAGAGAGTCCGAATCCAGAACAATGCCACTCATGTGCTTTCTAAGTGTGGCTTCTGAAACGGGTTCAGAATGAGGGATTGCCAATGAGTCTGACAGGGCATAAAGGTGAAAGGTATACTTTTTTGGACCTGGGCCTTTTGAGCAAGGTGAGGCGTATTCGTTACCTTCAGTGACCACATTGCTACCTAGAATCCCAACTGACTTCCCAGCATCAACACCAGATACATCCGTGGGAATATTGTACATCGTCCAGTACCAACGAAGTCCTTCCGGCTTGTTCGAATTTGGTGGCGGTGGCGGCATTCCATCCCCAACTTGCATCGGTTTAGTGCCTTGATTTAGTTCCGACTTTGGTTTGGGTTCAGGTCTCGGTTCCGGTTTTAACTGTGGGTCTGGGTTGAACTGTGGTTGATGGTCCATGATCACAACCAAAGACTGCGCCCCTTCTGGCACCCCCCTCCAACTTAATGGTGGAGAAATCCCCTCTCCTTCACATGTAAAGGAGATCGGTAGCGAATCACCATCGGAAAAGGCTGAACTGGTCAGTTCAAGTGAAGCATCGGCGGTTACTGACGACGAAACAAGCAGTATCATACTTGCGATAGAAACAATGATTTTACGATTCATAACCCAGTGTCCATAGTGATTAAGGTAACAATGTAAGCGTTACCTTAAGTCTATACAGTGGGCTTCTGAGAAGGATGACAATGCTGTCATTTAACGATATTAAGCGTTGTGTTTTTGCAGAACTAAACGGATAGAAAACGTCTCTTGATCGCAGGGTTCAATGGTGAGAGAACCGCCATGGGCACGCGCAATTTCGCGAGCCAAACCTAAACCCAAACCACTACCAGAGATACCTTGTGTGTAGTCAGGTTCTCCTCGGAAAAAGCGTTCAAATAGTCGGCTTCGAGTCTGATTAGAAATGGGCTTGCACGCATTGATGATCAGCACATCAATTGTCGTTTCAGACTGCTTGGCTTGAATAGTGACGCCTTTATCGTGAAGACTATAATGCATCACATTCACCAGCAGGTTATTGAGGAGCTGTCTTAGTAACACCACATCACCTTTAAGAGTCAGCTCTCGTTCAATCGTACATTTCAACACTAAATCATCCGATAATAGCTCCATATCAGCGGTTAACTCATCGAGTAAATCGGTGATATTTATCGACTCAAGATGAAGTGCCAGCGAGCCAGAATCGGCTTGAGAAAGAAGCAGTAGTTTTCGAGTTATCGCGGAAAGATGTCCGACTTCATCGAGAATGGCGCTAAGATCGACTTGCGCTAAGTCTTCACTAATCACCGCTTGCTCTAGTTTTCCTCTTAAAATCGTAAGTGGCGTTTTTAATTCATGAGCCGCATCGGCGGTAAATCTCGAGGATTGTTGAAAGCTGTTTTCTAATCGATTTAACATCTCATTATAGGTATCAATTAGTGCTTTAAATTCCTTATCTTCTTTGTGAGTAGATAAACGATGACTCAGATCTTTCTGGGTCACCTTATCCATAGATTTATGCAAGCGCTTCACTGGCCGAATGGAATTAGTGGCAATAAACCCTGCGCCAAGGATACTCAGTATCAGAGAGAAAGGTACAATAACGATTAGCGCGGATTTTACCGTGCTTTTTAACTCTCTGGTCGTGGCCGAAATATCAACAGCGATCACACTTTGTATACCCGAAATAGTAAATGAACTGGCTCGCCATTCATTCTGCTGATGTTCGAAGAAAATAAACTGACATGGAAGATGAGTGTTATTTGACGTGGTTGACTCTATTGAATCAACGTTTTCCCAATCAAACCTATTTGTAAACGTTTGTATATCCGCATTGTCTGATTTGGTTAGAATATGATGGTCATTGGATTCAACAAATACCATCAACTCATTCGGTAGATTGACTCTTAATTTATCCACCAAGTCATCAATCAGTTTGCCACCCTGAACATCGTGACCACTTAATTGAGTAACGTTAATCGGAGAATACTGGTCACCCGTAGTTGGCATGACTCGCTTAGCTTCCATACACAGGCGAGAATCGAGATGATCGAGCTCAACCTTCATAATTCGAGACCACCCAAACGTAATCACAACCGCAAGCACGACACTCACCGTTAGAATCGAGATAGCAAAGATCCGAGTACGAAAATACATGTTACTTCCTCAACGAGGGCTTAAACGGTAGCCAGTACCACGTACCGATTCTATCGCGCCAACCATTTTCCCGGCACTCTCCAAAGAGGCCAGTTTTCGGCGAATCCGTTTAATGCACACATCAACAACATTGGTACAGGGATCAAAATCGTAGCCCCAAACATGCTCCAACAATTGTCCTCGTGTGAATATTTGATTTGGCGAACGCATTAAGTACTCAAGCAAACTAAACTCCCGACTGGTCAGATCCACAGATTGTCCATGGCAATGAATGTTGCGATGAATGCAATCAAGCTGCAACGCCCCCACCTCAACCATGTGTTGCTGTGTTCCTTCGTGTCTCCTAAGCAAGGCATGAAGACGAGCATTCAACTCTTCCACATAAAACGGTTTCGCCAAGTAATCGTCGGCGCCTAACTCTAAGCCTTTAATCCGGTCGCCTAGTTCGTTACGAGCGGTGAGTAAAATAATCGGAGTATCGATACCTTGTTGTCGAAGAGAGTGGAGGATATTCAGACCATCGCGACCGGGAAGCATGATATCGAGAACAATAACATCGTGTCGATTTTCTTTCGCGACTTCATAGCCTCGGTTGCCATCTGAACAATGAGTGACCGTGAAATGCTTAGTCTGCAAACCTTCGCAAACAAAATCAGCAATTTTCTGTTCATCTTCAACAAGTAATATTTTCATCGAATGGGAGACCTTGATAAGAGAAATAAAGTATCTCATTTGACCCATCGAAATCGCAACAAGTATGACAACATTGTCATTTTGGACTCGGATCATATTGCTCTATTTCAAGCTGAGACATACTGCTGCTTTTCAGGTTGCTTTCGTGACTTCCGTCATTGAGGGTGACTTTTAAAAAGCCGTAAACCATTGTTTGTAACCCAATAGAATTTTAGGCATCATAAGTTATTACTTACCATGTCGTCCGCTATGATCACCTTTGAGCGCTATCTTGGTTACCACGTTTCACTCCTCTTGGAACCCTTATGAATCGAGAAATATTTAAAGCCCATTTGGCGGTATTTGCCGCGGTTGTTATCTGGGCAACGTCGTTTATTGCTTTAAAAGTCGCGGTAAGCGAAGTCGCACCAATGATAGTGATCTTTTCTCGAATGGTCTTGGGTTCACTGACGTTTCTGATTATCTGGAAATGGATTAATCACAAAATCGACTATCAAGCTGGTGACTGGAAATTGTTGGTGGGAATGGCCCTATTTGAACCCTGTTTCTATTTTATTTTCGAAGCTCAAGCGATGCGTTACACCAGTGCAGGTCAAGCTGGAATGGTAACGGCTATGTTGCCCTTGATGGTGGCTGTGGCGGCATATTTTCTTTTGAAAGAACGTAACACGCCACGACAATGGGTTGGATTGCTTATTGCCGTTCTTGGTGTGGTGTGGATGACTCTAAGCGGGACAGAAAGTGAACAAGCCCCTAACCCAATACTGGGCAATTTACTTGAGTTTGGTGCGATGGTGATGGCGGTGGGTTATACCCTACTCATTAAGCACTTAACCCAACGATATTCGGCATTTTTTTTAACCGCACTTCAAAGCTTTGCCGGTACGATTTTCTTCTTGCCGCTGGCATTGGCATCAGACTGGCCAAGTCAGGTATCAAGTAACGCGGTTGGTAGCATCATCTATTTAGGTTTGATCGTATCTCTGGGTGGCTATGGCTTGTATAACTATTCGCTTTCTTACATTAAAGCTTCTACTTCAGCAGGTTATGTCAGCTTACTTCCGGCCTTTACGTTGATCTTCTCGATGCTACTACTGGGCGAGCGTTTAGGGACCATACAATGGATTACGATTGGGGTGATCTTTTTTGGCGTCATTTTGAGTCAAGAGAGAACGCCATCAGAACCAAAAGAATCGTCTCCAAGCACCACGAGTTAATGAATGCTGTCTGAACGCTCGCGACTATATTCTTTAAAGCTGATATCTTCAGAATTGACACAATCGCTTCGGTGCTGTCCAGACGAAGCGTCTGCTAGACATTGGCTTCTTTGGTAATCTTGACCGGCCTTATATAATTGTTCATTACTGCACCCTGCAACAACCAATACCGCAAAAACCGACAATAAATGCTTACTCATTCTGCCTCTCCAATTTTAAATTTATTCGATTAAGACACGGATCTGTAAGCGAAGTTCAATAACACCACTTACCAAACATTGTCGGTTTAATAACCATAGCGTTGACGACTTTTATTATCGCCTTATGTGCTAACAGTTCGGCCAAATTTAAGTTCTTCTTCACCTGGAGCCTCAAACCTTGGCTCCATAAATTCAAACATCATATCTGTCACTTCAAAAGCGTATACCGATGGATCTTTTTCGGTATTGCGTTTATGGACTCGTTGCTTTCGTGTCTCGCTGGAAGCGTTTAAATAATGTATCTCGGGGTCGATATTTAGCTGCCTTGCTCTATCGGCAAATATGTCTCTTTGTGCTTTGGTAGTAAAGCCAAGGTCTAAAATGACATTGCCATCGAGCGCTAAGATTTGCTCACTGACTTGCCAAATCTGGTCTGAACAACGGTTTACTCGTTCCATCATCCATTCAAAATCAAGCTCTATCATGTCTTTGGAAAACAGAGTCTGCATCCAAGGATCAATCGAAAACCGTATGCCCTTAATTTCTTCTGCGAGAGAAAGTGAATACGTCGTTTTACCCACGCCTGTTGGACCACAAACTAAAATTAATCTTGCCATACTAATTACACCTCTATTATCACCAGTGAAGAATGCAGCTCGCCGCAGCATACAACGCATAATGGTAATCGTCGAACGAACCGGTTAGAACTAAGAGCTCACTATCTCTATTGGCAATCCATCAGGGTCACGAAAGAATGTAAATCGATTATTTGTGAATTCATCAACCCTAATGGGTTCGACAGATACGCCCTTGGATATTAGAAATCTTGTCATTTCCTCAATCGAATCAACAGTAAACGCCAAGTGCCTTAACCCCAATGCTTCAGGTCGATTGAGCCTTTCAGGTGGATGAGGAAAAGAGAATAGCTCTATTTGAGTACCATCGGGTAATTCAAGATCGAGTTTATAAGATTGTCGTGCTTCCCGATAGTTCTCGGCAATAACATTAAGCCCTAGAATCGACGTATAAAAGTGCTTAGACTTTTCATAATCCGAACAAATTATCGCGACATGATGAATTGAGTTTAACAATTTGTGCTCCTTCTAGACATAGACATAGACATAGACATGAAGATGATAACGAGTATATTTGCATTGTCATCATTATAAAAATAGTGAGTTTGGTTTTCGTTATGCATACAAGACAAGGTTTTCTAAGTTTGAAACGACACAGCATTAAAATACTGACTATCATCACAAGCGTTTTGTTAATTTCAGCGTGCTCTCCCCCAACGGAACGAATTGAACAAACCACTGAGGACTTTTGTCAGGAAGTTACGTTCGATAATAATAACGCTTTTACCGAACTGCTGACCCCGTATTCGTCCCAACTTGAGGATAACAAAACTGGCGTCTATGTATTAGAGCAAGGAACTGAGGCCATGTTCACCCGAGCATGGTTAACTGAACACGCTCAAAACACTATCGATGTGCAGTACTTTATTTTTTCTACCGATAATATTGGATTATTGGCCATCGACTACTTGGTTAGAGCGGCTGAACGTGGCGTTAAGGTCCGTATATTGGTCGATGACATAATGCTAGAAGCGAGCGGTGACGAGCTATTAACACTCAACGCTCATCCTAATATTTCGATTAAGATCTACAACCCACTCGCCAATGTAGGGAAAAATATCGTCCAAAAGCTGACGAACCTAGCGCTTCACTTTCATGCGTTTAACCAAAGGATGCACAATAAAACCTTTACCGTCGATAGCCTTGTTTCCATTACCGGTGGACGGAATGTTGCCGATGAATATTTCGGCTATGACCATGAGTACAATTTCAGAGATCGAGATGTGTTGGTTCTTGGCCAAACTGCAAAGACCATCGAGCATTCATTTGAAGAGTTTTGGCAAGACAGTTTAAGCGTTCCCGTTCCCGAGCTGTTAGAAGTTGAAGATTCTCAACAATCACCACCCAACTTTGAGCGCTTGCATCAATACGCCTGTAACCCTGAGAACTTTCTTCCTGAAATTAGAGAGCAAATTAATGCGATGCCACTGGCGTTTAAAAAAGCGGTACAAGATGGCGATTTACATTGGCTGGATAATGTCGAATATGTCTCCGACGTGCCGGGAAAAAATGATGGCAAAACCTTTCTCGGCGGCAGTGGGCTTTCGACACAGAGGTTGATCGAGCTACTTGAGCATGCCGAAGACTCCGTAACCATACAAACGCCCTACTTGGTGGTGACCGATGTCGGAAAGTCGATATTAAAGGCGCTAATAGAAAAAGGGATTGAGGTAAAAATCCTAACCAATAGCTTGGCGTCTAACGATAACTTAGAAGCCTTTAGCGGTTATCAAAGAGAACGTAAAGCCTTGCTCGAAATTGGGGTGCGCATTTTTGAATTTAAGCCCGATGCCCATATTCGAAAAAAGGTGATGTCAAAAGAGATGCAGACCCAGTTGACCACGACGCCTATTTTTGGTTTACATGCCAAGTCGATGGTGATTGATGACCATATCACCGTTATCGGCACCTTTAATATGGACCCGCGTAGCGCAAATCTAAACACCGAGAGCATTACAGTGATCCCTTCACAAGCGATAGCAACGAAAGTGAAAGCGTCCATGTTAGTTGAGATGCAACCCGAAAACGCATGGGAAACTACCCTGCAATGGAATCCTGATTCTGAAGTCAATTTAGGTAAGCGATTGAAAGTGAAATCGCGAATTGTGGTCCCGAAGAGTATTTTGTAAAGCTCGATACTTTATATCGGATATTACAGAAGAGAGCTTATCACTCTCTCTTCTGTTTTGTACCAACCCACCTATTTTCTCCAAAACGGTTTACGTGATTCAATGATGGCCTCTTGATACGACACACCAATGTCTTCAAGAAACTGAGGATTCAGGGCAAGTTGCTTTAATGTTCTTCTCTGTTTTGCTCGTTCAAACCAAAGCTGAACACGTCCACCCGTTTTACCTCCTTCAATTGTCATCAAATTGGAGAGGTTCAATTGAGACTGCCTTTCAGCGAAGAGCACACTATTTCTATTTAGGTTTAATGTTCTCATTCTTCATTCCCCCTTGCTGAGGTTGTTGGCCAATACCTGTTCAGTACACGTGCGAGCAATGCCAGATTTGCTCCGATTTTGGTACCAGATGATGTCGTTTTTCGATAAACAATCCGCATGATTTACCTGTGTCTGATCGGTCTGTTGAGATAGATAAGCAGGCGCTAAAACGGTGGTAAATACGATGGCGGCGAAGAGTGTTTTCATGTTTCTATTCTCCCTTGATTGAATAATTATTAATCTAGGCCTTTGACAAACATTAAACAAACGAATAAATTTAAACTTATACATCAATTTTGTTGAGGTAACAAAATGGCGGATAATCTCGATACCGAATTACTGCGCACACTGATCGCCATCGCCGACACAGGAAGTTATGCCGGCGCAGCAACCACGGTACATCGCTCTCAATCGGCGATCAGCATGCAGGTCAAACGCTTAGAAGAGGTGGTAAAGCAGCCCATCTTTGAAAAACAAGGACGGCGTTCAGTGCTTACCTCACAAGGTGAAAATCTATTGCTCTATGCAAGACGTATTGTCAAATTACAAGATGAGGTCATGTCGACTTTGGCAAACCCTGAAATACAAGGCGAAGTACGCTTTGGTGTGTGTGATGACTACGTGACAAGCCTTATTCCGCCTATATTGGTGAGCTTTGCGGAGAAGTACCCAAATGTTCACATCAAGCTTCACTCACTCAGCAGTAGCCAATTAATTGAACATACCCTGCAAGGCGAGTTTGACTTCTCATTAGTGAACTTATTCGCCAACGAGGCAAACTACGAAGTTTTAGTGACCTGCCCGCTTGTTTGGGTGAGTTCGGTTAACAAACTTACGCATGAGCAGTCACCGCTTCCGTTAGCATTAGAAGGGGCTTGTCGTTGGGGAAAATGGGCTCAGCAAGCTCTTGATGATGCGGGTATTAACTATCGTCTCGCCTATTCATCGCCCAGCCACGATGGTGTATCGGCGTTTGTTCATTCGGGCCTTGCGGTTGCGGTGATGTCTCAAATCACAGTCACACCCGATCTTCGGATCCTAAGAGAAGCCGATGGTTTTCCTGCGCTGCCTCAAACCTCGATTGGTTTAGTCACAAAACCCACACTGCTTTCTCCCGCAGCACGAGAGTTGATAAGTCATATACGTGAGGAAATTAAGGTGGAAATGAGTTAACTAAATGAACATTTTGAGACATTAGTCACCTCTCCGTGAGGCTGATAGTATCCGCTATATACAACCTAATTCAACAATGTATATTAGTTACTCCTTTATTGACCAAACGCTTTCTTACTGCTACCGACTCAAGGTATATTATGCTTAGGCTGCATTGAAAAGGCCTGCTATCTTTATCCAAATGTTGCGATAGAGACACCGATTGAAAAATGACAAGCAATAACATCGAATTACGTGGTATCAATGGAATCGACAATTAATACATATCAATCCAACAAACAATTGTTTGAAGATAAGTCGTTTGAAGCAATCGCTATCTATGACGATCTCCAGTATTGTGTCGATATCAATCCAGCATTTACTCGAATCTTTCAATATTCTCCTGATGAAGTAATCGGAAAGCAGCCGTTTTTTTTAATCGACACCGATGATTTACCCATTGTTATGGAGCGATTAGAACACGAATACACCTCGTCCTATGAACTTAAATTGGTGCGTAAAGATGGCTCAAAGTTTATTGGGTTGCTTCAAGGAGAAACTGTTGAAATCGGTGGAAAAAAACATCGAATAACCACCTGCCGCGATATCAGCGATATTAAGGAAATACAGAGACAACTTGAACGAAAAAACGACGAGTTTCATTCGATGTTCAATAACTCTCTAGTCGGTATCGCGCTGGTCGATAAGCATCGTAATATCATCATTGCAAACCACACCGGAGCAAATATTCTTGGTTATGATTGCGCCGAACAGGTGATAGGAAAAAACCTGCAAGAATTCCATATATCACAAGAGATCGCCAATGCGTTTACCAAGCTCTATACCGAGACAATCTTAGAGAGAAAAATCGTCACATCAGAAGTTCAATTTAAAAAGAAAGACGGCTCTATTATATGGATAAGTGCGTCTGGCTGCCTCGTCTCTCAACAAAGCCCACCCTCACTCGACCAGGGTGTTGTTTGGGTTATTAACGATGTTACAAGGCTAAAGCAAGCTGAAATCGATTTAAACGAAGCGTATAACGAACTTGAAGTCATATTTAACAATGCGCTTGTGGGAATACTTGTCCTTAAAGATGGACGTTGTATTCATCGGATGAACCAAACGTTTGCCGATATGATTGGTGGCACAGCGGATAAATGGATTGGTCAGTCAACCAAAGGTTTTCATCTTGGCGAAGAAGCCTTTGAGGAGTTTGGTAAACGGTTTTATGCCAGCCTGACGACTCAAGAAGTATCGGAAGCTGAGTTTCAAATCAAAGATAAAAGTGGTAAGTCGATATGGGTATCCATCTCTGGTAGAGCCATTGATAAGAATATTCCTTCGGATCTAAACAAAGGTGTGATTTGGGTTATCAGAGACATCAGTACTCGGAAAAAGATGGAGAGAGAGTTAATCGCACTTTCTCGCACCGATGATCTTACTCAAGTGAGCAATCGTCGATTTTTTCTCGAAAGTGCCACTAATAAAATCAAAGTCATAAAGCAGCAACAAATAGAGCTGTCACTTATGATGCTCGATATTGATCACTTTAAAGCGATCAATGACACCAAAGGTCACTTCACGGGTGACCTCGCACTGCAACTCTTTGCGGAAATCTGCAAACGTTTTGTTCGCCCGCCCGATTTACTGGGAAGGCTTGGCGGCGAAGAGTTTGCTCTCATGCTGCCTGATACCTGTCTTGAAGAAGCAAAAATCATTGGTGAACGCATTCAATGCTCTTTGGCTCAAGAATCTAACAACCACGATGTAATTCCACCAATGACTGTTAGTATTGGTTTGATCGAAGTTTCACCAGATGAAAATATCGAATCCGCCTTGCGCCGAACTGATAAAATGCTCTACCAAGCGAAAGATAATGGTAGAAATCGCATTGAGTCCTAAGGGTTGGAATTTCTTAATTAGAAATAAAGTCGCTCACCATAAACAACGCAAAGATAATCGAACTAACAATAACTAGAGCCGACGTCAGCAGTTTTATCCGATATTCAGCCGTCGACACACTCTCATCACATCCAAATTCTTTCGAAAAGCGCTTTTGTGTATAAATCACACTCAAGATTGAGCACAGAATCATCGCTATGCCCGTAATTTCCAGTCCAATAAACCCATGTTGTTCACCGACTTTAAACTGCATAATACCGACCCCAATAATGATCAATTGAGTTCTTAGCCACGCCATCGAAGTGCGTTCTGGTTGAAGTCCGGGATCTCGGTTCATAGAGCAATCACGCAGATAACAAACAAGGTTAGAACGAGCATAACACCGCTGATTAACTTCAAGAAACTGGTATAACCAAGCTGACTATTGTTGCGGATTGCTTTCTCGTTTGCAGACCATCGACGGTAGGCAAATACCGCTAATAATCCAGAGCATAAGCATAAAAATGCCGAAAGCATGATACGAATACTTGGGCTCGCCAATTCAGGAGTAAGTTGATCAATGCCGATCGCGCCCGCAAGTAAGGCTAAAGCGGTTCGAATCCAGGCGAGATAGGTTCGTTCGTTTGCTAGGGAGAAGCGATAATCCGGCGCACAGCCCTCATTTCGCCAATTATTTTTACGGGAGCGTTTTAGTCTACTTAATGCCATCGCCTACTCTATCAATATGGTTTATTAATCCAGGAATCATTAATAATAACTCTATCGTGACCAACAATTAGATAAAAGGCTATCAGTTTTTACATTTAGCTGTAATGTTCTGATTGTATTCATGACTTTTCGCAATCTAGAAGATGTTGATACTCAGTTGCAAGCAAGTCGAACACTCTTCGAATGTGTAAATTTGTACGCAGTTCCTCATGGCATACGAGCCAAACAGATAAATGTATCGGTGGTACTAAAGTTTCAAACGCCCTTTGTATTTGAGTGTCCCGAGCACCAACATCTTCTGTTAAGTATACTAAGCCTAAATGTGCTCGGCATAATTCAATTTGCATCGGTTGAAATGACGTCGAAAGCTTAAAGTTACCATCATGTAGCTGCCAGCCATGGTGATTAAGTTGTTCGATAATTTGATGATTTTGGCCAAAACCAATAATTTGTAGATCGTCTTGGATGTCCTTCGTAGAACGACAGTCCGCAAAGGCCGACAAGTACTGATGAGTACCGTACAAGTTAACGCGTTCTTCCCCAAGTTTTCGCGCGATAAGGTTGGGCTGAGTTGGCTTCACATTGCGTATCGCGATATCGGCTTCACGACGCTTTAAATCACTGACATCATTGGTCACGAGCACTTCGATGGTGATTTTGGGCTCTGCTACTCTTAACTTCGCTAGAATCGGTGGCATCCGATACGTTGCATCCAGTTCACATACCGAAATAACAACGGTTCCTTCAATATCCTCTGAATGCCCTTTCGCAATCATTGAAAATCGACTCGCTGCTTCCCCCATATCACGGGCTACATTGAGTAACTCAACCCCACTCGACGTGAGTACCAATCGATGTCCCGAGCGCTCGAATAGTGACACGCCAATTTCACTTTCTAACGCCAATATTTGCCGGCTTAACGTCGGTTGAGTCATGCCCAGAGCCTTAGCGGCCGCAGATAACGTTCCTTCTTCAGCGGTTACTAAAAAGGCTCTAGTGCGATTCCAATCAAAACATATCGAAGACCAATTCATACAAATACGCATACCTATATACTATTTTAGCCAATTTAAATTACAAATATGTATAGATATAGTACCCCTTAATCTATTCAACACAAGGAAAACATAATGGCCGTTTTAGTTCTGGGGGCAACAGGCGCGACAGGAAAACAGGTGGTTAAATCACTGCTAAATAAAGGGGAAACCGTGAAGGTTATCGTACGTTCACTCGACCGACTGATGCCGGAGTTTGTGAATCATGACAAGGTAATCGTTACGCTCGCTAATGTGCACCAGCTTTCCGAAAATGACATGAAGGAGCAACTGCATGACTGTACCGCTGTAGTGTCTTGTCTCGGGCATAACTTAACATTTCGTGGAATCTACGGTCATCCTCGGTGTCTGGTTTCCGATGTCACCACCACCGTTTGCCAAGCGATTAAGAAACTGAATCCGAGTTTACCGATAAAGTTCATATTAATGAGTACCACAGGATATCAAAACCATTTACAAAATGAGCAAGTCAGCCTCAAGCACCAAGCCGTCATCGCACTGCTTCGCTGCCTGCTTCCACCGCATGTCGATAATGAAAAAGCCGCCAATTATCTGTTACATAGCGTTACTCAATCTACAATTCCAGTTGAATGGGTCGCGGTAAGGCCGGATAGCTTGGTTGATCAGGAAAGCGCATCGGCTTATGAGGTTTATCCTTCTCCGCTGTCTGACCCAATATTTCAGAGCCAACAAACGAGTCGAATTAACGTCGCTAGGTTTATGGTGGATTTGCTAAACGACGCCGAACTATGGAATCGTTGGAAAAGTAAAACACCCGTTCTTTATAATAAAGTTTAGAGGGATCAATCGCGCTGACTAACCACAAACACATTTCATCAACTGAATGTCGCCGATATCAGTGGTGAATCCATGCGCTTCATAAAATGGGACCATTACCGGAAGGCAGTACAATTCGAATTGTTGAACATTCTTCAACAATTCGTGGTCTTTCACTTTCATAATTAGCGATTGCCCAAGGTTTTTACCACGATATTTTGGGTCTACAATGACATCAAAAATTATTGCTTTGTAGACCCCATCACTAAGTACCCGAGTAAAGCCAATAAGGTTGTTCGACTTATCAACAATTCCGATAATAACAGTGGAGTTCTCAACACACGTTCTTGTCCCTTCTATGTTTCGATCTCTCGACCACCATTCGTTTTGATATAATGTCAGAAGCTGTTGTAGATGCCCCTCCGTTAACTCGCTTATGTACTTCATCATCATTCCTTTGAACGTGTTACTGCCTTTAGATATATCAAATGATTTGTAACGCCAATAATTGTCGTATTCATCGTCTTCTCCCAGACTCATTTGCTCGCCTTTAAGGTTAGCTTCGTATTAGAGCGGGAGTCCAATTATCTTGTTATAACTAAATTTCGTGGATCACATTTGTTTTCATTATAAATTTAAGAAGTGAGTATCGAATGATCCTTTCCATACCAATAAATGTAGGTGACCGCTTGATAGCTCTTTTCATGTCTTTATCTTCCAGTACTGGTGTTCCATGGTGCACTTCTTCATTATTATTTAAATAGTCAACAGACATCCAGCCAGAGGGCGTTTTTCCTGCATGCACATATTTACTTCGTAAATTATAAGCAGCTTTCAATCGTTGTTTGATATCAGGTTTAGTTAACTTTTCAAAATCATGCTTCGACTCAGTTCTCTCGAAAAACTCATCATCTAAACAGTCGATTAAAAATTTGCAGAATGACTCAGAAATGCCCATTAATTTCTTGCTTACTTTCTTATGAAGTTGCTTGCCATCTTCACCTAGTTTTTTGAGCTTTTCTAGTAGTTGCTTGCTATCCTCATCGAGGAGATCGTCAGTGTCGTATTTAAAAAATGAAGCTAATATTTCACCAGCTGTAATTAAGCTAAGAAATGCAAGCTCAGGGTTTTCTTCGACTATACGAAGAGACTGAACATAAAAGCGCCCTGCGTACCAAAAAGTCGACTGAGCATCAACAGTTTCCTCATCATTTTGAAATAAAACGTCTTGTATTAGATTTATGTTCTCAAGGTTTAATTCTATTTCATAATCAACTCTAGGCTTAGAACTGTTTATAGTAAGACTCTTGTTATGTATTTTATTGTTTGAATTAAGATCCGGAAGGTAAGCCCATCCATGCTGTTGCAAAAGACCATGAGAGTCGAATACTTTCCCAAAAAGTACTGATAATGCAATGCAGAAGTTCTCTCCAATTTGGCTATAGTCAGGAATTACTACAGTGTCATTTTTATACTCCGGAGTTTCGACTGTCACCTCGATGTACTGCTTGTAAGTCCTTTCATCTTTTCTCGCCGATTTCACACCTAAATTTTCATTAACAACGACAGCTCTAAATGCATCATGTTCGTAATGACCAATAAAGTGAGATGGAGTTGAAATCAAAAGCTTTGTAATGTCTTTTCTAGGCATCGAAAGTGCCATATTTACTCCTTAGTTATAACGCCCGCCATAAACGGCGCGAGGAACGAGCGTCCGGCGACCGTAGGGAGCGAATTTAATGGCTTTGTTACGTGTTTCCATTACCTCAAGCTCCGAGCAAAGGGAGGTGTTTTAAACTATGATATAACAGCGCCATTTCCAGGCAGTGGCTTAATGGCCCGCCCCCAGTAGACGCACTTAAGGGAATAACAATAGCTCTTTTTCCCTCATACTCGAATTCATCTGGGTAAATCTCCTTGAAAGTCTCGATCAAGATAGTCTGGCAATGAAAATATACCTTAATGACATCTGGGTCTTTTGGCTTCCAGTCCATTCGAATCGTGCTGCCGCTTTTCACAAGGTAACTGGCTTCACCCCACTTGAGAGTTTCTTCAACTGCACCTAAACCGTTTTCTTCGGCGACGGTAAGAATTAGTTGACGAACATTTTCAAGTTGCCTTTGAGCCTCTATCGGATAGGAGGCAAATTTAGATTCTATTTGAGGCTTCACGCAGTCTCCGGATAAGTGACATCTTTAATAATATGCCGGCTCGTATTCACAGGCTAACTTTATAGCTCCAAAAACCGCCAACCAACTGTTTTATATTGGATAAACATTAAACTTCCACCCAATTTACTACCAGAAAAACGACCAACTCAAAACGCCTTTCAATTTTGGCATGTTATCCCAATGATACTTGTCCTTAACCTAATAATATGTAACATGTCTCTCATATTGTCTCTAGAAAAAAGAGACTCGCTCAAACCTTTGTGGCATAAAAAAACCACCGACGATGCGGTGGTTTCTCTTATTATTGTAAATGTAACGCTGAACTTACAGCTCGATAACTACTGTTTCACCATCAACTGTTAGTTCTAGAGTATTACCAACAAGTTTTTGAGACACTTCAACTTGAGCGCCAGCGTTCTTGTTAGGAACCAATAAAGTTAAGATGTTGTGCTCTTTAGACGCTTTGAATTCAACTTCCACATGGCGGTGAATCTCAAGGTCTTGATACTCATATGGGTCAACGTCACCAAACCCTTCAACGTTCTTAATTGACACAATACCGTCGACAGAATCATTGATAAAGTTAACGTCTAAGTGTGCTTTCTCACCACGAATCGCGAATGATTTTTCCGCAACTTCGTTGGTAAACGTCGTGTGCATTAGCCACGTCATATCTTTCTCTTCAGACAGCGTTGCTTTGTCTTGCATCACAAACACTTTACCTTTTACAAACCAAATTTTACGCTTGTAAGATTCGATTTCCGGTACGAAGTACTTATAAGAAGCCGTTGCATCACCTTCAACCATCTTCACGTCAGACTCGGTATCGTAGTCTGAAATGTTGCCGCCCGCTTCAATACAGAAACGATCTTGGTGATTTTCATAACCGGTGTTTTTGTTCTCGCCGTACTGACCTTTACCACCAAACAATGGCAAGTTTTTCGAGAACGTTTGACGACGCCATTTAGTGTGCATATCCACACCGAAACCACCGTAATAACCCGTGATTGCCGCAAGCGTTTCACCAAATGCATGAAGAGTAAATGCGTTTTGGTCGCCGTGTGAGTGGCTGATAGAACCAAATGGAGAACACTTAAACACCATGTGAATATGGTTATCACGCTCTGTCATCTTGTTGTGGAACGCCGCCCAGCCTGTGATTGGGAAGACTTTCAACAAAGGATCGTTCGATGGCGCCTGCTCTTCTGGGGCATCCCAAAGAATATTAAAGCGAAGATCATCGTAACCAAAGTCCCACCAACCGAAATTGTAGAATTTAGTGTGCGCTTCAGTATCACGACCTTTAAGCTGGTTGTAATACCACACGTATTCCGGTTTCTGGTTCACACCTGCGTAGTGCTTGATGTTATACGCCAGTTTCAAACCTGGGAAATCACCGATCGACGATTGGTCGCAGAAACTTGCACGTTGTGAATGCACAGGCATGCAGTAAAGCGGGAAATCACCAGTGTTTTCGTAGAATGTTTTGTTGAACATATCTACGCCACAGTACGCTTTTAGTAGATCGAACGCTTCGCCTAAGAATGCGGTTTGTGTGTTCCAGTAGTCAGGACCTTCAGCCCAACCGCCATCTTCGCCGCCCCATGGTGGGTAATGAACTGCGTAGTATTCTAGTGCGTATGCAATGTACTCGCCCGCTTTCGGGTGGTCATGATAAAGCGCGATACACGTAGGAATAATTGCAGAAGAAATTGAACGAACACCGTGACTGTTTAGCGGGTTATTCAAAAGATCGACCGTTACTTTTAGATGATGCATGATTTCATCTAAACGAACAATCAGGGCATTTTTAACCGTTTCACGTTCTTCATCGGTGAAGTGCGCGTTTAGCCAGTCATAACCCCAAGCCATCGCCGCGATAACACGGAATGCCGCTTCATCGTTATAACCACGAGATGTCACACCTTCTGGATCGTACGTTGCCAGTTTCAATGTCCACGCTTTTGCTTTTGCGATCAGCGCTTCATCTTCATTTACGATACCTGCAATAGTAAGATTACGCGTTGCGTTCATCGCCATTTGACAATCAACGTACATCTGACGCCAGTATGGACGCCACAATGACGCCTTACCTACAGTCTCTTCAGGATAAGCCTGAGGCTCGTCATACGGTTCGGTATCGAAAAACTTCTTAGTCGAATTATTGATAAAGTCATCGTACATGCAGTAGCTTGGGTCTGCTTTTACTTTCGCTTTAAACTCTGCAAGATCATTAGCTTGGATAAGTAAGCGTGGGCGCTCTACTGCAAGGTTGTCTAAAAATGAAAGGTCGAAGTCTCTTTTCTGAACTTCGATTGGCATAATATCAACAAGGTTTCCTGCTGACGTGTCATTTTCTAGCTTTATCTTCCTGATGGCATCAAGAGATTTTTGATCGCTCATACTGATTCTCTTCTTCAAATAAAAAGGGGTGGTAAGTCGTGGATATAGGCAATTATGCTATTGTATTATTAAATGGCATGATGTGTAAAACATCACAGCGGTAATTTTATTGAATTGAATATAAATTGAACACAAGGTGAGAGGTGGATCACATGCATACTGATGAATTAGAGAATTGGAATTTATAAAGGTGATCGTATTACTATGTGGACATCCACTTATTCGACTTAATATAAATATACAGCTCCAGATTTTGAAGCGTCATCATTAGAACGGATTATCTCTGAACCATCGGTCAAGATTTCAGATACACTGTTACTTTCTTGATGTGCCCCAACCGCTAACGTATTCCCATCTTCACTTAATGCAAGACTGTTTCCAAAGTTATCGCGCGAACCTGTATTAGATGCCTTTATATAAGCAGTTTGCTCCCACCCCGATATGCCGTTACTAAACATGTACACCGCGCCTGCATTTTGTGAATAATAGTCATCACTAATGTTGACATCATTAATGATACCAACTCCACCATTGTCTTCCATATACGCACCAACGGCGAGCGTACTGCCATCTCGGCTCAACATGACATCGTTTCCAAAGTTGTCGCCAGAACCAACATTCGAAGCTTTAATGTAAGTCGTTTGATCCCAGGTGCCACCACTGTTTTCAAACAAATACACGGCTCCTGAATAATTTATGGTACTCGAATCAGAAAAATGGATAGTGGAACTAATACTATTAAAATTATTGTCTTCCCAATAGGCTCCCACAGCTAGCAGTGTTCCATCACCATTGAGTGAAACACTATTCCCAAAATAATCTAATCCTTGCGCATTCGACGCTTGAAGCAGGTCAACCTGCTGCCAACCACTACCGTCACTATCACTAAACAAATAAACCGCTCCGGCATCATCAGCACCATATTTATAAGTGCCAACTGCTAACGTTACGCCATCACTATCAAGTGAGATGCTATAGCCAAAATTATCACCAGCAATTGGTGCGGAGGCTTTAATATAGTCCGTCTGTCCCCAGGTTCCACCGATATCACTAAATAAGTAGACCGCGCCAGATTCTGCAGCGGCTTCATTATAAGTGGCATCAATACCCCCTTGGCTACTGTCTTCTTTGTAAGCACCAACTGCTAAAATATTTCCGGAGTCATTTAACGCAATACTGTTGCCAAACTCATCACCACTACCTAGATTGGACGCCTTGAGGTAAGCCACTTCGTCCCAGATGTCATTCTCGTAGTTAAATACATAAACTGCGCCAGAACTCGAATCTGTTGCGCCCACATTATCCTCAAGAGGAGCACCGACAGCTAATATTGTCCCATCAAGATTTAGAGCAATACTTTCTCCAAAACGGTCACTCGCATCGGAATTTGACGCTTTGATGTAAGCCGTTTGTTCCCAACTTCCATTGCTTTGACTAAAAAGATATACCGCGCCAGAATCGCCAGCGGTATTGGTATCTGTAAAGCCGAGTCCCATGGTTACGCCTTGTTCATCATTCTCCTCGTCACGCGCCGAAACGGCTAAGGTGTTTCCATCCCCACTAAGCGCAACTTTATAACCAAAATAATCATTCGCTCCCGAATTTGACGCTTTGAAGTAACCGATCATTTCGGTAATAGATTCTGAGGTAAGGTTATCCTCAGAAGAAAAAACTGAACTGTCACCAGCACTGGCGAGTACGAAATAATCAGCCACCAATGCCTCCGCCAAACTATCTACGGTTGCTGTGGTGGTTAACACATCGATTACTGAAGCAAGCGTATTGCAGTTCTCGGGATGGTCAGCATCTTTCTTACACACTGTGTAAGTTACCCCTAGTTCCTCGGAGGCTGAAGTCCAACTAACGGTAATCGCTTTGGCGTCAAGTGACGACGCAATGATATCGGTAAGATTGAATGCTTCCAGTGTGATAGAAGATTCAGTAGTGTCGATGTGCTCGGAAGTGTATTCAGTATCTGCGGTGAACTCAGTTTCAACATTATCAGAAAGATAATCAGTACCCGCTTCAACGAGATCAGTATCATCACAACCTGATAATAAGAAGGCTAGTAAAACAACACTATAGTTTTTATCACACAAAATCATTCACAAGCCTTCATATTCTAAATGAGTATCTATAATCTCAAATCGCCCAACTAATTATTCTCAATATTAGTCAAAGATTTTTAGATTAAGACCAAGCAATAAAATACCAAATTATCAGTATGTTACTGTGTTCATTGAATATAGACTAATTTGTTGTGTGGTACCTATTTTCTGTCGTTAATCGAATATAATATCCGCTTGAGTGCCCCATTTATTTGGATTGAGCTTGTTCCACGTTTCGCTCTGTAGCCATTCTCCAATCCAATCAGGAATGTCTTTTCCAAGCATTGGACGAGAGATACCAAAGCCTTGCGCTAATTCACAACCAAGCTGTAACAAAGCGTCGCCATGTTCAATCGTTTCAACGCCTTCAGCAATAACTTGACGTTTAAATGCCATTGCTAACCCAATCACGCCCTGTAAGATCGCTAAGTCATCGGCATCATCAAGCATGTCTCTCACAAAGCTTCTATCGATCTTAAGCATGGCAACATTCAAGCGCTTAAGGTATGTCAGCGATGAGTATCCTGTACCGAAGTCATCGAGAGCAAACGACACGCCAATCCCAGCACACTCACCAATCACTTTCGATACCAGATCCATGTCTGCTAATGCACTGGTTTCAAGTACTTCAATCTGCAATTGGCTAGGGTCAACGTTAGGGTACTTGTTCAATATTGAAGTTAGGCTAGAGACAAAGCTTTCTTGCTGTAACTGACGAGCGCCAACATTTACACTCATTTCTAATTGATCTAAACCAGCGCGTTGCCATTCATCCAATTGAGCTAACGCCGTTTCGATAACCCATTCACCGATGTCGACCGCTAAAGGATGATCTTCGATGATTGGTAAGAAAGAGATTGGCTCCATTAATCCTTTTTCTGGGTGCATCCAGCGAATCAAAGCCTCTACTCCGACAACTTTTCCGCTGCGCATATTTACTTTCGGTTGATAGAACAGAACAAATTCGTCGTTCTCCAATGCCAAACGAATGCGATCCAAACTCTCATGGAACCAACGCAGATTACTGTCATGGTCGGCATCAAATATGTGGTAGCGGTTTTTGCCTGAAACTTTCGCCTGATACATGGCTTGATCGGCCTGACGTAGCAATTGATCGGCATCGATGTTTTGGTCTTGAGGATAATAGGTAAGTCCAATACTTGCCGATACCTGTAAATTTAAAGAGCCAATTTGCATCGGTTGTGCAGCAGCAGTAAGTAAACGACCCACTAACGGTAAGCTATCTGAAAGACTATCAAGGCCATTAAACACGGCAACAAATTCATCGCCACCGATACGAGCTAGAGTATCACCTTCACGCAATGTTTCTGTCATACGTTGAGTAAGAGTGACCAAAACATTGTCACCCATCTGATGAGAATGAACATCGTTAATTTCTTTAAAGCCATCTAAATCTAAAAATGCCACCGCCAACTGCTTGCCATGTTCTTTCGATAACTCCATCGCTTGAAGTAAACGTTCAGCGAGCAGTACTCGGTTAGGTAAATTGGTGAGTGCGTCAAAGTGAGCGATGTATTCCAATTGGTGTTGATGAACCTTAATTGACGTGATATCAGAGAAAAGAGCGACATACTGCAATACTTTTCCTTTAGTGTCGCGCACAGAGTTTATGCTTAATAGCTCAATAAAGACTTCACCATTTTTCCTTTGATTCCATATTTCACCACTCCATGAACCGACTCGATGTAATTCGCTCCATATCATTTTATAGAAACTGTCATCGTGGCGGTCTGAACGAAGAATATTGGTCTTCTTCCCAATCGCATCTTCTCGCTCGAAGCCTGTAATACGAGTGAATGCTTGGTTCACATCCAATATTATACCTTGGGTATCGGTTACAATTATCCCTTCACCAGCATTAACAAATACACTTGCCGCTTGTTGAAGCTTAGCCTCAGCTTCTTTCCTTTCGGTAATATTTCTAGAGAGCATAATGAAATGTTGGCTTTTATCTTCGCTTTTTTGCATTGCCGCGATCGACAATTCAAACCACATTTCTCCCTCTATTAAGTCTAATGAATAGATGGCACCAGACGACGAGCCATTTTTAGCCGCTTCTGCGATGGCTTCCATACATATTTGCGTCGCTTCTGGTGGCAATATTTCACCAATCAGTTTTCCAATAAGTTGCTCAGCTGAAACCACGAGCAAGTTACTATCATGGGCATGACAAAGAAGTAATCTCCCTTCGATATCGACTTCGAATAAGAGATCAGGAATAGCATCCAAAACGGCTTGCAAGTGGGCTTGAGTAGCACTGAGTTCACTGTGCATCTCATATTGTTCACTGACGTCACTAAACACAAGAACCACACCGACTATTTCACCGTCGATTTTACGAATCGGTGCTGCATTATCAGCAATTTGATACTCATGACCGTCTTGTGAAATCAAAATAGTGTGGGTAGTCAGCCCCATGACTTGACCATGCTCGATAACCTGTTGTACCGGGCTAACCGACTTTTCACGAGTCTCTGAATCTATAACATGAAAGACATCGGTTAACGGTAATCCAAGAGCGTCAAATTGAGCCCAACCAGTCATCGATTCTGCTGTTGGATTCATTCGAGTAATTAAACCTTGTTCATCGGTAACAATGACACCATCACCTATCGAATCAAGTGTGATGGCTAGGTTTTCTTGGCTATCTCTCATCCTTCGGTCTGAATTTCGGAGCCTGTCTGCCATTAAATTTACTCGCGTCGCCAAGCTACCAAGCTCGTCACCTGACTCCACCATGCAACGCGCCTCGAAATCTCCCTCAGAGATTTGTTCGACGACATTTTGCAAATGATTAACGGGACGCCCTACCATCATTCTAAGAAGAATGTACGTAGCCCCAGTAACGACGGACAAAATGACTAACACAAATATCATCGCGACTCGATAACCAAGAGCAATGGCGTTCTCAACCACTTCGCGAGTTAGAACGACATGAACAGTACCGATCTGTTGCATGTTCGAGCCTTCGTTTGAGAAGAATATCGGCTGCTCACGCTCTATAGGATCAACCAAAATTTCGTAGGGCTTAGTCGCCGCTTTTAACTCCCCATATCCCGTTGCAGATATACTCACATGAACGATTTCTGGATCTGAGATAAGTGATGCAAGTTGTTCATCAATTGCAACAAAATCGATATTCCATACTGCATATGCAATTGAACGACTGACTAACGTTGTGACACGGTCAGCTCGACGCTCCAACTCCGCTAGACGGGTTTCTCTTTCTTGTTCAATAAATACAAAAGTAAACGAGACCATTGCAATACAAACTAGAATTGCCAACCCTAACATTAACTTAGTATGCAATCGAGTTGATGAGTAACGCTTTAACTTTGATTTAAACATACTAATTAGTTCCCAAAAAAGGCGCTAAGGAAAAGGAGTAGCCATGAGGATTAGGAGATATAAATTGAGAATAAGGACTAAAATCGAGTTTATCGATATTATCGTTAATCGTATGGAAATAAGTTGGCGCATTATCAGAGTTGATAACGTGCAAATAATCCGATTTTAATCTGATACCACCATGCTGAGAAAAATCTTCGCCATTATGAAAATCATGGAGTAAAACCATCCCCCACGCCCCTATAAAAAAGTGACTTCCCATACTGACAGATATGCCCTGGTTTTCCATCTTGGTTTTTAAATAGGGTGCAACAGAAACACAACCAATTAATACATTGACACCACGCTCCTTAACAGCCTGTAACGCTCCTTGTGCCATTGCATAATTGGCAGCCCAAATAATATTGGTTTGCGGGTATCGTGAGAGTAATACTTCGGTTTTTTTTCTCGCTTCTTCAACCGCCCAGTTGCTATAAGTTAACTGGAGTATCTCCCCTCGCTCTGACTTTGAAACAAAATCCTCAACACCTAGAGCTCTCTCGAGAGCGACAGGAGCACTTCGGTCACCCGTAATACCAATGATCTGGGGTTCACGATCACCGAGCTGTCGATACAACTCATCCATCATACGAGAAACACCACTTTCCTCATTGGTTGTTATTGTTCCTATCCAATTCGAAAAGTGTTCACGTTCGTTACCGTATTTTCGACGCTGTTCGGTCGTGAGATCGTTATGAATTAAGAGTATTTTAACCGAGGTGTTGGCGAAGACTTCCATTAATCTAGGGCCAAGCAATTTTGCATTAGTAAGAATTACATAATCAGGAAGAGTCGCTCGTTTTGCCACACTTTTCGCTTGGCTTAACATCAATAGATGATCTCGTTCGGAATAGAGTATTTCGAGATCAAAACCAAAATTATTTGCTGCAACCTCCATGACTTGAGCAGTGTAAACCCAGAACATCCCTTTACCGCGGTCGGTCGGTTCGCCTGGATTAAGAAAAACAACACTAGGACCAGAAGCCGCCCACCCAAACATTGAATAAAAACACAAAGTGAAAATTAACAGCGGTTTCACCACGTTTTTAGTCTGCAAAATACGATCCTTATAACCTGCATAGTTTATTAATAAACTATAGACTAGATTTTTGAGTTATCTAGTTTACTCATGATTAAAATAGTGATTATAAACAATTAAATACCCATATTAATTATATATGTATCACTAACCGGGAAATTTTTACTTTAAGATTCATTCAGGGGAGAAATTGGAAGGGGTATTTAAACAAACTGAAGGCTAACTAAATAGATCCTTTTGTGGACTCACTTCATCTATTGCAGACTCATCAATCTTAGGTCGTGCTTTTTTGCGGTAATACCGTAATCGACACAATTTAATCACATGCAGTTTTTCTGCAGTAGACATTGAAAGCCAGCCAAAACGCTCTTTACGATTGCGCATACAACCAATACAGTAACCTTTATCATCGACCGTACAAACTCGAATACATGGGCTCTTAACATCAAAAAAATCTAATTGCTCCATAGGGTGTGACTCTCGTTTCAATAATAAATACCTTTCATATTTACCTTAATTCAATCTTCAACAAGTTTAAACCATACCTTCATCAATCAATGACTCAAATCTCATATTTACCATTGCACATCTTCGCTTCAAACAGTTTGATTTATCCTATTTTTGTGCTTATTTTTATTATCAAGATTCGATAATTATTGGTTGGTATCATGCAATTCACTGTAAAGTCTTTATGTTTTTCTGTTGCTCTAGTAGCGACGCTGTCAGCCTGTTCAAGTAATGGTGGTCAAGCTACGACTGATAACTTAGCCGCATCTCAGTGGGTTCTAGTCGAAATTGATGGCCAAGCCTTATCACTTGGACCAAATCAAAAAGCACCATGGTTAAGTGTCGATCAACAGATGCAAGCGAAAGGTTATGCTGGGTGTAATACCTTCTTTGGTGAGGCGAATATTCAAGGTGACCAATTCAGTCTACCGAAAATGGGCTCGACAATGAAATTGTGTAATAAAGCTCAAAATCGATTAGATAATAAGTTAAGAAAAGTGTTAACTGAATGGAGCTCCTTTAGCGTAAAAAATGATGAAATGGTGTTAATAAATCGAGATCACTCCCTGACGTTTAAATCAAAGTAAAAGTAACGCTAACCCTTTGATTTCATAATTTATAAAATAACCCGCATAAAGCGGGTTATTTTACGTGGCAAGCTTTAATCTTGTTTGTTAAATAGCAAGACTTTGAGGTTGGCATCTTGGTCGATATCAACAAACTCAGGAGGGTTGTCTAAACGTCTTTCAAACTGCAGCATAGGCGCTTCTTCCGCCATACTGTTGGTCAAAAAATCTTGTTTTACGACTGGTGAATTGACGCACGCAAATACTTGACCTTCCTCGCTAAGCATATCTGGTAGCCGACGTAAAATTTTGCGGTAATCTTTTGTTAGCGCGAAACTGCCCTTTTGAAATGATGGCGGGTCGATAATGATTAAATCATAAGGCCCATAGCGATTGATTTTGCCCCATGATCGAAAAATATCATGAGCAAAAAAGTGCACCGTTGAAAGATCGTGCAGGTTAAGCTTATGGTTTGTTTTTCCAGTATCTAACGCTCCTCGAGCCATATCGACATTGACGACACTCTCCGCGCCGCCCTCCATCGCCGTGACAGAAAAACCACATGTGTATGCAAATAGATTGAGAACTCGCTTACCAGCTGAGTTGTCTTTGACCCACTGTCGCCCATAACGCATATCGAGAAACAAACCCATGTTCTGATTTCGACCTAACTTCAACTGATATTTCAAACCATTTTCTTCAACAATCGGGTTTGAATTCAATTCACCCACAATCACTTCCGCTGGCGCACCATCACGATAACGATGCTGCAATACAATTGAAGAGCCAGCTTTATCACGCCACGCACTTGATTGGCAAAATTGACTTAAGCCTTGTTGGAGAGCGGCAATAAAGTCTTCATCTTGAAGTTTATAAACACAGACAATTAATTGACCTTGAAGCCAGTCAGCGGTCAGTTGTTCTAATCCTTCCCAATACTGACCCCGGCCATGAAATAAACGCCTTGCTTCATTAGGTATTTCAATAAGCTGTTTTTCTAACTCGCCAAAGAATATTGGCAATTGTTGTATATTCATGGATTCACTTTTTTACTAATAGACAGTTTACTTACAGAAGGAGGATTCACACTGGGCCAAGATAAGTCCCAAGGGGTCAACCATTGGTCAATAGCATTCGACATTATGGGTTGAGACCATAAGCACCCAAACCCTTCGTAGCATCGAGGATCACAGATAAACTCAAATCTTTGATTATCATATTTAAATCGAATCGCAAAAGCATGTAAATAGCCTCGGTCACTCTCACTATCTGCACTGTTATAAATTCGGTCACCGACAATTGCCGAGCCTACAGATTTCAACGCAACACGAATTTGATGGGTTTTTCCAGTGTAGGGTTTACACAGAAAAGCTCGCTGCCCGTTGTCACTTGAAAGCGAAAAAAACTGAGTGATTGCTGGATTATTTTGACTGGTAAGTAACTTCCAACTTGAACGACGAGAGCGGGTCATATCACCCTTAATCAAACCTTGTTTTTTTTTCGGCTTCTTACACCCAATCGCCAAGTAGAATTTTTCAACATCTCTATTCGAGAAGTTAGCCGACAATTGGCGAGCACTTTCAGAGATTGTCGCAAGCAATAAAATACCGGATGTCATCTTATCCAAACGATGGACCAAATAGAGCTTTGGCAAATTCAACGCACGAGCAACGTCTGACACCAACATGGTTTCACCATCATCTTTATGTACTGAAACGTTAAAATGTTTATTAATGACAATAAAATCATCGTGACGATAAAGAATGTCGAACATAGTTACCTCTTAGCGTGAAGCACGAGTATAACTAGACCATAGATACAATCCAACGAATTAACACGACACATTATTCACCAAGCCACATTTCGAGCAAAAAGCATCCAAAACCTCACCAATCGATGTAACGTTCAAGCTTTCAACACCCCTGTTCAAATCTCGCTTTCAATCCTAAACCAATGCGATTACTATCATATTGTTTCTTTCTTTAGGTTTGTTTGATCGCCCAATGGACAAAATTTATCAATTCATCGTACTTTTAAGCTTTGTTGTTTATTGGTTATTAGTTGCCTCGGTGACGATTCGCGTTGTGGTTAAGAAGAATGCCATAAGTGTCTCATTGGCATGGCTTTTAATGATCTATGTTCTCCCCTTTATTGGTGTCATTGCCTATTTTCTTTTTGGCGAACTTAATTTAGGTCGTCGCCGAGCCGAACGTGCACGAGAAATGTTCACACCATTTCGCGATTGGTTTTCCAGCCTTAATGATTGTCAGGCGCATGTCACTGAAACATTGGGAACACATATTTATAAGATTGACGAGTTGTGCAACCAAAGGATGAGTATTCCCGCACTCAGTGGTAACCATCTCGATCTAAAGAAAACACCAAATGAAATCATCGATGCGATGGTCGAAGATATTCAGCAAGCAAATGATCGTATTCGAATGGTGTTCTACATTTGGCACCCTGGGGGAAAAACCGATACTGTTGCATCAGCACTTATCCACGCCGCTAAGCGAGGAGTAAAAGTACAAATACTGCTCGATTCAGCAGGCAGCCACCGATTCTTTAACAGTGGCTGGGCAAAAACAATGCGCAGTGCTGGCATTGAAGTGGTACAAGCATTGCCCGTAAAACCATGGCGAATATTTTTAAGTCGATTGGATCTGCGCCAGCATAGAAAAATCGTGGTTATCGATGATCAAATCGCCTACACCGGCTCAATGAACATGGTTGACCCTGAATTCTTTAAGCTCGATGCCGATGTGGGCCAGTGGGTCGATATTATGGTGCGCGTAACCGGACCGACAGTAAATATCTTATCCGCGATTCACAGTTGGGACTGGGAAATTGAAACGGGTGAGCGTTCATTTCCTCAATTACCGGAATGCCAACTAGATAATCCAGTTTCTCTGCACCCAGTTCAAGTCGTCCCTTCAGGCCCTGCAATGCCTGAGCAACTCATTATTCAAGCACTGATCATTGCAATTCACCAGGCAAATCATTCAATCAGAATTACCTCGCCCTACTTTGTACCAAGCCGTGATCTGCTTGCGACACTAAAAATGACCGCACAACGTGGTATAAACATAGATATTATTATCCCCCATAAAAATGATTCAACTATGGTGAAATGGGCTTCTCGCTCTTTCTATGGGGAACTATTAGAGGTAGGAATCAATATCTATGAATTTTATGGTGGCCTACTTCATACAAAATCTGTCGTAATTGATGAACGATTTTGTTTAATCGGTACCGTCAACATGGATATGCGCAGTCTATGGCTGAATTTTGAAGTAACACTCGCCGTTGACGATGAAGTGTTCACAAAACAGCTTTTTGAACTACAACAAGAATATATCGATCAATCTTATTTAATCGAAAAACAACAGTGGCAATCTCGGCCATTATTTAACCGTTTTCTAGAACGCATTTATTACCTGTTCAACCCTTTATTATAAGTTTTCAATCTAAGGTTGAATCCCTAACGTTGACATGTTTTAAATAGACAATACGTTTTTACAAGGAACTACCATGTCAGAAGAGAAAAAAACCCAATTAATTGGCGCTGGTCGAAGTAAGAAATGGACCAATGGTACGGTAAATCCCCCGGTCCAAAGAGCATCAACTATCGTATTTGATACCGTAGCCGAAAAAAATCAGGCGACAATCAATCGACAAAAACAAACGCTATTTTATGGCCGTCGTGGTACCAATACTCACTTTGCTCTTCAAGATGCAATGGTGACGCTTGAAGGTGGCGCTGGGTGTGCTCTCTATCCTTGTGGCACCGCGGCAATAACAGGAGCCATTCTATCGTTTGTCTCAGCGGGTGATCATATCTTAATGGTTGATACTTGTTACGAACCAACGCGTGATTTCTGTAATGTGATGTTAAAGAAAATGGGCGTAGAAACCACCTATTACGATCCATTAATTGGTGAAGGAATTCGCGACCTTATTCAAGAGAACACACGAATTTTATTTACCGAATCCCCAGGTTCTATCACGATGGAAGTACAGGATATTCCGACACTTTCACGTATTGCGCACGAGTCTGATGTGATTGTCATGCTGGATAACACATGGGGAGCTGGCGTTAACTTTTCTCCGTTTGAATTTGGCGTCGACATTTCAATTCAAGCAGCAACCAAATACATCGTTGGCCACTCAGATGTCATGCTAGGTACCGCAGTAGCTTCAGAAAAGTATTGGGATCAGTTGCGCGAAAATAGCTACTTGTTAGGACAGTGTGTTTCTCCTGATGATGCCTACCTTGGATTACGCGGAATTCGAACTTTAGATGTCAGACTAAGACAACATGAGAAAAATAGCTTAGAAGTCGCAAACTGGCTTGCTAATCGACCAGAAGTGGATCATGTTCGTCACCCAGCATTGGCAACATGCCCAGGGCATGAGTTCTTTGAACGTGATTTTACGGGTGGCAACGGGCTATTTTCATTTGTTCTAAACAGCAGTTACCCTCGAGCAACTACCGCACTGTTGGACAGCATGAAACACTTCAGTATGGGGTATTCATGGGGCGGCTATGAGAGTTTAATCCTCGCCAATGAGCCAAAAAGTTTTAATGCACTACGTACGATTGCGAATCCAAATTTTAGTGGCACGCTTGTTCGGGTACACATTGGTTTGGAAGATGTTCAGGACTTGATCGCCGATCTAGAACAAGGATTTGCTGAGTACAATCGAGTGTTGGCGGAACAACCTCAGTAGCCTTCTATCTCTAACGCAATAATAAATAGGGTCAGATGTTGTTAAGAACGACATCTGACCCTTTTCTATCGTGCTGGACAATCAACGAGATGATCGTTAACCATGCCGACCGCTTGCATAAATGAATAGCAGATCGTTTCACCGACAAACTTAAATCCTTTTTTCTTCAGAAATTTACTCATTTCCTTAGATAAATCCGTCGATGTGGGCACGTCAGACATTGAGGTCCAATGATTTATGATCGGCTCATGATCGACAAACTGCCATAGCGCCGCTTTTAATGACCCATACTCTTGTTGAAGTTTTAGTGCTGCCTGAGCATTGCTAAACACTGAATTAATTTTACCGCGATGTTTCACGACATCGAACTGTTCAATAATGGCTTCGGTACGACGTTCATCATATTGGGCTAACGTTTCTAAGTCGTAACCGTCAAATGCTTGGTAATAGCCCGCTCGCTTTTTTAATATTACGAGCCAGCTCAGCCCAGCTTGGGCGCCTTCCAAGGTAATGAACTCAAACAGTTTCTGATCGTCATAGACTGGCTTGCCCCATTCATTATCATGATACTCACGTTCTAAGGAATTTTTCGTTGCCCATTCGCATACACCGTGATCGCTTTCCATGATATCTCCTTATAACGTCTTGAATTCTTTATTAACCTTGTAGGCGTTTGACGTAACATACGCTTCAATGTTTCTCACATTCTGTTCAATTTCATCGAATTCAGATTGCAAATTATGAATCACTTGTGACGCGGATTCACCTTGTTTCCAATGGCGACTTTTTAATTTGTGACCTTGTTGCTTTTGCTGTTGGTCACGATACTGCTTTGGTGGCTTTTCTAGCATCAATGTGAGCGCAAAGTACGCCAATACCACCAAGAATGTACCACCTAATAGTGCGGCGGAGATAAACAAAATTCTAACTAACCAAATTTCCATCTCAAAATAGTTAGCAAGTCCCGCACACACACCCGTCAGTTTCGAATTTACAGGATCACGATACAATCCTCGGCTAGTCATACTTGTTCCTCCAACCAGGGGTTTCCGAATCTAAGATTTTTTCCAACGTATCTACACGACTACTAAGACGATCTGCTTTTTGAGACAAAGTATTTAATGTTTGTAATTCTTCATCGCTAATTCCATTCGTCGCTTTTCGCTTGCTTCGATAGTGCAAAACTAACCAAAGCGGCGCGACAAAGACCATAAAAACAATCAACGGTGCCGTAAAAAATGCTCCTGACATAATTTTGCATCCTTATATCAATTATTGACTCTGATGAATTTGCTGTTTCATTTTTTCCAGCTCTTGTTCAATCTCTTCTTGCGCTTGCAGTTCAGCAAACTGCTGGTCTAGGGTTTGGTTGCTCCCTGATTGATTGAACAGGTCAGCTTCAGCTTCAAGTTCATCGATTTTACGACTGAATTGTTCAAATTTAGCCATGGTCGCCGCCGACTTTCCTTGATGTAGCTGACGTTGAATATCGCGACGATCACCTGCCGCTTGGCTGCGAATGATCAGCGCTTGCTGTTTTGCTCTGGTTTCTGTAATTTTCGCTTCCAATTTGGCGATTTCGTCAGTTAATTTATCAACCGTCTCTTCAACTAACACAAGCTCTTTTTTAAGACCGTCTAAATTGTGCCCTAGCTTTCTTTTTTCAATTAATGCAGCTCGAGCGAGATCTTCTCTTTGCTTGGCCAATGCTAAAGTGGCTTTATTGCTCCAATCCGATACTTGTTGCTCAAGAGATTCAATTTTGCGTACGACTTCCTTTTTGTCCGCCATAGCTTTTGCTGAATTACTTCTTACTTCAACCAATGTATCTTCCATTTCTTGGATAATAAGGCGAATAAGTTTTTCTGGATCTTCCGCTTTATCAAGCAATGAACTAATGTTCGAATTAACGATATCAGCAAAACGTGAAAATATACCCATGATCTTTCTCCTAATAATATGTTAGTCAGTCTGTGAGCCTAAAACGCTTCTATCAATAATCTCATCAAACCAAATTCAAGCTTCCCAATGTATATAGCTATTTCCGTGCCAATTTCATAACTCTTTATAATCAATGGCTTACAAATTTCACTTCACAAACAAAAAAGATATATTTGCCAATTTAGCCAAAAATTGGTTTATTTAACCATCTCAATATAAAAGGTTAACGTGATGAATAATCCTCTCATTGGTGAATCACCCTTATTTCTCGCACTACTTGATACTGTATCTCGCCTCGCACCTATTGAGCGACCGGTCCTCATCATGGGTGAGCGTGGTACGGGAAAAGAGTTGATCGCTCAACGACTGCACTATTTATCTAAACGCTGGGATGAACCTTTAATTACACTAAATTGTGCTGCGCTTTCTGAAGGGTTAATTGACTCTGAGTTATTTGGCCACGAATCAGGAGCATTTACCGGAGCCAAAGCAAAACATATGGGACGTTTTGAACGGGCTGAAGGTGGCAGTTTATTCCTAGATGAACTGGGCAATGCCCCACTTTCTGTCCAAGAAAAACTCCTGCGAGTCATTGAATATGGTCAATATGAGCGCATCGGCGGAAGTACCGTGCTTAATGCAAATGTAAGAGTTATCGCTGCGACCAATGCTAATCTCGTCGAAATGGCCGATCAAAATCACTTTCGTCACGATTTACTCGACCGTTTAGCCTTTGACGTTATCCACCTTCCACCATTACGTAAGCGCCGGGAAGATATCTTGCCACTGGCAAACCATTTCGCCGTCAAGATGTGTCATGAGCTACACCTTTCGCATTTTGTCGGGTTCTCTTCAGAAATCCAAACTCAACTTCTGGACTACTCTTGGCCTGGCAACATACGTGAGCTAAAAAATGTCGTTGAACGCGCTGTCTATCAAAATATTGATTTCACTCAACCGATTACAACTCTACAAACCAATCCCTTCGTACCACAATGGCAAGAGCAGAGCGAACAAAACGATGAGGATGAGCACCAAAACGTAATCCAACAAAATGAGCTTCAAGGTGTCACGGAAATCAAGTCATTGTCCTTCCCTATCGACTTTAAGGATCATTGTCAAAATCACGAAAAACAGCTTATTGAGCATGCTTTAAATCAAGCTAAGTTTCATCAACAGCAAGCTGCTCAGTTGTTAGGATTGTCGTATCATCAATTGCGCGGGTTAATCCGAAAGTACGCAATCACCAATAAATTTGATGCAGAGTAATTCCTGCACGCGGTTTTTGATTGGTTCGATAGTGTAATAATGGTAAATTATCCGAATCTTTGAGGCATTTATATTAATAATGGTCCTCGTTTCTCTTCTTTGATTTCATATGCAAAAATACTTAACATTCGCGACGGCGTTAATCAGCACAATCCTCTTGGCAGGATGCGATCAACAAAATATCGATCATAGTAAAATTAGAGAAACCGGCTTTGTCTATTGTGGACAAGGTAAGCCGACGACGTTTAATCCGCAGCTCGTTGATGGCGGCGTTACCGTAGATGCACTCTCTCCACAGTTGTTTGATACATTACTGACTTTAAATAACAGTACTCATCTGCCACAACCAAATCTCGCACATTCTTGGCATGTCAGCAACGACGGTCTCGTTTATCAATTTGAACTTAGATCCGATATCGAGTTTCAAACAACATCATGGTTTACACCAACAAGACCACTTAGTGCTGATGATATTCGTTTTAGTTTTGAGCGTATCCTGCTCTCTTCAAACCCATTTCATACCGTCGGCAACAGTGCCTATCCTTGGTTTAGAGGCAACAATTTTCAGCAACTGATTAAATCTATTGAGACCCCGAACTCGCATACAGTCAAATTTCATTTGAACCATGCTGATAATACCTTTTTATCTTTATTGTCGACCCCTTATGCCGTCATTCATTCGAAAGAGTACGCTGAACAACTTATTGAGAGAAATGAAAAATCGTTGATAGATAGCCAACCTGTAGGAACAGGGCCTTTCTTATTAGACGAATACCTTGTCGGTGACTATGTACGCCTGAAACGTCATGACGATTACTGGAATGGTCGAGCAAAAATGGAGCAAGTCGTATTTGATATTGAGCAACGCGGAACGGGCTCTTTGGCAAAACTATTACTCAATGAATGCGATGTTCTTAACTCATCAATATCAAGTCAAATTCCTGTAATTCAAGATCAATCTCATATTAGTTTACTTAGCTCTCTAGCTATGAATACCGCATACATTGCTGTCAACACTAAACGCCAAGCTATGAATGACCAACGAGTACGACGAGCTCTTTCCTATGCAATAGACCGACAAAAGATCATTGACTCCGTCTATTACGGACGAGGTTCCATTGCCTATAATATACTTCCGCCAGTGTCGTGGGCTTACTCTAAAAACACCACTCAAATTCGGTATGATAGACGATTTGCTCTTGGTTTATTAAAAGATGCAGGTTACGTTGATGGATTAACATTAACAATGTCCGTTCCTACGGAGTCCACCAGCTATAACCCAAGCCCACAAAAATCGGCTGCTTTAATCCAAAGTTACTTTTCCGATATTGGGATTAGATTAAAACTCGTACCTCAAAGCGTTAGCCGAGATAACCAAGTCCAATTTGATAACAATGTCGACTTATATTTAACTGGGATTGTTGGACGTTCAGCGAACCCTGATGGTTTTCTACGCCCAGTACTGAGTTGCCAATCACATAATCAAGGCGCTGATTTAACCCATTGGTGTAATGACAGTTTCGATTCTCTGCTTAACTTGGCTTTGGAAATCAACGCTCCTCGTTTTCGCCTAAACCTCTACAAACAGATACAAAATATCATCAACCAAAATGTACCTGTTATTCCAATCGCGCATGGTCGACAATTTAAAGCCTATAATAATTCATTGACGGGTTTCGCCGTTAACCCTTTCCATGTCCAACCCTTCAATCACGTTGAGAGGTTGAAATAATGTTTTTTTATACAATTAGAAAACTCAACTTATTCGTAATTACCTTACTTATTCTCACGTTTGTTGGGTTTCATTTATCTCGACTTGAGCCTAACTCGTGGTCACATGACCTGGATTTCTGGCACGGCTGGACACAATACGTCAGTAATTTAGCGCAATTGGATTTCGGCGTCAGTCACGATGGAAATCCGATAAAAAACGAATTGTTTCTCGTTTTCCCTGCAACTCTAGAACTCTGTTTTGTTGCATTTGTACTCTCTCTTTCGATCGGAATCCCTTTGGGAACAATCGCAGGAATGAAGCAAGGAAAATTTACTGAGAAAGTCATATCCTTTATCGCAATGTGTGGCTATTCCGCTCCCGTTTTTTGGGTCGCACTATCTATGATATTCATTTTTTCTCTTAACTATGAATGGTTTCCCGTGTCGGGGCGCTACGATTTACTGTATAAGCTTGATCATATGACTGGCTTTGCTCTAATAGATGCTGCGCTGTCTAAAAGCCCCAATCGGGTTGAATTACTACAAAGCGTAATCGAACATATGATTCTTCCTTGTATGGTTTTGGCGCTCGCACCGACGACACAGGTCATACGAATAATGAAAGCAGCGGTCGCTGACATCATGCAGCAGAACTACATTCGTGTTGCTCGTATTCGCGGGTTATCTCACTATCGCATCGTCATCGAACACGTATTACGTAACGCAGTACCTTCGTTGGTGTCAAAGTTCGGTGTACAACTTTCAACCATGTTTACCTTTGCAATTATTGCGGAGTCTATTTTCAATTGGCCAGGGATTGGGCGTTGGTTACTGGATGCTTTATCAGAGCGTGACTATGTCTCAATTCAAGCTGGAGTAATCGTCGTTGCGTCACTCGTTTTAACCACCAATATTGTCTCAGATTTAATAGGTACAATGATTAACCCTTTGGTTAGGAAGGCTTGGTATGCTAACAAATAGTATTTATCAGGAAGAACATATCCCAACTCAGTTCGAACGTTTCTGGCGAAGCTTTAAACATAATAATCTCGCCATGTTTGGCTTATGGTGTATGATTTTATTGCTTATTATCATTGCAGTTTCACCGTGGATTACACCTCATAACCCGATTGCACCATCGGAATATCTTTTATTGCCACCATCATGGGATCCAACCGGTTCCATAGATTACTTTTTAGGTACAGATGATTTAGGGAGAGACATTTTATCTCGCCTTATTGCTGGGACTCGTCATTCGTTTGGTTATGCTTTATTAGTCACACTTGTTGCATTATGTATCGGTGGGTTCATTGGTATATTGGCCGGAATGACATCTGGCTTACTATCGAGCGTTCTCAATCACTTATTTGATACCGTGATGTCGATTCCTTCGCTGTTGCTTGCGGTTATTTTTGTTGCCGTTTTAGGCCCAGGCGAAACGAATGTGCTACTTGCCATAGGGTTAGCACTAACGCCTCGGTTTATTCGTAGCCTGTATACCGCAATTAATACGGAAATGGCAAAAGATTATATTATGGCGGCTCGCCTTGATGGAGCGAGTGACATCTATCTTTTACTCAACTCAATTTTGCCAAATATTTTGACCGTAATCGCCTTAGAAACCACTCTTGCCATTACGATTGCAATTCTTGATATCACCGCGCTTGGTTTCTTAAACTTAGGTGCCCAAGCGCCTACAACTGAATGGGGAGCAATGTTAGGTAGCTCTGTTGAATTGCTCTACCTTGCTCCTTGGACAGTTATTCTGCCTGGCCTTATGATTATGTTTACTATTGTTGTCGTTAACCTTGTCGGCGAAGGTGCTCGTCAAGCGCTCAATTCAGGTGTCGAATAATGGCATTATTAGATATTCGTCACTTAACGATCGAAATTGATACCCCTCAAGGACTTGTCAAAGCGGTTGATCGCATGAGCTTAACTATGCCAGAAGGCGAAATTCGCGGGCTAGTAGGTGAGTCCGGTTCAGGGAAAAGTTTAGTCGCGAAAGCAATTGTCGGTGTTGGAAAAGAGCATTGGCGTATCACCGCCGATAGAATGCGTCTAGGCAATATCGATCTGTTACAGTTAACCCCTCGAGAGCGTCGCAAAGTCATCGCACGTGACATTGCAATGATTTTTCAGGAGCCTCATTCGTGCCTCGATCCATCCGATGAAATTGGTAAGCAGTTGATGGAAGCGATACCCGACCGCGCCTTTGAAGGCCGATGGTGGCAGCGATTCACGTGGCGAAAAAAGCAGGCCATTGCACTGCTCCATAAAGTCGGAATCAAAGAACACAGCCGAGTATTAAGCTCTTACCCCTATGAGCTTACTGTTGGTGAATGCCAAAAAGTGATGATCGCGATGGCGATTGCAGCAAAACCCAAACTGCTGATTGCTGATGAGCCAACGAACGATTTGGATCCAGTAACACAAAAACAAATATTGCGTTTACTTAGCCGTATGAATCAAGTCAATAACACGACAATTTTGCTTATCGGACACGACTTAACCTCGATCACACAGTGGGCCAATAGAATTACAGTAATGTACTGTGGACAATCTGTAGAATCGGCTGAGACGAAAGCGATTTTAGCGAAACCCAAACATCCATACACATCTGCACTGCTAACTGCGATGCCAGATTTCAGTGAGGTGATTCCACATAAGCAAAAGCTCGAATCACTTCCAGGTTCAATTCCACCATTAAAACACTTACCAATCGGATGTCGTTTAGGACCTCGCTGTCCTTATGCTCGTCGTCAATGTGTGGAAATGCCTCGTTCTAAAAAGATAAAAGGCCATAAGTTTTCATGTCATTTTCCACTCAATACTAATGAAGAAAAACAGCCATGACAGAATCACTATTAGAGGTTAGAAACCTTTCAAAAAACTTTGAAACTCGCTCACGGCTGTTCTTTCGTAAAAAAATAGAGCAAGCGGTTAAACCCGTTAGTTTCAGCTTAGAGGCAGGTCAAACTATTGGTTTCATCGGTCAAAATGGTTCAGGGAAATCGACCATTGCTCGAATGATTGCCGGTGTTGTCGAACCAAGTGGTGGGGAAATATTGGTCAATGGTGAGCCATTGAAATACGGTGACTACGCCAATCGATGTAGGCTCGTTCGGATGATTTTCCAAGATCCTAATACATCGCTGAACCCGAAAATTCAAATTGGGCGTATATTGGAAGGACCTTTAAAACGAAATACAGATATGACAGCAGAAGCAAGGTCACAGCGTGTAAAAACAACGCTAACAAAAGTGGGTCTTCTACCAGAGCATGCCTACTTCTATCCTCAAATGCTCGCAACCGGACAAAAACAGCGAGTCTGTTTAGCACGAGCTTTAATTCTCCAGCCTTCTATCATCATAGCCGATGAAGCACTAAACGGCCTAGATATGGCAATGCGCTCGCAGATTATTAATTTGTTTCTAGAACTCCAAGAAGAGATGGGAGTTTCATTTATCTATGTGTCCCAACATATTGGCATAGTCAAACACATCACCGACAAGATTGTGGTTATGCATCAAGGTGAAATTGTCGAGTCCGGTCCAACTCAGGATGTACTGACAGCTCCGAAACATAATGTCACTCGACGTATGATCGACAGTCATTTTAGTAAGTCACCCTTATACACGTCGACCAAATCATAAAGAGATTTTAATGATGCGAGCAATCTCCCTACTCTGTTTCTGCCTATTGTTCTCGCTTTATTCATCCGCTAACACAACCAATACTTGGTTAGATACCTTTTTTGTCGAAAGAGCATTTAAACAAGTCGTCTTCAATGATGAATTCCGACGTGGTACGTACCCACTGTCAAAATGGGAGAAGCCAATCCACTATTGGGTCCATCATGATACAAACGACAAAGTGTTTCATCAAGAACTGGTCGAACTCCATTTTGAACAACTTAGAGAACTGACCGATCTCTCGATTTCGAAAGCATCGTCAGAGCAACGCGCAAATTTTGTTATTTACTTTACAACGCAGTCACGATGGAAAGCTTTAGTTAACAAAACGATGGGAAAAGAATCCGGGAAACATACTGATAATGCACTATGCTTATTTGGTAGTGCGATTAGCCAGCAGGATTATTCTATTGCTCGGTCGATTGTTGTTATCCCCGTAGATCGGGCTAGGCAACATGGAAAGCTAGTCTCTTGCGTCATCGAGGAAACAACTCAAGCGCTAGGGCTAAGAAACGATACCGAGCAAGCATACCCCTCGGTGTTTAACGATGCTTCACCAGAAAATTACTTATCGCCATTAGACGTCGTATTGATTCAGCTAATGTATGAACCTATCGTCGAATCTGGGATAACAGAAACGGAAATCACACCACTTTTAAGAGAAATGATCGATGAATATCGCCGTTTTGGGGTGTTGTCAGATGCCGTAAATCAAGCAAATAGCGCTCCTCTGGTTAAACAATATAAATAAAGAGACTGTAGTAATGCCATTTATAAAGCATTTAGTTCAACCTATCGTGCGAGACAGATATATCTACTTTACAGGCCTCATCATCTTATGTTGCTATTCGATATATCATCATATTTATATTCGTGATCAAGCTTACGATTTATGGCTCTATCTGAAAGCCATTATGAATGCTATTGGAGTTACTGCTGCCGTTGGATTTTGTGGCTATTTTTTTTACCTGATTGGTAAGCGCGACCCTCACCCACTAAAAGCCTATGGTAAATTAGTCGCCCTTCCTTTCGTTTATTGGCGAGAAGCCATCAACTTCGCTCTGCTAGCACTCATGATATCGATCGTGTTTTCGGTATACACTAATACAAAATATTCAATCCCCGCAGTGGTACCATACTATCTCGATACCTGGTTAGCCAATGCAGATCAATGGCTGCATTTTGGCCATACGCCATGGGTTTTGACTCACTCTTGGTTTTCACACCCAATCGCCACATCAATTATTAACCTAATGTATAACCTGTGGTTTTTTATCTTTTCGATCTTTTTTATTTCATTCATGTTATTAGTGAATAAACCAGGTTTACGCCAACAAGTGATTATCTCTTTCTGTCTGGCTTGGGTTATTAATGGCAACATCGGCGGACTATTATTTTCATCTGTCGGACCTTGTTATTATGGTCACTTTTTTCCCGATACCGATTTATTTTTCCAATTAATGGAAAGGTTACATCAGCAAAATGATTGGTTAAAAACTATAAGCTATTTACCTGATGTGTGGGCACTGGATACTCAGGACTTACTATGGGAAAGCTATCAATCTAATACTAATAGTATGGGAGCAGGCATATCGGCCGCGCCTAGTATGCACGTCACAATTGCATCATTAATGGCCATGTCACTGTTTAATATAAATCGAAAACTTGGCGTACTGGCTTGGGTCTATGCGGGTATCATTGAAATAGGATCGGTACACCTAGCATGGCACTATGCGATTGATGGGTATCTGGGGCTTATATTTATGACGATTATCTGGTGGTCAGTTAAAGCGATTCTAGCTCGATTACCCAGCCCAGCTATGACTCAACAAACAAAAATGAGAGCTCATGTAGCATGAACTCTCATTGGCTTTTTTGACACAGTTTACAATTGGAATCGGTTAACCAAATCGCCGAGCTCTGATGCTTTGACCTTCAATGTGTGGCTCGCTCCGCTGTTCGTCTTCGCGTATTCCGATGATTCGCTGCTCTTCTCTGAAATAACAACAATGCGCTCAGATATTTCTTGGCCGACGACGCTTTGCTCTTGAGTTGCGGTTGCGATAAGAGAATTCATATCCATAATATTGCCGATAGCTTGACGAATTTGCTCTATTGACTCACGAGCAACATTCGCTTCCTCAACAGTCGACAGCCCTCTTTCTTGGCTGGATTGCATCGCCTTAACAGACGCATCTGAAGCGTGTTTCAACTTGCAGATCATCTCATTGATTTCACCAGTACTGTCCTGAGTACGACTTGCTAAGTTTCTTACTTCGTCCGCAACCACTGCGAACCCACGACCTTGCTCTCCAGCCCGCGCTGCTTCAATCGCAGCATTAAGAGCTAACAAGTTCGTTTGTTCGGCGATACTTTGAATGACCTCAAGCGCAGTTGAGATATTTTGAACATCATGCTCAAGCTGCGATATAACATTACTTGCCTCTGCAATTTCATCAGCTAGGCTCGCAACAGAATCGACCGCGGAATTCACTGTCTTCAATGCATTGTCGGAGCTACTTTCCACTACTTCTGCAGACTGGGCCGCTTCAGCAGCATTTTGAGAGATTTCATGGGCTGAACTGGTCAGTTCGGTCATTGCTGTTGCCACTTGGTCGGTTTCAACACGTTGATCAGCACTAAGTTGATTCACTAACTGTGCACGTTGCGTCATTTCATTTGTTTCATGCTCAACATCATTTGTAACCCTAGTAACATTGCTGACTAAATCATGTAAATTGCCAACAAACAGATTGAAATTATTGCGTAGTTTTTCAAATTCTGGCACGTTAAACTTGTCAATCCTCGCCGTTAAATCGGCATCTCCTTGAGCAAAACGTTCAATAGAGTCACCAAATACTTTTAGGGGGTTCAGTATACTTCTGCTGACGGCATAACTAAATCCATAGACAACGGCGATCAGTACCGCAAGTATAATTAAGGTATTAATGCTACTTTCGACTAATTGAGCATTGGTTTGCTCAACCATGTTGGCAACGAGAAGATCGACATCATCAATATAGAACCCAGTTGCAATCACCATATCAAGTTCAGGTATATAACTTGAATAACTTAGTTTAGGTAAAGGAACATCTGAATTTGGCTTTGGGAAGTGATACGCGGTATGTTTACCAGCTCCTTCTTTAGCGTTATTAATTAATGCCTGTACATGATTTTTGCCTAACGCATCTTTAGAGTCCCAGAAGTTTTTTCCAATCCCCTTATTTGTACCGGAAAATAGCCTAACCCCTGATGGGCTATAACCAAAAAATGAAGTTGGTCCAGATTGCATATTTTTCAAATAAACAATCGCATCTTCTTTTGAACCACCAGACTTAATTAAAGTGACAACTGTATTGGTTGCAATTTCAACGTAAGACTTTAGTTCTTCCTTTTTCATTTCGATTGCATAGTTATAGCTTAATTCACTTTGCGCTTTACTTAACTTCTTCGCCTCAAAATAGTTCAAGGTAAACATAGCGACAGCTATTAATAAAACAGGAAGAGAAGTAAGAATAATAAGTCGACTTTTTATTGTAAATTTCATTTTGATCATCACCTAATGGGCTTACTGAAACCTAGATTACTTAAAGTATAGTCATAGCCACACCAGTCGCTTACAAATCTTTAACAAAAAAGCCCCTGAATTCCTTTACCGCAAGATAAACGAGCATAAATAAAAGAGTAGCTCTAGCTAAGATGATAATTAAAAAAGGAAAAACACCCGATTGGGAACGTGAGGTACACTATGTCAAAATGTGATCTATAAATAAAAAAGGAGGGAGCAAAAAAAAGCTGAATAATACTATTCAGCTTAGAATAAAAAAGTTATTGATGTTACTGAGCATCGGGATGTAACAAATCGGCTTTAGCTGCACTCAAATATTGAACCATAGACCAATAAGTAAGGAACATTGCTGCATACACTGCCGCATAACCAAGCCAAACCATCCATTCGTTATAGCTCCAAATTAAAGCCAGTAACGCGGTCATTTGTGTTCCCGTTTTAACCTTGCCAACCCATGAAACAGCAACATTGGCTCGCTTTCCGATCTCCGCCATCCATTCCCTAAGCGCTGAAATAATAATCTCACGTGCAATCATCGTCATTGCAGGAACCGTTATCCAAAACGTATGGAAATCTTCGGTGATCAAAATTAAAGCGGTAGCGACTAACACCTTGTCAGCAACTGGGTCAATAAATGCCCCAAAACGCGTTGTTTGCCCAAGCTTTCGGGCCAGCATTCCATCAAGCCAGTCTGTGATACTTGCAACGGCAAATATCAAAGCCGCAGCAAAATGCGCCCATTCATAAGGCAAATAAAATACGACCACGAAAACAGGAATTAATCCAAGCCGTACAAGAGATAACATATTTGGAATTGTAAGACGCATATCTATCGCTCTAATGGGAAACGTGGTTATGGTGATGGATTTTTACTATTGTTTCAATGCCTGATGGATATTTTCTGCCAGAGTGCGACTAATACCGGGCACTTTGCTTATTTCTTCAACGCTTGCTCGCTTTAACTCCTGCAATCCACCCATATACTTGAGTAATGCTTGTCGTCGCTTGGGTCCGATTCCTTCGATTCCCTCAAGTGAGCTCGTACGACGAGTTTTTCCACGCTTCGCTCGATGACCACTAATCGCATGATTATGACTTTCATCTCGAATATGTTGAATCAAATGCAACGCTGGTGAATCACTGGGTAAATGAAATTCTTCTCCAGCTACCGTGATTAATGTTTCAAGGCCCGGTTTGCGCGTGACCCCTTTAGCGATCCCAATCAATAATGGGTGTTTAGGCCAATCTTGCCAACAAGCCTGTATGGTTTCATAAGCCCGAGAAAGCTGCCCTTTGCCACCATCAATAAAAACAATATCAGGAATGTTCTCGACATCAATTTGTCTCTGATAACGTTTCAACAACCCCTTTTCCATCGCAGCATAATCATCTCCACCAGTAATACCGCTGATGTTAAAACGACGATATTCACTCTTCACTGGGCCTTCAGAGTTAAATACCACGCATGAGGCAATCGTGCTTTCTCCCATCGTGTGAGAAATATCAAAGCACTCCATACGTTGAATCGTATCCAACTTTAGCGCCTGCTGCAGTTCTATAAACCTTTGATGTATTGTTAGCTTGGAATTATGCTTGGTCGTGATAGCGGTTAAAGCGTTGGTGTTCGCAAGCTTTAAATAACGTCCTCTAGCAGAACCTGGGTTAATTAAGAATCGTATTTTTCGCCCTGCCATCTCTGTCAGTACTGCTGACAAACTTTCATCGGCAATTAACCCTTTATTTACAATTATCTTGGCAGGTAATGTCCGCCCTTCTGTTTGCGATAGATAGTATTGATTAATAAAACTATCGAATACTTCATCCGTCGGGGTATTGGCAGGGATCTTAGGGTAATAACTTCTACTACCTAAAATTTTTCCCTGACGAATCATCAATAAGTGAACACACGCCAAACCAAATTCATGTGCAAAACCAACAACATCAATATCGTCTAAGCTATCTTCGGAGACAAATTGCTGCTCTTGAACTCGGCGAATGGCTTGAATTTGGTCTCGGTACTTTGCAGCCATCTCAAACTCTAGATCAGAGCTGGCTTTTTCCATTCTGCCTACTAGAGTCTGTAAAACTTGGTTATCTTTACCTTTCAGGAAAAGCCTCAGGTGTTCAAGAAGCTCATCGTAATCGTCGTCACTGATCAGCGCACTAACACAAGGACCAGCACAACGACCAATTTGATACATTAAACAAGGGCGAGTCCGGTTCGCATACACGGTGTCTTCACACTGGCGAACCGGGAAAATTTTTTGCATCAAATGGAGAGTTTGTCGCACGGCTCCAGAATCTGGATAAGGGCCAAAGTACTCGCCCTTTTTTCTTTTCGCTCCACGATGAATCGACAGCCTAGGATGACGATGCTGACTAATAAAAATATATGGATAGGATTTATCGTCTCGAAGTAACACATTATATTTTGGCAAGTATTGCTTAATATAATTGTGCTCAAGAATCAGAGCCTCGGTCTCAGTGTGGGTGACCGTCACATCAATTTTGGTGATATGGGAAACCAAAGCTCGCGTCTTTTCACGATCGACTTTTTTACGAAAATAACTCGATAAACGATTCTTTAAATTTTTCGCTTTACCAACATAGATAACTTCAGACTCGGCGTTATACATGCGATAAACGCCGGGCTGACTGGTAACATCTTTTAGAAAAGAAGCAGAATCAAATCGTTCAGACACTATAGGCTCTCGGTATCGAGTATTCCATGTCGTATTGCTAAATGAGTCAACTCGACATCCCCACTAATATCTAACTTGGCAAAAAGTCGATAACGGTAGCTGTTGACGGTTTTTGGACTTAAATTCAGTTGTTCTGAAATATCCGTAACTTTTTCGCCTTTGGTTATCATCATCATAATCTGAAGCTCACGTTCAGAGAGTTCAGAAAACGGATTCTCCGCCGCTGGTGAAAACTGGCTTAATGCCATTTGTTGCGCAATTTCTGGTGAAATATAACGCTGTCCGCTATTGACCACACGAATAGCATTCACCATTTCATCAGGAGCCGCTCCTTTAGTAAGGTAGCCCGCTGCTCCTGCTTGCATTACTTTTGTCGGAAACGGATTTTCTGTGTGCACGGTTAGCACAATAATTCGAACATCCGGATTATAACGTATGATTTTTTTTGTTGCTTCTAGGCCACCAATACCGGGCATATTCATGTCCATTAATAGCACATCAGCATTATTATTGCGGCACCACTTAACCGCCTGCTCACCACTGTCTGCTTCCCCTGCGACACTTATTCCACGGACGTCTTCAATAATACGTCTTATCCCTGTGCGAACCAGTTCGTGATCATCAACCAGGAAAACACTAATCAAACTTGTCTCTCCAAAATCATTTGGCTCAACACAACACTCTGAGTCACCGCTGTTATCAACGGTGATTCAGAGTGCAATTTTAACTGTCGACTATGAGCCTAAATCAATTGAGAATCAAGCTCATAATCTTCAAGTCATTGTATACAACACCAATTCAAAGAGTTAAACGTCACTATAATTCTCAACGACTCTTTAATTTGAGACATTATATCAATCTCGTAGAAAAGATCATAAAGGGAAATCTCATTATCATTCAATATCGATAAAATCTGAGGTTATTTCACCTTCCAAGCTTTGATACAATCACTACCTCATTATCGACAGAGCAAACAATTTGTTTCGAGACCAAGGCTTCATTCTTAGCCGTCATGCCAGAGATATACACCAACAAACTCAAATTGAACTTTGGGTAAAGACCTCGTCGGGCATAAAATTACTTCAAATTCACGGAGAAAAAGTCATCTGCTTTATAAAACAGATGAACCTCGATGATGCCCAAAAGATAGCGCATGAAAACAAAATCGATGTTGAGTTCAAGCCCCTTGACCTACAAACCTTTGGAGAGAGTCCTGTACTTGGTTGCTACCTCAACACCATCAAACAAAGCCAGCATTTTGTTCAACTCTTAAGTGCTGCTGAACTTGGAGTCTGGGAAGGTGATATTCGCCTCGTCGACCGATACCTGATGGAACGGTTCATCCAAGGCAGTGTTGAGTTTACCGGTGAAGCACATAACAAAAATAGTTTTCACCTAATACGTGGTACTAAATGTAAATCGGCCGAATTTGTTCCTGAGTTAACCATGGTTTCATTGGACATCGAATGCTCAGAGAAAGGCATTCTTTATTCGGTTGGACTTGAAAGTGAACTGGATTCACGCGTTATTATGATTGGGGCTCCTCAAGTTCATAACTATTCATGCCACATTCAATGGGTCAACAATGAAAAAGAGCTTCTCTTACAGTTAATTGAATGGTTTCGACAGTATGACCCAGATATCATTGTTGGGTGGAACATTATAGATTTTGATTTTCGCCTGCTTCACAAACGCGCGCAGCACCACCAACTCAAATTGAATATAGGGCGGGGAAACAGCAGCAGCTATTTTCGACAGTCGTCAATTTCTAATCAAGGCTTCATATCGATCCCCGGACGAGTAGTGCTTGACGGAATCGATACATTAAAGACCGCGACCTATCACTTCCCGTCTTGGTCACTCGAGGCCGTATCTCAGCAACTTTTAGGTGAAGGTAAAGCCATCCACAACGTTCATGATCGTATGGCTGAGATCAATCATATGTTCCGTAAAGATAAACCCCAGCTTGCCCATTACAACCTCCAAGATTGCCGATTAGTTACTCGAATCTTTCACCATACTCACCTGCTCGATTTCGCCATTCAGCGTTCAAGATTAACTGGACTTGAATTGGATAAAATGGGGGGTTCCGTCGCTGCATTTACCAACCTCTATCTTCCTCGGTTACACCGTGCTGGTTATGTAGCACCAAACCTACAAAGTGAAAACTGGCAAGCAAGTCCTGGCGGTTACGTGATGGATTCTAAGCCCGGGCTTTACGAATCGGTTTTGGTTCTCGATTATAAGAGCCTCTACCCTTCTTTGATTCTGTCCTTTCTTATTGACCCGTTGGGACTTATCAAAGGTTTGCGACAAGAGATAGGCAAAGCACCAGATCAAGCTGTGTTGGGATTCTGTGGCGGCCAATTCCACCGTCAAAATCATATTTTACCTGAATTAATTCAACAACTTTGGCAAGCACGTGATCTGGCCAAACGCAATCAAGATAAACCGCTATCCCAAGCTATAAAAATTATCATGAACTCGTTCTACGGAGTGTTAGGTTCATCTGGGTGCCGTTTCTTTGATGTACGACTGGCTTCCAGCATTACAATGCGAGGGCAAGAAGTCATGCAGAAAACTCGAACTTTAATTGAACAACAAGGTTACGAGGTGATTTACGGTGATACTGATTCGACGTTTGTGGCACTTGGAAACGAGCACTGTCCACAACAGGCAAACATCATTGGCAAACAGTTAGCCGAAAGCATCAATCAATGGTGGAAATCCTATTTGGATACAGAGTTTTCACTAACAAGTCATCTTGAAATTGAATTTGAAACACATTTTAGTCGCTTTTTAATGCCAACGATTCGTGGTTCCGAAACCGGCTCGAAGAAACGCTATGCTGGCCTAATTAAACACGCTGATGACTCAGATGAAATGGTATTTAAAGGGCTTGAAAGTGTAAGAACTGACTGGACTGAGCTTTCTCAAACTTTTCAACGTGAGTTATATCAACGTGTGTTTAATCAACAACCTGTTGAGTCTTACGTACGCTCCATGGTCGAGCGCACCTTAAATGGTGAATTTGACGCACAATTAGTCTACCGAAAACGCTTAAGGCGCAAACTTTCAGAGTATCAAAAAAATATTCCTCCTCAAGTACGAGCCGCGCGAAAAGCCGACGAAATAAATTTGCAATTAGGACGGCAACTTCAATATCAAAATAAAGGTACGATTGAATATGTCATTACAGTTGAAGGACCAGCGCCCAAAGAATACCTAAATGGCATTATTGATTATGACCATTATATCGAGAAGCAACTTAAACCAGTTGCGAACGCAATATTACCTTTTATTGGCTTAGAATTTGATAATTTAATCAAGCCACAATTAGGGCTATTCTAACCGCCGGTACTATTGACTAACCAATACGAAACTCGGTTTTTTTATATTCTTTTACCAGCCACTGGCCAAAGCTATCTAACAAACCGACCACCGATCGTTTAGGAATCAATTTCGTTTCCAGTAAAATCGAAAGACGCTGTATTTCAATCGCCTTATCTGGGTAATAGCGCAAAAATTCGTGACCACATTGTTGAGGATCATCGAACCAATTTTTATCACGATGCATCACCACTCCATACGCAGCTCTGAGAAGTTTTTTCGCAGCTTGTTGTTGGGCTTCAATCTGTTGTTCGGCACTGGAAGCCTTTGCGACCTTGTCACGATACCACTCAAGGCGTTCAGCAATATCCATATTCCAATATTTAGCAATTTCCCAACTCGGTTCGTAATCACCAAAACATTCACCTAAGTCATCACCATACAAACAAATTGAGCAATGGTGTAATAAGAATCCCCAGGAAAACAGGCTCTCGAGTGAAGCTACCTCGCTCACCAATGCCGTTTTTATATTCACATCAGTAATAAATGAATATTTTGTTTGAAAGCGCCAACGTATCGTATTGAATATCGTTGCTTTATTCGATCCTAACTCTCGATGCGTTACAACAACAACGTCGACATTCGACCGATTGGGTCGAGCACTTCCTCTAGCGATGCTCCCGTAAAGATATAGACTATGTAAGTTATCCCCCAACCCTTGCTTAAGAGCACGAACGATCTCGTTCACCGCAGGCTGGTATTCCACTTGTAACGGTGCGGTACTATCAATGACATCTAGAACCATGGTCGTGATAAAAATCCTATATAAAATCGATATTTGAAGACATATATTATACGCAATTAAACATTAATTACGGCAATCATAGACACCTTGAGCGCTTTGTTCATCAAAATAGCCTTATTTAGGTTATTCCTTTTAGCCTTGGTTAGGTATAATGACGCCAAATTATAGTGAAGGAAATACCACAATGCCAAAGGCAAGCGACATTAAAAAAGGCTCTGCAGTTAGCCTAAATGGAAAAATTCTGCTCGTTAAAGATTTTGATATCACTACTCCTGGTGGCCGTGGCGGTGCAAAAATTTTCAAGTTCCGTTTTAAAGACCTTGCGACTGGCGGAAAAGTTGAAGAGTCATTTAAAAGTGACGAGATGCTAGAAACCGTCGATATGTATAAACGTGCCTCATCATTCTCCTACATAGATGGCGATGACTACATTTTCATGGATAACGAAGACTATACTCAATATCCATTCAAAAAGTCCGATATTGAAGAAGATCTAGCGTTCATCAATGAAGACGTTCAAGGCTTATTCGTTATTCTTGTCAACGACCAACCAGCCGCTATTGAGCTTCCATCATCAGTCGAATTGGTTATTGAAGAAACAGACCCTTCGATAAAAGGCGCGTCGGCATCCGCACGTACCAAACCCGCTCGTTTAACAACCGGCTTAGTGGTTCAAGTTCCTGAATACATTGCATCCGGTGAACGCATCGTTATCAATATCGCTGAACGTAAATTTATGGGTCGAGCATAAATAAATGAGTCAATTACTAAGCTACGACGATGTTATCGATACTGCCTACGATATTTTTCTTGAAATGGCACCCGATAATTTAGAGCAGCCTCAACTTGGTCAATTTGAGCAAGACTTTGACCAACAAGGTGCTGCGATTGCTATCGAACTTGGAAACGATTGGGAATCTCACGTTGGGTTTAACATCGACGAAAATAACTATGCCGAAATCCACATAGGCTTAGTTGATGAAAGTCAGCAGAAGCTGGGCGTTATCTTTGCTCGCATTCTCATTAGTCGAATAGATGACGAGAAGTTTTGTCATATCTTATGGCAACGAGATTCATCAAATTAACCCCAAAAGATGGAAATGAAAGGTCTAATTCAGCTATTTGTAACTGGATAGACCATTCATTTTCAATACTCATATATAATCCGAGCCAATTTAGGCCATAAATGAATCACCTATGTATCTGACTCCTTATTTTTCAAGCAACAGCGAAACATTTCAATTCACTCGCCAACAAGCAAGTCATTTTGCTAAAAAAGTGGCTGGAGACTTTAACCCAATTCACGACGAAGACAATAAACGCTTCTGTGTTCCGGGAGACTTATTGTTTGCTGTTCTTTTGCAAAAAGAAGGCGTAAGCCAAAAAATGCGCTTTAATTTCTCTGGTATGGTGTCCGATGGAATCGAGCTTCATATCGAGAACAAATGCGATAAAGAAAGCGCTGTGGTCGATAAAAATGGCAAAGAATATCTTCATATGAATCGTGAAGGTGAAATCAGCCATGATCTTGATTTCATTGAGCACGTTGTAACCAGTTACGTGAAGTTTTCAGCGATGAACTTCCCTCATATCATGGTTCCTCTTATGGAAGAACAACAGGTAATGATCAACTGTGATCGCCCGCTAGTGATTTATGAAAGCATGGAAGTTGAATTCGATCGCCTTGACCTCAAGCACCCTGAAGTAGACTACACAGGGTCAAAATTTGAAGTAACAGGTAAACGTGGCGTCGTGACGATGAACTTCGATTTTAAAGAAGATGGCGTGGTGATTGGTAAAGGTTTAAAGCGCTTAGTTGTTAGTGGTCTCAAACCTTATTGCAGTGACGCTGTCGATGATTTGGTTGATCATTTTAATCAGCGTAAAGCTTACTTCTTGGCACTTTTTGAAGAACAAGCGGCGTAAGCCCTGACCTTCTACTACATTTGTAAATTGTAACGTAACGCCTTATCAACTGTGATAGGGCGTTACTATATCCAGCGTCTAACTTTCTCTTTGTAATCAAGATATTCTTTGCCAAACTTTGCTTCCAATGCGCGTTCTTCAGGCAAGATTTGAAAACGATTTAAGTACGCAATAAACCCCCACACCACCAAAATCATCGTCCAGTTTTTAAGCACCAAACCTTCCACTAATAACAAACACACTAAACCCAAGTACATAGGATTACGTGAGTACTGATAGATGCCATTAGAGACGACCGTGCTTGCTTCATGAGGTATGTGCGGATGAACCGTTGTTTTTGCTTGGCGAAAATCCCAAATCCCTTTTAAGCCTAGATAACCCGCTGCGACAAATAAAATAGCTGCACATATCATTTGACCAGGAAACATTAGCCGAAAAGTCGGCAATAGCCAATCTAGAGCCCAAATAAAGCCAACCGCAATCAACACAAGAACAACAGGTACTATTTTTAGCTCTAATCGATGCATACTTTCTCCTCACAACCGTCAGTAACCTCGAGCAACGATAACACAAAAAAGGTAACGATTTCCGTTACCTTTTCGTTGAGTACTCTATGATAAATGAGTCAATAATGCTTGAATTGGGTGCTTCGGTTTAATGTGTTCAAATCGTTTAACCTGACTACGACATGAATACCCCGTAACCAAACAGCGTTCATGAGGTAATGCCTCAAACTGCCCTTTCCAACTCAAATTGTAGATATCACGAGACATTTGAAATTTATCCGATTCATGGCCAAAAGTCCCAGCCATACCACAACACCCCACTGCTATAGGTTCTAAATTTGCCCCGAAATGAGCAAAGATCGTCACCCATTGTTGTTCAGCGTTTGGCAGTTTGGTTTTTTCGGTACAGTGAGCAAATAGATGCCAAGGTTTATCATCACTATCTTTAAGCTCAAATTGCGCCAAACGAGGCAACAACCACTCGTGAGATGTGAGCACTTCAAATTCGCCACGTTGCTCAGCTAACACTTCATTATACTCGTCTCGATAACAGAGCACTAAAGCAGGGTCGACACCGACAAGTGGGATACCAAGTTGAGCGACTTGATTTAAAAACTCAGCAGTATTTTTTGCGGTTTTACTAAATTGCTCTAGAAAACCTTTAATGTGCTGAGCTTTACCATTTGGTTTAAACGGCAACAAAATAGGCTGTTTACCTAACTTAACCACCAAAGAAATAAAGTCATCGACGACGTCTGCATCGTAATAGCTGGTAAACGGATCCTGAACAATAATCACATAATTATCGCGATTCGCCTCGGGAATGTGGCGTAGCGCCTCGATATTAAAACTCACAACAGGTTGCTGTTTCACCCGCTTTGCTAAGGTTGGCACCGTAAGCAATGGCGTATCACGGTAACCAACTGTTTTTTCGGTTAATGACTGCACCCATTTTTGCTCTAAAACGCCATTAACTAGGGTCGGAACCTTCGCCATTAACGGCAACATGGTTTCAATATTAGCAACAAGATAATCTTTCGCAGGGCGTTGATAGCGTGAGTGGTAGATATTTAAGAAACGCGATCTAAAGCTAGGAACATCGACTTTAATCGGACACTGAGTCGCACACGCTTTACAGGCTAAACATCCGTTCATTGCCTCATAAACTTCATGAGAAAAATCGTACTCTTTATCTTTCTTAATAGAATTACGAACACGATCAAGCAGTGTTTTTACACTTAGCGAACTATTTAATGTTTGTTTTTCGAGATCAAGAATATCAATTCCTTGATCACTGAGCTGACGTAACCACTCTCTTACCAATCCGGCCCGTCCTTTCGGTGAATGACGACGATCGGCAGTCACTTTCATCGAAGGACACATTGGGGAACTGGTATCGTAATTAAAGCACAGCCCATTCCCATTACATTCCATAGCCTGCTTAAAACTATCTCGAACTTCTACATCAATCTGGCGATCATAAAAGCCTCGTTTTACGTCCGAAACTTTGACCAGTTCTGCGTCTGAATCAAGCGGTGTACAAACTTTGCCCGGGTTCATCTTATTATCTGGGTCAAACGCGGCTTTTACTCGGCGGAGTTCAGTAAACAATTCCTCACCAAAAAACTCTGGACCATATTCTGAACGGTAACCTTTTCCGTGCTCTCCCCACATTAAGCCACCATATTTAGCGACTAATTTGACCACTTCATCAGAGACTTCATGCATCAGCTTCTCTTGTTTTGGGTCACACATATCCAAAGCAGGACGGACATGAAGCACTCCAGCATCAACGTGCCCAAACATGCCATAAGCAAGGCTTTTAGAATCAAGCAACTCACGGAATTCTGCAATATAATCGGCTAAGTTTTCTGGTGGCACACAGGTATCTTCGGCAAATGCAACCGGTTTTGCCGCCCCTTTAGCCGCACCTAGCAAACCTACTGCTTTCTTGCGCATATTGTAGATTCGATTAATCCCAGCTAAATCGGAACAAATTTGGTAACCAATAATTCCGCCTTCTTGGGTCTTAAGCATCTCATCAAGGCGCACGGTAAGTTCACTAACTTGGCTTTCAATTTCGTCGTGATTCTGACCAGCAAATTCAACAATGTTAATCCCCAACATTTCGACATTAGGAACATCGGACAATAGATCGCTCACCGTATGCCAAACGATGTCTTGCTTAGCTAAGTTGAGCACTTTTGAATCGATTGTTTCAACAGATAACGCGTTCGCCTTAACCATAACCGGAGCACTTCGAAGTGCCGCATCGAAAGAGTTGTATTTAACGTTTACCAGCGTACGTGCTTTTGGAATAGGCGTGATATTTAATTTGGCTTCGGTGATGAATGCCAAAGAGCCCTCAGAGCCGCAAAGTACTCGAGTCAGATCAAACGCATTAGTTTCATCACTGATCGCGTTGTGTAAATCATATCCGGTTAGAAATCGGTTTAGTGGTGGAAATTTCGCAACAATTTCAGCGCGTTTCTCTCGACACACAGACTCTGTCACTTGGAATGCTCGAGCGGCGATACTGTTTGCTTCAGGCTCGCCCTGAGACATGTCCGATTCAAAAATGGAACCATCGGCGAACACCGCTTGTAACGATAAAACATGGTCTGAGGTTTTACCGTATTTCAACGATCCTTGACCCGAAGCATCGGTGTTTATCATCCCGCCTAAAGTTGCACGGTTACTGGTCGATAAATCAGGAGAGAAGAAATAACCAAAAGGACGAATTGCATCATTTAACTGATCTTTAATCACGCCAGCTTGTACTCGAACCCAGCCCTCTTGCTCATTTATCTCGAGAACTTGGTTCATATAACGTGACAGATCAACCACAATTCCTTTGGTTAATGACTGACCATTGGTGCCAGTACCACCTCCACGAGGAGAAAAGGTAACCGCGCGATATTCTGGATTTGTGCTAACTTTACCTATAAGTGAAACATCTGCGGTGGTTTTCGGCAGAACCAAAGCTTGAGGCAACTGTTGGTACACACTATTGTCAGTAGATACGGAAAGTCGACTTGCATAAGTCGTTTCAATATCACCATGAAATCCGGAATTCTTGAGTTCTTGTAAAAAGCTTAAGACAACAGGATCGATGTCTGATTGTTTAGATAGTCTTGGTAACATTTGCTTCCTGCCCCTGCTAGGCGATATCCCATTGGGTTGGGTGATTAATTAAGATTTTTATTATTATGATTTAGAGGCGTCACTTTACAACATTTGTGACAGTGTTCAAAACGGAAAATCTAGGCTTCTAAGCCAAAACACTTAACGAATTTTATTTCTCACATAGAGAATTCGATCATTTGCATTAACGGACAATACAATGAAAAAAAATCACGTTATAACTACAGAAGATATCTTACTCAAATTATGTCAGTCGGTTACTGGTGTACTGAGTGTTGCAACAGAATCTAAAGTCACCTACTCAGCTATGGTCCAAAAAATACATAAAACAACGTTAAAACCTGATTTTGGTTGCTTTGTGCTCTTCGATGGAGGGTTTTCAGGGCTAGTTGTTATTAATTTCACCGCCAAAGCAGCGCTAGAGCTTTATACCAACTATATGCGTAATATGGGCATGCCGGAGGAAGAGCTAGCAATAGCCCATACCTCAGATGAAGTGGGTGATGTACTCGGGGAATTAATGAACCAGTTAGTAGGCGATTTTACAAATAAAATTCGCAAGGACCTTCAAACCAATATCACTCAGAACCAACCTAAAATGCTCGCATTAAATAAACAGGTAAACCTTTCAGTTGATACCAATTTGGATCGCCCTCAAGCTCGTCGCGTGACATTCTCTACCGAAGCCAACAATATTTTCTATCTTGAGTTGGCAATGGATAAAACCGAATTTATCCAATTGGAAGAATTTGAATCTAGTGTTGAAGAAACTGCCGATTCTATTCTCGAAGCTGAATTGAGTCGCATGGAAAACAAAAAAGACAAACAAGCCAAAAATGACACTGCTAGCGATGGGAGTGATGACCTACTCGCCGAATTAGGCATATAACGGGCTTAATCATAAATATACCCAAATAGCATAGCGGTATAGTCGCTATGCTGTTGGTGTATTTTTATTACTAGTGTTAGTTTAAGTCGGTTCACACTACTCAAATTAGCCTCGGTACTGCCCTTTATATTTTTAGCGACACAGGCTAAAATAACCGACCCAATTTTTTCGAGAAAGTAATTGCAGCTTGATGGATAAGCAAAAAGCGCTAAAAAAAATCGCCAAGTGCCTAGAACTAGGTAACTCAGCCAACGTGAATGAAGCCGCGAATGCCATAAAAATGGCTCACCGTCTTATGCTTAAGTATGGTCTTGATAAAGACGATATTGAGTTCATTAAGATGGGGAAAACGCAATCGTCGCATCTACTGCCTGCAAGTATTAGCCACAATATTCTAAGAATCATCAGAGGGATCAATACCAAATTTGGTGTTGAGGCAGTGCTACTCAATCATAAAGGGTTAAAACGAGTTGAGTTTATTGGTGAAGCAGATCGGGCCATTTTTGCCGCATTTGCCTTTGATATTATTTACCGTGAACTCAATGAGCAAACCGGACAATTCCGCAACAGTTTTTCTGGTAGTGGGACCCCAACCACCGAAGTCACTCGCCGTGTAAGCTCATTTGTTTCGGGTTGGATCGAAGGCGCACTCGAAAAGCTCCCCATTATTACTCCTGACGATGAGTCAAATAATAAAATAAACAACTATATTGATAAAGAATTCGAGAACATCGACCGTGAAACGTTTAAGAAGCAATTAAACGAAGCAATGAAAGCAATAACCGCCGACTACGAAGTAGGATTGAAAAAAGGTCGCCGAGTTTCTGTCAATAAACCGATTGACGGAGCACAACGACCGAAACAATTGAAATAATTGTTGTCATAGAACTGAATCACCAATAATTGGAGAGATGTAAGTGAAAAAATTGACGATTGCTTTATCTGTTGTTGCACTTCTCGCTGGATGTGAAACGACTCAACGACAAAATGCGACAACCGGGGAAAGTGAAACTAATTCTGCGACGAAAGGGGCGATTATCGGTGCTCTTTCAGGAGTAGCGATTGGACTCGCAACTGGAGACAGTGCCAAAGAACGCCGCCAAAATGTGCTTATTGGTGCAGTCGGTGGTGGAGCAATTGGAGGAGGCGTTGGTTACTATTTCGATCAACAGGAAGAAGCGCTTCGTCAAGAGTTGGTCAACTCAGGAGTACAAGTAGAGCGAGTCGGTGAAAATGAACTTCTACTTCGCATGGAAAATGGTATTGGTTTTGATACTAATTCTTACCAACTCACGTCTTCAATCCACAATACTTTATCGGGTGTCGCCACTATATTGGTTGAATACCCAAACACAAGCTTAGTTATTGAAGGTCATACCGACAGTACCGGTAGTGATCAAACTAACCAAGTTCTTTCCGAACAACGTGCTGAATCAGTCAGAGCCTATTTGGTATCACAAGGCGTTACTGCTGGACGTGCTATTTCTCGAGGTTACGGAGAACGTGTTGCGTTATGTAGCAATGATACTGCTGCGGGACGTGCATGTAATCGACGTGTCGAAATTCAAATTCTTCCACTACAATAAAGTATTAGACCGATAAAGATACGAAGATAATTTCCGTCATCTTGTATCTTTATTGATATCCTTTATTTCAATGGAAAGAGAGAATAAGGCATTTGAAGCTTGCATCGACGTTACTAATTAGTTTAATCGCATGGCAATCACATGCTAGTGATATCAATGAATTACAACGCCTCGCTGCACAGCGTGATCCACTCGCTCAATATCAATTAGCCGTTACTTATCAACAAGGAACGGGTGTTGAACCTTCGATACAAAAAGCACAATACTGGTTTGAACAAGCCTCGGAATTGGGAAGCATCCCGGCGCAAAAGGAGTTAATCAAACTCTATCTTACCGACACCCCATCATCTCAAGAACTACAAGAAGCTCTGTATTGGCTTAGCTTACACGCCGTTAAAGGAAACCATGACGATGCTATAAGGCTTGGAGAATTTTACTCTCAATATGGCGATAGGATTGCGTCTATCGATCAAAGTATTGCCTGGTATCGAATTGCAGCGATAGACTCAGAAGCAGCAGAAGAACAATACAATGCGCTATTACAGGCAAAATTCGATGGAAAGAGACTGCAGCGAGTCCAACAGCTTGAACAATTGTCTGAAACGCTATCGCTGAACTCAGAAGAAACGGATAAGAAAACTGGCGATCCTATTAATCAAACAAATGGTATCGCCCATACTGATATCATAACCATTAGTGCAATTGCGATATTCGCTCTTATAACTGGTTCACTAAAGGTTCGCAGTAGAAAAAAACGAATTAAACAAACGGGTCAGCAAAGACAAAAACAAGATGATCTATCAAAACAGCTAAAATCAAGCCAACGTACTGTTGAAAGACAAAAACAACAAATGTCTAAGATAGTTAAGCAATACAAAAAGCTACAACAAAGCCAAGATAAAAAACCGTCAGCTAATCAACAGCAATTGGAACATGCCTGTGTTCTATTTGGATGCAGCTCCAAAGCTATCCCCGATGAAAAGCAATTAAAACTGCGTTATCGCCAGTTAAGTAAAATCTATCATCCCGACGCAGGCGGAACCGATTCAGCAATGACGAATCTAAACCACTCCCTTAAACTGCTCGTTACGCTTAAAAAAGCACAACAAGCACGCAAGTCTAGAATTCAATAAACAGAATTAAATTGAGTCAGTCCACTATATAAATAGACATTAGTCACACTTAATGGGCTAGATTTAACCAATTGTTAACATCTGTGTAATAATTAACTGCATTAATATGTCTTACAATATAACTAGTAATATTTGGGAGAAATTTAATGTTTACTATCGAAGGTGTTTGCGACTGGTGCAATCAACCTAACTATTTAACAAAGCATCATTATGTAGATGGAAAGTGTCACCACTCATGTGAAGATTGTAATGAACTTGCTCGCTTGGATGTCCGCCAATTTAATCTAGCTGAACTTGCAGCATTGCAACGCTTTCCCAACGAAAACAATTTAGCGCGTCATGCCTAATACAATTAATCCTCATCAATAGTATGCAATCGAATGAGCTCCCTACTCATCGATTTAATGCAAGAACTCGCAAAACAGATTACTGTGTCCAATCCAACGATAATTCATCTGTTTTGCTGTAGTTGAAGCTTTGCTCGATTGCACAAACGACTTGTCATAGAACGTAATAGTCCTATTCCTACAGACATCCCTGCTGACCTCTCAACACTCCTATCGTAGATCCAGTTTCGTTGGCTATGAATATTCCGCTATGGATACCGAATCCTAAAAACGTCTGTATTATCATAAATATATACCCCTATGTTCTCCTTAAGTTCCATCCTATATCACATCTCATTTTCTTAATTTGACTATTTTTGTAGCACATATATAGAACTCAATCGCATTTATGTTTGCAAAATGAACAATTTTTACTTGATCAGTACTGCGGAAAATAATACTGTATAGACATACAGCATGTGCAAGGAAACAGTATTATGATTTTTAACACAGTAAATTCTATTGAAAACAATGACCATCTATTTCTCTCTTCAGAAAGCCGAGTTAACTTATATGGTGTCAATGATCAATTAAGCGAACTGGCGCACCTTCCACAATGGATTATGTTTACATCGCAATGCCCACGTCATCACATTGTCGAAGTATCGACTGATCAATCTTGGAGTAGCAAAGTGATTCATTTAATGCCTTCTCGCCAGTTTTCCGAATCAGATGTCGTTGAAAAAGCCATCTATTCCGGTAATGCCAGTGCTATCGTTGCCTCAAACCAAATTCCTGTAGAACAACAATCTCGTTTATATATCCTGGCCGAAATCCATGACTGTCAATTATTTTTCGTCAATACGAGAAGCACCCTACTTCACTAATTGATGCCTCGTTGTACTGTTGTTAGCGAAAACATCCTTGTTTTCGCTTAAATTTTCTCTTTTTTAGTACTCTACGTTTTTCTTATTCTCTAATCTAAAATCTCGGCCAAATAAAATTAAGCAATCGTTTGCTTTTTAGATGGCGTATCACTCAAGTTCTGGTATTATTCGCTCAGCAATTTTTTATCCAATAACCCATCTCTATGTGGCGTTTTATAAATGATAGGAATGTCTTAATGAGCCTTGCAGATCAAGTTCTTGCCGTCAACGATGACCTCCCAATTCGAACTCACCTCCCAGTACATAGCGGTAAAGTCCGTTCTGTTTATTGGCTTACCGAAGAAGATAGTAAGCGTCTGATTCTCGAAAAAGGTTACGATGTTGCGTCGGATGCACCTTTGGCTATTATGGTGATCAGTGATCGCCTTTCGGCTTTCGATTGTGTATGGCATGCTGAAGGCGGCCTTAAAGGTGTTCCAGGTAAAGGAGCGGCGCTTAACGCCATTTCCAATCATTGGTTCCAATTATTTAAAGATAACGGGCTAGCAGATAGTCATATCTTAGATATCCCTCACCCATTTGTCTGGATCGTACAGAAAGCCAAACCTGTAATGATTGAAGCAATTTGTCGTAAGTACATTACTGGCTCAATGTGGCGTGCGTATGAGAAAGGCGAACGTGAATTTTGTGGTATTCAATTACCGGAAGGGTTAGGAAAAGACAAAGAACTACCTGAACTTATTATGACGCCTTCCACAAAAGGAATATTAAAAGGAATTCCTGGGGTTCCGGAAGCGGATGATGTCAACATCACTAAAGCCAACATTGAAGAGAATTTCGCCGCATTTAATTTCAGCACCAAAGACGACATTGCTCAATATGAAGTACTGCTTTCGCAAGGTTTTGACGTGATTAGCAACGCATTAGCGCAAATCGGACAAATCTTTGTTGATACGAAATTCGAATTTGGTTATGTCACTAATGCTAAAGGCCAAGAAAAACTGATTTACATGGACGAAGTTGGTACGCCAGATTCATCACGCTTATGGGACGAAGCAGCCTACAACAAAGGCGAAATAGTGGAGAATTCAAAAGAAGGCTTCCGCCAATTCTTATTGAACCATTTCCCAGACCCAGATATTTTGCTTAATAAAGAGCGTATGCCTGAACGCGAAGCGCTTGCTAAAGACAATGAACTACCACTTGAAGCAATGATGAATGTATCTAAAACCTACATTGAAATTGCTGAAAAAGTGATAGGAAAACCATTACATCTGAGTGAAAACCCTAAACAGGAAATTATTGATGTACTCAAAACCCAATATGGTTTGATCGACTAATCAGAATTATCACATCAAAAAGGGACTTCATTTGAAGTCCCTTTTGCAATTTTAGCCCAGAAAAAGCAAGAAAGCTTCTATAACAACATCACCAAAAATTCTTCTGGAGCAATAATGATCAAATTCGCATTTGCTTGCTGTTCGATCAATGTTCGCTGTTCCATAGGTATCTGATACGGCATTTTCAAACGAAAACAACTAATACCCTGCACCCTAGCCAGCTCCACCAGCACTATGATATTCGACTCATCGCTATGCTGAGATGACAAGCGATTCATCGCGGCATCCCAAAGCTTTTGTTCAGCGGTTTTATCCAACTCCTGATTTGGGTTATTCCCGACTGATGGCCACTTAAATCCAAAGAGTTCAACAAAGGTCCAATGATGATTGCTACTTTCTCCAAGAAAGTTGGTGTAATCAAATTCGATATTCATTGCTGCTGAATTATTCATCTCGCCTCCCTGTCATGTCATACCATGATGATCTGACTATTAATGAACCAAGTTAATATAGCAATGGAATATAAAAAAACGGTCTTTTATAGCCTCGAGATATATTAAATGGCTATATAAAAAACAAAATCGCAACAGTTATCGAACATCTCATTCATCATCGGTGTCTAGTTGATTAATATTTTCAACCATGAATTAAGTCCTGTTTAATCATCAGTCAATTTAAAAAACTAAAACATTTGTTATGCAAATGTAACTCGGTTCCAACAACTTATACCTTTCCTTTCTATTTACATAACATAAGCCGCCAATTACACTTTGTTCGTATCCTTCAAATATCGACTAATAGGTTTAACATGAATCACGACAAACGCCCGCTCTATATCCCCTATGCCGGAACGGCACTACTCAGTACGCCACTTCTTAATAAAGGGGCCGCATTCACTACTGATGAGCGCCGTTCGTTCAACCTCGAAGGACTGTTACCCGAAATTACCGAAACAATTGAAGAGCAAGTTGACCGCGCATACCGTCAATATTGCAGCTTTGATAGTGACATGGATAAGCATATCTACTTACGTAATATTCAAGATACTAATGAAACGCTCTATTACCGGTTAGTACAAAACCATGTTACTGAAATGATGCCTATCATCTACACACCAACTGTGGGCGCAGCATGTGAGAACTTCTCCAATATTTACCGTCGCGGGCGTGGCGTTTTTATCTCCTACCGTAACCGAGATAGAATTGATGATTTATTAAATAATGCCTCTAACCAAAACGTAAAAATTATTGTGGTAACCGATGGTGAACGTATCCTAGGGCTTGGCGATCAAGGCATCGGTGGTATGGGTATCCCAATAGGCAAGTTGTCACTCTACACCGCCTGTGGAGGTATCAGCCCTGCTTATACTTTGCCTATCGTATTAGATGTTGGTACCAATAACCCACAGCGTTTAGATGACCCTATGTATATGGGGTGGCGAAACACTCGGATCACCGGAGAAGAGTACAACGAATTCGTCGAAGAATTTATCCAAGCAGTATTGCGCCGCTGGCCTGACGTTCTAATACAGTTTGAAGATTTTGCTCAAATCAATGCGATGCCCTTGCTTGAGCGCTATAAAGATAGAATTTGTTGCTTCAATGATGACATTCAGGGAACAGCCGCGATCACAGTCGGATCTTTAATGGCGGCATGTAAAGCTGCCGGAAGCCAACTGTCAAAGCAAAGAATTACCTTTCTCGGTGCGGGCTCTGCTGGTTGTGGTATCGCTGAAGCAATTATTGCACAGATGGTATCTGAAGGAATTAGCGATGAACAAGCGCGCTCTCAAGTTTATATGGTCGACCGTTGGGGTTTACTCCAAGAGGGAATGCCAAACTTACTGGATTTCCAACAACGCTTAGTCCAGAAAAAAGAAAGCACTCAAAACTGGCACACTGAAGGGAATGGTTTTTCATTACTCGACGTCGTTAGAGAAGCAAAACCGACTGTCCTAATCGGCGTTTCTGGAGCCCCGGGACTGTTTAGCGAAGATGTAATCAAAGAGATGCACAAACACTGTTCCAGACCCATTGTGTTCCCATTATCGAACCCAACTAGCCGAGTTGAAGGTACGCCGAACAATATTCTCAACTGGACCCATGGCGAAGCTCTGGTTGCAACAGGAAGTCCTTTTTCTCCAGTACAAGTTGGCGATAAAACTTTTGAAATTGCTCAATGTAATAACAGCTATATTTTCCCTGGAATCGGTTTGGGTGTTTTGGCGTCTAACGCCACGCGTGTCACAACTGAAATGCTAATGGAATCCAGTCGAGCGCTTGCAGAATGTTCACCGCTAGCTATTACCGGCGATGGTTCATTACTACCACCTCTAGAAGAGATTCACTCAGTATCAAAGAAAATAGCACTTGCCGTAGGCTTAAAAGCGATTGAACAGCAAGTCGCACCAGAAATTAGTGAAGAAGCACTGGAACGAGCTATTGAGGTTAACTTTTGGAAGCCAGAATATCGGAGCTACAAACGAACAGCCTATTAATTAGATCTAACTCTCTTAACCTATTCTAACCATCGCTGTCCTGAGCGATATCTCTGCGACCTCTCAACAAGAGGTCGCTGTGCTTTGAGCAATATCATAGAAATGTGTACCTTATTAATTCCGAACGCCAAAACAACTGAATCGAGATATGATGTTTGCTATTGTAATATCTAATAGACTCATATTAATTTATTAGACCGGAAGTTTTGCCAGTAGATGGGAATTAAGATTAATGTATATCGAATGAAGCAGTGGTTATCTATGACTATTATGGCTTTATTGATAACGCTAGCCTTGATCATTGGAATCGACCGTTGGGTAAGCTATAAAACCCAATCCAATATTCTTACATCTGAAATTCACACTCCACATTACGACGTTGCAGTTGTGCTTGGTACTAGTAAGTACTTAGGGAAAACGCTCAATTCCTACTACACACATCGTATTGATGCAGCGATCAGGCTCTATAATCAACACAAAGTCAGTAACTTTCTCTTGAGTGGCGATAATGCCCATCGGTCCTACAATGAACCTTGGACAATGAAACGGGATTTGCTTCGAGCGGGCGTCCCGGAAGAACATATTTATCTCGATTACGCTGGATTTAGTACTTTAGATTCCATTGTAAGAGCGCGCCGTATTTTCGATAGCGACCATTTCCTCATTATCACTCAAGGTTTTCATTGCGAGCGTGCGTTGTTCATTGCTCAATATCATCAAATCGATGCTACTTGTCTCGCGGTACCCGGCCCTGAAGGCTATTCAGGTCGGTATGTTCGGATGCGAGAAGTATTAGCTCGAGTTAAAGCCGTTCTCGATCTCTACGTCCTCAAGTCTGAACCTAAGTTCTTAGGACCGAAAGAACCAATTGTGCTCGATAAAACGTCTAATTAACCCTGAATTCCTGAGCCAACGATTCAATATCTTTCCATTTTCTTGAAGTATTCATTATTTGCTTATGCCCATGAAGATGACAACCTTCCATTAGGATGATAACGTCTAGCGAAAATAGATAATAATTAGAGTAATGTCATGTCGAATCAAGCAACTGGCGTATTAAGTAAAATGCGCGCAAACCTCTCTGAAACTACAGAATATTTCTTGCCGATTGGGGAACAGGAAATTGCACTCACCCCCCTAATTGGTAAACAAATCAGTCTCACTCACACAGGTAAGATCTTGTGCAGTAACTGCGGAAAGAAAACCAAAAAGAGCTATTCCCAAGGTCATTGTTTTGTCTGTATGAAAAAGCTCGCAAGCTGTGATATGTGTATTATGAAGCCAGAAACTTGCCACTTTGACGCAGGCACATGTCGTGAACCGGAATGGGCGCAAGATAATTGCATGGTCGATCACTACGTTTACCTGTCAAATACTTCAAGCCTGAAAGTTGGTATTACTCGTCATACTCAAATTCCCACTCGCTGGATTGACCAAGGCGCCACTCAAGGGTTACCGATCATCAAAGTTACTAATCGTAAACTTTCAGGTTTAGTTGAGATCGAATTAGCAAAACATATTGCCGATAAAACCAATTGGCGTACTTTGTTAAAAGGTGATGGTGAACCAATGGATTTAGTGGCGAAAGCAAAAGTACTGCTTGAACTAGTTAGCGATCATATTGCCGATCTCAAGCAGCAATATGGCGACGACGCAATTGAGCTATTACCGCTGATAGATAATACTCAAATCACACAAATTAGTTACCCCGTAACTCAACATCCAGTAAAAATAACCTCTCATAACTTTGATAAAGAGCCTGTTGTCACTGGATTGTTACAAGGAATTAAAGGTCAGTACCTCATCTTCGATACTGGGGTGATCAACGTACGAAAATTTTCTTCCTACGAAGTCACGATAGACTATTAATTATGCGAAATAACTGCAAAAAGAATAGCCTATAACAAATTGGTACCATGTCATTATTGTCATTGGCTTTAATTGATTTAGAGAATCACCTACAATCAGGCCAATAACTCAACGAACAAAAAAGTTGGAGCACAAATGAGCAACAATAAACATTCTAAATTACTCATTCTTGGTTCTGGACCCGCTGGCTACACCGCCGCAGTGTACGCTGCCCGAGCAAACCTAGATCCAGTAATGATAACCGGGCTTCAGCAAGGTGGTCAGCTAACCACGACGACAGAAGTAGAAAACTGGCCAGGCGATCCAGAAGGGCTCACTGGACCAGCGCTGATGGATCGCATGAAAGAGCACGCCGAGCGTTTCAACACCGAGATTATTTTCGACCATATTAACGAAGTCGATTTCTCCCAGCGTCCCTTCCACCTAAAAGGAGACAATGGTGAATTCACGTGTGATGCCCTAATCATTTCGACTGGCGCTTCGGCAAAGTATCTCGGTTTGCCATCTGAAGAAGCTTTTCAAGGACGCGGAGTATCTGCTTGTGCCACGTGTGATGGTTTCTTCTACCGCAATCAAAAAGTCGCCGTTGTTGGTGGTGGCAACACCGCAGTTGAAGAAGCGCTCTATCTATCGAATATCGCCTCAGAGGTTCACCTAATTCATCGTCGCGATACATTTCGTTCTGAGAAAATTCTCATCGACCGCCTAATGGACAAAGTCGCCAACGGAAATATTATCCTTCACACAGACCGAACTTTAGAAGAAGTTATCGGTGACGAAATGGGTGTAACCGGTGTTCGTCTGAAAGATACTCAATCAGACGACACTGAAAATCTTGATGTTATGGGTGTATTTATTGCCATCGGCCACAAACCGAATACTGATATTTTTAGCGACCAACTAGAGATGAAAAATGGTTATATCGTCGTTCAATCAGGGCTCGATGGTAATGCAACCCAAACCAGTGTTGAAGGGATCTTCGCTGCTGGAGACGTGATGGATCACAACTACCGCCAAGCAATTACTTCTGCAGGGACTGGATGTATGGCTGCGCTTGATGCTGAACGTTATTTAGATAGCCTAGAAAAATAGTCTTTCTCGCTTTTGAAGAAAACTGAATTGACCCAACCCGGTGGTGTCCCCTCCGGGTTTTATTTTGTATACTTCCTTGTTCAATTCCATAATAAAAACTCTAAATAAGCCTCATCAAATGGATAAACATAAACAGAAGAACCTGAATGCCTGGCTTCGCCTCCAGAGTAAAAAAGCGAAGCGTTGGTTATTGCTCGCCGTTAGCTTGGGTATACTCTCGACCCTGCTTTTACTCGGACAAGCCGCATTAATTGCTACGATTCTATCTCAGCTCATCATCGACCATGCTGATAAAAGCACGCTTATTCCCCACTTTCTTGGCTTGCTTGCTCTTATCGCAGGGCGAGCGGCGTGTGCTTGGGCGCGTGAAATGGCAGGGTTTCATGCTGGGCAAACGATACGAATCTATATCCGACAACTGATTCTCGATAAGTTGACAGAAATGGGGCCGGCCTATATCAAAGGCAAGCCTGCAGGCGCATGGGCTACTCTCACATTAGAGCAAGTCGAAAATATGCACGATTTCTTCGCTCGCTATCTGCCACAAATGTCTCTCGCGGTGATGATTCCATTCATTATTTTGATTGTGGTATTTCCAACCAACTGGGCTGCGGGGCTTATTTTCCTAATTACCGCGCCATTGGTTCCCTTCTTTATGGCATTAGTTGGCATGAAAGCAGCCGATGCAAACCGTAAAAACTTTAAAGCGCTTCAACGCCTTTCTGGGCACTTTTACGATCGTTTACAATCGATGACCACCATTCGCATGTTTAACCGCGCACAAGCTGAATCAGACCACTTACGTGCGGCGTCTGATGTATTCCGGGTTAGAACGATGGATGTCCTTAAAATTGCCTTTCTCTCATCGGCAGTTTTAGAGTTCTTTACCTCAATTTCCATTGCGATTACTGCGGTGTACTTTGGCTTTAGCTTTATCGGTGAACTTAACTTTGGTTACTACGGCGCTGGCGTAACTCTTTTCTCTGGTTTATTTATCCTGATATTGGCGCCAGAGTTTTATCAACCTCTAAGAGACTTAGGCACTTTTTATCACGCTAAACAGCAAGCTGTCGGAGCGGCTGAAAGCATTGTCGAATTTCTCGAACTCGATGTTGAAGAAATCGTAAGTGGTGACCAAACTCTTAACGCAAATCAACCAATTGAAATTAAAGCAGATGGCCTAGAAGTTATCAGTCCAGATGGCGCACAACTTGTTGGCCCAATATCCTTTACCATCGCAAGTGAAAGAACCACCGCTATCGTTGGCCCAAGTGGTGCAGGCAAGACCACATTAATCAACGCAATACTCGGATTTATGCCTTACCGCGGCTCGTTAACCATAAATGGTATCGAGCTTCGAGAACTCTCGCATCCTGCATGGCGTAAACAAATTAGTTGGATAGGACAAAATCCATTATTGTTACACGGAACCATTCGTGACAATGTCACACTATCAAGCCCTCAACTTAGCAATAACGAGGTTGAATCCGCGTTACAACACGCCTTCGCCGATGAATTTGTTTCAGAATTAGGACTCGACTATCCGGTTAGCGATCGTTCAGGTGGTTTATCGGTTGGCCAAGCACAGCGCTTAGCATTAGCTCGTGCAATATTGCAAGATGGCAATTTCTGGCTCCTCGACGAACCCACTGCGAGCTTAGATGCCCGCAGTGAGCAATTGGTGATGAAGAGTATTGAATCAATGACGCGCAATAACACCACGCTTTTTGTTACCCATCAGCTTGCTCAGCTTAAACAGGTCGATCATATTATCGTGATGGAACACGGTAAAATCACACAAACGGGACACTACGATGAACTCTCGCTCGCCAACGGGATGTTTAGTCAAATGCTCAGTGCCAATGACACTCTTCAATCTCAAATGGAGGGCAACCTTGATGCGTGATTTACTGCCTTTTCTAGCCCTGTATAAAAAACATTGGTTTGGCTTGTTTATTGGCATGCTGCTGGCATTTATTACCCTTGCCGCATCCATTGGCTTACTTACATTATCAGGTTGGTTCCTGACAGCAGCAGCGGTTGCGGGGCTTACCATTGCAAGAGAAACGTTCAACTACATGTTGCCCGGTGCTTTTGTTCGAGGTATGGCAATGGGTCGTACGGCTGGGCGATGGGGTGAACGCGCTGTAAGTCACAGTGTCACGTTTAAAGTACTTGCTGATCTGCGTATCTTCTTTTTTGATAAACTTGTCCCCTTGATTCCAGGTCGAGTGGCGAATTTACGCGATGCTGATTTACTCAACCGTTTAGTTGCCGATATCGACGCGATGGATCATGTGTATTTGCGTCTTATCAGCCCTATGACCATTGGTACTTTAGGTATTATTTTCCTTACCGGATTTATCGCTTGGTTTGATCTCGATGTTGCACTGCTGCTCGGTGGTATGTTGCTATTCCTTCTTTTGACTTGGCCTATCCTATTTTACAAACTGGGTAAAAATAATGGTCGAGAGCTTACCCTTTTCCGTGCTGATTTTCGTATTACGCTACTCGATTGGGTTCAAGGTTTTGGAGAGTTAAGTCTATTTGGAGCCGAGTCGAGATACCGCGAACAAATCGAACAACAACAATCTGAATTGCTAGCACGCCAGAAAGTGAACGCACGCTTTACCGGTCTAGCTCAAGCATTACTAATGCTTGCTAACGGGTGGATGCTTGTACTTATGCTTTGGGTTGTTGCTGATGGTGTTGGTGGTCGAGGGCAAGACCCAATGATCGCCATGGTTGTCTTTGCGACAATGGCAAGCTTTGAGCTCTTAGTCCCCATCGCTGGTGCGTTTCAACATCTAGGTCAAACTCTCACCTCAGCAAGACGTCTGAATGAAATACTGCAAGCGCAGCCAGAAGTCACTTTCTCGTCGCAATCTACTGAACATTCACAACAGTTTGATATTGTATTTTCCCATGTCGATTTTCGCTATAGCGACGATACTCAGCAAGTGCTGCACGATGTTGATTTTACGATTCCAGCAGGCAATAAAGTGGCGATTGTCGGTCAAACGGGTTCAGGAAAATCTACGATTATGCAACTGTTATCGCGCTATTGGGATCCTCAATCGGGCTCAGTCTCCCTTGCCGGTGTCGATTTACGAGAGTGGAACGAAACCCAGCTGCGCCAGTCATTAAGTATCGTAAGTCAACGCGTTGATATTCTGAATGGCTCTTTACGTGACAACCTATTAATTGCCGCCCCCGAAGCAAGTGATGAAGATCTATTTAAGGCACTTTCGTCTGTTGGATTGAACAAACTCACTCACGATGGTGGTCTAGACACATGGCTAGGTGATGGCGGCCGTCAACTTTCTGGTGGTGAACGCCGTCGCATCGGTATCGCACGGGCGATTCTCCATAATGGTGAGGTTCTGTTATTAGATGAGCCAACAGAAGGTCTCGACAAGCAGACCGAACAACAAATTATGGCACTGTTGCAACGGCACTTTACCGATAAAACTGTATTATTCATCACTCACCGTTTGGTTGATATGGATAAGATGGATTCGATATGTCTTGTTGAAAAAGGTCAGATCGTTGAGTTTGGCCCACATAACGAACTCATGGAAAAACAAGGCCGTTATTTCCAACTAAACCAAACATTATAAGGAATATAGGTATGCATCACATTCGTCCTGCGACCGAAGCCGATATCAATCGCATGTCGGAGATCGAGCAGCTTTGTTTTCCAGAAAGTGAAGCGGCTTCTTTGCAATCGTTCATTGATCGATTTGCCGTTTTTCCTGAATGTTTTTTCGTATTAGAAGTCGATGGTGTCATTGTTGGTCACATCAACGGATGTGTCTATCACAGCCCTGAGCTACCTGACGAACTGTATGCCAACCCTTCGATGCACTGTCCTGATGGAAAATACCAAACTGTATTTGGTTTGGTTGTCCACCCAGACTTTCAACGAAATGGCTACGCCTCTCGCTTAACCGAACATTTAATCGAAGTCAGTAGACAACGAAATCATCTTGGAATCGTATTAACCTGCAAAGACAAGTTAATCAATTTCTACCAAAGCAATGGGTTTGTCTGCCAAGGAGTTTCAGCATCGAGCCATGGTGGCGCGAATTGGAATGACATGCTGCTGAGTTTTTAATCGAATCGCTTAGATTAAAAAATCCCCAAGTGAATTTTTATTCGCTTGGGGATTTTTTCATTATACTTTCACTCACTGAGCATACTAACTAAATACGAGTACGCTTTTTCGCGGGTGTGCGACGAGTTGATGGTTTCTTACCATTCGTCGGTTTACCACTCGTTGGTTTTTTACCAGAATTAGACGCTGGTTTGGCGCTCGGTTTACCACGTTTGCCTGCTGGTGTCGTAACGCGTTCTTCATGGCGCTTAATCGCACGACGAATTTTATGACCACGAGCACGCTCGCGTTTACGCGATGTGTTGTCTTTCGACAAATCCAGCATGGTTTCTTTCTCTGGTGGGAGTTCTACCATGGTACGTAGATAGTTAACATCTTTGAGGTCTAGTTCAACCCAACCACCACGAGGCAACGCTTTATCGAGATAAATCTCACCGTAACGAACACGCTTTAGGCGGCTTACCGTTGTATCTTGTGATTCCCACAAACGGCGCACTTCTCGGTTTCGGCCTTCATTAATCACGACATAGAAGGTATGGTTCATCCCTTCTCCACCGGTATAAACAATATCTTCGAAACGCGCTTCGCCATCTTCAAGTTCGACACCGCGAACTAGATTGCGAATATTTTGTTCTGTCACTTCACCAAAGACGCGAACTAAATATTCACGTTCAACTTGGCGGCTTGGGTGCATTAAACGGTTAGCAAGTTCACCATCCGTTGTAAACAGCAACAATCCCGATGTATTCGCATCTAAGCGGCCAACAGAAACCCAGCGTGAACCACGAATTTTAGGTAAACGGTCAAATACCGTGCGGCGACCTTCTGGATCGCTACGAGTACATAACTCACCTTCTGGTTTGTAATACGCCAATACGCGGCATACAACTTCTTCTTCCGCTTTAATTGATACTACGTGCCCATCGACACGAATGATCGCACTTGGATCATCAAGACGCTCACCAAGAATAGCTACTTTACCATTAACACTAACACGCCCGGCTTTAATCAGAGATTCTAACTCACGACGTGAACCGTGCCCTGCTCGTGCTAAAACTTTTTGTAACTTTTCGTTCATTTCATTACCTTGTTGTGTCGTCTTCACAGACGTCGGCATTTGTATTTTCAAAAAATATCAATAAGTTACAGCTATATAACTCAAAGGATATCTATTCTGGACGGGCATTATACATGAGACACTATCTGGTTAATACCATGTTTATGCTTTGTGTTTACCCAACGTAAGGAAATCGATGTCGTGGCTCAAAGCAAATCCAAACTGATCTTGTGTGATGTGATTAATCCTGAAACTTCAATGTTTAATGTTATGCCTCTCTTCTAGAAAAGATCGAACTTTAAATTCCATATGTTAATACAACGTCTTAGCTGTTAAACAAATAAGGAAACTCTCTCGTATTCACGAGCGATGAAATTACCACCATCTACATGTTGTATTAATGATAGTGACGTAGCAGCGATTGATTCAAGTTAAGTGGATAATTTCGATGTGTCATGGCTGTTTTGAAAGATACAGTTTTAGCAAGAATATATATTCCATATATCAATTAAGTTATTCCAAATTGATATATTCAATAATACAACTCTATGAAAAATTTGTAGTCTTACATTGATATCGTAAATATGTCGTTGTTGGGTATAAAAATATTGTTATGGAGGATCAAAATGAATAAGTGGTTAAAAATACTTTTAATTATTATTGCGATAAGCGTTGTCATTATATTATCAGCGCCTAAAGTGATTGAATATGTAGTGCAAGGCCCCCAACAGGAGCAAGGTGAAACAGACCTACAATTCACTGAAGTAACAACTCAATTCACTCATAAATCAGACTTTGTCGCAGCATTACCATTTATGGCCTTAGCAACGATTGATGTCGATGGGGATGGTACCGATGAGATTTTTGTTGGCGGAGGGGTTGGCCAGCAAGATAGCTTGCAGAAGTATGAGAATAACCAATTTATTAGCCTCTCATCAACAGGTTGGTTTACAAAAGATGTTGATGACCCAACCTACGGTGCCTCTTCGATTGATGCTAACAATGATGGTCGTGTTGACTTATTTGTTGTTCGAGATAGTGGCCTATATTTCTACGAAAATACTACGAATGGTTTTAATGGTAACAAAGTCGACTTTCCATTAGACCCGACATCTATGCCACTATCAGTGTCCTTTGGTGATATTAATAACGATGGTGCGGTAGATCTTTATGTTTCTAATTACATTCGTCCCGAATTTGTTGAAGGCGAAACCATTTTCAATCAAGAATACGGTGGAATCAGCAACTTATTATTAAACAATGGTGACAATACATTTACTGATATTACCCAATCTTCAGGTGTATATGAACAACATAATACCTTTACTGCTGTCTTTGTAGACCTTAATAATAATGGACTAAGTGATCTCGTTGTTGCTCAAGATACAGGGTTTGTTCGCGTCTTTAAAAATAACGGGGATACGACCTTTGATCGCGTTGAATTACCGGTAACTTATAGCTACCCAATGGGGATTGCAGTGAGTGACTATAACAATGATGGTTTTATGGACTTATATTTCAGTAATGTAGGAACGACCTTGCCAGACGTTTTAGTGCGAGGCGATTTAACCGAAGATCAGACACTAAATAAAAATTATATTTTACTCGAAAACCAAGGCAACTTTACGTTTGAAGATACCGCTTTAAAAAACAATGCTGCTAAATATGGTTTTGGTTGGGGCTTGGTTTCATATGACTTCAATAACGACACCATGGCGGATTATTTGATCACACAAAACTACATTCGTTTCCCTGCGGTTGAACTTCTAGATTTGTATCCTGGCAACTTATTGCAACAGTACGATGGCAATGTGTTTAAGCCAGTAGAAAAAGTATCAGGTATCTCTAATCCAATGTTTGGTGTTACAACGGTTGTTTCTGATTTTAACGATGATGGTTGGCCAGATGCGGTTATAGGTAATCTTAATGGTCCATTACGCGCATTTATTAATAACGGTGGTGAGCGTCATTGGTTAAAGGTTAACTTTAATGATGAAGCGGCATCGATTGGTGCATTAGTTACCGTCATCATGGAAAATGGCACAACATACCACAACCAGTTTTATACCAGTGAAGGTTTAGGATCGGATCAAACAACCGATGTTTTCTTTGGTTTAGGAGATCAAACAAACATAGCTTCTGTACTTGTGAAATTCCAAAATGGCAAAGCTATCACCGTGGACTCGCCAGCAGTGAATACCATCATTGATTTATCTAATGAATAAAATTCTTCAATAATAATGAGACTTAAATAATGGATACACAAACCCAAAAGGTTTTATTTTTGACTGGACTTGCTGGCTTCTTCGCTGCCCTTTTTGTTGGTATCGGCGAATTTACTTTGCAATATTCTCCTCTTGGAGGTTACGAAAAAGAAGGTTATATCTACTTTGCAAATGTCGCCAAAGAAAAACTAACAATCGGGCACTTTTTTAGCACATTGGCTGCTCCATTGTACCTATTAGGCTATTGGCATATTGGACAAATGTTTATCCGTGGAGGTAGCAAACTTTATGGGTGGATTATTACCTTGCTCGGTGGTTACGCTTTTATGGTCGGAAATGCTTGGTTAGGTGGGCGTATTTATTTAGCACTGACAGCTCATGAAATTGCTGATACAAGTGACCCAACAATAATTGCACAATTACATAGCTTATTAATGGATTTTGGTGCTCATAATGAACCTTTGGTCAATGCTTTACGCTTAGCCATTGTTGTTGTGTCCATATTTTGGGTTTGGCGTATTGCAATCGGAAAAACCTTATACCCTAAGTGGATGGCGATATTTAGCCCTGCATTATTGCTCGGTTTGATTTTTACCACCTATTTTACCGGAATGAGTGTTGGAGTGTGGCTGTTACCTGCTGCAATGAATGTCGTTCATTTGATTGTTTTTTCTTTATCTTTGTATGCACTTTATAAAGTAAACAAATCATGAGGAATATAGCGGTTTATTTTGTAAAATTTATTTTGTTTGCTTTGCTTGCAACTGGATTGTATGGCGCAGCGTCGGTATCGTATACAACCATTACTGGCGTAGCACCATGCCCAACTGTCGGTTTTATTCCAGCTTGCTTTGTGGTCTTCATAGGTTATTTATTCATGTTGATTGCTACAATACTTATGATATCCCGACGGCCATTGAACAAATTATTTTTAATCGGTTGGGTACCTGTTTTCTTACTTGCGTTTATAGGTAGTATATTTGAAATAAGTAATGGTTCGACCTGCCCAAAAAGTAGTTCTGGTTTAGCTCTATGTTATGTCTCTTTAATATTTACGATCATTATTGCAATGTCTTATCTTTTTTTAGCTAAGTTAAAGATAAATAATGGTTAATACAGCTCCCAACCTGCTGTACAAGGCATTGAATATAGGAAGCCGTAGGCAACACTCACGGTCAATTCAAACCCAATGTGCAATCATTATGCACAACTGAAAACAATCACAAAAAATAGAGAAACGCTACAGCCTCAATGTCGTATTAAGTGTAAATATTAGAAGATTTCATTCGATAACGATCATCGCCCCGACTAGCAGGGCGATGGGGGTTTTGTTACTGTGATTACATGAAGATAGTCACTTACTATTCGAAAGGCGTACTATCACCAGCACCTTGTCGTAACACTTTCACTTCATCATCACTAAAATCAATGACCGTTGTAGGCTGCTCACCAAGATAACCACCGTTGAGAATTACATCAACGGCATGCTCTAACGAATCACGAATTTCTTCAGGATCTGATTCGGTCGTTTCTTTGTTAGGTAAAATGAGTGACGTCGACATCATCGGCTCACCCAATGCTTCAAGTAAATCCAATGCTATTTTGTTATCCGGAACACGGATACCAATAGTCTTACGTTTACTGTTCATCAAACGACGGGGCACTTCCTTAGTTCCCTTGAAAATAAAGGTATAAGGGCCAGGGGTATTGTTTTTCAATAAACGAAATGCGGTATTATCAACACGGGCGTAAAACGACAACTCTGAAAGATCGCGACATAAAAGGGTAAAGTTGTGTTTATCGTCCAGACGTCTAATCTGACAAATTCGTTCTAGTGCTTGCTTATTTTCTAACTGACAACCTAACGCATAACCAGAATCGGTTGGGTAAACCACCACTCCGCCGTTACGAATAATCGCGACAGCTTGGTTAATAAGACGTGTTTGAGGGTTGTCGGGGTGAACATAAAAATATTGACTCATTCTACTTCCTCACATCGAGCCTAAGACTCAACTTTCTGGGGTTCAATTCCCCAGTCTTTCCAAACAGGTTCTACACCAGCTGGCAACCACAAATTTCTTCCTAACTCCATCCACGGAGAAGGATAATGGAAGTCGCTGCCTTGCGATGCTAATAAATTGTATTGTAACGCATAATCTGCCAAGTTGCGTCGTTCATTCGGTCCTTGTTGCGGTTGGGCAACTTCCATGGCGTCACCACCAGCGTCACAAAATGCAGTTAATAAGCGCTTTAACCATTTTGCGGTAAGGTCATAACGCCCAGGGTGAGCAAGAACGGCCTGGCCTCCAGCGGCATGAATTGCGCTCACGGCTTCAGTCATAGAGCACCACATTGGAGGGACATAACCGGGATTATTGCGAGTCAAAAATTTCTTAAATACGTGCTGCATCGATTTTGCATACCCGTTTTCAACCAACCACTTAGCAAAATGAGCACGGGTAATATACGCCTCTCCCGCAATTGCTTTTACTTCTTCAAGTACACCTTCACGTGTCACTTTCTCTAACCGGCTTGCCATGAGTTCAGAGCGTTCAACCCGGAGCTGTTTTTGTTGTGCAATTAATTCGCACAACTGTAAATTTTCTACGTCAATATTCAACCCAACAATGTGAATATCTTTATTCTGCCACAATGTTGAAATCTCAATACCCGAAATTAAACGAATCGGTAATTGATTAGATTCGATATGATGAAATGCTTCAGCCAATCCCGCAGTCGTATCGTGATCGGTTATCGCGAGCACATCTATATTAAATTCAAGTGCTCGATTAATAACATCAGTCGGGGTAAAACGCCCATCAGAAGCGATGGTGTGACTGTGTAAGTCTATTCTTGGCATTGTTTCTATTGGTTCCTACTTCATAAGGCAATATAGGGCAATTTCTAAGGAAAAAGGCTTGACTTTCACCGTGCGCACTAGCAAACTAGTACGCAATTACTTAGAAGAGTTTAAGAGAGTCTTCCCGCTATGTTACAAGAATTTACTACCATGCAGAAAAAGAATTTAGTAACAACCAACAATGGTTGGAATTGCTGGCGCGTGACATATTTATTCCAGCGGGTCTAGACTGATAGCAAATCGAATTTAAGAGCCCGCAATTGATGCGGGCTTTTTTACATTATTTTTATAGGATTACCTCATGAACAATACAATAGGTATCAATCAACTGGGTAAGTTAGAGGTCATAAAAAAAACCGTCGCTTACCACGCTGACCCAACAAAATTATTTCATACCTTATGTGAACATAAGACCGATAGTTTATTGCTTGAGTCTTCTGAAATTGAATCAAAGCAAGACCTAAAAAGCTTATTGTTGGTTGACGCCGCAGCGCGAATCGTATGCAACGGACATAAAGTTGAGTTTCAAGCGCTAACTGAAAACGGTCAAAATTTAATTGAGCACCTAGCACTAAATATCAAGCCAAGTATCAAACATCACTTAACCAACGATCGTTTAGAACTCGAGTTTGAAAACCCTTCAGATACATTAGATGAAGATTCTCGACTCCAGCAATCTTCTTCTTTCGATCCTTTACGCTTAGTTCAGCATAGCTTTAACCGTGAGGGACATGATCGTTTTGCCATTTTCCTCGGTGGACTGTTTGCGTACGATATGGTGGCGAACTTTGAACCACTTGGTGATGCGGCGCAAACCAACCAATGTCCCGATTATGTGTTTTACGTATCGGAAACATTATTGGTGATCGACCACCAGCGTGGATGTTGTGATATTCAGGGAAGCTTGTTTAACCCTGACCCAGTGCACGTCGCTCAACTAACGCAGCGTATCGATAGCATCATTGAACAATGTAAAGAGCCAGCGGAACTACCAGAAGCGCAGCAGTTAGACCAAGTCAATGTCGACGTTTCTGTAAGTGATAATGATTTTTGTCAGATAGTTGATGACTTAAAACATCACATTGTACAAGGCGATATTTTCCAAGTTGTCCCATCTCGCAGTTTCAATTTACCGTGCCCTTCACCGTTGGCCGCTTATAAAAAGCTCAAAGAGAGTAACCCAAGCCCTTATATGTTCTATATGCAAGACGAGCTGTTTACACTGTTCGGCGCATCACCAGAAAGTGCTCTGAAATATTCTCAAGAAACCAATCAAATAGAAATCTACCCTATTGCTGGCACTCGTCGTCGTGGTAAAAACCCTGATGGTTCAATTAACCTCGATCTTGATGGTCGCATCGAACTCGAATTGCGAGGCGATCGAAAAGAAAATGCCGAGCATATGATGTTAGTGGATTTAGCCCGTAATGATGTTGCTCGTATCTCCGAAGCGGGTACTCGACACGTGGCAAATCTACTGGCTGTCGACAGATACAGTCATGTAATGCATCTAGTCTCTCGTGTTGTCGGACAACTTAGAGGCGATCTGGATGCACTTCATGCCTATCAAGCCTGTATGAATATGGGAACCTTAACCGGCGCACCTAAAATTCGTGCAATGCAGTTAATTCGAGAAGTTGAACAAGAGCGCCGCGGTGGCTATGGCGGTGCGGTCGGTTACCTGACTGGTGAAGGCGATCTCGACACCTGTATTGTGATTCGTTCTGCGTATGTTGAAAATGACGTCGCTCGTGTTCAAGCCGGTGCAGGTGTGGTGTATGATTCCGACCCACAATCCGAAGCTGACGAAACTCGAACCAAAGCTCAAGCCGTGATCTCTGCGATCCAAATGGCTCATCAAAAGCAGGAAGCATAAGGAGAACTCATCATGGCTAATTTATTATTTATCGACAACTTTGACTCATTTACCTACAACCTCGTTGATCAGTTCCGCTCACTTGGTCACAACGTCACTATTTATCGGAATAATCTAACGGTTGAGCAAATTAATGCAGAGTTAGCACAACTCGACAACCCTGTTGTAGTCTTATCTCCCGGTCCTGGAGCTCCCTCTGAAGCGGGCTGTATGCCAGAACTTATTCAAAGCTTAAAAGGCAAAGTGCCAATGATTGGTATTTGTCTGGGGCACCAAGCCATCGTCGAGGCATACGGCGGTGTTGTCGCTGGAGCGGGTGAAATTATTCATGGCAAAATATCAATGATGGAACACCAAAATCACGAGATATACCAGAATTTACCTTCACCATTAGCCATTGCGCGTTATCATTCGTTAGTGGCCACCGACATTCCGGATGCATTAACGGTGACAGCAGAAGTCAATGGTTTAGTGATGTCTGTTGTCCAAGAACAAGACAAGGTATGTGGATTTCAGTTTCACCCTGAATCAATTATGACCACCTATGGCGCAACACTATTATCCAATGCGATTGATTGGTCTCTTGCAGGCTAGACTTACGATACATTCAAATCGACAAAGACAACGCATTTAGCTATTAAATGAGTAACCGAATTAGCGACAGAATTTAAGGACGAAACCATGCAAGCGATTATAGACAAACTGTACGCACAGCAGTCATTAACTCAAGAAGAAAGCCAACATCTGTTTGACCAGATCGTAAAAGGTGAAATGGACCCAGTGCTATTGGGAACACTATTGACCTGCTTGAAAATCAAAGGTGAAACACCTGAAGAGATTTCCGGTGCAGCAAAAGCTCTTCTAGCCAATGCAAAGCCCTTCCCTAGCCCAGATTACGACTTCGCTGATATAGTCGGTACTGGTGGCGATGGTCACAACACAATTAACATATCCACCGCTTCTGCTTTTGTTGCTGCTGCATGTGGAGTGAAAGTCGCCAAACACGGTAACCGTGGCGTATCGAGCAAATCCGGTTCTTCTGATCTACTCAACGCGTTCGGTATTGACTTAGCAATGAGCCCAGAAGTCGCTCGTAAAGCCGTTGATGATCTTGGTGTCGCCTTTCTGTTTGCTCCGCAATATCACGCTGGAATGCGTCACGCAGCACCGGTTCGCCAAGTAATGAAAACCCGGACTATGTTCAACATTCTCGGCCCCTTGGTTAACCCTGCTCGCCCAAATATCGAATTGATGGGGGTTTACAGCAAAGAACTCATTCGCCCAATCGCAGAAACCATGCTGCAAATGGGAATGAAACGTGCGGCGGTTATTCATGGTTCAGGATTGGATGAAGTGGCGATTCATGGTGAAACTACCGTTGCCGAAATTCGTGACGGGAAAATTGAAGAATACACCGTTACTCCAGATGATTTTGGCCTAAAAACCTTCCCGCTTGAATCAATAAAAGGTGGCGAACCGGAAGAGAACCGTGAGATCATCACCCAAATATTAACGGGGAAAGGCACCGAAGCACAAATGTCAGCGGTGGCAATCAATGTGGCAATGCTATTACGTTTATTTGGCCAAGAAGATCTTAAAGCCAATGCACAACAAGCACTAGACGCAATGGCAACAGGTAAACCATACGAATTAGTTCAACAATTGGCACAACGAGGCTAAGGGAAATGACGCAACAACTCTCAGAACATATTTCGACTCTGCATACTGAAATGGCGGAAGTGCTGGTCAAGATTGTCAAAGACAAGGCGATTTGGGTTGAAGAACGCAAACAGCAGCAACCTCTCGCAAACTTTGAATCTGAAATTACACTATCAGATCGTAGTTTCTACCAAGCGCTAACGTCTGAACATGCTGTTTTTATTCTGGAATGTAAAAAAGCGTCACCATCAAAGGGGTTGATTCGCCCTATTTTCAATCCAGAAGAGATAGCCACCGCGTACAAGCCATACGCCAACGCGATCTCGGTATTAACCGATGAGAAGTACTTCCAAGGAAGCTTTGATTTCTTGCCTCAAGTAAGAAACTCAGTTCATCAGCCAGTACTGTGTAAAGACTTTATGATCGACCCATATCAGGTGTATCTCGCTCGTCATTACGGAGCAGATGCTATTTTGCTTATGCTTTCGGTTCTCGATGATAACGAATATCGCGAGTTAGCCGAACTTGCGCATCGCTTCAAGATGGGTGTACTAACAGAAGTAAGCAACGATGAAGAGCTAGTACGTGCAGTCAATTTAGATGCGAAAGTTATCGGTATTAATAATCGCAATTTACGTGACCTCACTACAGACCTTAACCGCACCAAAGAACTCGCACCTAAGCTACCACAAGACCGAATTATTATTTCTGAATCGGGCATCTACACTCACCAGCAAGTACGAGATCTTGCGACCCATGCCAACGGCTTTTTAATTGGCAGTTCACTGATGGCACAAGACAATATCGATCGTGCTGCTCGCCGAATGATTCTCGGTGACAACAAAGTATGTGGTTTGACTCGCGCCGAAGATGCGCAAGCCGTTCATCAGGCAGGTAGCGTTTATGGCGGGCTGATCTTTGTTGAGAAGTCACCTCGTTATGTGACTCCAGAGCAAGCATCTCAAGTAATTGAAGGTGCACCACTTCTCTATGTTGGGGTCTTCCAAAATCATGATTTGAGTGACATTGTCACAATAGCAAGTCAACTTTCCCTTAATGCCGTTCAGCTTCATGGAACTGAAGACCAAGACTATGTGAGCCGTTTACGCAAACAACTACCCGAATCAATCGCAATTTGGAAAGCCTATGGTGTAAGCGATGAGATGCCGGCGAAACTTGGAGCGGATATAGAGCGTCATTTGTTTGATGCGAAAGTCGGCGAACAACTTGGGGGAACAGGCACGACGTTCGATTGGCGAGCGTTAACCGATACCAGCGATATTATGCTCGCTGGCGGTATAAACCCCAACAATGCCCAACAAGCCGCGTCACTTGGTTGTCTTGGTTTGGATTTAAATTCAGGTGTGGAATCTTCACCAGGGCAAAAAGACAACGAGAAATTAGAGCAAGCATTTGCAAAAATTAGAGCCTACTAGGCGAACGATTGCAGATAAGTGCGAATACCCATTTTTAAGGATAAGAATACATGTCTAAATTAGATGCCTACTTTGGCGAATACGGTGGCCAATTTGTACCGCAAATTCTGGTTCCAGCTCTCGACCAATTAGAGCAAGCGTTCATCGACGCCCAAGAAGACCCTGAATTTCAAGCCGAGTTTATGACGCTTTTACAAGAGTACGCTGGACGTCCAACAGCGTTGACACTCACGCGCAACTTGACCAAGGGAACGAAAACCAAACTTTACCTTAAACGTGAAGATTTGCTCCATGGCGGCGCGCATAAAACCAACCAAGTATTAGGTCAAGCATTATTGGCTAAACGCATGGGTAAAAAAGAGATCATCGCTGAAACAGGCGCAGGTCAACATGGCGTTGCAACTGCACTTGCTTGTGCTCTACTCGATTTAAAATGCAAAGTGTATATGGGTGCGAAAGATGTTGAACGTCAAAGCCCTAACGTTTTTCGCATGCGACTAATGGGCGCTGAAGTAATTCCTGTTCACTCTGGTTCATCGACACTAAAAGACGCATGTAACGAAGCACTTCGTGATTGGTCTGCCAGCTATGAAAAAGCGCATTATCTACTTGGTACTGCGGCAGGGCCACATCCATTCCCAACCATCGTTCGCGAATTTCAACGCATGATTGGTGAAGAGACCAAAAACCAGATACTTGCACGTGAAGGAAAACTTCCTGATGCAGTCATTGCTTGTGTCGGTGGCGGTTCAAATGCCATCGGTATGTTTGCTGATTTTATCGAAGAAGAGTCCGTGCGTTTGATCGGTGTCGAACCCGGTGGTCTTGGTGTTGATACTGAAAAGCATGGCGCACCACTTAAGCACGCCAAAACCGGGATTTTCTTTGGTATGAAAGCGCCTCTCATGCAAGACCCACATGGTCAAGTAGAAGAGTCTTACTCTATTTCTGCGGGTTTGGATTTTCCATCTGTTGGTCCACAACACGCCCACTTGAACGCAATTGGTCGTGCTGAATATGTTGATGCTACCGATGATGAAGCGTTGGATGCATTCCAAGAGTTAGCACGAAATGAAGGTATTATCCCTGCGTTAGAATCTTCTCACGCTTTAGCTCACGCATTAAAAATGGCGCGTTCTGAGCCAGAAAAAGAACAAACATTGGTAGTAAACCTATCTGGGCGTGGCGATAAAGATATCTTCACCGTACATAAAATCCTTGAAGACAAAGGAGTTCTATAATGGATCGCTATCAATCACTCTTTACCAAGCTTGCAGCTAATAACGAAGGCGCGTTCGTTCCATTCGTTACCATTGGTGATCCGAGCCCAGAACTTTCATTTGAAATCATAAAAACCTTGGTTGAATCTGGTGCCGATGCTCTTGAACTTGGTTTCCCGTTTTCTGATCCTTCTGCCGATGGCCCAACCATTCAAGGCGCAAATATCCGAGCTTTGGATTCAGGAACCACACCCGATCACTGCTTTGACATCATTAGTCGAATCCGAGCACTCTATCCCGATTTGCCGATTGGTTTGCTAATGTACGCCAATTTGGTGTATTCAAATGGGGTGGATGAGTTTTACGCGAAATGTGAAAACGCAGGAGTTGACTCAGTATTGATTGCCGATGTCCCAACCGGTGAAAGTGCCATGTTTATTGAGAAAGCCAATGCGCACAATATCAAACCTATCTTTATTGCCCCACCGACAGCGGATGACGAGACATTGAAGAAAGTAGCACAATTGGGCCAAGGCTATACCTATTTGCTTTCTCGTGCTGGTGTTACTGGCGCAGAAACCAAAGCAAACATGCCCGTCGATAAACTGCTTGATGCTCTAAAGCGCTTCGATGCTCCACCCGCATTACTTGGATTCGGCATTTCTCAGCCAGCGCAAGTAAAACAAGCGATTGTAAGTGGTGCAGCGGGTGCAATTTCAGGCTCTGCTGTGGTTAAAATTATCGAGCAACATCAATTTCAACCAGAAGCACTACTTAGTGAAATGAGTGATTTCATCAGCTTAATGAAAGCGGCAACACACAAGTAATTTGTACAACGTTTTCGCTAACCGTTAAGCCATTCTTAAATCGATCGTCTATCTTATGGTAGCGATCGATTTTTTATATTTACGTTATATATTCATCTTTATATCAAATAAATATCAGAATTATCGATTAACACTTAATCTCTCTCCCACTCTCTTGATTTTAGTCAATCAAACCAAATCCTCAGACGATACTCTAACAATTCATAATATTAACGCCATAATTTTGCATATTAATACAAACAATGCTCAATTCGGCGATAAAACTCATAATAAAATTTGTAGTTAAAAAGTTTAATTTAATAACAATATTTGGTTATTAATTCTTCAACGAGAACAATCAACTTTATCAGAGGTTACACTGTGTCAAAACAAAAAAGTTTACTAACCAATATCGGCGTTCAAGTCGTTATTGCTATGATCGTGGGTACCGCAGTCGGCGCTCTAATGGGGCCCCAAGCAGCTATGTTTGCGCCACTTGGTGCTATTTTTATTAATTTAATCAAAATGTTAGTCATCCCATTGGTCGCTGTAGCTCTTATCTCAGGCGCTGCAGGACTAGGAAATAGCCACTCAGCCGGTAAAGTTGGTGCGGTGACATTGGGTTACTTTGCGTTCACATCAGCTGCTGCCGTTGCTTTAGCGTTAGTGATGGGCATGATTTTCCAACCGGGTGTAGGTATTGATGTATCGAGTATTGAGAGCATGTTCTCGGCTGAATACGCGTCTAAAGGTGCATTACCAACATTTTGGGACACGATTGTTGGGATGATCCCGACCAATGTTTTCCAATCCTTGAATGAAGCGAACATTCTCCAGATCTTAGTCTTTTGTCTCTTCTTTGGTATCGCTATCTCGAAGCAAAGTGTTGAAAAGCGCACACCTATCATTAATGGCGTGAACACCATCGTCGATGCAATGGTATGGATGATTAACAAAGTCATGCTTATCGCACCACTTGGTGTATTCGGTCTCATGGCAGAAGCCGTTGGCACCTTTGGTTTCGGTGCTCTTGCTGTTGTCGCCAAGCTATTCGCGGTTTACGTTGCCGCTATCTTGATCTTCGGGTTTATCGCTTATCCACTGATGATTCAAATTTTCACCAAAACATCAGCGCGTAAATTCCTATCTGTAATGAAGAAACCTCAAGCGGTTGCACTGTCTACTGCTTCTTCAATGGCGACATTGCCAGTAACGATGGACGCTGTGGAGCATGACTTAGGTGTGCGTAATTCAACAGCCTCGTTTGTATTGCCATTAGGTGCGACCATCAATATGTCTGGTAACGCAATTTATTACGGACTTGTTGCAATATTCTTCGCTCAACTGTTCCACATTGATTTGAGCATGGGATCGTACATTGCGATTATTCTAACGGCGACGTTGGGCGCGGTGGGTCAAGCGGGTGTTCCAGGACCTTCATTCCTAGTGGTTGCGGTACTTCTGTCTGCGGGTATTCCAATCGAAGGGCTTCCTCTTCTGTTTGCTCTAGATCGCGTGTTCGACATGATCCGTACTGCATTGAACATCACTGGTGATGCAGCTTGTGCCGTTATTGTTGATTCATTAATTAACGATGAAGAAGCAAAAAACGTCGAGTACACCAATCAACAGGCCTAAACCGTATTTATAGGTAAAATAAACGATAAAAGCCACTGTTAAGGAGTATACAGTGGTTTTTTCAGTTTCTGAGTAACGATAATTTTAACGACGGAACAACGTGGTGTACTTACCAAAAATGATTATTAAGCTCGAAGGCTAAAAGTTACCTTTTTACATAGCCTGAAGCTTATCCGTGTGGTATTTATCAATAAAGCTTTTAACATCCTTCGATTCCAAAGGCACTGAATAATAGTAACCCTGAACCATATCGCAGTTAAACGAACTCAATGCTTCTTGTTGACTTTGTTCTTCAACACCTTCTGCAACTACTCTCAAAGACTTCATATGTGCCAAAGTTATCATTACCCTAGATAAATAGGCTTCGTAGTCGGTAGATGTAATGTTATCGACAAAAGACTTGTCAATTTTCAAGATATCGAATGACAGCTCTTTAAAATAACTTAAAGAAGAGTAACCCGTACCAAAATCATCCAACGCAATCCTAATGCCATACTCTTGGAGTTGCTCAAAAACTTTTCGGCTGTTTTCCATCGAAGACAGTAGTACGGTCTCCGTCACCTCCAAGCAAATATGTTTAGGAGCAATTCCTACTTCACTAATGATGTTAAAGATAGTGTCGCTGAAATACTGATCCATAACTTGAAGCGGAGATACATTGATGGAAACCATGATGGGGGCATCGGCACTCTCGTTGATCATTTTTGCAAATTTACAGGCTTCTTGAAATATCCACTGACCCAGTTCAACAATAAACCCCATTTCCTCAGCCGCGCTGATCAAGCGATATGGCGAAACCTGGCCCAATATCGGACTGTTCCAACGAATAAGCGCTTCAAGGCCCGTTACTTTGCCAGTACCTAAATCGATATACGGCTGATAATTCATTCGAAATTCACCTTTGCTGAAACCGTCTCTGACAGCATTTTGGAAATCCATTTTTTCAGACAAAGTGTTATTCATTGAATCATTAAAGTAGACAATTGTATTTCTTCCTCGATCCTTAGCTTCATAGAGAGCAAGATCTGCGAGTTGGATCAGTTCCCTCTGTTCTGGAGCATGTTCAGGAAAGAGTGCAACTCCAATACTGACCGTAAAATAGAAGGAATTTTGATCAATGGTGATCGGATTTAAAAATAGGCTTTGGATCTCTTGGATTAATGGATCTAACTCCTTTTCACTATCATCATAGTGAACACAGAAGATAAATTCATCGCCACCAAATCGTCCAATATGAACTTTATCGGACACATATTTGTTGAGCAGGTCACCTGTGGCTTTAATAATTCGATCGCCCATATCATGGCCATGGGTATCATTGATATTTTTGAAATTATCCACATCGAGAAATAGAATCGCGAGCTTCTCTTGACTATGGGCTTTCTTTATAGCGTTGTCTATGGTTTCAGATATAGAAAAACGATTTTTAAGACCAGTTAGATTGTCGATATTGATCAGTCGATAAATGTGCTCTTCCTGTTCTCTGATGTTGTCAAAGGCAGTAGTAAGATCCTTATTATTTGCCGAGAGTTCATTATTGGCCTGTACAAGTTGTTGTTTATTTTTTAGTAGAGTAAATTCAATTTTTTTTCTTTTTCTTACATTAAGAACCAAATAGAAAATAATCACACCTTGGATCAAAAGAATGAATATCGTCGCTAATATGTATTGCCGATATTGTTGGAAGAATCCCATTTCCTTGCCTAGCAGCTCTGTTCCTTTTGGAAGGAGGCTTTCATCGTAACCATAGGCCTTTAATACATTGTAATTAACCATATATTTATTTGGACTGTTCTCCACCAAAGGGATCTGACTAATGTCGGCACCTTTAAGGATGTCGGTAACTAACTTCGCTGCGGTTACGCCCTGTTCAAAGTGGCTAACAATTTTACCACCAATAAGTCCATCAGGAATCCCCCAGTAATAGGTGTGATATACAGGTTGATTGACATTGTCCAAAACTAATTTAAGTCCTTCACTGAAGGATATCGTTGTGCCCGTTATATCTCTATAGGCTGTTAGGCGAATGATAATATCTTCTGGACCAAGTTTAGAAATAGCATCAGCAAAATTGGCAAATGTCATTTCTGAAAGGTCGATATGAGTCATTTCCATATCAGAGAACAAGTCACTTTGTTCATAGAATATGGCTAAATCTTGAACACCTGAAGTCGTCTTATCAGCCAAGGCAACAATTCTTTTAGCATTTGGGTTGAGCTGTTTAGCCATGGCTAATGTATCAGCCATAGATATTTCCTCAACGACACCCGTAACCATAGGGTTTTTACTGTATTGCCTCGCGTTCTCGAGGTTGTTGACACCCAGAAATACAATGGGAGTGTCTGGAAAGTATGTCGAGCGTTTCTCCATCAGGTAGTTTGTGGCATTGTCATCGGCAACAATAACCGCATCATAATCATCTAGCTGGCTAAGTTTATAAGAAAAAAGTTGGTCGAAATGGGTAACATTTGCTTCTCTATTGAGGCGCTTACTATCCATAAATTCGATATCAAGCTTGATCTGATTTTCAGAGAAAATCGATTTAATACCATCGACTTGTGGGGAAAAGGTCTCAAAGGAAGGCGAATAAGAGCTTAGATACAGAACATGTTTATTCGCCAAGTTTATTTTATTGTCATTGAGTGCAGCATAGAGCGGAGATACTGAAAGCATTACCCCGATCAACAGAATAAAGGTTATAGCTAAGAATCTTAAATGTCTCACTGAATTAACTTGAATAGTTTGGACATATTGACGTTTCATATTTCGTCCTGTTAAGAGCCACTTTTTCTGAAAACAAGACAGTAAACTTAGAAGTCAGTGGTTTAATTCCGTTTAACATCAGACCCGAAATACGTCGAAGAAACGGATCGCTTTTTCTTTATTATAGAACACTCCCGCAAAAGATTTATGCGTTTTTCATAGTTGGTCACTACATTGGTGTAATGTTAGTACCGGTTGCGTAGAGTAATGCATTACTACCACGTGATACTTCTGGGAAACTGGAACAACAAAGACAGCATTATAAATTAAGCCATCACTCTTCTAACCTGCCAAAAATGGCTCTGCCAATATGGGTTCGTCAAAAATGAAATGATCACACCTTTCGATTCTGACGCATGAAGAAACTGATTATCACCTAAGTAAATTCCAACATGGCGAGTATTAAACCCTGTTTTAAAGAACACCAAATCCCCAACTTTCATCTTCCGTGGTGAGACTTTAATACCGACTTTTACTTGAGATGACGTGGTTCGCGGTAGTGTCAGCCCCAAACGCTCCAAAAAGGTCAAATAAACGAAACCCGAACAATCAACACCTCGGCTGCTCAGTCCACCATAGACGTACGGCGTTCCTTTCCATTCGCCATAATGGCCCAACAAACGTTGTTTGACCGACTCAGAATCACCAAGAATTTCACGTTTAGGGCTAGAGGTAGCAGTATGGAAACCTTCTCGTTCAGGGCCCATGCTACAACCTACCAATAGAAACATGGAAAAAATAAGGATGACGCCATTTTGTCGAATTTCCATTATTTCTGTACCTTTAAATAGGGTTGCATGATTCTCTCTCCGTGATGATATTAGAGTTAAGCATACACTAAGTTATAGCAGTGTCTTCACCACTTCGCTGACTTGCGCAAAGGGATAAAACTCCAAGGTTCCAAAGCCTTCCATCTTACTGCCTTTCAATTTTGTGCTCAGTGGCGTGGTGATTCCACATAAAAATCGCGTTAACGCTTTTTCTGTTAATGGCTGTGTACTGGCTTGAATATACGGCTTGATCCAACCTTCAATTTGTTGAACATCAAGATCGGGCAACGTTCTTCCGCTCAATGTCGCAATCTCTCCTTGGCATACCGAGCAGTGGCCACAACGTTGCGGTGCTTGAGTATCAGCAAAGTAGCTCGCTAACGTTGAACTCAAACATGCTCTACTTTGAAAGAAGTCGAGCATCATCTGAATTCGATTAATTTCGCTCTGCTCTTTCTTCTCAAATAACTGATACAGATCATCCACCAATTGTGACTTAGACTGCTGACGGTCTAGAACTTTATACACATCGGTTATCTGCTTACTCTCAAGATCGATCCAACCTTGCTGATGAAAATAATCCAATGCCGCGACAACGCGCTTGCGTTCCGTTTGATAACCTATCCATAACGCATCGAAGTCTACGCTGTACCAAGTTTTAGCTTTTGGACAACACGCAAAAAGTGATTCAACAAACTGACGACGCTCACCTTCAAAGTGGCTCGTGATGCTGTCGATGCTTTGATTTAACTTAAAACGATACGTCGCGAAGTAACTAAATTGGGATTGAATAATCGATCGAAGTTCAAGATAAACCAACAGAGTTTTCAGCGGCAACTGGCGAACATAACTCTCGCTCGACAGGCGTGTCATCATCACTTCCCAGCTTCCTGTTGATGCCATGATGTCATCGACGACATACTCAATCGAAGCTTTGTCTGGAGTATCACCATAAATGAAGTTTTCCAATACATTTAGACTATCGGTATTGGCCAATATCGTACATTGCGACACCTTTCCATCTCGCCCTGCCCGACCGATTTCCTGAGAATAATTCTCTATTGATTTAGGTAAGTCATAGTGAATCACCTGACGAATATCCGCTTTGTCGATGCCCATACCAAACGCAATCGTAGCAACGATGCAATTAGAAGAACCATTCATAAACTCTTGTTGAATCGATTGCCGTATTTCGTGCTTTAATCCGGCGTGATACGGGGTGGCGTCTACACCGATACGCTGTAATCGACTGGCAATGATTTCCGCTGTTTTCTGTAATGTCACATACACTATGGCTGGAGCATGAGAATTTTGAGTTAACAGCTTAGCTAACTGGTCAAATTTCTCTTCTTCGGTACACGGTATGACCGAAAGATGCAAATTCGGCCGATAAAACCCAGTCACTGTGATGGCATCTGGCGCAATATCAAACTTTTCGCTCATATCCGTAATAACTTGAGGTGTAGCTGTAGCGGTTAGCAATAACACCTGAGAAATATTGAGCTGTTGACGATAATACGGAAGCTTTAGGTAATCAGGCCGAAAATTATGGCCCCATTCCGAAATACAGTGTGCTTCATCGACCACTAACAAAGAGATGGGCACTTGGGAAATAAATTGACGAAAACGCTCATTCTTCAAGCGCTCCACAGAAATCATCAGTACTTTCAACTCGCCACTTTTTACCTGCTGCATAATGGCTTGCGTGCTTTCTCTGTCTTGAGTCGAATCGATGCTCGCTGCGGCGATTCCTTTACTGTGTAGAAACTCCAATTGATCACTGATTAAGGCCAACAGTGGAGAAATCACCAACGTTAAATGAGGTAACATTACCGCTGGCAATTGATAACACAGTGATTTCCCCGAACCAGTAGGAAAAATAGCCGCGGCTGATTGTCCGTCTAAAATATGTTGAATAACCTCAGATTGACCCTGGCGTAAATAGTCGAAACCAAAGTATTGTTGCAGCGTTTGTTCCATCATTATTGTTCCATTCTTCATTAACTCACCAATGGGTCGTTTTATGACTCAATATTATAAAGATTACAGATAAACACAGTATAAAAATAATCCAATAAACGAACGTCTTAAAAATCACGATGTCGCTCGCAGTGCTACCAGAGTCATACTTTGTCAAAGCCAACATACGCACTTCAATTATCTAAAAGCTAGTGAGAATAAATAAAATACTCATTGAAGCGATACCGTGGAGGTTTCGTATGCTATAACTCAATAGAGTCACCGCGATTTTATATTGGCATATGCGTGAGTTTTTGTTTAGATTTCATCTTTATCATCGACTTTGCCACAGAGCATTGCATGGAATACATTAATAATGACAAAAAGTAAATTTACTTGGCTATTAGTCAGCCTCATCATGATCGGTTTTTTTATCACTGGATTGGTAAGTTATCGAATCGCTCATGACACGCTCGAAGTACAAATCAAAAACGACTCATTGCCACTCACCAGTGATAATATTTACTCTGAGATTCAACAGGACTTAATCCGTCCTATCTTCATTTCATCCTTGATGGCTCAAGACACATTTGTACGTAACTGGACCCTATCGGGTGAATCTGACACAAACGAGATTATTCAATACCTCGGTGAAATAAAAAAACAGTACAATACCGTTACGGCTTTTTTCGTCTCTGACCTAACCAAAAATTATTATCACTATTCGAGTATTTTGAAAAAAGTCGACGAAAACAATGATCATGATTCTTGGTATTTTCGAGTGAAAAACCTAGGTGCTAATAAAGAGTATGAAATCAACATCGATCATGATACCGCGAACCCAGACCAAGTCGTAGTTTTCGTTAATTATCGCGTCTATGACTTTGAAAATAATTTTATTGGTGTCATTGGTGTTGGCTTAAGCTCCAACACTGTGGCTGAGTTAATCGAAAAATACAAAATGCGCTATGAACGTGAAATTTTCTTCATTGACGACACTGGAATGGTCACGCTTCAAGGTTCAAAACCACTCAGTTTTAGCTCGATTCAACAGAATGAAGGCTTAAAAACGCTAGCTCCTGAAATTCTCAGTAGCTCAAATATGAGTGGAAGCTATATCGATGAAAATGGGTCTACAATCTACATAAGCACTCGATGGGTAGAAGAATTCCAGTGGCACATTATTGTTCAACAAATCGACCGCTTCGATAATAACTCCTTCTTTCGTTCTCTTTTTAATAACTTTGGTATCAGCGTTCTGGTTTCCTTGCTCGTCATATTCGTTGCTCAATTAAGCTTTAGAGGTTATCAATCAAGATTGGAACAGATGGCAACCGTCGACACGTTAACAGGTGCATATAATCGCCAAGGGTTTGATACTTTAGTCGCGAAATCGATGAAAAACGCCAAACACACACACTCACCTTTGACCATTGCGATGCTAGACATTGACCACTTTAAATCGATAAATGACAAGTTCGGACACCTGACCGGTGACAATGTATTACAACAGGTCGCAAAAACCTGTCAGAGTGAATTGCGTAAAGAAGATGCTTTCTGCCGTTGGGGAGGCGAAGAATTTATTGTCATTCTACCTGGCTTAAATATTCACGACGCGACTCGAGCCATGGAACGATTAACACGGTCAATTGAACGTCAGCCGTTCGACCCTAAGGTCACCGTTAGTATTGGTGTTTCGCAACTACAAGAAAAAGAAACAGTGCCTTCTCTTATACGTCGTGCCGACAAAGCAATGTACTTGGCTAAAGAGCAAGGGCGAAATCAGGTGTACTCTGATCGATAGAGGCTTTGCATTTTACTTATCGTAATTAAAGTCTAAGGTAAGTAAAATGTAAGTGAACCATTCAAACTATTCAGAAAACATGAAAACTCCGTTAGACTGTCGACCATTACGTGTATTTATGGAATTGTTATGAAACAACTACTCGACTTTCTACCGCTACTTGTCTTTTTTGCTTTATTTAAACTCTACGATGTTTATGTCGCTACTGGTGCCCTGATCGTCGCTACCTTTCTCCAGTTGGTCATCACTTATGCGATCACTAAAAAAGTCGAAAAAATGCAGGTCATTATGTTCGGAGTTATCACCGTGTTTGGTGGTTTAACCATATTCTTGCATGATGACAATTTTATAAAATGGAAAGTCACTATTGTTTACCTCTGCTTTGCTCTCGCGATCGGCGTTAGCCATATGATGGGTAAGTCACTAATCAAAAACATGCTTGGAAAAGAGCTCACTCTTCCAGACCAAGTGTGGGGAAAAATTAGCTGGGCATGGGTGATATTCTTTATCGCCTGTTCATTATTGAATATCTACGTTGCATTTAATTTACCGCTAGAAGTTTGGGTGAATTTTAAAGTCTTCGGTTTGTTAATCGCGACATTAATTTTTACGGTACTTACTGGTGTTTATATTTACAAGTACATGGATAAAGAAGAAGAACCAAATCAATGATTGATGATACTCAAGACCCTAAAGGTCAACTCCTTTCACGCACACTTGCAATGCCCGCTAGCACCAATGCGAACGGTGATATTTTTGGCGGGTGGATCATGTCACAGCTCGATCTGGCTGGGGGGATTCTCGCCAAGGAGATATCCTGTGGCCGTATCGTTACGGTTTCGGTTTCGAGTATTACTTTCCGCAAACCTGTCACTGTGGGCGATGTCGTCTGTTGCTATGGTGAATGTGTAAAAGTGGGGAACTCTTCGATGTCAATTGAACTCGAAGTATGGGTGAAGCCGATTCTTGAAGATGGGATTGGTGCTCGATTTATGGTTTGTGAAGCGACCTTTAATTATGTTGCGGTCGATTCTGAAGGACGTCCTCGGAAAATAACCCGATCGTGCTAACTCTTTTTTCTCTTTGTTACGCTCTCTTTACTCACTTACGATATAGTGAGTGATATTCAAATTGACCGACTCTTTAAGGAACTTGAAATGTGGTACGTCATTTTTTCTCAAGATATTGAAAACTCGCTGGAAAAGCGAATGAGTGTTCGTGCAGCTCATTTAGAGCGCTTACAAAACCTTCGCGATGAGGGTCGCTTACTCACTGCCGGTCCAATGCCTGCTATTGATAATGAAAATCCAGGTGAAGCTGGTTTCACGGGTTCAACCGTCATAGCAAAGTTTGATTCACTGGAAGAAGCAAAAGCATGGGCAGACGCCGATCCTTATATTGATGCGGGTGTGTATGCGAACGTGATTGTAAAACCATTTAAACAAGTATTTTAATATGAAAAAATTTATTTTCCTGCCTTTGATGGCAGTATTATTGTTGGCTGGGTGTAGTAGTAACGATGCGGATAAGTTGGAAATTCTAACGCTTCAACGTGCTCAAACACTGAATTCTCAGCTTCCAATTGAACGAGGCCCACTCTCGATTCTACGAGCTTTAGCACAGAAAAACGTGATTGAATTAATGATGATTTATAACACGGATACCCCTGGCGCTCCCACTATCGATCAGCTCATCGCAACCAGTATCAACAGCTATTGTACTGACCCAAGTACACTAGAAAACCTCGATGCAGGTATTAATTATCGCATCAAGGTTCGAAATACTCGCGGCCAATTGATGACCGACCAGATAATCAGCAAAGCCGATTGCATCGACACACAATAACCTGATTTGCCCAACCTCAATGACTTAACTTGAGATTGGGCTTCCTCATTAAGCTAACGCTACTTCTGTTTCCGTCCAACCTGACATCTTGAGTCCACAATCGGGATTAGCCCTTAATCTGGATGGCTAAAATATAAAGATATTAATCACCTGTATAATGTCCAAGCATTCAACATGTATATCAATAAAATTCATGTTGTAATTTTTATCTTTAAATTTATTAAAATTAATTAGAGTTATATATTTACACGCTGAGGACAAACCGTTAGGTTAAACAAGCCTTGTTTTGAATAGAGCCATTCGAATGATTGAAATTAAACACTTAAGAACATTGGTTTCATTACGTGATACCGGGTCACTCACTGCGACCGCAAATGCGCTTCACCTCACTCAATCAGCGCTCTCTCATCAGTTAAAAGATTTAGAATCTCGCTTAGGTGGGCAACTATTTTTACGTAAAACCAGACCAGTTCGGTTTACCTCGGAAGGTGAGATATTACTAACGTTAGCGGAAGATATTTTACCCAAACTCGCTAAGGCTGAGAATGATATTGTCAGCCTAAAAGAAGATGTGAATGGACGCCTACATATGGCCATCGACTGCCATTCTTGCTTCCAGTGGTTAATGCCCGCATTAAAAGAGTACCAAACTGCATGGCCAAGTGTAGAGCTCGATTTTTTATCTGGGTTTGGTTTCGATCCCCTACCTGCTCTGCTAGCGGGTGAACTCGATCTACTCATTACCTCAGACATTCAGCCGCGTTCAGAAATTCATTACGAACCTCTATTTGATTTTGAAATGCGGTTAATCACATCAACTCAACACCCGCTTGCTGAAGTCGACGTAATCGAACCTCATCACCTTAAAGATCAAACGATGCTTGGCTATCCCGTCCCCAAACAAAGATTGGATGTGGTGAAGCATTTCTTAATGCCCGCGAATATTGAGCCAAAGAACTGGAAACAGGCAGACAACACCTTAATGCTTGTGCAAATGGTATCCGCAGGGCTTGGCGTTGCGGCATTACCTAACTGGGCAATTAGTGAGTTTTCACGCCAAGGGTTGGTCTGCAGTAAACCGTTAGGAACAGGATTGTGGCGTCGATTATTTGCTGCTACGCGCAATAGTGAAAAAGAAAAGCGTTACTTACAAGCTTTTTTCACTACAGCGCGCCAGCAGTGTCGCAGTCATCTCGAGGGCATTAAAATCGCCTAAGCCGAATCATCTAGGTAAGAACTGGGGCACCTGAATGGAAGCGAAACTCAGAATCATTGGAACTCATTAACTCTGCTTCGACATTCGAAAAATGCTCAATTCGCTCAGAGATATCATCACCAGCAATCTGCTCGGCAAGTGCTAAATAATCTTGGTAATGCCTTGCTTCGGAACGCAGCAGTGAAATATAGAATTTACCAATATCAGTAGCTAGATGCGGCGCCAGTTTCGCAAACCGTTCACAAGAGCGAGCTTCAATAAAAGCGCCAATGATCAGTTTATCTATCAATGCTGCGGGCTCAAAAGTGCGCACGTGTTGAATCATTCCCTTAGCGTAGCGGCTCGCCGGAATGGGGCGATACTCTAAACCTTGGGCTTCTATAATCTCCAACACTTGATAGAAGTGATGTAACTCTTCACGAATCAACAAAACCATTTTATCAATCATCTCTTGCCCGTATGGACAGTTTTGTTTTGGTTTGATTGATTTAGATATATTACTCTTGCCTTTAAGAGACTCCAGACTGCCAATGCGCTTGTATGCGAAGAGCTCATAAGGTTCAACAAGTTCATTGATTTGCTGTTTGCCTTCGTCCGTTAGAACGTAACGTTTTAAAAGGAATACTGCACTCTGCGCCGCTTTCAATTCACAGAGTAAATGATCCCGCAAAATGACCGATAGATTTTCGGGTTTACGAGCCTCTTCAATCCAAGAGTCAGGTGTTGAGCATTTAAGGAAGGAATGAATCGGTTGTAATAATTCTTGGTACATAATGAGTCGAAGTTTGGAGATAACATTGCGCATATATTATCACGACTGCACGACATTAGATGGTAAGAATACGCACATTTATCGTTTTCAAGCTACTCCTCCTCTGCATTCCAATTGACCGAAACACCACATTGCCTCAGTATGTTTAATGATACACAAGACGCAAGCTAGGGAGAGCATATGAGTAACACATACAAAGGGAGCTGTTTGTGTGGTGTCGTAACATTTACGGTAGAGAGTTTTGATGAACGAGTCGCGCATTGTCACTGTTCAATGTGTCGTAAATTTCACGGTGCCGCCTATGCAACACTAGTGGGAGCCTCTGGTTTAACCTGGCTTTCTGGTTGCGACTATTTAAAAGAATTTGTCGCTCCCAATGGCACCATAAGAACATTTTGCAGCGAATGTGGTTCAAGTATCGGCTTCCGAACTAAAGGCGTACCATTGAGTCACATAGAACTCGCAATTGCCACCTTCGACGAACCGATTCCGACTCAGCCTGATGCGCATATTTATACTCAATACAAAGCAAATTGGTGTGAGCTACACGATACCCTACCTAAGTTTAAGGAAGGTAGAGATGGTCCACGAACTTAGCAACCCCAAATTTCATTCAAAACCTTTTAGGTAGCATTTAATGACAAAACGTTTTTCCGACTCATGTGAGAGAAATCAAAACCCTATTTTAGAACAGATCGCGATCCATTTTAATCGTACTCAACATGTGTTGGAGATCGGTTCAGGAACGGGCCAACATGCGGTATTTTTCGCCAAACACCTACCCCACCTCGTCTGGAATACAAGTGATATGCTTGAAAACCATGCCAGCATCAATGCGTGGATCGCCGATTCAAAGTTACCGAATGTGACTCCTCCGTTCGATTTCCATTTTGGAAAGAACAACTGGCCTGACTTACAGGTTGATGGCATTTTTACAGCAAACACAACCCATATTATGCAGCGACATGATGCCAAGCTAATGATGGAAACGATTGGAGAAAACCTACAAGCTGGAGGTCTATTTTGCCAGTATGGGCCAATGAAAGTAGACGGTGACTTTACCAGCGACAGCAATCGCGAATTCGATATTCATTTACAGAAAAATGGATATGGTGGGATTCGGGACATTGATGAATTAACGGGGTGGGCATCAAACCTCAGCCTCACCCAAACCATATCAATGCCAGCGAACAACTTCTTACTGGTATGGAAAGCCGCATAACGAACCATGGCGAGCCGGTATGCCCTTAGGACTTTATTCTCTCTCAAGCGCAATCATCGAGAACACGTTCTAATGGGAGATAAGTGTGATAATGGCGCTTGTTGATGTTAAAAGCAGCCCTAATGAGACGACGAGAGGCCATTTTGTTGGTGTTGTTGAACGAATAATCGGCCAAATCCACACAACGATTGAAATGATCATCACGATGAACGCAAATAAAATCGTAGGAATCGCCTGTTCAAGCTCTTGCTCAGATAGGCTTGTACCTAGCGGAATTAAGCAAAGTGAGAGGCACATTGCTGCGACAACGCCTGCACAAGGAAGAAGTTTATGAAAGGCTTGCAAGCGAGTTCGCGCGATGACCAATAGAAGGTGCCCTAAAGATGCCCCTAGCAGGATTACAAATAACACCAAGGAGACCATCATCAACCACTGCCCTGACGAAACCAGCTGCATCACAAACATTAAACCCGCTAGCACGTTGACACCGAACAGCAATTTAATTGGCCCTGATCCGCGCGTCTTTCCCGTTTTCACTTGGCTAAAATAAACCAATAGTAGTGCTCCTACCGCTAACGACGGAAGCATTGTGATCCCTGAAATCCCCCAGCCAATTGCAATAACCGGCAACGTCTTATGGATGCGCCCACGCTGACCGGGGCAAATATCGCCTTTTTCAAGAATCAGAGTTAATAGTATCAATGTACCAAATAGCATCGGTGGTAAAAGAGCAAACACAGCGTCAAGTTGTAGCATCTAAATCAATCGTCCAACACAAACCAAATTAATGGAGCGAACTATAGCAGCCTTAATAGCGAAGATGCCAATTCTGAGGCTTCAAATTCGATATTTCCTTTTTGCGATCCGACGTTTGATATCCTGCCTATCTTGTTTCGCCCTTCTTTTTTAACATAAGCGGTTAGACATAAACTGTTACTGAATACTTGACTTATTTTCTGAAAAACACACTTTAAGGTAAACGAATTTGGTGTAATCCACTCAGTTCGTGATAAACTCCATCGCTATTTTTTCATTGATTGATTTTTGTACTATATAACAATCAGTCGATGGGAACCTCTTTATGAGACCCTATATTCTATAAGGCTTTGAATACTTTCTAGCCATGCGAGCAAAAACGACGTTTTGATGAATATTAAGAAGATTAATGAATACAGACAGTACTGGGCTAGTTGCTACGGCACCGCTCCATTTCTTCCAACAAACAAAAAGGAGATGGAACAGCTCGGTTGGGACAGTTGCGATATTATCATCGTAACAGGTGATGCGTATGTCGATCATCCAAGTTTTGGCATGGCCATAATTGGTCGCTTGCTCGAGTCCCAAGGTTTTCGTGTCGGAATTATTCCCCAGCCAGAATGGAATAATAAAGATGGCTTTATGGCGTTAGGAAAACCCAATCTGTTTTTCGGTATCACTGCCGGAAATATGGATTCAATGATCAACCGTTACACATCAGACAAAAAGCTTCGCCATGACGACGCCTATACCCCTCATAATGAAGGTGGAAAAAGACCAGATCGTGCGACATTAATCTACTCTCAACGCTGTCGAGAAGCCTATAAAGGCGTTCCAATTGTGATCGGCGGCATTGAAGCCAGTTTACGTCGAGTCGCGCACTATGATTACTGGTCAGACAAAGTACGTCGCTCTATCTTGCAAGATTCCAAAGCTGATATCCTCTTATTCGGTAACGCTGAACGCGCCTTAGTAGAAGTTGCGCATCGCCTTGCTGACGGTGAAGAGATTTCAGCACTGACACGTATCCGGGGTACGGCAGTGATGCTGTCTCAAGCACCTGAAACGATGCGTATTATCGACTCATCTCGTATTGAAAAGCCGGGCAAAGCTTATGTTCCGGTTAATCCTTATGAAGTGGAAACTCAGTGCGAAACAACAAAAAAGGCGGAAGAAGCGAAACCACAACCCATTACCATTCGCCCTTCGAAACATGATGCTGAGAATACGGCGGTACGGATACCTTCATTTGAAAAACTGGTAAATGACAGAATCTTATATGCTCATGCCAGTCGAATTCTTCATTTGGAAACCAACCCGTATTCTGGACGAGCACTGGTTCAAAAACACGGAGATCGTGAGCTTTGGGTCAATCAGGCGCCTATTCCTCTTTCCACAGAAGAGATGGACTTTGTCTTCGATCTTCCATATGCCCGAGTTCCTCACCCTCGCTATGGTAAAGCTAAGATTCCCGCTTACGAAATGATTAAGACCTCTGTCAATATCATGCGTGGTTGCTTTGGCGGTTGTTCGTTCTGTTCGATCACTGAACATGAAGGTCGTATTATTCAAAACCGATCTCAAGAATCGATCATTAATGAATTAGAACAGATTCGCGACAAAGTTCCGGGATTTACTGGCACGATATCGGATCTTGGTGGCCCAACAGCCAATATGTACCGCCTAGGTTGTTCCGATCCAAAAGCCGAAATGAACTGTCGTCGTCCATCGTGTGTGTTCCCTGGTATTTGTCACAAATTAAATACCGATCACAAACATACGATTGATCTGTACCGAGCAGCACGAGAAGTCAAAGGCGTTAAGAAAGTATTAATTGCATCAGGTGTGCGTTATGACCTTGCCATTGAATCACCTGAGTATGTTAAAGAGCTGGTAACCCATCATGTGGGTGGATACCTTAAAATAGCCCCAGAGCATACTGAGAAATCACCCCTTGATCTGATGATGAAACCGGGAATGGGGACTTATGATCGCTTCAAGGAGATGTTTGAGAAGTACAGTGTTGAAGCAGGTAAAAAGCAGTATCTGATCCCTTACTTTATCTCTGCTCACCCTGGAACAGAAGATGAAGACATGCTCAACCTCGCTTTGTGGCTTAAAGGTAACAACTTCGAATGTGACCAAGTCCAAAACTTCTACCCATCGCCAATGTGTAATGCTACCGCGATGTATTATTCAGAAACCAATCCTCTAAAACGAGTTAAATACAAAAAGCGTGAAGATGTGACGGTCGCGAAAGGCGAGCGCCAGCGCCGGTTGCACAAGGCTTTATTACGTTATCATGATCCGCAAAACTGGCCGATTATTCGTGAAGCACTGACGTCAATGGGGAAAGCCCACTTGATTGGTGATAAGCCCAACTGCCTTGTACCTGCGGAAGATTTGAACAAACGCACGCCAGCACAACGTCGCCAATCGGGTCGTCACGGTGCCAATCGCTTTGCAACGAAACACACCAAGACACAACCTGGATTTAAACCACTGGCAGAAAAAAGTGGAGAGTCCACGCACAATTCAAAACGAAAAAAGGGCAAATCAACTTCGAACAGTCAAAGCCAGAATAAATCCAATGGTAAAGCCAATACCAACGGAAACAGACAAGGTAACGACAGTCGAGACAACTCAAATAGAGGCCAAAAACGCAAGCCCGTTCGCCAGCGTTCCATTCGCCAGAGTTAATCTGTCTATTGATAGGAAATACTCAATAAAAAAGCGCAGTCAATTGACTGCGCTTTATCATTTCAAGTTATGTAATTGAAAATAAAATTATGCGTATTCCGCTTCAAACTCTTTCATAAAGCTGACTAATGCTTGAACACCTTCGAGTGACATTGCATTGTAAATTGACGCACGCATCCCACCAACAGCTCGGTGACCTTTCAATGCGGCCAAACCGCGAGCTTCCGCCAGTTCAAGGAATTTTTCATCCAATTCTGGTTTCGCCAGTTGAAAGGGAACATTCATTCGTGAGCGGTTTGCTGGGTGGATCGTATTTCGATAAAAATCGGACCCATCAATGGCACCATAAAGCGTATCTGCTTTTTCTTTGTTAATGGCTTCCATCGCTTTCACGCCACCCTGCTCTTTTAACCATTTAAACACTAAACCTGAAAGGTACCATGCATAAGTTGGCGGTGTATTAAACATAGAATCGGTTTCTGACAAGACTTTGTAGTTCAAGATGCTAGGTAGCACATCTTTCGCTAAACCTAGAAGATCATCGCGTACAATCGCAATTGCAATCCCAGCAGAACCAATATTTTTCTGTGCTCCGGCATAAATAACGCCAAACTTACTCACATCGATTTCACGTGACAAAATATTGGATGACATGTCTGCAACAATTGGCTTATCGGTAACAGGAATATCGGTAATTTCTACACCATCAATGGTTTCATTGGGGCAGAAGTGAACATACGCAGAATCTGCTGCTATTGGCCATTCTGACGCTGGAACCACCGCAGCTTTCCCATCAATCTCAGTTTTCGCATCCACTAAGTCTATTTCACAATATTTTTTCGCTTCAGCGACCGCACTACGCGCCCAATAGCCAGCATCAATATAGGTTGCCTTAGTTTGGCTACCCAACAAATTCAGTGGTACGGCCGCAAATTGCGCACGAGCACCACCCTGACAGAACAATACTTTGTAGTTATCAGGGATCGAAAGTAAATCTCGTAAATCTTGTTCGGCATCATCAGCGACCTTGATAAACGCTTTACTTCGGTGGCTGATTTCCATTACTGACGTGCCCAAATTATTCCAATTCAAAAACTCGGCTTGAGCTTTTGCCATTACCGCTTTCGGTAATGCTGCGGGACCGGCACTAAAGTTATAAACGTTGTCAGCTTTTGGCTCCATTGACTTCTTACTCCTGAAATTCAAAATTAACTGGGTATTAAAATACAACTTACCACCCAAAATAGACAAAGACAGCCTATTTCAGATAAAGGGAATATTTAACGCAAAAATAAAGGCATTAGGGCTGAAAGAATTGGCGTCTTTTGCCCATTCGCAAATACAATGTTGCCCGCTTCGATAGTGGCAGTAAATTCGAAGTTGGCTTCAGTTTCCACAATATACTCTTTTGATTTCAGTTGATCGATGCCCAACTGTAAATTAGGTACTTGTTCGACCAAGCCTTTGGGTATTTGAACAAAAATATCGCCATTTAAAATGCCAAGTAATGTCATTGGTGCGTGTGAAATATGCTCTGTACCCGACGCGATATTTAATTTAATTGAAGAATCGATTGGCTGATTGAGATAAGACAACCCCAGCTTATCTACATTAATAAATAATCCATGATTAACCAATGCATCAATCGCTACGATCGCTTGTTTCTCAGATTGTTGAGGATTATCAGATTGGACAATATCTAATAAAGCGCCTAGATTTTCTGCATCGATATTACCTGCTGAAATATCGATGGTAATGTCATCAAATTGCTGCTCAGAGCTAATCAAGGTATCGATATTAACGACTGTATGACTGCTATATATTGCTGGCGTAGGTGTCGATTCGTTCTCTACCGCATCAACACGTTTTGAATTCAATGTATAACGAATACCTTCCGTGACTGACAATGCTTCTTCATCTGGGCGGCCAAATTCAATGCTGGCAATCGAAGCTGACTGATCACCAACCCACAAACTGTCGTGCATTTGACCTTGAGCTGAGCTTTGTAAATCAGAAAATGAAAAGAACTCTCCAAACTGATTGGTCATTTTAAGTTCTAACATATTAAATGATGCTGAAAGCACTTTATCGAGTGTTACGTCAGCCAAAAGATGGGCGGGTTGAACAGAGAGGGTCCATGCATCTTTAGAATCACTAAAGGCATAGTCGAATTGATCTAACTCGGCATCAATATGTGTATCTCCGCTCAACTGAGATTGAGTCGTAATCTGGAAAGGAATATCTGGATAATCTCGAAATTTCGTCACCGCATCGAGTGTAAACAAATTATGGTCGATAGCCGAATCTAAATACCATTCTGTTGGCAATTTATCAATTTCAAACTGCTTCTTGATATCTTGGTCCACCAGTTCGACTTTAGTCAGCACATTTGACGAAAAATAACCGCGATCATAGGACACTAACTCAACGTTCAATCGCGTGTCATCGATACGAGCAATATTATCTTGTATCAATTTCTCGCCAATTTGACCGACAACTAATGGCCAACAAGCAACCAGCAGAACCCCACCCGCTATCGCCGTGTATTTTTTTACATCGTTCATTAATTTTTAATCCTTGTATTAGCCAAGCCTAACCTTTTGTATTGCGTTGAAGAATAGGCATATTTAGGTGAGATGTCTAATTTAGACACTATTATAAAACCTAGCTCTCATACATGGGTGTTAATAGTTGGTAAAGTTTTCGATATCACTTTTGTTAAGCGAGGAACAGATGGGAAAGTTCGCTATTCTCTGCCTTGATGATAACCCAATAAATGTAGAAAACTACCAACAAGATTTGGCACGTTTCTCCAACTGTTTTGACGTATATTGTGTTGATTCATTATCCGAAGCTACACAAACTCTAGGCTACATTCACGACCAAGGACAATCCGTTGCTTTGGTCATCGCTTGCCACCATGAAGGATTGGATGGTGCAGATTTCCTCATCCAACTTGATAAACACTCTCATACACAACGCAGTCGTAAACTATTGATTAGCAGTGGACAAGATCTGCAAACCATACTCGACATTGTTAATGAAGGCCGCCTAGATCACTGTTTAACCACACCGATTCCCGAAAAGTCTCTCTACAACACTGTTCAAAAAGAACTTACAACCTTTGTTATTAAACATGCACCAAGTGATCTTCTTGATTATAGCTATATCCTGGATCAAGCTCGTTTACTTAGAGCTCATATCGATAAGTCGATGCATAACTACCGGCAAGGGTTTATCAGTGATTATCATACGATGAGTGATAATGAACTCGCAGAAAATGTCATTATCGCACTGTACGATTTTTTTCGAGTCGATGACGATACTCACGCATGTCGCACTTATTCATCCAACCACCTTCTAACCAAAGAAGGAGAGGAAAATCAGTTTCTTTGGTTTATAACTAACGGTGAAGTGGCGTTATACAAAAAAGATGAATCAGGAAAACAAAGAGAAGTCGTCCGACATCAAAAAGGAAACCTCGTGGGAGGCATGTCGTTTGTCACTGGCGAAGCCTCTTTCTCTACCGGAGTCACGCTAACAAAAACTCATGTGATTAAACTCGACCGGGAAGTCTTTGGCAAAGTCATGCATTCAAACTCCCATCTACTGCCTTTATTTACCAACTTACTCTTACGCCATTTTAACCGCCGTCTTCAACGCAGCATAACGACCAAACTCGAATTACAAAAAACCTTCGAGTCGCTCGAACAGGCTCAACAACAACTGGTCGATCATGAAAAAATGGCCATACTCGGTGAGTTAGTCGCCGGCGTCGCTCATGAACTTAACAACCCAGTTTCAGCTATCTTACGTGGCGCAGATACATTAAGTGAGAAACTGAATACAATTTTAGAATCAGATTACAACGAAACTCATCATCAACAAGGCATAGAACTGTTAAATCACTGTTTAAAAAGTCAGCCCGTGTCTACTTCTGTAGCTCGAGAAAAAACAAAGTTGCTAGAGTCTCAAATCAACGATCGGTTAACGGCCAAGAAAATGGTGAGACTTGGATTAGAGAACAATAAACCAATAATCGAACTCGCGAAAAAACGCCCTGAGCAGGCAAAAAAACAGTTGGAACAGCTCGAAAGCTTTGCAATGACAGGAAGTTCGTTACGCTCAATTTTAGTCTGCGCACAACGTATTGCCAATATGGTAAAGAGCTTAAAAGGCTACGCGCGCGAAGACGACGAAAAATATTATCTAACGGATATCCTTGAAGGTGTTGAAGATACTTTAACCATCTTTGAAAATCAGTTAAAGCATCATGCCGTGACAAAGGAATATCAACCCATTCCAACCCTCTTAATACAGCCAAATGCATTGCAGCAAGTTTGGACGAATTTGGTCGCAAACGCATTAGATGCAATTCGAGGTACTCACGGGGAAATACACGTAACGTCACAATTGGTTAATTATGATCAACTCGACTTCGTTGAAATCTCTATCGCTGATAATGGATGTGGTATAGAAAAAGAGTTACAAGAGAAAATTTTCGATCTCAATTTTACCACCAAAAAAGAAGGTAATTTCGGCCTCGGAATTGGGCTTTCTGTATGCCAACAAATTGTTAGACAGCATCAAGGTTGGATTGACGTGGATTCAAGTGTGGGAACCGGAACAAAAGTGAGTGTCACCCTTCCGATTAATCACTCGGTTGCTAAACAACAGGAAGAGGAATGATTATGCAAACCAAACATCTTATTTTATGTGTCGATGATGAACGTGAAGTCTTGGATAGTGTTAGCCAGGACTTGGAGTGTTTCGAATCATTCTTCTATCTAGAATCTGCTGAATCGGTTATTGAAGCACAACACGTTATTGACGACTACCAGCAGCGTGGTGTCCCATTGGCGCTGATTTTATGTGACCATATAATGCCCAAAAAAAATGGAATTCAATTTTTAATAGAATTAACTGTCGCCGACGAAAATAGTCGCAAACTTCTATTAACCGGGCAGGCTGGACTCGACGACACGGTGGATGCCATCAATCACGCAAGCATTGATTTTTATATTGGTAAACCTTGGAATGGAGATGAGTTGAGAGAGGTGGTGAAACAGCAACTCACACAATATGTAATTAAACATGAAGCGGACCTTATGCCTTGGTTGCCAATTTTGGACAAACAGGCGCTGTTAAATGCAATGTCTTCCCAACGCACCTCCTTTGGAGAATAAAAAGTGAACAATGACTAATTGAATTACGTATTAACATGGCATCTAAATTGCTTAATTATAGGAAAAAGCAAAAGAATGATGTCGTATATCAGTGAAATACTAGGTATTCGACAAAATACTGACACTTTTGTTCTGGCATAGATCTGCTAAGTACATATATTATAGTGATCTTTTGTTGTTAACGTTAAATAGTTCCAACTTAATAATATTTAAGGTGAATAGGTTTCAATATGCGCAAAACTCTTAGTCTGGCTTCAATAGCATTGTTTTCTTGCTCTTCATTTGCTGCGATCGATCCCAGCAGTCCCTCTGTAATGAGTAATTTTAGCTACGATTATGTCGAAGCTCGTATTGGTGTAAGCCCAACAACATATGGTGCGGGGCTCAGTCGTTCAGTTCACCCAAATGCTCATATTATTGCCAGTATTGATTCTCAATTTGATGATGATTACGATATTTCTGCTGGACTCGCATTTCACGCACCAATCAATAACTGGGCAGATTTTACCGGTGAAATGAAATTGCGTTTTCTTGATTTCGAAGGTTCTGCGAGTAATGATTCAGAAACCGGTATGGAATTGAACCTTGGTGTACGTCAATGGTTAGGTCCGCAACTCGAAGTGGGTGGTAACGCTGGCTATATTACTATTGATGATGAGGATGACTGGGTAGCAAGCGCCTATGGCCGCTTCCACTCTACAGAGTTATTCTCGATTGGCGCAAGTGTTCAATTTAACGGCTACGATAGAATCGACGACAGCACAATTTTATTCACTGCTCGTTTCAAATACTAAGCGTTAAACGAGCAAATATTCTCTAGTTATATCTATTCGGGAAATGCATCAATAGCATTTCCCGAATTTATTTATTCATTAATCATTTCTATCCCATAAGATTTTATTACACTCTTCAACCAAAATCTTCTTTTCCTCTTCAGGAATAAGTGCACAATTCATACGATGTATCGCACCATATAGCCTCCAAAGCCAATCATAGGTTTCGCGAGCATAAGGGTAACGATCCTGTAACCGTATATAACATTTTACCGCACCCAAATTATGTAAGTCTTCTACCGTGTTAATCTGACAACTTATTAATTTTTTCTCCAGAGTATGGTTTAAGTTAGGTAAATGTCTCAACTGAGTCATTTTCCCAGTATCACGCTCAATTTGTTCCTCATACGCCCAATGACATGAATCAACCACAAGCTCCTTAATGGTAGAAGTGTCATTTTCGATATGATCGCTTATATCGTAATAGTTCATCGCCGACTTCGATTGCTTCTTTACGTGAATGTAAGTCGAACACCCCATACGTTTGAATTTGTGATCCAGTGTGGGACCACCACGGACATATACTTTGTCATTGTCAAATTGAGCAAACATTGCTCCACGGTAAAATACACCTATATTTCCAAATACTGACTTCGTACTACATTCTGAAATAACATCAAGGAGTAATTGAAAGAACCTGTCTATTATCATAAACACCTCGGTTAGATTAACATGTTGATTTAGTGGATTAATAACGAAACCATCAGCCTCTGCTATCATTTATCCTTATACCATTTAAAATTATAATCATTCGTCTTCCAAATGAGATAAAGCGCATACGCACCTAAAATCTATGCAACCAAAAACAACAAATGCGAACATCTTCTCATCACAAGTGAATATATTGATAAAATGTCACATTTATTGAATAGTCATTGCCGAATAGCTTCAGACGTTGCTAGACTGTATTTATGAATCTGTAATCGATAATGCTATGAATCACGTATCTTTTTTTTGGCTTCCAGAAAATAAACAAGCTGTGTATCAGTCAGTAGAGAATGAATTTTCTCACTTTCTAAATACCTCCATTAATAATGGGAAATTCATCCTGCCCCCTATTCCTAGTGTGGTATTAGATATTCAGCGACTCTGCACAATTGAAACAACAACGGTTAAGGACGTTGCGGACTGTTTAATAGATGACCCAAGTCTTACCGCAATTGTCTTGCGTATCGCGAATTCTGTTATTTTTAATCGACGTGGAATTGAGTTTAAAGATATCCACACTGCCGTTTCACGCCTTGGAATAATGCGAGTACGCGACATTGTCACGGCTCAATCCATTGAACAAATAAAGTACTCTATCCAGCTAGATGCTGAATGCGACAAACTACTTCGTGATAGTGCGATTCATTCCCGAGAACTTGGTGCTGTAATGGTTTTAGTGACACGCCAATTTCAACAAATAGATCCTAAGAAATACGCGTATTTGGAACATGATAAATCTTTAATTGTCGGGCTTCTGGCAGATATCGGCTTATTTTGCATACTTAGTGAATATCATCTCTACCTGGAAAAAGGGAACTATATTGATAGCGAATTATCCCTTCGCATTTTCGAAACAGCCTGCCCCAATGCAAGCTATCAGGTGTTAAATACATGGGGATTTGATCAAGATTTTTTAAGTGTTGCTCGGAATAAGCCTCTTGCTAATAACGATGTACCGGTTTCTTATCTCGACATTGCAAAAATTGCTTATCACCTTTTGTTGTTTCGTAATCAAGATGAGCAATATGAGCAACATGAAGTAGAAATCAATACAGCAGGAGCGGAAGTCCTCTACGAGTTAAGCAATTTAACTGACATTGAATTTGATATCGCAGTTCGAGATATACTAAATAGCACTGGTTTTTAAATCGAAATGTTGTTTGATCTCGTCTTTATATTTGCGCCTTTATTAGGGGGCTACTTAATTCCCAAAGGCTCTTCTAGTTTTAATCAGATAGTGAATCGTGCAGTTATGATTCTGATCTATCTAATGCTTGGCTTGTTGGGTGTCAGTTTTTCAACTTTAGATGATTTTTCTCATCAGTTTTCTCAAGTCGTGATCATTAGTGTTACGTTTTTTATTTCGATCTCTATCGTCAACCTGTTGTTTCTGCCTTGGTTAGATCGAACAACAAAAATTGTCACCAATGGAAAAAGTAAAACATCCGCAAGAATGGCAATGTTCAAGGATTCTATTTTTCTCATTTTGACGGTCGTTTCTGGTGCTATCATTGCCTTTACCCTGCCGTTTAACTGGCATTGGGTGAACTCAGGTATGGAGTGGGCATTATTTCTATTGCTCGTACTAATCGGAATTCAGCTGAGAGCAAGTGGCCTGTCACTACGAGAGATTCTACTCAATATTAATGGGTTAAAAATTGCGCTTATTGTCATTTTTTCGTCTTGGATCGGGGGCAGTTTTGCAGGTTATTTCTTAGGTATCCCTTTGTATGAATCTCTTGCAATGTCATCAGGATTTGGATGGTACTCCCTCTCTGGTATTTTGATTGGCAAAGAGCTTGGCCCACTAATGGGCGCTGCATCTTTCATGTTAGAGCTAGGTAGAGAAATGGTCGCACTAGTACTCTTGCCCGTGCTCATCCGTCGTCGTCCGTTAACTGGAGTCGGCTATGCTGGTGCGACCGCTATGGACTTTACGTTACCTATCATTCAATTAAATGGTGGTATAAACTGCGTTCCTATCGCAATTGTTAGCGGCTTTTTACTCAGTATCTGCGTACCGCTATTTATGCTAATGTTTCTTTCCCTTGCAGCCTAGATCCCACGATTAACATTTTAGTTAAGAAATTGTTGGTAATTCTGCTAGATCATTTAAGATAATTAACAAATACTAATATTACCGTTCGCTACATAAAGGTTGAATAATGAAACGTCTTTCCCTCATCAGTCTGCTACCTCTTATTCTGATTTCCAACGTTAGTGCTCAAAGCATTGAAGAATGTGAAATTCAACAATACGATACTTACATTGATGCTTCTCTGAGTTGGTACCAAGATCTCACCACGATCACTGTTAGTGAGTACCCAGACCTTGCTGGCGTTTCTGAATGGTTTTTGGAAGGCCGTAAACACCACTTTGAATTAAGCCGCGCCGTTGTTCATGATGCATTACATAATAACCCTGAATCAATTTCGACTTCTCGTTCAATAGAATCGTGGCTACAGCTGGAACAATCTGACGTCAAAGAACTTTCAATGCGTGATGATGAAATTGGAGCTTTGGCAAAACAAACGTTTAATGATCGTCAATCAACACCACACGAGAAAAATTATGACTTACGCTCTGCATTTGCTGAGCTCTTAAGTCACCCGAAAAAAATTGATACTGCATTAAGTCAATACAATGAAAAAATGGAACTCATTGAACAGAGCCCATGCAAATAAAAATGTTATAAATATGTAGATTTTTAGACACAGAATTAATACGGGACATTCGTCCCGTTTTCGTTTAGATTGTCCCGCTAGTAAGAATTAGATACTGTTACAAATTCCATGGTCTCAGATAATAAAACAGCAGAAGCGAACTTTCAGAGTTTACTGCGCATTTTTACAGTGCCTGAAGGTCCCGATTCGACCCTAACAAAAATTGAAGAAGAGATTTCGCAAAATCTAAATGATTTCTTGCGTGGACATATTGTAGCTGAAGAAAAGCCTCTTTCCGAAATAGAGCAAGACTTTTCAAGCCCCCATATTCCTGAAATTCCTGAATTTGTCTCTGAACACACTCAACATTTATTAGAAAAGCTAGTTGCGCATTCCGTTCATACCTCGTCACCCAGCTTCATTGGTCATATGACCTCGGCATTGCCCTATTTCCTCATGCCCTTGTCAAAAATTATGATTGCGCTAAATCAAAACCTTGTAAAAGTCGAAACATCAAAAGCATTCACACCACTTGAACGCCAAGTTTTAGGAATGATTCATGGCCTGATTTATAAACAGGATGATGCATTCTATTCTTCATCGATGCATAGCACTAATCATTCACTAGGAGCATTTTGCTCGGGTGGTACGATTGCCAACATTACCGCTTTATGGGTAGCACGTAACAACGCACTACGCCCAGACGGTGAGTTTACCGGTGTCGAAAAAGAAGGGTTATTTCGAGCTATTAAGCATTATGGGTATAACGATCTCGCTATTTTAGTCTCTGAGCGTGGTCACTACTCGTTGAAAAAATCGGTCGACCTATTAGGTTTGGGTCAAGAAAGCATAATAGCGATTAAAACCGATGAAAATAACAAGATCATTCCTAGTGCGCTGGAAGAAAAAATTCTCGAGCTACAAGAAAAAAATATTAAGCCTTTTGCCGTAATTGGTGTAGCCGGTACAACCGAAACAGGAAATGTCGATCCTCTACGAGAAATCGCATTGCTTTGTCAAAAATACCAGTGCCACTTCCACGTCGATGCGGCATGGGGTGGAGCGACATTAATGTCGAACCATCACAGAGCGATATTAGATGGAATTGAACTGGCCGACTCTGTAACTCTTGATGCCCATAAGCAACTGTATATTCCAATGGGTGCGGGAATGGTCATATTTAAAGACCCAAGTGCGATGGATGTTATCGAACATCATGCAAAATACATTTTGCGCGAAGGTTCAAAAGACTTAGGGAGCCGCACTTTAGAAGGCTCTCGATCGGGTATGGCGATGCTTGTTTATGCCAGCATGCACATCATTAGTCGACAAGGTTATCAGTTGTTGATCGACGAAAGCATCGAGAAAGCGCACTATTTTTCATCGTTAATCAAACAACAACAAGACTTCGAGTTGGTATCAAAACCAGAGTTATGCATCCTTACTTACCGCTACCTGCCGGAGGTCGCTTGTCAGGCACTCTCAATCGCTCTCCTTGAAGACAAACGTACCCTGAACCATTTACTCAATGAGCTTTGTGTCTTTATCCAAAAGCGTCAGAGAGAGTCAGGTAAATCGTTTGTTTCGCGTACCCAACTCAACCCAATTCGCTGGACAAAGCTCGATACTGTCGTATTTCGCGTCGTATTGGCCAACCCATTAACGACACGCACTGTTCTTTCATCAATCTTGCAAGAGCAGAGAGAAATAGCCAAAGCCGCTCCTATATTATTAGGAAAGATAATTGACCTTTCATATGCGATTATTCAACGTTAATTTGAAAGTAACTTTCTTTTTCTTGTAATGAAATAAACAAAACGGTTGAAGGTTTTACTCAAAGATGCGACTTTTATACTAATCACTGAAATTTATGTGAAATTTTGTTTGATGATAGTCATATTCTTATCATTTACTATTTCTAATTACTACAGAAACCAAGAGACTTAGGTTTATACTTGTTCAGTGATCATGGCAAAATTAGTGAAACGGTTAGAAGAGATAATTATCTCTCATTTTGCTTACGAAATTGACAAATTACTTGTGTGAATACGATGAATACTTTAGAAAAAATTCAAAAAAACTTAGAAAATTTCAGTAAGTCTGAACGCAAAGTTGCAGAAGTAATTATGGGTGCGCCGCAAACAGCCATTCATTCGAGTATTGCGACACTTGCTAAAATGGCGGATGTTAGTGAACCTACTGTAAACCGCTTTTGTCGTCGTCTTGATACAAAAGGTTTTCCTGACTTTAAATTGCATTTAGCCCAAAGCCTCGCTAATGGAACACCATACGTAAACCGTAACGTTGAAGAAGATGATGGCCCAGATGCCTACACTCAAAAGATTTTTGAGTCGACAATGGCATGTTTAGATGTCGCTAAAAACAGTTTGGATCACGCTCAAGTTAACCGCGCTGTTGACCTACTCACGCAAGCTAAACGAGTATCATTCTTTGGCCTTGGAGCATCCTCAGCTGTAGCTAGAGATGCCCAGAATAAATTTATCCGTTTCAACATCCCTATTTCTTGCTTTGAAGATATTGTTATGCAACGTATGAGCTGTATCAATTGCAGCGACAACGATGTTATTGTTTTGATTTCACACACTGGACGAACCAAAAGCTTGGTTGAAATAGCCGATCTTGCTCGAGAGAATGGTGCTACAGTAATCGCCATAACATCTAAAGACTCACCTCTTGATAAAGCTTGCTCACTTTCAATATGCTTAGATGTTCCAGAAGATACTGATGTATACATGCCAATGGCAAGTCGTGTGGTTCAGATGACTGTGATTGATGTATTAGCGACAGGATTTACATTACGTCGTGGCTCTGGGTTTAGAGAAAACCTAAAACGAGTCAAAGATGTGTTGAAAGAATCTCGTTTTGATAAATTATCCCATTACGAATAATCAGCTAACTTCTTGATGAAAGAGGGACCTGTTACGTTCCTCTTATCATTTCACAGCCGTAAATACATAACTCTATCTTATTAGTAACACTCCTCACTCTAACTTTTCCATATACAACAACACTTTTTCTTTCATAGCTTTTAGCTATTAAAACAAGAGATAAAACTTACTTTCATTTCTATGAGGGATAAGGCATAGTTACGGCAACAAAAGAATAAGGAGAGAGATATGTTTGTAGTGATTTTTGGTCGCCCTGGTTGTCCATACTGTGTTCGTGCAAAAGACCACGCGGAAACACTAAAGGAAAAACGTGATGATTTTAACTATCGCTACGTTGATATTCAGGCTGAAGGTATTAGTAAAGCTGACCTAGAAAAAACCGTTGGCAAACCTGTGAATACCGTGCCACAAATCTTTGTTGATCAAGACCATGTTGGAGGCTGTACTGAGTTTGAAGCCTACGCTAAAGAAAATTTAGGTCTATTCGACTAATCAGTGAATAAAAACCAAAAAAATGCGCTCAAAATTGAGCGCATTTTTTAACTTACAAGAATTTCTGACTATAAATCTATAACGTCAAATTTTGCCGCGATATCAACATCTGCGTCGTAATCCACACCTTCAACGCCAAAGCCGAATAATTTTAGAAATTCCTCTTTATACGCTTCATAGTCCGTCAACGACTTAAGATTTTCAGTCGTCACTTGAGGCCATAAATCTTGGCAATGTTGTTGAATATCATCGCGCAATTCCCAATCGTCTAAGCGTAAACGATTTTTGTCATCAACCTCAGGACTGGTACCATCCGCTTTATACAAGCGCTGACTAAACATGCGGTAAATTTGCTCCATACACCCTTCATGGACGCTCTCTTCACGCATTTTCTTAAATACCATTGCAATATATAGCGGCATTACCGGAATTGCAGAACTTGCTTGAGTCACCACTGACTTCAATACAGCAACATTCGCTGAACCACCTTTGTCAGATAATTTATCATTTAATTCGGCTGCGGCTCTATCGAGATCCATTTTAGCGCGCCCTAGAGCACCATCCCAATAAATTGGCCAAGTTAACTCTGTGCCAATATAGCTATAAGCGACTGTTTTACAACCGTCAGCAAGTACACCTGCTTCGTCAAGAGCGTTAATCCAAAGCTCCCAATCTTCGCCACCCATAACGGTGATAGTGTCAGCGATTTCTTGCTCTGTCGCTGGTTCTACACTTGCCGTGATGATTTCATCTTTATTAGTATCCACTGCAGTTGCAGTATAGGTTTCTCCAATAGGCTTCAATGACGAACGGATGACTTCTCCGCTTTCAGGCATTTTGCGCACTGGTGAAGCTAACGAGTAAACAACCATATCAATTTGACCAAGATCTTCTTTAATCAACTCAATAGCTTTCTGTTTCGCTTCATTGGAAAATGCATCACCATTGATGCTCTTAGAATACAATCCTTCTGCTTTAGCGTATTTATCAAAAGCTGCCGTATTGTAGAACCCAGCAGTGCCCGGTTTTTTCTCCGTTGCCGCTTTTTCAAAGAAAACGCCAATAGTGGCTGCGCCGCCACCAAATGCTGCTGCGATTCGTGACGATAAACCGTAACCGCTAGAAGAGCCGACAACTAAAACACGTTTCGGTGGGTTTTTAATCTCGCCTTGAGCTTTAGTATATTCAATTTGTTCTTTTACATTCGCGTCACAACCAACTGGATGAGTCGTTGTACAAATAAAACCACGAATTTTAGGTTTGATTATCATATTCAACTTCCTTTAAAAAATCTTAGCTAGAATAAAAGTTTCCCTAGCAAATCTCACCTTATTTCTTAAATATCTTCGTAAAATTGTGAGTGGTTGGATCTCTAGAATGCCATTCATTTTCGTTTTCGCGAAATTACTTGAGCAAATATGCGAAAAAATACAAAAAGATTGGAACTGTTTGTAAATAGCACAGTCTATATCTCTGTAACAGAAATGATGTCGTCAGATGTTCGCAAGATTGATAACTGAATCCCTGTATACGCTGCTTTTTCTTGTTAACCTTATATTCTGCCGAGGAACATTTTCCTCGGTATTTTTTTGTTTAAATCTCGCTAATTTGCCAGTAGCATTAAAATACACTCCATGACGTAATCCATTGTGAATGTCACTTAAATTAAGCCAAAGCCCAGTAACTAAGCATTCATTTGAAGGTAGAGAATTTTATCTCAAGCGAGATGATTTACTTCATCCTCTATTTTCAGGAAATAAAGCCCGAAAGTTCAGTGAATTACTTACCTATGATTTTAGCCAAGTAGATTGCATTATTGGTTACGGTTCACCCCAGGCGAATTCCTTCTTTTCATTGGCAGCGCTTGCCCATATCAAACACGTTTCTCTAAAGTTTTATGTTAGCCGAATTCCATTGTGGTTGCAGCAAACACCGATTGGAAACTATGCAGCTGCGTTGAAACTTGGCGCCAAGATTATTGATCTCTCCGATTCTAGCCTAAACCCAAATCGGCAACACCCGAGTGAATATATCGAACATAATTTTTCTCAAGACAAAAACAAACTTTGTATCCCTGAAGGTGGTCGTTCACACATGGCTAAAATGGGCGTCGAGGTGTTGGGCAAAGAGCTTGTAGATTGGATTACTCAAAACTCGATTAAAAACCCTGTGATTGCGCTACCTTCAGGCACAGGTACAACAGCGCTCTTTTTGCAACAGTATTTAAAACCTCATCATATCGACGTACTCACCTGTGCCTGTGTCGGAGGTAACGATTACCTAATAGACCAATTTAGAGAATTAAAAGGTGGACACTATCCGACCCTTTTATCAGGCAAACCGAAGCATCATTTTGGTAAGCTGTATCTTGAGGATTATCTAATTTGGGAGCAATTAAAACACGAAACTGAAGTGGAATTTGATTTACTTTATGACCCGTTAATGTGGCAAGCACTAACGCCATGGCTGGAGCAGCATTCAGGTCACACCTTGATTTACATTCATCAAGGTGGTTTATTGGGCAACGAAAGTATGGAAAAACGTTATCAAAGAAAATACCCTGCCCTAGGTAATTTAACTTGAACCTAGAGACAAGTTACTATGTATATCTCGTTAGTGGCCATGACTGATTCTATATAACCGACCGAAGCAATGTTTTCGATTACCAAATACTCGTTTTATTTGAGCTAGCAATAGCTCAGCGCTGGATATGGAATCAATCAGAGCTCCATGAGCATTGTATTCTGGAAGTCCATATTTTTCTCGAATTGAAGATAAACGAAGATCGAAATTTGAATCCTTATTAATACTTTGACACAGCCTTTTTTCAAGCCCTAACGTATCAAGCCAAACCATAGGCAAAGAAGGTAACCCAAATTTATGATTAATATATCGATCGAGAAACCCTTGCTCAACAAAGCACGCGTGAGCAACAATCACTCTTCCTTGCGCTTGAGTAAAAAAGGCTTCCATTGCATCATCAAGTGTATAGCCATTAGATAACATTTCTGGTGTTAAATGATGAATAACGATCGATTCTTTCGATACCTTAGCACTGTCTTTCACCAACATTTGCACACTGCTAGAGAGGTCAATATGATAGTTTTTAATCACAACCCAGCCAATACTCACTATCGTGTCATGATTAGGGTCTAGCCCGGTGGTCTCCAGATCCAAACAGATATATTCAAGATCTTTAGCATCTTCATCTAAATGAGGGCAATCCCAATTTATATTAGCGCTTAAAAAATCAGGAATCGTTTCATTATTCCTCGCTTTTTGTCTTGCTCTATGTAGCTTGCGTAAGGGATGAAAATACGTCGTCCATGCCATGACTTTTAATTCCTAAGCTAACCAAATTTACTTAGCACTATTATCAATCAAAGCCATATTGTTAAGCAAGCTTTCCCAACGCACGACAATTAAAACCAGCTGTTTTTCTACTCTTTATTGCATGACAGGGAGTCGATGATTTTCAGTTGAAAGGTGGTTTGCAGAGGCTTCACGTGCTTTATCTGCATTTCCCGCCATGATTGCTTCATAAATACGGCGATGCTCACCAAAACACAACTCTCCTCCTGCAGAAGAGTGCGCAATAAAGTTAACAAACATGGTACTAAACACATTTCCGAACGGTAAATAAAAGAGGTTTCCCGTTGATTTAAAAATAAGACTGTGGAAATGAATATCAACGTCAATCCACTCCTGTTGATTAAACACTTCAGATTCTGACAATGCGCTCATCTTCTGAAACGTTTCAGATAACTCGATCCGTTGTTCTGACGTCGCATTTATCGCTGCTAATGCGCAAGCTTCGGGCTCAAGTGCTTTTCTAAGACCTAAGAACTTTTCACAATATTCTTTGGTCTCCATTAATCCATCCATCCATTCAATCAACTGTGAATCAAGGAAATTCCAGCTAGAACGCTCCATCACTCGAGTACCGATTTTAGGACGCGACTCTATCAATCCCTTCGAAGCAAGCAATTTTACCGCTTCTCTCAGAGCCGTTCTACTCACACCAAACTGCTCACATAAAGCCATCTCTCCAGGAATAATAGTTCCTTGAGCTAACTGCCCAGATAGAATTCCGCGTGCTATTTCACGAGCGACTTGAACATGTAAGCTACGCTTCGACTCTGTAATCGTGGAAAATTTACTGGACATGATACGCCTTAATAATAAATGAAGTTGAAATGAAGCAATAAATTCAATATAGCATCAGAGGAAATATCGACCAAGCTTTATATATGAAAAATCTATTCCTATCTAGGATAGGATAGGATAAGTATAATTAATTAAACAACTCTATGATCTGAGTCAAAGCTAATTAAAAATTAATTCATTCATAGATATTCACTTAAATATCAAAATAATATTAGATCTAACGTTGTTGATAATAGAATTTTTTATAATCTTATATTCCACTAAACGTCTATATAAGGCTCTAAACTTAGAGGCAACGAGTGAAGAATGAATAACCTTCTATTAGTCACACTTCACAACAGAACGAGCGCAATCAATTGAGTTAATTGTATCTACTGATATAGCCCCAACACACAACTAAGACCAAGATTAAGGCAAAACCTCACCAAAAAGCTCGGCGTGAAAAATAAAATAACTTTAAAAACATATGGTTAAATAAAAAACAACAAACAACTATACAGTTTTCGACCTATGTAGAACCAATAAGAGTAGTAATTTATACACTAATGAAAACTCTGATTAACCTGATAAGATAGTAAGAAACATGAGGTTTCCGATGTGATAGTAATAATACGATAAATCTTCAATTTTATAGAGTAATTGACCTAAACTTATTAGCTATTTAATATCATAATAATGGATAAAAGACGCTCTTAGTTTCATATAAATAATATAAAAACCACAGAGATGAGACTTAAAATACATCGTTCTAAGTATGACTCAGCTCTCGTTAGTATAATCCAATCGACCTCTTACCTTTACATTAGCCCTTCCCTAAAGATTAAGGTGATACTAAGAAGATTATTAATCTTAATAATTTGGGGTTAATTTTTTACAATAATGTCTTCTAATATTTAGTCCTGAGAATAACTTTAAATACTGTAATTTTCGTCAAACATTCATAACCCCTAATTACCTCACTTATTATTTCCGCAACAAAAAGTTACCATAAAACATACAATAGCGATTAGAATGCTCGTATTAAATATCACTGATTCACTTCGAGAATCAACAATGGAAATAGCTAACATTAAGACTTTTTCCCCACCACACTCCAAATTGTCTGCTAGGGTCATAAATTTTTCGACTGTAAGAAGTAAGGTGCTATATCACTAACAATATCACCTTTTCATTAATTCACATATCCGCAAAATACTTTTAACTAAATTGAAATAAATATCATTAATCTACGTATTTGTTAATTATTATCATTTAATACTATTGCGTGACAAATATCACACTGATAACAATTCATTAATATCCCAATATCTTCAATTTCGTCATTTTATTTGATTATGATCACAATAAAATTGGGCAAATTATAATTTAAATCTTATATATCAATCAGTTAACTCACATCACATTTAGCAGAAAAGATATTTGCGCACCCGATACCATGGTGTTATGGTTGGCCTGCATATGATAATTTAATAATACAATATGTTCTTAAATTAGTTTTTATCCAATATTTTTGTTGTTACTTAATAAGGTTAATTAATATGAAAAAGACAATTTTTTCTCCTCTAACACTGTCAGTTGCTATTGCTTCTGTATTCGCAACTGGCGTTCAAGCAAAAACAGTTTATGAAGATGATGCAATGTACCTTAACCTTACTGGTGAAGTTGCATTTGAATTAATTCGTGATGTTGATGACGGCGATAAAACTGAACCAAAAACCGACAACGTCGATTTAGAAGTTAAAGCAGGCTATAAACTAGAAAATGGCGTTGAGGTTGCAGGCTACTACGCATTTGAATTTGCAGGTTGGAGTGCAGAACAAAGCAGCGCTAAAGACTTATTGAAAGATCACTACATTATCGTAAAAAAAGATAGCTTAACTGTTCAATATGGTGACTTCGATTATTCTGTCGATCGATTTGGTATCGCTAAAGATCTAGATGCAAAAACAACTAATGATTCCATTGGTAACCCTGATGATTCTGACGCAGATGGTTCAAAATCTGTATTAGAAGTGCAATACAAAGGTGATGGTTTCTATGTTGCTTCTTCTTTTGATCCTGGATTTGATAAAGACGATGCTAGCGATGAAACTAGCTATGACATCTTCGCTAAATTTAATGTTTCAGACGATGTAACTATTGGCGCAGTATACTCTTTCCAAGAGTATTATGATGGTGGAACCGGTAATGACGCTTACGATCAAACTTCGTACGGTGCTCAGATCCAGTACACTGGTATTCAAGACCTATATTTAGGTGCATCATATGTCTATGGTGATAGAGATGATGATAATAAAGATGCTTCAGGTATCGATCTTGCTGCACAATACAAGATAAGCAAAAAAATTAAAGTAGCAGCTGGTGTTGGCTTAGTTAACTATGACGAAGATGCTAACGATGACGTTACTTGGACGTACGTAAACGCTAACTACAACTTCACTAAAAACGTAGATGCATACGCAGAAGTCTATGACGAAGACAAAGACCAGTTAGGTTTCGTTGTTGGTATGTCTGTCGACTTCTAATTAGCTAGACCCATTGTTCTTTTTTGAACAGTAATTCCGTAGTATTTTGGCGTACCTAACTCTTTTGGGTACGCTTTTTTTCTTCCTTTATTCCTATCATAATTCCCTTCTTGATCGGCATCACAATCATGTGTTACTTTTGTATTATAATATAACTTAATGCGTATAATCGACGTCATTGTATATAATTAATAAACTGAACACTGGAGAAGATAGCTATGTCCCCTTTTTTTATGATAGATGAAAACGAATGGGAAGTTCTTGGCGGCGGAATCAAACGTAAGATCATTGGCCATACCAAAGATTTAATGGCGGTTCACCTAGAATTCGATAAAGGCGCGATTGGCGCACCTCACACTCACGAAATCCATGATCAAATTGGATACGTTGTATCAGGAAGTTTTGAAGCAGAAATTAATGGTGAGAAAAAAGTATTAAAAGCAGGCGATGCCTATATTGCAGCTAAAACATTTGAGCACGGTGCGGTTGCTTTAGAAGACGGCAGTATCTTACTTGATGTATTCTCACCACGTCGTGACGATTTTCTATAGGTAGCGATTAAATCCCGACCATTTTGGCCTTTCGAGCTTAAGTCTAATGAAAGGCCATACTTATACAAATAAGAGAATTAACTTCTGTTCAAATAAAAATGAAAAGAGGTACCTTTTCCAATTTGACTCTCTACATTAATTTCAGAATGTAAGAGATGTAATAATTTTTGAGTGATCGCTAAACCCAACCCACCGTGTTCTTTTTTATCAGATAGAGCATTACTCGCTCGATAGCGGGCATCAAAGATATAAGCTAATTCATGCTCATGAATCCCTGTACCATTATCAATCACCGCTACGTGTAACTTATTACTTTCATCTTCATTGACTTCGATATTAATACAACCGCCTTGATGGCTATGACGAATTGCATTATCAATCAAGTTGCTCAACACGCGCTCTAATTTACCAATATCTGTATACACCATACAATTACACTGCTCAGGTGTAATACTCAACTTCAATTGTTTATCCTGTAAACGATGCTGAAACTTAGCCACAATATCATGTAATAATTCAGCTAATGGGAAGCTTTCTAACTGTAATGTTACTTGTCCCCCATCTAAATGGGCTAATTCAAAAATTTGATCCACTAATTTTTTAAGTTGATTGGCATTTTTGAAAGCAATTTCAATAAAGCGCTGATGTTGTTCTTTCTCTAACGAATCACCCCGTAATTGAATGGTTTCTAAATAACCTTGCAAAGCCGCTAATGGCGTTCGTAAATCATGGGAAAGATCGGCTAGCATCTCCCTTCTTGTTTTATCAATAGATTGTAACTGGACAAATTGGTAATTGATTTGCTCAGCCATTTCATTAAAAGCCTCACCTAATTCATGAATCTCGTTATGCTTTGCCGCTGGCCATTGTTGCAATTCCACTTTATTTTTCTCAAAACCTGCTTTCTTAAAAGCACTAATATTATTCGTTAATTGCTTTAAAGGGTGGGTTAAAATACGTAATAAGATAATCGAGACTAAAAAGAATGAAACCACGATACCTAAGATAAAAATTAAAGATTGCGAGCGAAGTAAGTCAGGCTCTACATCAGCAAAAGCGGAGTCATAAGCTTGACCACCGATAATGACATATAGATATCCTTGTAGGTTTTCTCCGTTATAAATGGGTGCTGTAGAGAATATTTTTTGTTGATTGTGATCACGAGGATCATCACCATAAATTGGCAATGGCTTTTTGCGGTTAATAAAGTCAACTAGAGGAGCAACATCGATATGCTGACGTTTTATCGCACTCTTTTCTGCTGAATAGCTCACTAGCTGCCCACTTGGAGAAATAAAATAAAATTCAAAACTAGGCCCTAGAATCATTAGACTATGAAACAGGTTCTTTAATGCATTTTTATCATAGACCCCCTCTTTTAATAGAGGATTATCATGCCCAAGATGTTCTGCAAGCTCTAGGTGGAGCCGTTGTTCAGCTTCATGGTGAGAGTGTTTTTCTAACGTAGCAGACCACCAAAAAACCAAACATGTGATAGCGATAAACAATAGCACTAAAGCAAGAGTCATTCGTTGATAAAGTGACACTCTCATTAAACGACGCCTTCCGGACTAAATTTATAACCGACACCAAAGACCGTTTGAATTATATGAGGGAACGCCTTGTTATTTGAATTGGGTTGACCAGCGGCTAATTTATTGCGTAGTCGGTTGATATGAGAGTTTACTGTATGTTCATACCCACTATGTTTATATCCCCATACTTTATCGAGTAACTGAGTACGAGAAAAAACTTGGCCTGGATGTTGAGCCATAAAACTCAATAGGTCAAATTCTGTAGAAGTAAGCTCTATACGCTGCTCACGCAATACCACTTCATGAGAGCGTTGATTGATCATCAATTGACCATGACAAATGATACTATTGTCTGCTACTGGCTCTTGGGTTTGATTGTTTTGTAACAAATGTACTCGGCGTAATAATGCATGTACTCGAGCTTGTAACTCTCTCACGCTGAAGGGCTTTGCCATGTAATCGTCTGCTCCTAATTCTAGCCCCAATACACGATCTATTTCAGAGGTTCTAGCGGTGAGCATTAAAATAGCTTGTTCTTGCTTAGCTTCTCTAACCTTACGACAGACATCGAGACCACTACACCCAGGTAAATTAAGGTCTAGCATTAGTAACGAATAATCATTTTCTAAAGCTTGTTTAATCGCATCTTCGCCATTATCGCAATGTGTGACTTCCAAGCCAATATCTTGCATATTGACCTTGATTAGCTCAGCAATATCTTGGTCATCTTCTACGATTAAAATACTATCTGGCACTTTCAATTCTCTAAGAAAGAGACTTATTAACCGTTACTCACCAATAACAATTAATAAGTCATATTAGTTTATCTGGTACGTGTGATAGTAACAGACATAACAGGGTTATCGAACTTTTGTTGGTAAGACAACGCTGAAGTTGTAAGTCCATCATCGCTACTCACAATACCTGGATGCATAGTAACAATATCAATATCATCACGCTCAGGATTATAAGCTTCCCCACCGGTTCCAGGCACTGTATCAGCAGTTTCCGTATTGGCTTCAGTACCCGAATCATAGGCAACTGTTTGATAAGTGACTGAGTCATTTAGCTCTAAGTCAGTTAAGTCTACTTGGTTAACGCCGGTGAAAGCATCATTACTGCTCACTAACATACTAACAAATGATAAATATTCTACAGCATCTGTGTGGCTAACCGTCATCGTCGTTGACGTACCATTAGCAATACCACCGCTCGCACTTGCAGAATTTAAAATAAAACTAGTATCGCTTAAGATAAGACTTGCATCACCAGCCTCCGCTAATAACTCTAATGCTTCAGAAGCAGGTTCGCCAATGGTAAATAAAGATCCCGTATCATGTAATACTAATGACGGTGGTGAAATAGTCTGACCATTAGTTAGATTTTTGAGCACGACTTCGTATTCAACCGATGTATCAATAGTCGCCACCGGTGAATCGGAATCAGCATCATCATCACATGCCACTAACGCTAACGCACCAACGGTAACAAGAGCGACTTTAGAAAATTTCATCATAAAGCCTCCTATTCAACCACAACGGTCAATTTAGCAACAGGGTTTAACCAGCGATGTACACTGCTATCTAAATCACTAATACCACCTAAGGCATCATCATCACCAATGACACCAGGATGGATGTGTATATTAGACGTACCAATTTCAGCCGTGACACCAAAACCTCCAGTTCCTGCATCACCGCCCGGGAAGGCTGGGATACTGTCAGCTAGCTCATCATTAGCTTCTGTACCCGCATCATAAGCATTCAAATAGACAGTATAAGTACCGACTTCAGATGGAATCTCCCAGCTATCTAAGCCAATGAATGCATCATTAGTAGGTAACATCATTGCCGCAACAGACAAATAATCATTACCAACTGAATTACTTAATAAAAATGTTGTTGATTCACCAGAAGCTAACAATCCTCCAGCAGGGTTTTCAATAACATCTGCGCCAGCATTACCTAATAAACCACTGACACCAGAAATGTCACCCTGTTCAGCTAAAACCTCTAATTCTGCTGTTGCGGGAGTAGTTGTTTCAAAAATTTCAAAACTTGAATCATGTGCACCAGCAACAACTGGCGTAAAGTAAATATTGTGGGTTAGATTAGTTAATGTAACCGTTAAGTCTTGCGCTTGTGCAGTTGCAGAAAATAGACCGAAAAGACCTACTGCAATTAAGTGCTTGTTTGTCATGAAAAACTCCCTTTTATCTTAGTCAAGTGTGTATTTTTTATTAAGAAATACAGTATGACGAACAGATATCACGAACTTATCACGTAATATTCACTATTTTGTTCTGAAATAACCTCGCCTTCACAAAACCACATAACCAATCAATTATAGGAAATGACAAAACCGCTTTTGGTGGCATTAAACGCTTATATGGAACAACAGCCTGACAGAGGTTCAAATAAAATACACCCGTTTTCAGCAATTTCCATTGCACTACTCATTTAATCACTTTCTAATGCATTCAATCGCTTTCTTATTGACAGCATCACGAGTACAGTAGACATCATTGCACCCCCTATCTTAAGATTGAACCGTAATTCGAGATTTAGACCTAAATACTGAATCGTAGCAGCGTGTACCTATATTATCCGAAAATACATACGCCTCTAAGGTGTATAACTCTCAACCTATTTTAACATCCCAATTGGAGCTCAAATGTGAAAGTAGAACAGCCTTTCCTTGGCAAGACTGGAACATTAATATTTCTCGTCATCATCAGTGCCTTTCCACCACTTACAACCGATTTATACTTACCTGCGTTGCCGTCGATGGTCGAAACCTTAGACACTAGCAAAGCTTTGGTTAACCTTACTCTAAGTATTTATTTCGTCGCCTATGCATGTGGCTTACTTTTTTGGGGCCCATTAAGCGAAAAATTTGGTCGTAAACCTATCCTTATGACTGGTTTGGCAATCTATGTAGTCGCCAGTTTAGGGTGTGCACTGTCTAATCAGATTGATATGCTGATTATCAACCGTCTTATCCAGGCCTTTGGTGGCAGCGCTGTTACCGTTGTCGCTACTGCTGTCGTTAAGGATTTATACGGTGGACGTGAACGACAAAAGATCATGGCAACCATTATGTCTCTCGTGATCATTGCTCCAATGGTTGCCCCTATTTTCGGTGCACTATTATTGAAATTAGGCTCATGGCATTTAATGTTTTTCGCTTTAGCCATATTTGGTGGAATGAGCATGATATTTTCTTTGTTTTATCGCGAAACATTAGAAAGTAAATATGAAGGTTCAATTCTTCGCTCTTGGGGCAGATTAACGGTTGTCGTAAAAAACCCCAATTTCCTTTCACTATTGGCTATTTTCACACTACCGCCGATCTCATTGATGGCATTTCTTGCCTCAGGCTCTTATATCTATATTGATGGCTTTGGCTTTACTGAACAAGAATTCAGCTATATTTTTGGGTTCAATGCCTTGTGTGCTTCGTTCGGCCCATCGATGTATATGAGGCTAACCAAGAAAATTAAGGTTCAAAGCATTATTTCAGTATGCTTTGGCATCACCGCAACGTGTGGAATATTCACCTTAACTATTGGTCACCTTTCTCCATGGGCTTTTGCTGCGATTATTGGACCGGCAAGCATGATGGTATTAACAACGCGAGTTCCTGGAACCAACCTGATGCTCGATCAACAAAGTCAAGATACGGGTTCAGCGGTGGCAATAATACAGTTTAGCTCTATGATGGCGGGTTCTTTGGGAATGCTATTAGTTTCGCTAAATCCGGACACCTTAATCACCAATCTCGGAATTTTACAGCTATCTGTCGGCGTTGTAGCAAGCCTGCTATGGTTTAGAGTTAAACATCAACCGCATGTCGTCGACAATGTAATCAAAGCAGAATAGCAATTTGTACTTATCTGCCAACAAAAAATAGGACGATAAAATCGTCCTATTTTTCATTTATTGCAATTCAATAAAATCAATTATTGAATAAACATCTTATTTACTTTCTTCGTCGTTTAAACTTAGGAAACTCTTACCATCACGCAACGACACTAGGCCAGTATCTGAGTAAATGCCGAGCTTCTCACGAGTATCAACGATATCCAAATTACGCATAGTAAGTTGTCCAATACGGTCCAATGGAGAGAATGGCGCATCTTCCACTTTTTCCATACTTAGATGCTCTGGCGCATACGTAAGATTAGCTGATTCTGTATTCAGGATAGAGTAATCATTACCGCGACGAAGCTCTAACGTTACCGTACCAGTAATCGCACGTGCAACCCAACGCTGTGCCGTTTCACGTAGCATTAATGCTTGTGAATCGAACCAACGACCTTGATACAGTAAGCGACCTAGCTTAAGTCCATTCATACGATATTGTTCAATCGTATCTTCATTGTGAATACCAGTTAACAGACGCTCATAAGCAATAAATAGTAAGGCCAGTCCCGGGGCCTCATAAATACCACGACTTTTTGCTTCAATGATGCGGTTTTCGATTTGATCACTCATGCCTAAACCATGACGTCCACCAATACGGTTCGCTTCTAAGATAAGCTCAACAAGATCAGGGTACTCAACACCATTTAATGCAACTGGAACGCCTTCTTCAAATCGAACCGATACTTCTTCTGATTTGATAACGCAATCTTCTTTCCAAAATGGTACACCCATAATTGGAGTCACAATATGCATGCCAGTAGCGAGGAACTCTAAATCTTTCGCTTCATGAGTCGCACCTAACATATTACTGTCGGTAGAATAGGCTTTTTCCAGTGACATTTTATAGCCGAAACCATGAGTATTCATAAATTCAGACATTTCTGCACGGCCACCAAGCTCATCGATAAACGTTTGATCTAACCATGGTTTATAAATGCGTAGTGCTGGGTTGGTCAACAAACCATAACGATAAAAACGTTCGATATCATTACCTTTGAAGGTACTGCCATCACCCCAAATATTAACGCCGTCTTCTTTCATTGCGGCCACTAGCATAGTACCAGTTACTGCACGGCCAATTGGCGTGGTATTAAAATAGGTAGAACCCGCTGTTGTGACATGAAACGCTCCAGACTGCAGTGCAGCAATACCTTCAGCCGCTAGCTGAGGACGGCAGTCAATCAAACGCGCTTTTTCGGCGCCATATTCCATTGCTTTACGAGGAATCTCATCATAGTCTTCTTCATCTGGCTGACCTAAGTTAGCCGTGTAAGCATAAGGGTGGGCACCTTTAAGTTTCATCCAATGCAGCGCTGCACTGGTATCGAGTCCACCAGAAAAAGCGATACCCACTTTTTCACCAACTGGAATATTCTGAAGAATGGTATTTGACATATTTTAAAGCCTTTTGCGAGCACACACCCAATGGGCGTAATAAATGTGAAATTTAGCTGATTACACTAACCAGATTGTTCTGGTGATTGTTAGCAGCAATGTTACCTTGATCGGAAGAATTTCCCAAGAGGTTCACGGCTAAATTCCCAATAAACTTGCTATCCAAGTGCGCAATCGACTTATTTAATCACCCCACACCTTGTCATCCGCTACCTGTTTACTTTAAAACCAATACAAAACAGATTTTTTACCACGAATTATTTTCAATTTTTCTGGTTATGAAGTAAATTACGCGCTTTCGCAACACTCCATAAGGTGACCTCATGATTCGCTTGAACCAAGTCAAACTTCCACTCGATCACAATGACGATGCATTAAAGCTATTTGTCTTGGAAAAATTAGCAATTAATGAACAGAAACTGGTAGATATACATGTGTTCAAGCGTGGATACGATGCGCGTAAACGTAATACCATCACCTTAATCTACACCTTGGACGTCACACTAGTAGATGTAGATGAAAAAGCCTTGCTTGACCAGTTTAACGATGATCAAAATGTAAGTGCATCACCGGACACTCAATATAAATATGTTGCGCAAGCACCTAAAGACCTAACCGAGCGTCCGATAATCATTGGCATGGGCCCATGTGGTCTTTTTGCAACTTTGATCCTCGCTCAAATGGGATTTAAACCCATTCTCTTAGAGCGTGGTAAATCTGTTCATGAACGCTCTAAAGACACTTTTCGTTTTTGGCGTAAAGCAGAACTCAATACTGAATCTAACGTACAGTTTGGTGAAGGTGGTGCTGGAACGTTTTCCGATGGAAAATTATACAGTCAAGTCAAAGATCCCAACTTTCTTGGTCTAAAAGTCAAACAGGAATTTGTTGCTGCGGGTGCGCCAGCTGAAATCATTTATGTTAGCAAACCTCATATCGGCACGTTCAAATTGGTTACTATGGTCGAGAGAATGCGCAGCAAAATTCTTGAACTTGGTGGCGAAATTCGCTTTGAAACTCGAGTTGATGAACTCAACATCGAAGAAAATCAAATTACGGGCGTGACGCTAAAAAGTGGCGAAATAGTCCACTCTAATCATGTAGTGTTAGCAATTGGGCATAGTGCACGCGATACGGTCCAAATGCTCCATGACAAAGGCGTCCATTTAGAAGCTCAATCTTTTTCTATCGGGTTCCGTATCGAACACAAGCAGGAAATGATTGATAATGCTCGATTTGGTACAAATGCAGGACACCCAATTTTAGGTGCAGCTGACTATAAACTGGTCCATCATTGTAAAAACGGGCGCAGTGTATACAGTTTCTGTATGTGCCCGGGTGGCGTGGTCGTTGCCGCGACGTCAGAAACAGAAGCAGTGGTTACCAATGGAATGAGTCAGTATTCTCGAAGTGAACGAAATGCCAATAGTGCGATTGTGGTCGGAATTTCACCGGGTGATTTCAACAATGACCCACTTCAAGGTATTGCTCTTCAACGTAAACTTGAGCGCAATGCTTACATATTGGGCGGAAGTAACTACGATGCTCCAGCACAACGAGTAGGAGACTTTTTGGCGGGTTCCACTGCCAAACCTTTTGCTGACATCGAACCATCCTACAAACCTAATGTTCATATGACGGATCTTAGCGCTAGTCTTCCCGATTTTGCCATAGAAGCGATTCGTGAGGCGTTACCTGCTTTTAATAAGAAAATTCGTGGATTTTCGACACCAGATGCCATGCTTACAGGTGTTGAAACTCGGACATCGTCACCTGTTCAAATAAAGCGTGGAGCGGATTTCCAAAGTATTAATACTAAAGGCTTGTATCCTGGTGGTGAAGGAGCGGGCTATGCGGGTGGCATCCTTTCTGCGGGGATTGATGGTATTAAAATTGCGGAAGCTGTTGCTTTAAACATGATAAAACAACATGGCAACCAGTAAGTGATAAGTGAAAAACAAACACCTCTGCTGCATCCCTCTATTTAATGAGAGCTCTATCAAACTCGTTTATTAACCTAAACTAAGCCGATACGATTCGATTTCGTCCGGCTTCTTTAGCTTGGTACAGTGCTTCATCTACTCGTTTTATCCACAGCTCTGGTTGCTCTTTCGATTTAAACTCAGAAATACCAGCACTAAATGTCACTTTATACTTTTCTCTTACTTTCAATGTGTTTACTTTCTTCAGCAAGCCTTCAAGGTACATCATTCCAGCCTCAAGGTTTGCTTCAGGAATTAATACGACAAACTCCTCTCCTCCCCAGCGGCATATCACGTTTTCTTTTCTTGAATTCATTGAAATACAATCAGCGATACTGCACAACACTTCATCCCCGACATCATGACCATGATTGTCGTTAATGAGTTTAAAGTGGTCTAAATCAATCATCACCAAACACACATTACCGCCGTGACGATTCACTCTAGCGATCTCTTTTTCTAAAAAAACGTAGAAAGCGCGTCGGTTATAGAGTTGTGTCAAAGGATCTTTCGAAGCAAGTTCCTCAAGCTTTTTATTTTGAGTAGCAAGAGTGAGGTTCTTAGCCTCAATTTCTTTCGTTCTTTCAGACACCAGTGATTCTAACTGACTGGTATGTTGACGAATTTTTCTTAGGCTTTGAGAAAACGCGCGTGATAATAGCCCTATTTCGTCATTCGAATCAATCACAGTAATCGATTGGTTGCTACTTACGGCAGAAACTCTTACTTCGTATGTCAACCTCGCAATCGGCTCTGTAATTTTTTTCGCGAATTTGCTGAGTAGATACATAAATACAAGCATCAATATATTTGATACGAGGAATACGTTGTATACGATTGCGTAGATATCGCTGAAAATTTCACTCTCTATCGTCGTCACAAACAAAACCCACCCCGGAATCTCATCGACTTTAGAAAAAGTAATGACTTTATTTTCATTAATATTTGTATCTCTAAAGCGACCATAGCCATGATCTTGGGTTTTTACCTTTTCTAACGTTTCTTCAAACCCTAAAAAACCAGATTGTGCTGCCTTGGCTATGTTCGCTTTCATAATAACTTTCGGATTTGGATGCAAAATGACATCCCCATTCCCATTGGCTAACCACGCATAACTTCCATTTTTCAATTTAATCGAAGAGACTCGTTCAATCAAACGGTGAACATCCAATGCAACAGCCAATGACCCCTTCCACATTCCTGAATAATCGCGAATAGGGACAGCCACCATAATGATCAACCCGCTCTCAATACGACTTTCAAAAGGTGATGTTATATTGTACTCCCTTCCTTCCCAATCTTTTGCTCTTAAAATCGCAGAGTTCGCTACTTTTGAAACATTGCCCTTCGCATCATATAAGTTGAAGTCACTATCAAGATAAACAGCATTGATAAAATCACCATCTCCCAATGTCACAAGTCTTTTTACGTCTTCGAGGATATGATCAACATCACCTTCTTTAATTCTAGGCTCTTCACTTACCATCTTCAGCATTGCAACATACTGTGTAAATTCATGGCTCAGTAACGTCGCATGCAAGCGTGAGATTTCAGCAGAACTGTCTAATGCCAAATTCAAGACGCGATCCTTCTCATTTACATAAAGCGTAAATAACAGAGCCGTCGTAAATAAGACTGTTAGGACGGAATATAAAATAACGACCTTCATTCGAATGCTACGAAAAAAGTTATTTTTCAACATCTCATTTAGCAACCGATTCATTCCCCGAGAGTGAGTCAATAACAACGTGTCAGAGCATGAATATTAACTAATTTATCAATTAACACTCAAACTATAACAAATACAATATAGAACAATAATCTTACTTTAATATTAGGTTCTACTTGTAAATAATGCGAGGGTGAATTGAATAGGCTTGATGAAATGTCGACTAACTAGGAGACGATGACGAGAACTTGATTTGCATCGCTTAGAATAAAAAAAGATGACCCCTATAAACTGGCCATCTTTTTGTGAGTGACATCAAATATTTAATAGTTCTTTTATCCTGATACAACATGGCTACTTGTACATGTTGTATACGGCTATTTGGCGACCATTAAAACAGTGAGTTTGAAAGATCATACAACTCTTGATTAAATGGTCGTTTCATTGTGGAAATACAATCAATAATGTCATGATGCACCATTTGAGAATTCATCATTCCAACACAACGTCCCCCATGTCCTTCAATCAACAGTTTAACCGCGTACGATCCCATACGACTGGCAATAATTCTATCTCGTGCTGTTGGTTTACCACCACGTTGTATATGACCTAGAATCGTCGCGCGAGTTTCATGCCCGGTGTTGGCTTCTATATTACGGGCTAACGCTTCGATATCAGTAACATGTTCGCACACCGCTACCAAAGCATGCTTTTTACCTTTATCGATACCTGCTTGTATACGATTAATAATTTCTGCTTCATCGTATACCTGTTCTGGGACCACAACAAATTCGACACCGCCAGCTACGGCCGCTCGCAATGTCAGGTCACCACAATAGCGCCCCATAATTTCAACAAGAGATATCCGTTTATGAGACGCGGATGTATCTCTCAAGCGATCGATAGCTTCAACCACAGTGTTTAGAGAAGTATCATAACCAATGGTATACGTTGTTCCTGGAATGTCGTTATCGATGGTTCCTGGGATACCAATGCAGGGGTAACCCATCTCTGTCAATTTAGATGCCCCCATATAGGAGCCATCACCGCCAATCACAACGAGCGCTTCTATCCCATGCTTTTTGAGATTTTCGATAGCTTCAGCTCTCACGCTCTCTTCTTTGAATTCAGGAAAACGTGCCGAACCTAAAAATGTACCACCACGATTGATCACATCCGATACCGATTGGCGCTCTAGTTTTTTGATCTTATTTTGATGCAAGCCAGCATAACCATCAAACACACCGTACACTTCTAGTCCTTGGTGTTGCCCTTCACGTACCACTGCACGAACAGCAGCATTCATACCAGGCGCATCACCACCACTTGTAAGTACTCCAATTTTTTTAACCATATAACTCTCCATTTGATGGCTTAATGCAAAAATAAATAAGATATGAAATTTGTATCGATTCTCTATAGATACCTAATCAACACTTCAAAAAATAGTACTCTTTACCCATTAAAAATAGCTAATCTAGAAAAACAATGTCCGATGTAGGATCACGGAATACATAAAATTGACCGCTCTTTTTATTCCAATGAGCAAAGTTCAATCACCCTAAAAGACCAACATCGACCAAGAATAAACCACCTGAGTGTGGCATTGCCAATTGTTCCTCGTCGCTCATCTGTAGCGTCGAAGACGTAATAAACAATGTATTCATTGTCACCCCACCAAATGCGACACATGTGGGATTCTTAACTGGGAGGTCGATTCTTGTGTCTATTTGACCGGATATAGGGTCAATGCGAATTACTGCTCCTCCTCCCCAAATCGCACACCATAGGAACCCTTGCTCATCGACTGTCGCTCCATCGGGAAATGAAAGATCACCCTCTCCGTGATAAACGCAGCGAGGATTGGAAAGCTGTGTGCTATCTGAAGAGTATGGATAGGCCAAAATTTGCTTCTTTGGTGTATCTGCAAAATACATCGTCTTACCATCTGGCGAAAAACAAATACTATTGCTGCACGCTACATTGGTCAGCAATGTTGTCACATTAAAATCAGGGCCCACTTTTATCACAGATGAGCAAAAGGCATCATCATTGGACTCATTAATACCGCCTACAACAAAGTTACCGTAGGGGTCGAGCTTGCCATCATTCAGGCGGCTATGTGGATTATTCGGCTCAAAGTCGAATAAATGGGTTACCTTAGAATCATTAAGTGAATATAACGCCACGTACTTATCAAATGCCGCCAGTAACGTGTTCTTATCTCTGAACATAAAAGCACATAAACGTGCTGGCATTGCACGGGATTTGGAAACACCGGATTGAGGTGAATACTCCCAAAGTTGTCGCCCTTCTATATCCGTCCAGAAGACACTATTTCGAGCTTCACTCCATACCACACCTTCACCGAGCGTATTTCGACAATCTACTGCCAACATCGGCTTCGAGGTTAGTTCCATACAGAACAGCCCGACTCTTCAAACATCAATTTCAATTCTCGCTTAACTTTCCCACCTTCTAGCATCAAGGTAACATTATCTTGGTTCCATTCCACCGATACTTTGTCAATTGTGCTTTGATTGGTCAAATCATGCACAACGACAGAACGTAGAATACTGTCACTGCTTCGGCATAGCATATACGCTAGGTTTTGAGTCGCTGGATTATCCGGCCCCTCTCCAAACAACAGACTTCCGTTAGCAGAAATAAAACACTGGTACGGTTTGACTTCGTTTGCAACTTGAAATTGCTCGCGAACCACCCCTAGAATTGAACGAGAATAACCGTCACTCAGGTAGCTAAGCGGGCCTTCGGTGAACACATTGTCAATTTTGTTATGTGCAGTACACCGGTGATGTTTTGCTCGAAAATGCCACACTAGATCAAGTTCGGCCCGATGAGGATTATCAACGTGATCGACTTGAATCATCACATCATTTTGCCAAAATATCGTACGGCGAAATTTCACGTCTCGATAAGCTTCATCACTCCATTGCACAATAGTATGACTATCAACACCCGGATAGGGCTCACTCCAATCGACTAAAGTATCGAGTAATACCCAGTCGTCGCTTTGTTGATAGCTAAGCACTTTGGGATTTGCTGGTGGCTGATTCTGTTGATTCACCGCCAACGTATTGTGAGTTACAGAGTTTTTATAATAGCCATAATGCAGTTCTGCGCCATAGCCGCAGGTTCCAAGGTCTGGCAGCAATTGATGGCCGTGGCGAAACAAAATTAAGCCTAATCGATCATAGTGATCATGCTCACCACCAAACGGAGCGTGCTTCAGCAACAGCATATTCTGATTGGAAACATCGACGATTTTCGTCAATCCCGCCACCGGAGCATGTAAGTGCTCAACCGTTAATGGTGTTAGTTCAGCCGGTATTTTTTCGACCCCGTATAACAAAGCGTCAAGATTATCGCGACTGATGTTGTTGTAAATACTTTTTAGAGCACGACCAAATATTGGGTCATTGAACTCAGCGTACGCATATTCAAACAAATCTGCATTAGTAAAGACTTCCTGCCCAGCCACGCAATCGTTGATTAGTGGGAAATGCCCATCTAGCATAATCAACTTCAGTGGATAAGCGAGAAACGTGTGGAAATTGGCGTGCGATTTTAACGAATATTGCGTTTTACGAGCCATTAACTCAAAACCCATTAACGCTTGAAGCGCATAGTAGTGATAATGCACCGAGCCTTCAAACCACATGCCTTCACCAACGAGGCCGTGATCCATCTGGTAACGCAATCCATACTTCGCTTCCACCGCAAAGTCGATTAACTCCCTATCATCGAGTAGCAGCCCTATCACACCGATGGTCGAACCAATTTTCATTTCATGATTATGAATTTGAGGTGTGCGATACTGCATCATGAATTCAGCACCTTCGCGGAGTAGATTCTGTTCAATATGCATTTGTTCATTATTCGAAAGGCTTTGCTTTATAAAATCGTAGCCTCGAGCAAAATCAATATGGCAATTCGCTTCACACAATGTCTGAGAATTGGCTTTTCCCGGGTTATTATAGGGAATCCCACCATGCTCTTCATACTCTGGATACACATCGGCATAACCTAATAGAATCGATTTCACTTTCTCCAGATAAACATCGCTTCCGGTTAAATGCCATAATAACCCTAAGTCATTACACGCTCTTGCATTGAGCCCGTTAAGCCAACGCCACCAAGCACCATCATACGGTTCGCCAGTAAATATCTTTCCATCAACCGGGCAACGATGCTCTGTCTGATTGTGACGATCCCATTCCAACCTAACACCATGTTCAGGGCAAAAAAAGTAATGATTCCACGTTGCTCGAGCATCGGGAGGAACGAGTGTATCTGTCTCAATCACTGTTTGGTTTTTCGCGATAATCGCATCGATCATCGCTTGGCTACATCGGCTTTTTATATGAGCCATTTCAGAATCAGTAAACTGAAGCATCCGTTCTAAACCTCATTCGCACATACAATAATTTCAAACACCAGGATCGTCGACGTGACAATATTTTTGATACTGCTAGCGCCTGTTTCCGACTAAAGATCAAAATATTCTTTCGCATTCCCGTAACAAATAGCTTCCACGGTATCCTTTAGTAAGGCTTCGTCATTCGGCAGTTCACCTTGCTCTACCCACTCTCCGATGAGATTACATAAAATGCGGCGGAAATATTCATGTCGAGGGAAGGATAATAAACTGCGTGAGTCCGTTAGCATGCCAACAAATCGGCCTAACAAACCAAGGTTGGCTAAGGTTTTAAGCTGCTCAATCATTCCTTCTTTTTGATCGTTAAACCACCACGCAGCGCCAAATTGAATTTTACCCGGCGAGGCGTCGCTGTCTTGAAAAGAACCTATCAAAGTACCGAGAACATGATTATCTCTAGGGTTTAAACAATAAATAATCGTCTGTGGCATGTTTTTATTAAGATCGAGCCCATTCAATAAACAACTGAGATTTTTCGCAAAACAGCTGTCGTTAATCGCACTGAAACCTGTCGCGGGTCCAACCTCTTTTAGGCGACGTTTATTGGGGTCTTGGAGAACGCCAATATGCAGTTGAAACGTCCACCCTAATGCGTGGTTCTTACTGCCAATAAATTGAAAGATTTGAGTTTTAAACTGAGCCGCTTCTAAATCAGAGATCTCTTCTCCCAGCAGGACTTTCTTTAATGCAGCATTCGCATCTTCCAAGGAACATTCCGCAAATGCCACTTCTGCTAAACCCATGTCTGATAAGCGACAACCCGCCTGATGAAAATACTCGAAACGTAAGCTCAATGCCGAAAACAGTTGGTCGATATCGGTAATTTCTGATTGCGTAATGGTCGATAATTTACTTATCCATGCTCGGAAAGCTTCATGACGATCGATGTTATAAAGTGGGTCAGCTCGGAAAGTTGGTAATACTTTGATCTCGAAATCCGATTCGGATAACCCTTTGTGATATTTCAAATCATCTAGAGGGTCATCAGTGGTACAAAGTGATTCAACATTCATCATGCGTAACAAGTTACGAGCCGAATAACTTTCCGTCGAAATTTTAGGATTTACCTCATCCCAAATCGCTTTACTATTTTGAGCATTGATAATCGTATCGACACCAAAATAACGACGCAATTCCATGTGAGTCCACGCATATAATGGATTGCCAATCAGTTGCGGGACCGTCGCACACCAACTTTGAAACTTATCGAATTCATCGGCATCACCAGTAATCAACGATTCATCAATGCCATTACTGCGCATCGCACGCCATTTGTAATGGTCATGCCCTAGCCATGCTTGAGCAATATTCTCAAACATAATGTCGTCATGAATTTCTTGGGCACTTAGGTGATTGTGATAGTCGATAATCGGGAGGTGTTTAGCGTAACTGTGATAAAGCGTTTTTGCTGTATCGTTAGTCAGTAAGAAATCATCACACAGAAAAGGTTTCATATCAGGGCTCCTACCCGTTAAAAATGAAGCGCAGTTTAACCATTGAAGTGAAATAATCAGCGCCACAATATAGCCTGTCATTCCCAATGTAACGCATCTATCTTTTTAAATATTTGAAACCAGTTACAAATAAAATAAAACAATGGTTCATTTTAATAAAACTATGATGAAAGCTCGATTTCCACAATACAAATTTCGAGGACAAATAAAAAGGAGCGCTGCTGCGCTCCTTTTGTAAATGACTTCTTGTAGATAACATCACGAGAAGTTTATATCGATCGCGTTAAGCAGATCCAGCTGCATTATTTTGAGCAGCCGCATTGTCATTAAACCGACGACGACGCTGCAACATAACAATGCTACCGAGTAAAAGTAGCGCTGGAATATAGAACCACTGTCTTGCAGGGCGATCAGCTGGAACACCGACAACTTCAACAATTTGGTCAAAATCAAAACCGACTTTTTCCGCCGGACTATCAAACCCGATACCATCGACGAGTATCGAGCCATCATCTTGAGGCAGCAATTCTAAGCCATAATTTTCCAAACGTTCTTGTCCTGTTTCACCTTCGCTGACTTCAACTAACATCGTAAGTTTAACTGCGTCGCCAACGTCGTTTTGACCATCGACTTGCACGCGAAGTTCAGTACCTGGAGTTACGCTTTCCATCACTTGAGCAAACTCTTTGCCAGAGTGCTCGTCGTATGGAGGCATAACATAATCCAGCCAGAATCCCGGACGGAACAAGGTAAAGGCAATTAGAAGCAAACTAAATGACTCCCAAAGTCTAGACTTGGTCAAAAAATACCCTTGCGTTGCAGCGGTAAAGATCAACATTGCCGCTGTCGAGGTAATAAACATCATAACGCCATGTAGGAATGTCACATCAATCAGAAGTAAATCTGTGTTGAAGATAAACAAAAATGGCAATAGTGCGGTACGAAGCGAATAGAAGAACGCGACAAATCCAGTTCGAATTGGGTCGCCTCCCGAGACCGCGGCGGCCGCAAATGATGCCAGCCCGACCGGAGGCGTGACGTCTGCCATGATACCGAAGTAAAACACAAACATATGCACGGCAATCAATGGAACAATCAGACCACTTTGTTGACCCAAGCTAACGATAACAGGTGCAAGCAACGAAGAAACAACAATATAGTTCGCCGTCGTCGGTAAGCCCATTCCAAGAATCAAGCTTAAAATACCCGTCCAAAGCAATATCAATAAGATATGCCCCATCGACAGAAATTCAACCAATGCTGCTAACTTTAAACCAACACCCGTTTGTGAAACGGCACCAACGATAATCCCAGCAGCAGCCGTGGCAATACCGATACCGATCATGTTTCGAGCACCACCGATTAGTCCTTCAACCAGCTCGGAAAATCCAAGTTTTAGGGCACCGTCTGTCTTATTTCCACGGAAGAAATCAAACAAGTAACGTTGAGTCGCCAGAATGAAAATCATTAATGCCGTGGCATAAAATGCTGAAAGGCTTGGTGAGTTGCGTTCAATCATTAAACACCAGATCAACACTAGTACTGGAAGCAAGAAATGCAAACCAGACATCACTGTTGGACCCGCTTTTGGCAAATGCTGAACAGGTGCGTTCGGATCATCGAGTTCTAAGTCTGGATATTGTGAACTGATCTTCGCCAGTATCACATAAGCCACGATAACTATCGCAATGATCACCCAAGCAACCAGTTCACTTGGGATGTGAGATTTGATCGATCCAATTAAGAAAAACAGACCAAATGCACCAATAACTGTATTGCAAAGCACCATTGCGCCAACGGAGAATACCTTGGCTAACTTATCCTCAGTTAAAGAAGATTTCACACTGCGCAATACGACGAACTGAATCAAAATTACCGCGAGGACAAACAGCAATCTCGCTGCATTGCTGGCTAATACTTCGTACAACTCAGAAAGGTATACCGCAGCACCTGCTAACGCAACGATCGGCAACAATGTCATTGCCCATGACATCAACACATCTTTAAACGTACGGCTACTTTCGTCACGAACCAGACCTTGCATGTTCGATTTCATTGCTTCGAGATGCACAATATACACCAAGGCAATATACGAAATAATCGCCGGTAAGAACGCGGTTTTAACCACTTCAAAATAAGGGATGTCGACATATTCCACCATAAGGAAAGCCGCAGCTCCCATTACCGGTGGCATAATTTGCCCATTCACAGACGACGCCACTTCAATGGCACCGGCTTTCTCTGCAGAAAAGCCAACTCGTTTCATCATCGGAATGGTAAACGTACCCGTGGTGACCACGTTTGCTATCGATGAACCAGAGATCAAGCCAGTCATTCCCGATGCCACTACAGCTGCTTTTGCTGGTCCACCCCGTAGGTGCCCCATTAATGAAAACGCGACTTTAATGAAATAGTTACCCGCGCCTGCACGGTCTAGTAAGGCACCGAATAATACAAACAGGAACACCATATCCGTTGAAACGCCAAGCGCAATACCGAAGACGCCTTCAGAGAAAAGCCATTGGTGATCCATCACACCGCCGAACGTAGCGCCTTTCCACGCAATCAGTTCTGGTGCATACGGTCCCAAAAAGGTATAGCCAAGAAAAACCATCGCAACGACCATCAAAGGAGGGCCCAATGCTCGTCGTGTGGCTTCGAGTAGTAAAATCATACCCGCAATGGATACCGCGATATCAAACGGTTTTGGAGCACTTGGACGATCACTTAGGCGAAGACCAAACAAATAGTCAACCAATTGAGAATCGGCAATTAATGGGTATAAAGCACATAGAGATGCAACAATTGCGAACGCCCAATCAAGCGCTGGTACTTTATCCCTTGGAGATTGATTAAAAGCTGGATAAGCAAGAAACGCTAAAAATATAGCAAAGCCGAGGTGGACAGAGCGTGCCTCACCGCTGGCAAACACGCCCCATCCGATCATATACGGTAACGGAGAAGCGATCCAAATTTGGAAAAGAGACCAAGCAAGTGCGACTCCAGCCATCAGCTTGACAATCGATTTATTACTTGGATTCCTCCCTCCCATATCATTCGACGCAACAAGGTCTTGCAATTCCTTGTCATCTAATTGTGTATTCGTCGTATCGTTTGTCATCATCCTGTGACTTCCTATTCCAATGTTTTTTCTTATTGAATACGCACTGCAAATTGCTTCTTGCGAATCAGTTATAAATTGGTTTTTTAAATAGTGAACTCTGTCTCTAAATTCTTCTTAGCTTTGTGAATAACGAAAAGTTAATAAAACAAATTTTTAAAAAGTAGCGAGACAAATATGCAACAACATTTGAGGCAAAAAATTGATGCGAAATATTGAATAACTCAATACTTCACACCAATTTGAAATGGAGAAAAAACTCCGTTTTACATTAAATTAAAAGGTTCACTAACGCACTAAGCAGCGTATCAACTGATATCGACTAACTTAGCGCGACTGAATAATTACATCCAGCCTTTTTCTTTGTAGTAGCGAACTGCACCGTCGTGCAACGGAGCTGACAAGTTCTTAATGATCATGTCGCTTTCTTTAAGATGTGCAAATGCTGGGTGCATTTTTTTGAAGCGTTTAAAGTTATCAAATACCGCTTTAACCATTTGATAAACTGTCTCTTCGTCAGTCGCTGTTGAGCTAACAAACGTCGCCGCAACACCAAAAGTCGCAGTATCTGTATCAGTACCTTTGTACATACCTGCTGGGATAGTTGTCATCGCATAGTAATCATTGTCAGCAGCAAGTTGCTTAGCAACATCGTTGTCAACTGGGATTAGAACTGCATCACAAGAAGTGGTCGCTTCTTTGATTGAACCATTTGGGTGGCCAGCAGTAAAGATAATCGCGTCTACTTTGCCATCACATAATGCTGCAGCTTGTTCAGACGACTTGAGTTCAGAAGCAATGGCAAAATCGTCCATCTTCCAACCCATTTTATCCATCAGGATTTCCATAGTACCACGTTGACCAGAACCTGGATTACCAACGTTAACTTTTTTACCTTTTAGATCTTCAAAGGTTTTGATACCAGAATCAGTACGTGCAACCACAGTGAACGGTTCAGCATGCACAGAGAAAACGGCACGTAAGTCTGTAAACGCACCATCTGGGAATTTATCAGGAGTCGTACCATTGTACGCATGGAACTGCCAGTCTGACTGAGCAACGCCCATATCGACATCACCAGAGCGAATACCATTAATGTTAGTTACTGAACCACCTGTTTTGTGAGTACAGTTAATTTCATGATCCGAAGTGCCCTTATTTACTAGACGGCAAATAGCTCCACCTACCTGATAATAAACACCTGTCTGTCCACCAGTACCAATAACAACGTGTTTAGTACTTGCAATTGATGCGGTACTCACTAGCGCGGTTCCAACCAGAGCGGTTAGAGCGAGTTTTTTTAAAAACATGCTTAACTCCATTTTGTTTTAGTTTTATCCATTCATAGATGATTGAAATACTCTCATATTTCGATTCTAGAAAGGTAACGTACAGAACAACAACATTTTAATAAATCATTGGTTAAATGAATCAGATGTTTTGACCATAAAACACACTTATTTTACAAACATTGCTCTACTATCACGAGCAGAAAGCAAATAGTGCCCGCTTTCTTCCAATTTTGCGTTGATCGCGGTCACTTGTTGCAGATTATTTTCGGCGAGGTGTCCTTCGGTATCATAGAGGTTATTTTCAAACCCAATTCGAATATCGGCACCTAATTTCGCGGCTTCTAACAAACAAGCTTGCTCCTTTTCCCCAAAAGCACATACCGCCCACCGTGTGCCATTTAATTTTTCAACTAAAGGAACAAACGGGGCTAATTCTGACGGGTCAGACTGCTGGTTTTTATCATATCGACCCAACACTATAAGTATGTGATGGTGATGATTAGGGAGAATGTTTCGCTCAACAAGATCTAGATAATATTCAAACTGTTGTTCTGAGTAAAGGATATATTGAGCGATAATTCCCTCTTCGGCTACCCAATGAAAGAATTTACTCGCTGCAATTTCCTGATTTTTCGAAGGAATCAACTCTGAAATTGCAAATGAAGCAGCTTCAGGTTTTAGTGCTTTTATCAGGTCCATCTGCTGTTGTGGCGGATACATTCCAACCGCTTCGGTGGTAAGTTGGATAATTACATTGTCACCAACTTGCTCTCTCACGGCATCGAGAATCAAAGCGTTGTCTTCAATTTCAAGCGAATGCAGCCCTTCTTGGTTTCGCGCGTGCAAATGTACCATCGCGGCACCGGCTTCAACGCAACCTTTAACTTCCTTTACAATCTCTTCAACCGTGATCGGTAAATTCGGATGATCCTGTTTGGTTTTACGTGCGCCATTTAACGCGACGATAACCATGGTACTTTTACTCTCACCATACTGTGTTTTTTGCATCATGATTTCCTGCTGTTTTTGTACGCGGCTTGCGTTACTGAATCAATGCTACGGAAGATCTTATCTGTTAACTCACTCACATGGGACTCATCCATAATAAATGGCGGAGCCAGTAACACATGGTGGCCATTTTGACCATCAGCCGTCCCAGACATTGGATAGCAAATCAGCCCCAACTCCATTGCTTGTGCTTTGATTTGGCTATGAATTGCAATGCTAGAATCGAAAGGGTGTTTGGTTGTAATGTCTTCAACAATCTCAATTCCTCTAAATAAACCTCGACCGCGAATATCCCCAATAAATGGATGATTATTAAATTTGTCTTCAAGTTGTGATTGCAGTAATTCACCTAAACTGCGTACCTTGGGTAATAGATTTTCCTGTTCGATCACATTCAATACAGCAAGAGATCCTGCCATCGCAACCGCATGCCCCATGTATGTGTGTCCATGTTGAAAGAACCCAGACCCTTGCGATATGGTATCGTGAATCTCTTTTGTGGCGATCATCGCGCCAATCGGTTGATAACCCGCACCAAGTCCTTTCGCTATTGTTACAATATCCGCAGTAACGTCTTCTTGTTCGTGAGCAAACAGCGTTCCTGTTCGTCCCATTCCACACATCACTTCATCGAGGATCAAAAGAATCCCATATTTATCGCAAATCTGGCGAATGCGTTTGAAATATCCTTGCTCAGCAACAACCGCCCCTGCTGTTGCTCCAACGACAGGCTCGGCAATAAAGCCAATCACTGTTTCTGGTCCAACAGCAAGCAGACGTTCTTCAAGTTCATTCGCAACGCGTTGACCATATTCAAAATGCGTTTCTTGATCAGTTTTATTTCGGTAGGCAAAACACGGTGAAATATGTTCCACGTCCATCAATAACGATGAAAATGGTGCGCGACGCAGGGCATTTCCTCCAACCGCAAGCGCCCCCAAAGTGTTGCCATGATAACTTTGGCTACGAGAGATAAATCGCGTTCGTTGCAGTTCACCCTTTTCAACAAAGTACTGACGAGCCAATTTTAGCGCCGCTTCTACCGCTTCCGAACCACCCGATCCGAAATACACTTTATCCAGTGAACCTGGTGCAGCAGCGGTTAGTTTTTCTGCTAGGTTTTCCGCAACTTCAGTATTAAAAAATCCGGTATGGGCATAAGCGACTTGATCGATCTGCTGGTGCAATGCTTCACGTATTGCTGGGTGGCTGTGGCCTAAACAAGAAACGGCTGCTCCTCCGCTACCATCGAAATAGGCTTTACCATGTTGATCGTAGAGATAAACTCCTTTCGCTTGTTTAGCTAATGGCAAATTGGCGTGGCAGTGACGTTGAAACAGATGATTCGGCATTTTATTTAGAGCCCTTTATTTCGTAGGAGTGGTTTAAATTAGTACAGCTTTACCGAGTCAAACAAACGATATATTATCAAGATGCATGAAAAAAACTCATAGGTATCACATGCCCAACAAACTCCCTCCCCTTAATGCACTGAAAACCTTTGAAGTTGCGGCTCGAAAATTGAGTTTCTCTCTCGCGGCAAAGGAGTTGTGTGTCACTCAAGGAGCCGTCAGTAAACAAATTAAGCTTCTCGAACAGTACTTGGAGCTTCCCTTATTTGATCGGATCAATGGCAGCTTAAAACTCACCGAAGAGGGACGTCAGTATCTACCCACCATCATGTCTGCCCTTGATCAAATTCAAACCTCAACGTCTCGCTTACAACAGTTTTCACAAGAGACCAAACACATCACGATAGATGTGACACCGTCCTTCAGTAATCTTTGGTTGATTCCACGCCTCACGCAACTCAACCAACTTGTTCCCAATATGAAACTCAACATTATTTCAGGGGATGGATATTATCAATTTCATCAATCTAGTGCCGATATTGCCATTCGATGTTTGCCTTTATCATTAACTCACGATAATGCGACTCTATTACGTTCAGAAACCATGCTGCCTTTGGTTCACCGTGATTTCCTTGATTCGCACCCCATGGAAAACAGCACGGATCTTTTAGCACTTCCGTTGCTAATGCACACCACTCGCCCACAAATTTGGGACCAGTTCATTAGTCAGCAAGTCAATCAAGGCGAACTGTCTAGCAACCCTAATTTCTATCATGGATTTGAGCATTTTTTCATGTCGATAGAAGCGGCGAAGCACAAACAAGGCGTCGCGCTTGTACCGGATTTTCTGGCAGAAGCCGCCTTAACATCAGGTGAGTTGGTCAACCCACTTAACTTATCGTTTGCGAGCGGTTATGGGTTTTACTTCCTTGCACCCTCTTACCGTCAGTCCAGCCCCATCATTCAGACACTTTATGAGTGGTTCGATAAAAGCTTGAAGGTTACGTGATCGATTCAAGCTCAAACCTATGTGAGAACAAGTTTGAGCTCAATCTTATTTAGATGGGACTGTCGTCGATACCGAATACGTCGACATATCAATTTTTCTGTTTAGTTTCTTGATCTCAAAAAACACAATAGATACCGTGAGTAAGGTAGAAATCAAATCTGATGCAGGGAACGCAATCCAAATGCCGTCAGCCTGATAGTAGTGGGAAAGCAGCAATATCATTGGCAACAGCACAATAAATTGACGCGATAGCCCGAGAAAAAGTGCCGGCATTCCGCGGCCAATCGCCTGAAAATAGATCGACGAAATGATTTGTACCCCAATGATAGGAGTACATAGACAGAATGTTTTCAGCGCCGGAATCGCATACGCTTTTAGCTCAGGATCCGTTGTAAACATCCCAACAAGGTTACCCGGTAACACCATAGCTAAAGTAAAGAATACCACGGAAATCCCAGTGCCAAAGGCTAAGGCTAGCTGAAATACCTTTTTCACTCGTTGGTAGTTTTGAGCACCATAATTATAACCTGCGATAGGTTGAAACCCCTGTGCGATTCCCCCCAATGGCATCATCACGAAAGACATTAAGCGTGAAATAATCCCGTAGGTTGATATCGCAATATCACCACTAAACGTCCCGAGTAAATTATTAACAATAATCGCAATTAACCCAGTCCCCGCCATTTGAATAAAGTTAGGTAAACCTAATACGGTAACTTGTCTTACCAACCTAAATCGAAGAACCATGTGTGTGAATTTCAGTTTTAATACACCTTGCCCGCGTAAATAGTATGAAAATACCAGAATGAAGTTAGTTGTCTGGCCAATAACCGTTGCCCACGCAGCCCCTTCGATTCCCATATCTAAGGTGAAAATAAATATCGGGTCCAAGATAAGATTAATGACGACGCCAACAAGCATCACGTTCATCGCTTTCTTCGCATTTCCTTCAGAGCGGATCATGTTCATAGTAGACATGCTCATCATTTGAAACGGAACTGCAATCAGAAGGATTTGCACGTACCCTTTCGCGTAAGGAAGAATCGCTTTCGTCGCACCAAACAGAATTAAGGCATCTTCCAATGTATACGATAAAACTGAAGTTGCAATAATCGCGAGCACCAGAGAATATACAATGCACGTCCCAAGAACGGCTTCGGCTTCTTCTTGTTTACCCTGTCCCATTTTTCGAGACGCAATCGATGCACAACCTACCCCAACCATTTGACCTAAAGCACCAAGGGTAATTTGAATCGGAAACGCGATGGCCAGACCTGCAAGTGCCAACGCTCCGGCACCAAGTCCAACAAAAATACTGTCTACGATATTGTACAGCGCCATAACCATCATGCCGACAACCGCTGGAATGGAAAGCCGCATCAATAACGGCACAAGAGGATCGCTACCTAAAAAATCTGAGTTCGCTGCGCGTTTCATTTTGAATCCTGTAGTTGTTCTGAAATGTTATGAATGGTTCTAAGAGCTTGAAAAAGGTCTGTACGTTGTTCTTCACTTAGTGCCATGAACTTTTTCCCCAAATGGTTACGCAGGTGGGTGTCCATGAGCTCACCGGTTTCCAAACCCTTGTCAGTAATGGCTACCACGACTTTTCGTCTATCATCAGGGTGCTGAGAGCGTACAACCAATTCTAGCGTGATCAACTTATCGACGACGGACGTTAACGAACCTTTAGGGATCCCAACACGGTGCCCCAACTCAAGCATTGTGAGTCCACCACCACGGCGAACCGACATCAGAGTACGCATCTCTGTCTTATTGACCCCCAACTCACTCGGCACAATATGATCGTGCATCAGTTGATGGACAAAATGATGGGGAATCTGAAACAAAAGTAGAATATCGTCGGCGTCCAAGTTGATCATAAAAGCAGCTCATTTTTTAATTAAAGTATGTGTTGATAAAGCATGTCTAGATATAAAACAGAAAGAGAATTTAGTACGAAACGAGATAGTCTGCAAAAATATAGTCTGATTTAAGACAATATATGTGAGACGTTGATATGTCAATACGAAAGTTCCATAAGATGCATAATAATAATAGTTGGAACCAATCTTTATATCGTGAGAATAAACAAAACCGTGTTATGCTCCTCATTCGATTTTTCCACCTATAACAACAACCTTTAAAACTCCACTATGACGAATAAAACACTACGCTCCGACCTTCTCTTACTGCTCACGTCTGCTATCTGGGGTTTCGCATTTGTCGCTCAACTTAAGGGGATGGACTACATTGGTCCCTACTTATATAACGCTATCAGATTCGCTCTTGGTTCGATCTCATTACTGCCTCTAATCTATTTTCTTAACCGAAGAAATAAGAATAAAGATAGAAACCAAGTATCAAGTAAGAAAAGTGTTTTCGTTGCCGGGTTATTCGCAGGAACGATCCTGTTTCTTGGCGCGTCATTACAGCAAGTTGGCCTTCAATATACCACCGCAGGAAACGCAGGATTCATTACCGGGTTGTACGTTGTGTTAGTCCCCATTTTAGGCCTGGTTTTGAAACACAAAACAGGAGCCGCGACTTGGGTTGGTGCTCTATTTGCTGCAATCGGCCTCTATTTTATTAGCGTAAAAGATGGCTTCTATATCGGCAAAGGTGACCTGCTAATATTGGCGTGTTCGCTATTCTTTACCATGCATGTGTTAACGATCGATCACTTCGCCAAGCGTGTAGAGCCTGTCACTCTTGCCTCTATCCAATTTGCTTGGTGTGGCCTATTTAGCTTTATTGTTGCCATCATCAAAGAACCCATTATGCTGGAACCAATACTTCAAGCCACCGTTCCCATTCTCTATGGTGGGCTTGGTTCTGTCGGCACCGCGTATACCCTTCAAGTTATCGCTCAGAAAGACGCTCCACCCGCACACGCGGCGATTATCATGAGTTTGGAGTCCGTGTTTGCACTTATTGGGGGAATTCTTTTTCTCTCGGAAGGTATGACGACCAGAGGGTTATTTGGGTGTGGCTTGATGCTATTAGGGATGATTGCGAGTCAATGGGACGTCATTTTCAAAGAGCTATCTTCAAAAAAGAAATCCACGAAAAATATGGGGAACAAAGTTGCTGAGTAGCTTCTAGCCACGAGGGGTTAAAATGGGATACCGACCAGTTTAACCTCAATGGACGGCCATTGCTTATTGAGGGACAATACCATTGTATGTCCGGTGACCGTCCATTCTTGATTTGGGTTTAGTGCTTTTAAATTGTGTATGCATTGATAGCCACTAGATCCATACACTTCCTCATCTCCAAATAATATCGAAAACGCATCACCACGCTGAGTGCGATCGAGGTGAACTTCTTTTAAAAGACGCTTAACCAATCCTAGCTTTCGGTATTTGGGGTGAACGCAAACCTCGGCAATTCCACAGATTGCGCTAGGTTGTTCATCAATTATGACCTGCTTTTCATGCACAGCAATATGTGCAGCAAGTTCATCGCCTTGCCACAACATATATCGGTGCTGTGGCATGTCATTGTAATAGCGCTGTTTTTTGAAGATTTCCTCATCATTTCCACTAACAAAGCAGAGGCTAAGTAATTCTCGGAGCTGTTGGTCTAATGTTTCAGAAACATCGGAATCGTTAATGTGTTGATAAATCATCTAAGCACTCATTTTATTGATGACGTGTAATGGGAAGCGCAAAAGTAATTATCGTCATCAAATCATTGACTGTAGCTGCACGTCGGAATAATTAGGACGGGTATCTACAACTTTTGTTCGATTAAAGCTTCCACCCACTATACGCCATATATAACAGGCGATGTAAGATTTCTAATTGCTTTTACGATGGCAAGTGGAACATCTGCACTGGTACTTGGGTTTAACTCCGATGGTACACCTTGCCAATCAATATTCAAATTTCCAACAGTGCTATTAAATTCAACACGAGTTTTCATTGTTGAACTCACAGGATCGGCATGTAACTCAACATTGGTACTATCGAGTCCAGCGGTCGCGAGGGCAAGCATCGCAGTGATGTTACTGCTTTTGGGAAAAAGATGAGCGGCCTCACGAGCGGTTCCTTTAAAAAAGCAGGTTGTATCGGTGATATTTTTCAAGTCAACCAACTCTTCTGCGTGTGTACCTTGCCAAGACAACGTCGGTTTTATCTGTGAGATTGATACCTGTTCGACTTCCGCTAGCGAAGCCGCCGACATCCAATCGACACCGGGAAGCGCACCAGAGGATAATAATATTTTGGATCCAGACTGATCTGCAGCATCGATAAAATCTCGTAGCAGTTTATCGTTTGTGAAAAGTCCAATGCTCGACACAACAAGGTCGATACCTCTTTGCAACACATCAATACCATCACTATTCAGTGTTCCCTGCCCGGCAGCTTCAACGACAATATCGGGTTGTTGGGCAAAAAAATGCTCGCGACTCTCAGTAATGATTGATTTGAAATGATCCGATTGATGCCCATTTCTCGCGAGATTTTTCTGCTTATCTCGACACAACAGCGAGACTAAGGTTGCATTGCCTGCATCGCCATTTTCGATGCAACTCGCGACCATTTGCCCAACTGCACCTAAACCAATAATGCCGACTTTCAATGCTTGTCTTTGTTTCATTTCAATCCTTAACCAAAAAGATAATATTTAATATCAATGCCTTACTCCAGACAGCACGAAACATCGTAAGTCTTTACCTTTCTGGAGAACATCTAGACATAACTCAAGTAATAGGAGGTTTAATAATCGCTATTTAAATCATCAACCATTATTTAAAAAGCAGATCCGGTATCGCCAAGCTAATCCATGGGCAATAAGTGATGATCATTAAACCAACGAGCATAATAAGAAGAAACGGTATACATCCCTTGAAAATATCGGCTAACTTCATCTGTGAAATAGTGACGGCAACGAAAAGATTTAGCCCAACGGGTGGTGTAATCATTCCAACAGAATAATTGACGAGGTTAATAATTCCGAAATGGACAGGATCTAACCCAACTTCGGACGCGATCGGGGTCATTAATGGCGCGAGTACGATAATGGCCGATGAGCTATCAAGAAAAAATCCGGCAATTAACATGACAATATTGAGCAATGCGGTTATCGCAAACGTAGAATCACTCAATGAAAGTACGCTATTTGCAATAGCAGTAGGAGTACCGGTTATCGTCAATAACCAAGAAAATGCCGAGGCGCCCGCAGTAATCAACAATAGTGAGCCAGACGTAAGTCCGGTGTTTTCTAAAATTTTCCAAACATCTTTAGGGGTAATCTGCTTGTACACCACCATTCCAACAAACAGACCATAAACACAAGCCACGGAAGCTGATTCGGTTGCAGTAAACACCCCACTATAGATGCCACCTAATAAGATTACGGGTAAACCTAGGCCCCATGCCGACCCCTTAAATGCTTCTACCACTTCTTTCAGGTTCGGAAATTCAGTACCAAGATACTGCTTTCGTTTTGCATGAATAACACAATATGCAATCAACATACTCCCTAACAGCAACGCTGGAAGAATACCTGCCGCAAAGAGCTGGCCAACACTTGTTGCAGTCACCGAGCCATAAATGATCAATGCAATACTTGGCGGCACGATTGGCCCCAATGTCCCAGCGGTTGTCAATAAGCCAATCGAAAAGCGTTTGCTGTACCCCGCTTCAACTAACGCAGGGAACATAATGCTACCAATCGCAACCACAGTCGCAGGGCTTGAACCTGAAATTGAACCAAAAAATAAGCACGATAATACCGCCGCAGACGCCAGACCACCGGGCAACCAACCAATCAAAACTTGAGCAAGTCGAATGAGCCGAGTAGACAAACCGCCAACACGCATTAATTCCGCTGCAAGAATGAAAAAAGGAATCGCCATCAAAGAAAAATTATTGATGCCCGAAAACATCCTCATGGGGACGATAGTCGGATCCATCGGCCCTGCTAAACCAAGAGCTCCAACCACCGAAAAGGCAAGTGAGCCATAAATAGGCAAGCCTAATAACAACAATACGATAAAAATTGGGAGTAAGAATGCGATCATGAGAGGCCTTATACTAAAAAGAAAAGTAATCGTTCATCGTTGTAGAAACACAACTTACTTTCGTTGCATGTGCTCTTTATAAGCCGAATATATAAGCTCGCTATAGCGATAAATTTGAAGCGATGCAGTAATCGGAATAAATGCGTAAATGGAAGCTACTGGGAGTCTAAGCGCGGGAGAAAGCTGCCCTCTCATTAACGTGGCATAGAAAAGGTTACCGCCGTAATACAAAAGAGCTGCCGCGAATGCCAATCCTAAAGTCGCCGAGATCGCTTTAAATATTGGCAAATAAGTCTGACTAACAAGAACCTTTACAACATCGACCGTAATATGAGTACCACGACGAATGCCTAAGCTAGTTGACAAAAAAGTCATCGAGATAATGAGGTATAAGATGGCTTCTTCTGCCCAAAAAATGGAATCATTGAGACCATAACGAAATACGACCTGGACAAAAGTCAGAATCGTCGCCAGCGCTAAAATACCCGCGATAGCAAAACCTTCAACCTTATCTACAATGCGATTTATTCGTTCAAACATGCCTGTCTCTTTTTAGTCGTATTTCGAAATGACTAGAAAATGGTACCTTTACTTACGTTGCACAAAGGTACCAGTTTTCCATTATTCGCTATCTAACTCGGCGTAAACCAGGTCTAGAAGGTCTGAAGTAAGCGTGTCACGAAATTCTTCATGTACTGGTTTACTTGCCTCAATAAAGGCGTCGATCTGTTCAGAAGATAACTCTGTCACTTGAGTACTTTCTTTGATCGTTTCCAGAGCGGCACTTTCCAATTCATTGGTTAATTTACGCGAAACGTCTCGGCCATGATTAAACGCGTTGGTCATCACAAGTTGTAAATCCTCAGGTAGCGAATCCCAAGCATCCTTGTTCACGATAGCAGCATAGCCATGGTAAGCATTTGCGGTTAACGTCATGTATTTTTGAACTTCATAAAAACGCTTACTCGTGATATTGGCAATCGGGTTTTCTTGTCCTTCAATCACGTTCTGCTGAAGCCCATTATAAACTTCGGTATAGGCCATCGCCGTTGGGTTAGCTTCTAAATTTCGATAAGTACTCAATAGAATCGGGGATTGCATCGTTCGCATTTTAATCCCTTTCAAGTCTTCCGGCGTTTCGATTGGACGAACGTTATTCGTCATGTGGCGAAAGCCTGCTCCCCAAAAATTGACCGCATGCATGCCGTGACCGTCTAACGTATCCAAGATCTTACGACCCGCTGGACCATCGAGCACTTTTTTCATTTTATCTTCAGAAGGTAATAAGAAAGGCAGGTCTAAAATCTGAACACGAGGTTCGAAGTTACCTAAGGTAGCCGTTGGCGGAATGGCGATTTGAACCATATTCATTTGCAATTGTTCAATAATTTCTACATCACCACCGAGCTGAGCTGCAGGAAGTACTGTCACTGAAATGCGTCCGTCTGATTTTTCATTGACCTCTTTGGCAAAAGCAATCGCTGCCTGACCATTTGGGGTTTCATCAATAAGGACATGGGCAAATGTAAAGTTAAAATCTGCCGCTGAGGCAGCGCCGCTCAATAAAAGGGCTATAGCCATTGATAAACGTTTTTTCATCATAATTTCCTTATAGTTACATGTAAGTCTCGACTCTTCCCATGTCAATTTATTGCTCTCTAACTTGAGAACATAAATCACATCGTATGGGACAGGTGATGTATTCCTATACACAGCAAGAATCCGTATGCTTAATACCAAACTAAACGTCGCTCAGACCAAAGGCAATAGCAGTTTTCTTACAGTAACTGAAAAAAAATTTACATTAAAATCGCTTACATGTTATAAATTTTAGTATGAAATAAGACCATGAAGATCTCTGTCCAACGCCTCATCGGAATCAAATAATGTGAATACGCCTCCTGATCTGCTCAATATCAATTGGAACGACTTGAAGTATTTCTTAGCGCTAAAACGCTATGGACGTCTTTCCGTTGCCGCAAAAAAATTGGGATGCACGCACGTCACCATCGCCAACCGTATTGAACAACTTGAGCTTGCCATTGAAACCAAGTTATTTTTTAAAAACAGTAGAGGATTTCATTTAACGAAGGCAGGAGAAAATTTATTACCTTACGCCGAAGAGTGCGAAAGAACACTGCGACTCGCGAATGAGAATTATCGAAGCCGTCAGAATATTCGTTCAAAGATACGTATTGGCGTCACCGAAGGCTTTAGTAATTACTATCTCGCTTCTCGGCTTCCACAGTGGGTAAAAGACAAAAATATCGACATAGAGTTAGTCTCGCTTGCCGGTTTCACTGTCATGACAAGTGGAGAGGTCGACATCAGCATCACTATTGGTCCGCAAAAAGGGAGCAATATTATTCAAAAGAAATTAACGGACTACACCCTAGGTATTTTCGCCAGCCAAGACTACCTCGCCACCCGTCTACCCATCACACAACGTTCGCAGTTAACCGAACACCCCTTCATTGGCTATATAGAAGATCAAGTGTTTTCTAGTCTGTTAAAGTACCAAAACGAAATCTCGCCAGGTCTCCAGTTTGTATATAAAACAACGACAATACACACGCAATGTCAGGCGATAAAGACTGGGTTAGGTCTAGGCATTCTCCCTCACTTTGTCGCTTATGATGAGACGACTTTGAGTAGCGTAATTCCTAGCCAGCAACTTGATAGAGAGCTTTGGATATCAACCAGTAAAGATTTGCATCAATTTAAAGATCTCAAACTCACGTGGGATTTTATTATTAACAGCTGCTTGGCTGAAAAACATATCTTTATTTCGGGGAAGAATGTTCATTAGATTGATAAAGTCACGGGCGTATCTCGTGATACATTTTGCCACCATTAAGAACTAACTAAAAGAAGTGGCTGAGATCTTCACTACCCCTCCCCCCTTAACCCCTAACAACATTCCAGCAATGTGACGAAAAATGCCGAAAAGGTTTTATTTTTTTAACGATCAGTTCCCAGATCAATAAATGTCCAAATTTCTAATGATCTTGCCGGTATTTACTCATATAGTTTCATTCGAAATTGATGCACTTACAACAAAACACTTCGTTCAATATCTTATTGGTAAGTAATCATGGTGACTTTTTCGGAACGGGGTCTGCTATCAATTGAAATCTGGATTTTGAAACGTTCCGATTGCTGATGGTTCTGGTGGTTCCAGCCCCCCGTCAACTGGAACTCACTTGACGAGGGAAACACATGGATAGAGGTCAGTGGAATAAGTTATTTAACAGACCTACAGCAGTAGGCACTGCACTTGCTGTTGCGGCAACAATCTCACCGCTCGGAGCAGGTCCACACGCAGCGCCAGCCGAAAAATCAGATGGCGAAAATATGAAAGACATGTCCGCTTCTGATCTGAAGACTGATACTCAAAAACAAACCGATCCTAATATTGTCTATATCATTTTGGACGATATGGGCTTCTCCGATTGGGGGGCTTTCGGGTCTGAAATCAAGACTCCTAATATCGACCAGTTGGCTAAGCAAGGGTTGCGCTACAACAATTTCCATGTATCGCCGCTATCATCCCCGACCAGAGCGTCCCTTTTAACCGGTCGCGAAAGTAACACAGTCGGAATGGGTCACGTCGCAGCCTTTAATGGCCCACCAGAAAGAACCAACTTACAAGGGCGCATATCCCACAATGCTGCAACCATTATGCAGATGCTGAAAGAGAATGGTTACAGCACATATGGCGTTGGGAAGTATCATAATTCACCCAAAGTTCACAACACTCCTGCTGGCCCTTTCGACTATTGGCCTTTAGCTAAAGGCTATGATCGCTACTTCGGATTTCTCGATGGCGAAACGGATCAGTTCACGCCACAACTCATCAACGGCAATGAGACACTGCCTCCAGTCGATGACGAAAACTACATTCTCAACAACGACCTGATCGCTCACGCAAAGATGTACATAGCGGATCACGCATCGGTCTACCCCGACAAACCCTTCTTCATGAATTTTGCCTTCGGAACCAGCCACTCTCCTATACAGGTCGTCGAGAAATACGTCGATATGTACGATGGGGTTTACGACAAGGGCTGGGACGTCATCAGAGCAGAGCGATTTGAGCGCATGAAGGCCCTTGGCATCTTCCCTGCCGACATGGTTCTTCCAGCTTCCGACCCAGGGATACGGCCTTGGGATAGCCTTAGCGATGAAGAGAAAGAACTCTACGTTCGCTTCATGCAAGTCTACGCCGGCTTTATTACCGAAGCAGATGAAAAAATCGGTGAACTGGTCAGCTACCTGAAAAAGGTTGGCGAGTACGACAACACCATTATCGTTCTGCTCAATGACAACGGTGCCACAGATGCCGGTGGACCTGATGGAACCGACAGTTTTGCAGCGGCGCTGGCAGGCGGAAAAGCGAGAACACTTAAAGATCTCTATCCAAAACTTAAAGAGATTGGCGGGCCTAATGTTGCAGGCCTCTACCCGAAAGGCTGGGCGCAGGTCGGCAATACACCATTCAAAGGATATAAAGGCAACGTATACGAGGGCGGAATCAGAGCCTCACTGCTGATCTCCTGGCCTGAAGGCGACTTCGCCGATAAGGGCAAAGTTCGCTCCCAGTACCTGCATTCAAGTGATATCTCGGCAACAATGCTCGATATTATCGATGCTGAAGCACCAACCGTATACAAAGGCATCGAGCAGCTTCCGGTTACGGGTGTCAGCCTTGCGAGCACCTTTAACAACGCCGAAGCACCCGAAGTAAGGGATAACGCCTTCGTTCTCTATCAGAATAAGTCCTATATCTATGATCAGGGCTGGGTCGCAATGACACAGGATTTCAGCTCCGACCAATGGGAACTCTACAATGTTAACGAGGATATGGGCCAAACCACCGATGTCGCAGCTAAATATCCTGCTAAACATGATGAAATGAAGGCTCGCTTTTTTGAAATGACAAAAGAAGCTGAAGTTCCAATGCTACCCTTTTCGCCAATGCTGGCCGCTTACATCCCTAAAGATGCAGCCTCCGCTAGGAGCAGTTTCAAATATTATCCAGAAATGTCACACATCATCGGCGGATTTCCTCCTCACTCAGGAAGCATGACCATCACTGTTCCGATTAGCAGAGACGACAAAAATGACGAAGGCGTTCTCGTTGCATTAGGTGACAACATCGCCGGTTATACCTTCTACATCAAGGATGAGAAGCTTGTCTATGAGTACGACAGCCATGGCGTTATGTATAAAGTTTCGTCAGACACGAATGTGCCAACCGGTGATTCTGTTGTGAAATATGTGTTCGATAGAAAGAGTCGCAAGAACGGTATCGGCACACTCTTCATCGACGACAAGCAGGTCGGTCAAGGCGAAATCGGAACCTCTGCGAATCTCGGACCTGAAGGCATGGATGTTGGTAAAGACCTCTTCCTTCCTGTTAGCAAGGCATATGCCGACGAAGAGAATGGTTTTGCCTTTAGTGGAAGCATCGATTACGTCCAGTTCGATGTGAAACCATTCATGGCTGGGCCTCCTCCGGGTGCTGGCAAGCCAGGTGCAGAGGGCGGTCGTCCACCGGGTGCCCCTGCCGCAGCGAGTCACTAGACCATACTTTAAGTTGAATATTTTATTTAACTTAAAGTGCTAAGAGCCGAGGCTGGGTTTTCCCAAAAGGAATCCCAGCCTTGGCTCAGCTTTTATGTCGTTTAGCGGAGCGGCCTAAGGTTGTAGTGGCACACAGGTCGAAGGTTAATTTTCCAAACTGAACTCACCCCACAACATAGAGAAAGAGATATAAAATGAAAACCGATGATCGCCAAATAGGAAGCGGCTATCACATGATGGCAAAACCGATGGGGCCTCTGTGCAATTTAGATTGTGAGTACTGTTTTTATTCAGAGAAGAAATCATTTCTTCGAAAGGAAAATTATTACCGCATGTCGGATGAGGTACTCGAAGCCTTTATCAGTAAATACATTTCCTCACAGGATATTCCAGAAATTCAGTTTGTATGGCAAGGAGGTGAGCCGTCTTTAGCGGGCCTGGATTTCTTTGAGCGAGTCGTTCAAATTCAAGCCAAATACGCGAATGGCAAGTCGATCGTCAATGCCCTGCAAACCAATGGGACACTGCTGAATGACCAGTGGTGCACTTTCTTAAAAAAGAACGGCTTCCTCGTCGGGCTAAGCATCGATGGGCCAGAGCTATATCACGACCGCTATCGCGTTGACCATTCAGGCAAGCCAACATTAAGCAAAGTCCTCACCGCCCTTAATTTATTGAAAAAATATGACATCCCTTACAATGCTCTTGTCTGCGTCACCAGAGAAACATCAAAACACCCACTCGAAATCTATAATTTCCTAAAATCGCTGGAGATTGAATACATCCAATTCACGCCGATTGTAGAAAGGGTTCCAAACGATTCGCAGTTGAAGCAGGGGCTCAAACATGCAGCGCCACCTATTTATGATGAAGAACTGGATGTCACTCTATCACCCTACTCTGTTGAACCGGCAGTCTATGGTGACTTTTTAATCCAGATTTTTGAGCAATGGGTGCGCACCGATGTCGGCTCAGTTTTTGTCGTCAACTTTGAGTGGGCACTCGAATCCTGGCTGGGGCTACCATCAACAATCTGCATTTTTGCCAAACAATGTGGCAGCGCATTAGCATTGGAGCACAATGGCGATATCTATTCCTGCGACCATTATGTCTACCCCGACTATCTCCTTGGCAATGTCCTAAAAGAAGACCCTAAAAAAATGATTGCCTCAGATCAGCAGCAGAACTTTGGAGCAAACAAAAGCACCTCGTTACCGAAGAAGTGTCATAACTGTGAAGCCCTATTTGCGTGCAATGGGGAATGCCCCCGCCATCGCTTTTTAACCACCCCTAGCGGTGAACCGGGCTTAAACTATCTATGTGAAGGTTATTACAAATACTTCAGGCATATCCATCGCTACATGAAGGTCATGGTTCAGTTGATTGAACAGGGCCAACCCGCTTCCAAGGTTATGGACGTCGTTAAAGACCCACTCGTCATTATTAAGGAAAAATCGTGAAGGGAAACCAAATCTTAATGGCAAATGGGATAGAAAAAGATTCAGCTATCGACTAACTGGGAATAGAATTCATCGTCTTTGTTCGATATGGATAAAGCTCACCATTTTGATAAGTAAACTCGTACTCAGAATTGAGTTCATCCACGTAGCTAAGTTTGATATTGTTTGGCTCAATGCTATTTATGATAACGCTATTTGGATCACATGAAACGAGATCCGACACTTTATCTAACGCTTCTTTTACCTGAAACCTCATATTCCACCTTAACTTTTATTAGACTCTACTCGTTATACTAGTAGGTGAATATTTGATGTGTAAAGTATAAGTAATGAATTCAGTTGAATAACATTTTTGGGACAAGAGAGATATAAGAAACAGTCGTTATATTATTTGGTGGCTTTGGTTAACCTGCAGTGTGAAAGACGGCAGAATAGCGTAAGTTAATTTCTTGTCTTGTTTTTTCCTTTGTCTACCGAGACTTGTGTGACATCATGTAAACTATAATCTACGTGCTTGTATAGGATTTAGACAGGATCATGATATCAAATCACACAAAATACCCACTAACCAACTATTTCATGCATATAGAAAAACTGCTTAAAGACAAAATGAGATCCTCATTGGGTAGCTTGGGAATTCACTTTGGCCAGGCTCGAATTTTAATTTCGTTACTCGATTATGACGCCTTAACACAAAGAGAAATTGCTCAAGGATTGGACATCAAGCCCGCGACTGTGACCAATTTAGTCAAAAAAATGGAGGTTTCGGGGTTAATAGTGCGAAAACAAGATACTCAAGACGACCGAATTATGAATGTGTCTCTTACAGAGCAAGGCATAAAATCGGCTAAAATTAGCTTAGAAATCATGGTTGAACTTGATAATGAATTACGCAAGTCCCTTGATTTAGATCAGGTTAAAGACCTCACATCTTCCTTAATCACCGTACGTAACTCTCTTGGTGGTGATAAGCCTCACATTATAAAATAAAACCTTTTGTCCCTCCTACCTAATTGGTTTAACTTTCTAGTTAGTTATCTAACTATTACCTAGCTAACCATTATTCAACTAACTATTACTTAGCTAACTATTATTTATCTAACTATGGATTAACTAATATTCATGCTCGTAATGCAGCTCTTTGACACAAGATAAGTTTGTCTACGCTCAATGAAGCGTAAAACACTGTAACTCGTGCTAGATAGAAAAATGTTGATGGATAATTCAAAAAATTTAGCAGAAATAAGTGCACTAGACGCTTAGCTAAATTTGTTGTGGATACATATTGTCATCTCACGACGCTTTATCGACCAGCCACTGAAGATAGGTCATTAATGGGAAATTCATCATGTGTTGCTCAAAGTTGAAAGCCCTTTATCTCTTACCAGCCGTTAATCTAGAGTTTAATTTTATTAAAGAATTCAATGAAATAAACTAAAAATACACTGAGGCGCAAGAAATGAAATATTTGAATAACGTGAAAAAATTTGCCGTACTGCCACTGGCCGCCATTATTTCTTCAGTCTTATGCACATCCGCATTCGCTGCTGGGTTTGCTACAGAATTTGAGAAACCTGCCGAGCCTGAACACCCAAGAGATGCCGTTGATGAAGGATTCGTTCGACCATCTGCAGCCGCGCTTGGATTTAGTATGAGAAACCAGTTCGCAGTTAGAACATATAGTCTCGATGATCGTGCCTTTAAAGATGGTGAGGGTTCAGAGTATACCACCATGGCATATAACAACGTCGGGTCGTATACCATTGATGAAATAAGTACGATAAATTGGTGGGTCAAAGCTGTAGATGGAATCATGGGTTATGACAGTGGCGTAAGCGATGATTTATCCATGGCTCAGAATGAAGGCTCGGAACTCACCATTGCTCAGGTTTACGGACGAGTGAAAACTGACACTGTCGATTTGAAAGTCGGTATGATGCCGGTATTCTTTGGCGGTGGTTATAACCTACAAGGTGATAGTTTTACCGGTGTAGACCTAGAATATACTCTACCTACGAGTACCGTTATCCACACGTTCGGTGCTATCACTTCTGAAAACGATGATGTTAGCTCTGGAAATGATGGCTATTCACCTTTCGAAGGCAACGAATATATCGATGGTGACAGTGGAACCGACAAGGATGCATACGCTTATGGTATCGAGGTCGGCCATGGAAATACAGCAGGTGGCATGTCTGCTTACTACGTTCGTAAAATCGATCAATTGACGAATGATGACAAACAATCGGTTGGTGTAGCAGGCAGTTATAAAACCGGTAAACTTCGTTTTACTGGTGAGGCGATGACCTTCTTTGGCGACGACGGCAGTGGTACAGATTATGATGGTACTCAACTGGTAATAAATGCCAAATACCAACTACCTGCTGGTTATGTAAACACCAAGCTTTATTATGCAGCTAGTGTAGATAACGATAAAACTCAGCAAGTTAACATATTCAAACAAGGGATGGTCCAGCCTTTCAACGAAGGTCTTGGCCAGATGTTTGATCACGATGACTCGAATCTGCAGATGTTTGGTAAACCGACCACCCCGTTTGCAATTACCAAAAACTCTGGTGTTATCGGTGCCGTTGTCAGTGGCATGTATAAGCCTTCAAAACCAATGACGCTTACCGGTGGGTTGATGTACCTGGTACCTGAAGATAGCGATAACAATACTGAAGCTAATATTTTTGTCTATGATTATACTGGCTGGACGAGCCTAGCAATCCTTAACGCGGCTGCTCAGTATTCCATTAGTGATCATGTAAGTGCTGGCGTTGGTTTATCTTATACATCGTTTACTGCTGAATCAGGCAGTGACCTGGATGATGGATTAGCTCTTGGCCTAGGGCTTGTTTTTGATTTCTAAACGCCCTCTTGAATAGAGCTGCTACATAGAGAAAAGTATGTTCAAGCCATTACCCGTGTATCTGGTAATGGCTTGTTTTTTAATTTGGGATTAACACCAGATTTAAGGTTTTCTACAGATTTAATGATTTACCACTCCCCCACCAATAATCTGCTTTTTACCCCACTAATTTGCAATCCCATCGCTTCAAACACCTCTTCGAATTCACGGCATTGCGGAGGGATATTGGGCAACGATAGCGATGCTTCTGAAAAAAATCGTTGAGTGTTAACATCATTATCACCCCAAGCTAATTGCCACCAGTCGAGTATTCGATGTTTGGAATGAACCAAGCGTTCTCGCTTAGGTAACCGATCCTTTTTATTGAGGTTTTCCTTTTTCGTTGTAGGCAATAAATTCCAGCGATCATTATTTGGCCAATACGAGAACGGTAGACAATGATCGACATGGTAATCTTGAGTAATTTTTGTATTACTCCAGACGCTAGAGATACGGATGTTATCACGCTGTAAGTCCTTAACTCGTTTTCTCACATCACTTGTATCGTGTTCTTTATCTAACCATATCAAGATATTATGATAAGTCTGCAAGGTAATTTGACGCTCTTGATTGAGTTTAAAGCGCTGCATTTGCATAACCCATTGATTAACGACCAACGGCTCAATCCACGAATTATATAAGCGAAAACACTCCCACAAGCTCTCTTTAAGTACTAACGAACCAAAGCCTGAAAAAAATTCATTATCCAGAACGATACCTGATTCCATTTTTCGGCGTTTGGGAGGAGTCTTCGTTCTAAATTCCTGATTTTTATCTTCAATAGAGCCACTGTAGATGAACTTGATTGGTCCCCGTTTCATCGTTTCAATTGAGTCTTTGAAGGTATTTTGAATTGCTATTGCGTCATCACCAGTAAAGAAACTACCAATTGCCAAATCATCCGCTAAAAGGTGAGTAATTTTATCCCAACCATCAGGTTTGATGAACGCCAGTCCAACCTTAGTATTACTATTTTGTTGAATATTTTCTTTATCAATTAGACGTTTATACGCTTTAACCCAATACAAAGCGACCAATCCCAGCGGAATAGACACCTCACCTTCTGAACTGTCGGTCACGCAACCGGGGTGAGCATCAGCAATGCGCAATAACACTCGAAGTAGACCGAGTTTATAGGTCGAGCTTTTGCTGTCATTAACAATGATATGTCGCACTTTGTTCAAATCACCAGAACCATCATCTGGCAATGACATCACGACCGTATGCCAAGTAACCGTTGTGCGTCCTAGAGTGTCATCTGAGTTTGTTTTACGTCTAACTAGCAAAGCGGTATCTTTAGCGAAACTCTCGAGCTCTTCAATCGAGACAGGGTAACTTTCTCTTCCATCTGAGAATTCACCATGACGAAGTGAAATCACCAATCGACCGTTAGGAGCAAGCAAGTTGGATAACTTCCTAAAAGCTCGGCTTCTATGACTCGGTGCTAAATGCATCCACACGGCACTGACTAGGATAAGATCGAAGCGCATTCCCAAGTTTTCGATCTTTGTTAAAGAAGGGAGCGAATCTTTTACCCAAGTCACTTTATCGCCCGAAACTTGTTTTCCGCATTCAAGCATCGCAGAAGAAGGTTCCAATGCGATAACATTCGCTCCTCGTTCTGACATCCATTTCGAATCTCTACCCGTTCCAGCACCAACATCTAATACTGTTTCACCCATTCCAGGCCAAAACAACTCCCAAGATTCATGCACTTTTTCAAACTCTAAAGCATTATATCGATCTGAAAGTTGATGAGCATTTTGGTCATAAAAAGAAGAAGTTGAAGACATAGTGCGCGCCATTTAATTAGGTCATTAAATCATATACAGATTAGAGTCAGGGAGCCAACTGATATTTTAAGGGCGTTACCTGAGAGAAGAGGATGTTTGTAGTGGTAAAAAAGAACAAACACATACTCGCCTCTTTACGCTAGCTTGCCCTTATATCTACCCGCTTACGCGTTAACGCTATACCCACAATGATCAATAACATTGCGACTAAGCTACGTAATTCGATCGCTTCGTTCAAAATAATTGCTCCGGTAAAATACGCCACTAAAGGAATGACGTAATTAATGTACGACAGAAAGGTTGGGCCTGCTGTACGGACAACAGAAAACAATATAATGGTGGCACAGGCTGTTGGCCCGATACCCAGCCACAACAAAGATAAAGTGGCCTTGAAAGAGTAGCTTTGTTGCCACGGTAAATCTTGCCAAAGCCACAATGGTACTATGGCGATACTGGACACAATCATCACACCCGCTGCCGTGACAATAGGATCAAAGGAAGGTAAGCGCCGTGCTAAAATAGCGTTCACCGCATAGCTAAAGGTGGCGAGCACGATCAGTAGACCACTGAGTAAATTGTTGTGAGTTCCTACTATCGATGGTCCAAGTACAACCGCCACGCCTGAAATACCCAATAGAAAACCGAGTATTTTAAAACGATTTAGACGTTCCCCAACCACAAAATAGTGCGCCAGAATCATCGTTGCTAAAGGCATAAAGGCCATCAACAACCCTGTAATTCCTGAGCTAACTTCCTTCTGACCAATAGAAATCAAAAGAAACGGCAATAGATTCCCTACAGCACCCAACAGTAGAAACACGGCCCAAGTTAACGGTTCCTTGGGCAAGCGCAAACCTTTGGCAAGCATAAAAAACGTGAGAATAACTGCTGCGAACAACACTCTAAGAGAGACGATACCAACAGGGCTAAAGTTTTCCAGAGAGACCGTGGTAAACATAAGTGACGTACCCCACAGTAGAATCAGCACTAGCAAAGATAGCCAATCTTTAATGGTAGGTGTGTAGCGGTGAGGCATGTGTGTGTCCCATTTATCGTTAATGTTGAGGAGTTTATACGATCCAGAAGCGAACGAACCCATTTTTCTTCTCATACCATGAAAAATGATCGATTTACCACAATCGGCGTATTGTCATAACGACAGGTAATATTTTTGGAATTCCTATGCGGAAGTTATTTCGCGCTAGAACTGTTGCTTTCTCCAACAGCACGGGCAAATTAATTTTTGACACTACAGTATATGAGCGGGATATGAAGACCGACCAAATCGTCAGGCTTATGGTTTTCCATTTCTAATTTCAGATTGACGCATTGGCATAGCATCGATTGATTTGAATACCGACAGCACATCAAGTGAAGAGTATCTATTTTTGATACCACCATCTTTACCTATCAACATTACTTGTACTTCAGGATCCTGATACTTTTTGTTTGTTCTAGCCAAGAACTCTCCGGAAATTTCACCACCATAATTGCTAGTAACGGCCGTTTTTGATAACTGAAACCAAACCAAATCCCTTTCATCAATCCCATCGGTGAGAGTGTCGAAGCTACTTTCAGGTCTAACTTCAGACCAAATTAGCAACACTCTATTTTCCCATTGTAATTCGGATACATCACGCAATAGTTTTTCATGGCTATTTGCGAATGAAGGAAATAAAGACATAATCATCAATAGTATACGTATCATTTTCTATCCTCGTCACTCAAACTAGGATTTCAGTTTCTCCTCAAATCAATACTTAGTAAAGCGAAACATAATGCCTCATGCATAACCATCCCTAAAAAATAGGAGTATTCCGATTTAAAGTTCTTCTGTTTCTAATTACCAACCAAGAACAGAGAATAGTGATGAGAAATCACGATATACAGAATCACAGATCGTTTAAGTCTTGAAGAAAGTCATGGTAAGCCTAAAAGTGTCGGATGCCCATCGCAAATACCGTATTTCTGAAAACGATTAAGCATCTTAGCTGGAATGATCATCGCAATTAAATTAGCTTGCAATACACTAACACACGATACTATGTGCTCTAGAATTAATCGACGCCTACGTGTTCAAGTTGATGTAAGTAGTTGTTGCAACTTATAAGAAAACTCACTAACCCCGTTTGATAAATCAATAGTCATTATCGGAGGCTAGTAGCTTCACGGATCGAATCTGATTAAGCGCGTGCTGTTACCGTTGCTGATCTCTTGAACTTTGAGATCCATAATCCAAAAACGATGAACGCAAAAAACACGATATGTAGCCATAACTTTGGCCCCATTTCTGTATTTATTGCTGATAACGAACTGATTGCCGGAAATTGCTGCGTTGTCACTAGTTTTACAACAAATTCATTAGCAGGCGTTGCCGTTAGCGTCGTAATCCAACCCAAAACCAATACCTGAATAGTACTCACAGTTAACGACGAATTACGAATAAAGATGAGATGTGAAAGTGCGGCATAAAAAACCGAAACACTGATATGGACAAACCACGACAGTAAAAATGCATTCGTCTGATTATAACCACCAAACTCGACATAAGCGGCAGCATGGCGTGATGTGAGCGTAGACATACCAAATAAAGGTTGGACCATTATGAAGACGATACTTGCAACTAGACCGATAATGATTGTAGTGATAATAGTATTTTTATTCATTTATATTCAACTTTGAGTAGTAGGAAATCCAAACAGAAAATTCAAAGACATATAGAATTTTCAATACTTATAACTGAACGATCGTTCAATTTGAGAATTTAGAATCTAGCACTTACAAAATACGAGTGCAAGATTTTGTTTATTTGTTTAGTGAATACACAAGGTAAACACTTGGATTGAAGTGTAGTACTGGTTGCGGCTGTTCTTCAAACATCACATAAACCTCTCAAATCAAACTCGAAATCGTTGTATGTCACTCTCTCATTCAACCACAATCAATTTATTGTTTATCTTATGCATCAGAGTAAGTATCTCGATTGTAGTAACTAATCTGCACTACCTCTCGAGTCTATCGGAGCGTTGTACTGGGATAAAGCCGGGTTGGCCTTCTGATAAGGCATCACTTTTGTTATTATGCATTTGCGAGAATTGATAAGATGAGCATATGCTCTAAACGAGGAAAAATGAATTCAAATAAGGATAAATATAGTATAGATAATACCGATTATACTATTGGGCGAGATAACGTGCAGAAGTGGGGATTTGATATCCACAATGCTGTTTTCGGAATAAGTGCTGGATTGATCATTGCGTTTTTAATTGCGATCATGGTGATCGATCCTGAAGTGTCTAAAGCTGGTTTAGACGGTTTAAAATGGAAAATAATCGGTGCTTTTGATGGCTTATTTATGTGGTCAGCAAACTTTTTCGTTATTTTCTGCTTGATACTCGTGGTGTCACCATTTGGTAAAATTCGCCTTGGTGGTGAACAGGCCAAAAGTGACTACACTACGTTGTCATGGTTATCAATGCTATTTGCCGCAGGCATGGGTATTGGCTTAATGTTTTGGGGAGTCGCCGAGCCAGTCGCATACTTTACCGGTTGGTATGAAACACCATTAAACGTAACGCCTAATACACCTGAAGCCGCTAAGTTGGCCTTGGGAGCGACCATGTTCCACTGGGGCTTACACCCATGGGCTATCTATGGTGTTGTGGCTTTATCACTCGCATTTTTTGCCTTTAACAAAGGCTTACCGCTTTCAATGCGTTCCGTATTTTATCCTATCCTAGGTGATCGTACTTGGGGATGGGCTGGACACATCATCGATATTTTCGCTGTTATAGCAACCTTATTTGGTCTGGCGACGTCTTTAGGTTTAGGCGCGCAACAAGCAGCAAGTGGTTTTCATCATGTATTTGGTATTGATTCAGGTATCACCACTCAGATAACCATCATTGTCGGCGTGACATTACTTGCCATTATATCGGTCGTTCGTGGGATTGATGGCGGTGTTAAACTGATCAGCAACGTCAACATGATTTTAGCGATTGTGTTGGTGGTATTTGTTGCATTAGTGACTCTAGCGATCTCAATGGGAACAGTCCCAACAACGGTAATGGGCTATATAGAGAATATCATTCCTTTAAGTAATCCACATGGCCGAGAAGATGAAGCTTGGATGCATGGTTGGACGGTATTTTATTGGGCATGGTGGATTTCTTGGTCACCATTTGTAGGTATGTTTATTGCGCGTATCTCTTGTGGTCGCACAGTGCGTGAATTCATTATCGCCGTATTAATTATTCCAACACTTGTGACTATTTTATGGATGTCTGTATTTGGTGGCGTCGGGATCGATCAAATTATTAATAATGTCGGTGAATTAGGTGCTAATGGTTTAACGGAAGTACCGTTAGCAATGTTCCAAATGTTTGATCAACTTCCATTCGGTAGCATATTGTCATTAGTGGCTGTGGTACTCGTTCTAGTTTTCTTTATCACGTCCTCTGATTCAGGCTCTCTAGTTATTGATAGCATTACAGCAGGTGGTAAAGTAGATGCGCCTATACCTCAACGCGTTTTTTGGGCCTCAATTGAAGGAGCGATTGCGATTGCTTTGCTCTGGGTTGGTGGAACTAATGCTATCCAGGCGCTGCAAGCAGGCACCATCTCTACCGCTTTACCGTTCACTATTATCTTACTCGTGATGTGTGTGAGTTTGCTAATGGGGATGAGAACAGAACCGCACTCTAGAAAATAGGGTCTTGGATGGGTGTGAGTTAACCATACCCTTCTAGTTGATTGATAAAAGCCGATTAGCAGTGGTTAATCGGTTTTTTATACCATCAGATTTTTCAGCATGTTTCCCCTACTCTTTCCCCAGCGAATCGATTTCCTCACGATTCACCCACTCACCGTTCTACTGCTATACCCACAGCAACACAAATAGCTAGAGCCATAACTTTTTTATGGGTATGTCAGGATCATAATGATGACGAATCTGCGCTTGAAATAACTCAGCTGTTGCGATGGCATCCGTTAATGCATCATGCGGCTGGTAACTCGGAAGATTGTAGCGTTGGCGAGAACTCCCCAAACGGATAGATTGCGGTTTCTTACCTTTTAACCAATTATAAACACCGGACACGGCTTTACGTTGGATATTAGCTTCAATTTGCATCGTATCAATCACTGGAAAAACGATACCTTCATTGATTGATGCGCGTAAATTACGATCTAAAAAATTCCGTTCAATATTACGATAATGCACCACCACGACTTTTCCCGCGAGTGCCTCTAAGAGCGGAGTTAGTACATGGCTTAAATCCGGTGCACCTATTAGATCAAAATGTGTAATACCATGGATGACCACTGAGTTTTCATCCAAGTTATCTTGAGGGGTGATAAACCATTTTTTTGCTCGGTTACAAAAGACTCGATCGAGGTTAAAAGGAATTAGACCAATACTGATAATACTATTTTCTTCAGGATTCAAACCTGTTGTTTCAAAATCTAATGCAACAAATTCGATATCCTTGATCGCCGTTTCGTTGTGGTATGTACCCGCACTATAAAATGTTTTTAAACGCGGATCTTTACATAACCGAGCTTGTAAACGTAAATGTGCATCCCAGCTAACAATGTCATTGAAGGTAATACTATGCATGAATAGATTGCCTTAAAATTTATTCGCTGTGTAACGGTATTTTAGGAAGTTTTGAGCATTGCTTAACACCAAAAATGCATCTTTTAAATTACGTCTTTCAAGATCGGACATATTTTCTGGCTCAATATTATTATCCGGTTCAATATTTGACTCTACGTCTAATGCTTGATGACGTAGCCGTACGAGTGAAATAAGCTCCATGGCGTGTCGTAAATCTTCCCCTTTAGACTTCGGCAGAATACCCGCTTCAATAATGTCCTCTAATCGGCCAAAAGAGTTTTGCGAGTGCGAACCAATGGCTAAAGCATGAACCCGAATAAGATCGGCAAGTGGTGCGGTACCACGGCGTTTTAAGTTGATTGAGTTATTATGACGACCATCATTTTCCATGACAAAGTCTTTAAAGAAACCCAGTGGTGGTTTTCTATTTAACGCGTTACGAGCAAGACAGGCTAAAAATCGGTTGTTCTTTTTGGCACTTCGTAAAATAAAGGCATTCAGTTTTTCAGCCCATTTGATACGCCCATGCACTCCGGTTAAGTCGAAGAAGATATTGCAATTTAATAATGCTTTTGGATTAGGGTTATCAATCCAGTCAGCAAAACAGGCTTCCCATTCCGCTTGAGTTTTTCGGTATTCAGGGTTGGTTGCCATAATGTCACCGGTGCAATAAGTGTAACCACATGCCGCTAAGCCGTCACACACATACTGGGATAATTGCTCAAAATAAGCACCGTGGACTGTGACATCGTAACTGTTATCTAAAATCAACGCATTGTCTTGGTCGGTAACCAAAAGTTGCTCATCACGAGCCATAGAGCCAAGCGCTAGAAAGCAGTATGGAATAGGCGGTGGGCCAAACTTATCTTCAGCTAACATTAATAAACGCTGCTTAAAACTGCGCCCAATTTCCGACATTGCACGTCCCACCATATGTGAGTTGGCATCTTCATTAACCATGCGCACAAAGGTATATTTTAGATGGGTTGAGAGTTGAGCCAGCTCCTCAGTGGTTTGCTGCTCAAAAATACTACTCGCAAATAACAGACTGTTTTGTGATTCATAACGAATGATATCGGAGGCGGTAATGAGACCAATAGGACGCTTATTTTTGAGGATGGGTAGATGGTGCACATTATAGCGAAGCATGATTAACATCGCTTCTGAGATGTAGGCATTTCGGTCTAACGAAATAAGATCCGTTGTCATCACTTCAGAAACAGGATTGTCGATGCAAATACCTTGCGCCACCACTTGTGTGCAAAGGTCATGTTCGGTGATCAATCCAACAAAGCCATTCGTTTCAATTTCACTATCTGGGTCATTAATTAACGCAGCAGATTGATATTCATCTGCCATGGTTTTTGCAACGTCACGAATGGATGCAGTCAACGGTAATATTAGCGGGTCACGTGCTATCAGTGTCTTTACTTTAGACGTAGTGAGATCATTACCGCCCTCATTTTGATTTTTTACGGCTTGTTTTAATCGTGCACTGTCCTCTGCTTCGACAAAATCGGCAAAGTATTCAAAACGCTCGCATAAACTATAAAAAACCGTATCTGGGATGCAATACAAAAGCGTATCTTTAATTGATTTAGCAGGAAAGCGTACTTTATTGTTAGTGAGTAGGCCCATTTGACCGAATAACTCACCCTGATCTAATCGATTATGAAGCTGACCGTTACGTCGATAAATTTCAACGACACCACTACGGATCATATACAGTTCATGGATATCATCTTTAAACGCAATAATATCAGTATCAGCGCGGCTGTAAGATATCTCAACACTCTTGGCGACTTCTTGTAATGCGTCTTCTGGTAACTCATCAAAAGGAGGATATTGTCTAATAAAGTCTTGAATTTCTAACAGTTCAACTTCCATGAGTTACTCTGTATTTAAAAGGATAATTAACAAGGGATTTTACACGAAATAAGACTTTCCACACCTACTGCTATTCAGAATTGACTCATTTAATGCGTATTCAGGCCGAGTTCACCAACTAAATTAGATTGACTAAACGCAATGAGAACACTTATCATTACCATTAAAATTAATTCTAATAAATTGGTGTTCCCCATGACAAATAACATATTTAGTCAATACCTTACGACGTCAGCGATTATTTTTACCGTTTCCGTACTCCCTAATATTGCGCATGCCGACAAATTTCCTGTTACGGTTACTGACGTTGCGGGGCGGAGTATTACCCTAGAAAAAAAACCGAATAATATCGCGTTATCAACAGGTCGTGTGTTTCCATTGTTGGAAATCATTTACCAGCGTGATGCGGCTGAACACTTAGTTGCGTGGCGTGATGATATGCGACTATCTGCGCCGAGTATGTATGCTAGCTATATTAAAGATTACCCACAACTTGAGAATATTTTGAAGGTAGGGACAATCAAATCCGGTGAGTTTGACGCCGAACGTTTTATAAGTATGGATAATAGGCCTGATTTGTTCGTTGTCGATATATCGAACATCAAACTCGCAGAAGAGAAAGGACTGATTGCCAAACTTGATGACGCGGGTATTAAGGTCATCGCAATCGATTTTCGCGAAAATCCAATTAAAAACACGCTTCAATCGGTCACGAGTTTGGCGACCGCACTTGGTGAAAAAGAGCAGGGCCAGAAATTTGCCGACTACTATCAAGCTCATGTACAGCACCTAGCAGATGTTGTTGAAAACCTGCCAGAAAATGAAATGAACAAAAAGGTCTTTATTGAGAGAGCCGCTGGTTATCGAGACTCTTGTTGCCGTACATTTGCAGCGGGCAATATGGGGGCATACATTCCTTTCTTAAAAGCGACAAATATTGCGGATGAACCACTTAAAGGAGCTATTACTGGTCAAATGTCGGTAGAAAGCGTGATTACCTCTCAACCGGATGTGTACATCATGCAAACGACTGGGTGGATAGATAAAGATGGTAATAACAAAGCGGGCGTACCATTCGGTTATGCCCCACTCAATGAAGCTGCGATTACTAAGGCGACTAGCGCATTAATGGAGCGTACTTGGCTAAAAGCAACGCAAAGTTATCAGACTGAAAACGTATATTCTATTTATATGCCATTTTATAACTCACCTTATAATCTTGTTGCGATGGAATATTTTGCAAAATGGATTCATCCAGAACAGTTTAAAGATTTAGACCCACTTGCGACGTTTGAACAGATGAATAAGCAATTTGCCGATCGTTCTGCAACGGGTGTGTTTGGTCAAAATAATTTTGAGGCAATGAAATAGTGAGTGAGTCGACTTGCATCAAAAGTATCAGTATTGATAACCAAGACACATTAATGAATGAAGCGTCTGACGCTCTGAACCTTCACTACATGAGGGCGAGAAAGAAAAGGATAGCTCTAGCTGTCTTTTTTGTATTGAGTATTGTGTGCCTAATCGCTGATATTTTGATTGGCTCTCAAGGCCTTACGTTGTCACAAGTTATAAGAGGAATCTTTGACCCAGCATCGAGTGATATTGCAAGTCGAATCATCATTTGGGACATCCGTATGCCGATGTCCTTGATGGCACCGTTTATTGGTGGAGCTTTGGCCATTGCTGGGGCACAGATGCAAACAACACTCAATAATCCGTTAGCTGACCCCTATACGTTCGGTGTTTCGGCAGCGGCAGGTTTTGGGGCAGCCTTGGTCATCACGAATATTATTTCTTTACCTCTGATTCCAGAGCAATATCAAATTGCAACGATGGCATTTGTTATGTGTTTACTCACCACATTTATGATTGCTGGAATGTCATCATTACGCCGTATCTCGATTGAGGGAGTAATGTTATTTGGTGTTGCAATTATGTTTGCCTATGACGGAATGTTGACGATGATGCAATATATTGCCACCGAGACACAACTGCAGACTCTGATATTCTGGCAAATGGGTTCACTCGACAGAGGTAGCTGGGAAAAAATCACTATTCTTGCGATTTTGTTACCGATTGTGATGGCCATCATGATGAAAGATGCTTGGAAGTTATCCTCATTAAAAATTGGCCAAGAACGTGCAGAATCGATGGGGATAAATGTGAATCGCCTGCGTATTAAAACGTTGATCTTAGTGTCTGTGATTACGTCGCTATCAGTTTCATTTGTGGGAGCTGTTGGGTTTGTCGGACTAGTCGCCCCTCATATTGCTAGAATGATTTTAGGAGAAGACCAGCGTTTCTTTTTGCCCGCCTCATTTCTAATTGGTGCTGTGCTGCTTGAGCTAGCATCGATCGCGAGCAAATCTATCATGCCAGGGATTATTCTCCCCCTCACCGTCATGATGTCGACTGTCGGCGTGCCTTTCTTTATTTTTCTCATTGTGAAAAAAGGAGGGAAATTTTAATGGCTCTAAAAATCAATGAGTTATCTGTCTCTTTCTCTGGGCATAAAGTGTTAGATGCTCTCAGTATTCCTGAAATCCAACCTGGTGAAATGGTTTCGTTGATAGGAAAAAATGGAGCGGGTAAATCGACCGTTCTCAAACAAATGACCAAACTCATCCGGTTAAATCCTAGCTTGATTACCTACAATGGCCAGCCAATTGAGAATGACGAAATTGGGTACCTACCTCAAGACCACCGAATTTCCGCAAGTATTACGGTAGTTGAATTGCTGATCACTACCATGCATGTAGGATCTAGGTCTTTGTTTACCCAAGCAAACAGCGCAGAACGAGCACTAGCGTTATTGATAGATATTGGCATCGTACACCTCGCTAACAAAGTGTGTACTGAGCTATCCGGTGGTGAAAGTCAGATGGTTGGTTTGGCACAAGCTGTAATAAACAAACCCGCCATATTAATCCTCGATGAACCCACCTCAGCACTGGATATGAACAATCAATTAAAGTTATTAGAATACGTAAAAGCCTATACTCTTAAACAAAGAGCTTGCACGTTAATGGTTATTCACGATCTAAATCTAGCGATTCAATATTCAGACAAAGTAGCAGCGTTGCATCGTGGTAGCTTGTTTGCGTATGGCGAGCCCAATCACATCATTAATCGTGAATTGATTCGTCATTTATTTGAAGTAAACTCACAGATTATTCAGTTAGACCAACGGCCAGTAGTTGTTACTCACCTGTAAAAACACTATCCCGGCTTATGGCTAGTGTTTATATAAGTTACACAGAATCTGTGACAGGCTCGATTTTTCACACCAACAACTTTTTTAACCATTTCATTGGCCTAACCGTGACTCTGCCCTGAGGCTTCGGAGCCAATTAATCACGAATGGGCCAATATTTTCAATCTAAAACAATGTTCTAATCTACATTTAGTCCCTTTACTTAAGGCTATCGATTAAAAATTATAGACGCGAACATTTTCAGAAATCATCATTGTTGCCATTTCTGGTGGAGTGGCAACTTTGATACCATCACGTAGATCTTGTTTACTGTGCTCACTATTTGGAAGATAAAGGGAGCAAACACTGATATTAGACCCTTTCGATTGTAGTTTAGCGATCAGCTGTTCGGGAGTCGCATTGAGTGGTTTTAATGGGTTACTAACAGTAGATGACAGCGCTAAATCACCAGCTTGGTCACATAATAGTACATCGACAGAAACTCCTTTTGATTGCATAGCATTGCCTAATACCATTGCCATCCCTTGTGTTTGTAAAGAATCACTGGTGACTATGAAAAGTGCTTTATTCTCGATCGGATTAGTGGCTGTACTCTCGGCCATAGCGCAAGTAGCCGTTAGCAATGCACCGGCTAAAATGGATATAGTAAGACGCTGTGTTAAATTCATGTGGTACCTCTATATATTAACATTAGCATAATCTAATTAAGAAAAATCTAACTTAAAGGTTAATGTTAAAGATGTAAAGACAATAATTAGCCTTTGGGTAATTGAGTGGTACTGTTTTCAGAGCAATATATCAGTTAGTTAAGGTGGGTTCCTATAGGGTATAAATATCTCATAAATTTGAGTAAGGTTTATTCTTGGGAAAATCAGCACCTGTTGAATGGATAAGAAATGTCGTTTAGTGTATTAACGTTCTAAACGTCAAAAATGTTTTTCATCTCCATACAAGTCTCAAGTGGTGAAGATGTCAGCTTGAGTATTAGGTTGTTGAAAAATCGATAGAGGCTCTTACATGCGGTTTTTGTTATCGATCACACTGGTATTATGTTCCTCATTCCTCACCATGGCGCAAACTCTTGATTTGAGGAACATACCTGAAGCGCGCAAAATATACGAGGATACCAGCGGTGTTTATTATGGTGCAATGCTCTCTTACACCGGCATTCATCCAAGAGATAGTGCGCCAGGAAATATTGAGTTGATGATTTTTGCCGAAAGAACAATTTCTTCAAAAGGCACTTATTTCGAAGCAGATGAGGCATCTATTCAAACGACACCAATCGAAGCACCCCAACCTGGGTTCACGTATTCGGAGGTGGAAATTGCTCGTTTCTCAAATCATATTATTCCTGCACTTTACGCAACATTCCCAGAATGGAAAAATCACCCAAGGTATCAATCTAATCGTCGACGTGTCGCGGCATGGATCTATATAAAAGACAATTATCTTCATCCGTATGGTGGCGGTAAGAAGGCTTCCTTTGAAGCTGAAGATCCAGTTATCTATTTAAGTTTTAAACAACCTGCAGATGGCACACCTTGGCGACCCGGATATGAAATCGATGGCCTTGAAGGAGTCCCCTATGGAATTGAGTACCTGACTGCTTCAACCGTACTGAAGCGACGTAAACCAAAGTCGACACAACAAACGGCTGCCCTTACCGACATTTCAGCGATGTTTGAACGCCACAAAGTTCAAAAACAGGCACTAGAAAAGAAACGATATGACGGGTTCGCGAATCTCCTACACTGGTCTAAACGACCTGGTCTTATCTATAAATCCGGTACTTATTGGAGTAGTTACCAGAATTTTGAGACACCTCGGAATATTATTGAGGGTAATTTTCAGTTTATTGCTAACGCGGGGGATTTTGCAAAGAGCTATGTAATATATGTCGATCAATACTCAAAACTTTGTAAAACGCATTTACCCGCAAACCGCACTAGATATACGGAATCTTGGTTTCAAACCCGTTATGGGGTGACAACGCCATATGGACAAAAATCTGTGGATATGGAAAACCGTTTGGCGAAAAAATATGAAACCATGGCAAATGCGAAGTATCTAAGCGGTGAATTCAGTCCTTTTGCAATAATCGGGGCCGCATCAACATCAAATGGCGACGTTTTTTCATTTGCGCAAAACAGATTAACATCCCTTAATGACGAGTTGGTGTCCGATGCAGAAACTGCGCATTTCTTAACCAATGAAGCTTGTGCCTCTCCGATTGTAAAACAATACGCTGAAAACTTATGGAGAGGTGCAAATAACCTTAAACCTGTCCAAACTACACGGATTAACCTCGTTGAACCAAAACTCAACTTCGAGCCTGCAACAAAAAAAGATATTTTGCGTTACATGCGAAAAACATATGAAGCGCGGGCCCGCAATCCACAGAAAACCGAAGATGGGTACGCTCTTTATTCACAAGATCTGTTGGCCTACCGCACAGGTATGGGATTGGCATCGGATGGTGTGGGACAAAACGAAGACATGCGTCGAATTGGCCTTGTGATACAGAAACAAGGCTATCCCATTTTGCAATGTCAATATGGACCAATTGGACTGCTCTCAAACGGAGAGTTAGAGACGGATAATGTGTCGTTTTGGTATGAGAAAAATCCGAGAGAGCTAGGGGACTTACTTTCAGCGGCCAGTGTATCTAGTGACGTTTATCCAGGAATTCGGCATGCGGTGTCGATCTGTCCTAATACAAGTGAAGCGGCCCGTAATATATTTCGATAAAACACGGTGCTCTAAGGACGTTGATGGATAAACGTATTGATGACCCATGAGTTCCATTGGTCTTTTGTTGTTGCGTTAATTTCAAGTTTAATCGGCGGTTTGCTTTCAAAAAACCATCTGACACACGGTATGGTTTTGATTTAGCCTTCAAGGTATTTACTTCTCTAGCAGACAGTTTGTATAAGCTTCTAGCCATATTTCAATCTCCAAGTGTATGCGGATTTTTTGATGAAATTGGGTATTTTGGCCGTTATACACTTGATAAGTTAACGTATTGAAAATATTACCAATTATCTCAACAACAGTAGGTAAAATCGTTCCCTTTTCCATTAACGACTAGCCTGTTGTAAGTGTATGCCAAAATGAGTTCTACATAGTAGGCATACATTTTGGCATACACAAATGCACGGATAGAGGTGAACACAAACGAACGACCACGGAAGGTAAGGCAATGAAAAATAAGAAGATTTTAACGAAAAAGTCCGCAGACGAACGTCTGCGGACTACAATGTGGCGGTGAGCAAGAGATTCGAACTCTCGATACGTTGCCGTATACACACTTTCCAGGCGTGCGCCTTCAGCCACTCGGCCAACTCACCGTATTGTTAGCACGATAGGCTAACGAGGCGTCAATGTAATGATTATCTGACTTTGGGTCAAGTATATTCATACAAAAAACAGTTGTTTGGTTAAACAATAAACATCTGGGTTCGCCTCTGTGCTTAAATAAATCGGGTTAGTCCTCTGTCTCTTTGTCGTCTGCTAGAGGATCATTCTCCGAAGGTTGCGCTGCTTCTTTATGATATTGATAAATTTTATCGGTATGACGATAGAGCACATCATTGAGTTCCTGCTCCATTACTGGTTTATTGAGCATCACATCGGCGCCAGCGTTCATCATCTTATCCTTCGCTTGCTTAAATACATCAGCGGAACAGCCGAGGATAAAGATTTGATTGATCGCATCTCCACGAGCGCGAATACGTTTGATCGTCTCGATACCGTCCATAACTGGCATATGATGATCCATAAGAATAAAATCGAAGTCCTCCTTTTCGAGTTGATCAAGTGCGATGGAGCCGTCTTCAGCAACGACACTCTCGATCTCTCGCTTAACAAGAAACGATTCCAAAATATGAGCGTTGACTCGATTGTCTTCCACGATCAAGGCTTTTATTCCATTAAACTGAACATCTTTCGTCACATACGAAGTCGATGATTCGGTTTTAGTACCCAATTTCAAAGGAAGTTTGACGTCAAAGAAACTCCCAAGCGACAGTATGCTTGTGAGCTTAATTTCCCCACCCATCAGTTTTATTAATTGATCAACGATGGCGAGGCCCAAACCTGTTCCACCGTATCTACGGTTGGTGTTGAGTTCGGCCTGTTCAAAAGGTCTGAAAATTTTATCTTGCGCTTCTGGGCTAATACCAATGCCGCTGTCTTCAATCGATATGCTTAACGTATTTTCTTGATACCCAGTCACTTCTTCGTCTAAACGAATACTAATGTGTCCTTGGTCGGTAAACTTAACCGCGTTATTGAGGAGATTAAAGAGTATCTGCTTAATCCGCGATATATCCCCAACATAATACCGGTCTGGCTCGATATTCGATTCAATGTTAAGTGTGAGGCCTTTTTCGTCACATAACCCTTGGTAAACACTGACAATACTGTCGGTCAAATCTTCTAAAGCGAAATCTTGTGCATCAAGCTCTAAATAGCCTTGTTCAATTTTTGAATAATCGAGAATTTCATCGAGCAGGGTCATCATATGTTCACCGGATTGGTGAAGAACCTGTAAGCGTTTAGCTTGTGCAGGACTGAGCTCATCATTCATCATCAACTGGGCGTTTCCTAACACACCGTTCATTGGAGTACGAATCTCATGTGATAAGGTCGCGAAGAAGTTACTCTTTGCAGTGGTACTTTCTTGAGCTTTCATTTTTTCAGCATCTAAAAAGACGGTTTTTTGGTTCAAAGCGTCAATTAAGTAACGAATTTCATCGTGGCTTCGGTACGGCATATCGATCATACCGCCCTCTTTTGAATTCTTTAATCGGTCAGCGATATCAACAATAGGGCTAATAATCTTACGATTTAGCATTAAGTAACCAAAGATCAAGCCGACCAACAAAAAGGGAATAAGCCAAAGTTCGATATCAGTAACGATCTCGGTAATTTGTTCATTTACCGATTTATTTGAATTGACGACTTCCAATATCCAATTCAAATCAGCGAAGTGATATTGGCTGATGTAACCCGATTGCTTTACTCGAAATTGATGAGATGCGACCGGTGAACCGTATGAATCAATTAGATTGACACCAATTTGAGATTGGCTCGCAGTCGGTGAAATAAGTTCAACTAAGTCATCGAGAGACAAATCAACAGTAGCAACGCCAGAAAACTCGTTATCGATATAATAAGGTTGTGAGATAGTGATCATTTTGACTCGTGTATAGCCATCGACATACACTTGAGACCAATGAACGGTTTTTGGCGGTTGATTTGCGACTGATTTATACCATTCTTCCTGATCATACCCACCTGAAATGGCATTATCCCACGACGTAACCTGGTCGACGGCACCATCGCTACCTTGGTTAAAAAATAGGCTGGAATAAACCATGTCTTCTCCATCAAGAAACGGTTGAGGCCAAAGCCCGCCACTCACAACGATACTGTTAATATGTTGGAACAGCTCTTTTAATAGCTCGGTTTGGCTATCACGATCTATATTTGCCTGCCCCACAGAAACAACGCTATCTAAGATACTTAATGATTCTAATAGTGGCTCTTTCACGTGACCGGCGAATATCTCGGCTCTCAAATCTAAATTTTCCTTGAGCTGAGAGCTAATTGGAGCTTTAACAACCCAATGTATGAGAGCACCACTGATTGCAATAAATAGAACGAGATAAGCAACGAGAGCTATAAAGCTCTTTCGCTTCAGTGATTGTTGAGGTTTCATCGTGTTTTCCTTGACCTTAATATTAATTAACTTCATGCAAATACTGAACCAATATCAAACCGCCGAAATAATGACGGATACACGATAAGCTAATAGAATCATTGACGAAATTTGGCTACACTGAGCCCACAATTACAAGTACGGTACCGACATGAACTTAACTGAATTATTTGCTCAACTTGAGCCTACCGAGCAACTGATGAATGAGTCATCAACGAGAGGCTTTATTACCGCAATCACTTGCGCACCAATGTTACTGCCTGCTGAAGAATGGCTGCCGTTTTTATGGGGCGGAACCGAAAGTGCCCCCTTTAGCGATGGTGCTCAGTTCGAGCAATATTGCCAGACCATTGTTGAACTTTGGAATAATACGCGCGAGCAACTTCTTGAGCAAACTTGGCAATGGCCAGATAACTGCTTGCTCGACGAAGAGCAATTAGTCAACCAAGCAACCCAAGACTTTTGCGAAGGCTTCTTACAAGGTTGGCAACTGACACAAGATGATTGGCAAAACTTGGTCGAAGAAGAGAGTGAAGACAACGCATTAATCGGTGGAATACTACTCACTATTTCAATGCTTTACGACCCAGAGACCGCGATTGCAACACTCGAACAATCCGACGCAGCAGAACTAAACCAATTTGAAGAGATCTATAACGCGATACCAAGAATGGTATGCGGTCTTACTCTCAAAGGATTAGAACTCGAACAAGCGCAATAAAAATAAGGCCACTCTCGGCCTTATTTTTTTCATTCACTTTATCTTATTACCAGCTAAGTCGTGCTTTTATGCATTCCCTTTGACAGTGTGGTTGAGACTTTCTGCAAAATCTAGCATACGATTCAATGGAATTAGTGACTTCACCCGAATCGCTTCGTCAACGAATATCTCGTGTTCTTCTCCACCATCAACAAGCGCCGATTTAATTGCTTTAAGGCCGTTCATCGCCATCCATGGACAGTGAGCACAACTGCGACACGTTGCCCCTGCTCCCGCCGTTGGCGCTTCAATGAGTTCTTTCTCTGGCACTAATTGCTGCATCTTAAAGAAAATACCCTTGTCAGTTGCAACAATCAGTTTTTTCTGTGGCAATGACTTCGCTGCCTTAATTAATTGACTTGTCGATCCCACTGCATCTGCAAGATCCACGACACTCGCAGGTGATTCTGGGTGAACCAAAATTGCCGCGTCTGGGTAGAGCGCCTTCATCTTTCTTAATGCATCGGAAGAAAATTCATCATGAACAATACATTCGCCTTGCCACAACAGCATGTCACAACCGGTTTTATTCGCAATATATGAGCCTAAGTGGCGATCTGGGCCCCAAATAATGGGCTTATCTTGTGAATCTAGATGTTCGACAATCTCAAGAGCAATTGAAGAGGTGACAACCCAATCCGCACGTGCTTTTACTGCTGCCGAAGTATTGGCGTATACCACAACAGTATGGTCGGGATGCTGATCGCAAAATTGACTAAATTCATCCACTGGACAACCAAGATCTAACGAACACTCTGCATCTAACGTTGGCATAAGAATGCGTTTTTCTGGAGTGAGAATTTTTGCGCTCTCTCCCATAAAACGAACACCAGCAATCAGAAGTGTTTGTGCTGGGTGACGGTTACCAAACTTAGCCATTTCCAGTGAGTCACCGACAAAACCACCCGTATCTTCAGCAAGAGCTTGAATTAACGGATCAGTATAATAATGCGCTATCAATACAGCATCATTGTCGATCAGCAGTTGCTTAATTTCACTGATATAGGCCTGCTTTTCTTCATCAGAAAGCGGGACTGGTTTTGGCGGAAATGGGTAGGATGTTTGGATTGAATCTAGGATATGGCTCATTGCTCTGCTCTACACAACATCTTTCAATCCGAGCATTCTACACCGTAGAAGCAGAGAGTCAAAAGCGATAACGTGTCTTTATTGAGCAAAATAAGAAGTAAAAATAAATAAAGGAGCAAAAATGCTCCTTTATCTTATTATCGAACTTAATTAATTGCCGAGCTTCTGTTTCGCTTCATCAGCAGACTTACTTGATGGGTACTCAGAAACAACCTGTTGATAGTATCGAGTAGCCGCAGCACTGTTGTTGTTCTGCTTTTCAATATCACCCAGTTTCACTAATGCATCGGCTCTTTTACTCGATGATTCAAAATTTACGACCGAAGCAAAGTTGGTTTGCGCATCGTTATATTGCTTTTTGGCAAAATAAAGCTGACCAAGCCAGTAATGGGCATTCGGAGTAAATGATGAGTTTGGAAACTGCTGGCGAAATTGATTAAACGCATCAATAGCTCCAGAGTAATCACGTTTTTTCAAAATGAGATCAACAGCATTTTGATATGCGGCTTGCTCATCAACATTCTCGCTATACGTACCTTCGGTTGACGCGGTCGATTCTGAGCCCGACGCAGCACTAGGAGTGTTCTTAGCTTGAGTGCGAATACTGTCGACCTCAATAAACAACTCTCGTTGACGTTGAATCGTTTGCTCGATGTCGTAACTGTTGCGCTCTACAATACCACGGAGCTCTTGAAGCTCCATCGTCATTTGCTCAAGCTGCTGCTGCATTTGTAGCTGCATTTGATTACGACTTTCGATTAGACGCTCAACACGAGATTTATTGCTGCTCGTTCCACTGACAGAAGGCAATATCGTCGAATTACCGTTCAAATCGGATACTGGAGCGGGAGCTGCAAACGCACTATTCGCTGCGCACGCCAATAACGTAAGCATAGCAACTCGTGGTGTGCTCCTAAACTGTGTATTACCGAACATAGTTAAGCCACTCTTTAATTAGTAAACAAGAACCGCACGACGGTTTTGTGCGTACGCAGATTCATCGTGAGTGTTAACTAATGGTTTTTCTTCACCGTAACTTACGATAGAAATTTGACTAGAAAGTGCACCTAAAGCTTGTAGGTAACGAGCAACTGCTTCAGCACGATACTCACCCAAAGCGATGTTGTATTCAGGGGTTCCACGTTCATCAGCATGACCTTCAATAGTCACGGTTACCGCTGGGTTAGACGTTAGATAAGTAGCATGAAGTGCTAGCATGTCTTCGTAATCAGCAGAAATCGTTGAGTTATCGAATGCAAAATAAACGGTCTGCTCTTGCATGACACGTTCCATCAACTGCTGCTCAGATAATTGACCGCTCTCGTCAATTGAAGATAATACGGTTGATTCATTCGTTATCGCTTGATCGACCGTACTTCCAGTTCCAGAAGCATTTGCAGCTTCATCACTTGAACTACATGCGGTCATCGCAAGTACCGGGATTGCAATCATTAACCCTTTAAGAACTTTGTTCAGTTGCATCTTATATTCCTTAAATTCAAATCACTTTTTATAAAAACGGAGACCAAGCAGGTGCTCTTACACGACCATTTGTTTCCGGCAGTCTAGCTTTAAAACGTCCATCAATTGAAACCATCGATAACACATTAGTATTGTTGAAAATTGAGCTGTATATAACCATACCACCATTAGGGGCAATACTAGGAGATTCATCGAGCAAAGTCTTTGTTAAAATTTGCACTGTTCCAGAATCTAAATCCTGTTTGGCAAGGTTAAAGCCATTAGCACTTTGATTTACCATTATTAAGTAACGGCCATCAGGTGAAATTTGTCCACCTAAGTTTTGTCGACCCTGCCATGTTATACGTTTTGTCGCTCCCGTGTACAAATCTACGTTATAAATCTGTGGCTTACCACCACGGTCAGACGTGAATATCAGTGATTTCCCATTTGGATGCCAGAATGGCTCTGTATTATTAGCAGACCCTCGAGTAATTTGTTTTACCTTTTTGGTCGCTAAATCCATAGTATAAACTTGGAGGTTACCTGTCTTCGATAAAACTAATGCGAGTGATTTTCCATCTGGGGAGAAACGCGGAGCACCATTATGGCGTGGGAATGAGGTCATTTTCTCACGTACACCGGCATAAATATCCATCACATAGATTTCTGAACGACCATTTTCAAACGACACATAAGCTAACTTACGTCCATCTGGTGACCAAGCAGGCGACATGAGTGGTTGTTTAGAGCTCAATACTAACCGTTCGTTGAAACCATCATAATCGGACACACGCAATTGGTATGGGTAATTCTCATTATCCTGTACCACAACATAAGCAATTCGAGTTAAAAAAGCCCCTCGCTCACCAGTAAGTTTCTCATAGACTAAATCAGAGATACGGTGAGCGTACTCTCTCAAACGCTTTTTGGGATAAGCAGCGACGTTGTTAAGCAATAAATATTCTTTCGACAGTACCAATGAGCCTTCGTTGGAGACTCCTTTACGTTCATGCTCGCCCAATTGACCAGCAACAATATCGATCAGCTGATAGCGAATAACATACTCGCCTTTTTCATTCACGCTAATCGCTCCTGTCAGCAACGATTCGACGCCTATTTTTGTCCAATCTTCAAATGCGACATTCGTATCCACATAAGGGATTTGTGGCATTTTACTGGTAGGGACAGGGCTGAATTTCCCACTACGCTGCAGATCCGATGCAATAACGGCAGAGACATCAACAGGTAACGGCTCATTACCTTGCCAATCAAATGGTACAATGGCAATCGGCCTTGCTGAATTAATGCCCTCTGTGATCACAAGATCAAGTGCAGCATGAGCAAGTTGGATGCTACTAAAAGCAATAAGTGTGACACTTAGTATAAGGCGCTGTAACACAAGCGTTTCCTTTTAGTTTGGTTCTACGGTTAAATTGATATTTTTTAGCTGCTCAACAATATCAGGATCGTTTGGAAGTGGATAAGAATTCACTTTCAATACCGCTGCCGAAGTAGCAGCACACACAGCGGAATCCCCTGATAATACACTTAATTTACCCAACACAGCCGTGCCGCCCGCTGGGATTAAGCGTAAATTCACTTTACATGATTTTCCGGAAAAACTGTCGTTGGTCAATAATTGACTCGAGATCAGCTGCTTGTATATGGCGCCATAGCGGTCGAGCTCTGAACTAATAAACTTCGATCGAGCACTACTATTTTGCTCAGCTTCATTTGCTAACCCAGAGAATACATCACTCAAGGCCGCATCTTGTTCTCGTTTCTCTCTTGCCAAACGTTCTTTTTCTAACTTCTCTAAACGGGCTTTCTCTTTCGCTTCTTTCTCAGCTTTCTCTCTCGCTGCCTTTTCCTTCGCTTCCCGTTCAGCCTTCTCTTTGGCTGCTTTTTCTGCTGCTTCCTTAGCGGCTTTCTCCTTCGCTATTCGCGCCTTTTCAGCTTTTTCAGCGGCTTCCTTGGCAGCCTTTTCTTTCGCTATTCTGATTTGTTCCGCTTTCTCTGCCGCTTCTTTTGCAGCCTTAGCTTTCGCAGCCGCCGCTTTAGTCTCGGCCTCTAACTTTTCTTTGGCCTTCTGTTTTGCAATACGTTCTTTTTCAACTTTCTCTAGTTCAGCTTGCTTCTCTTTTCGTGCCTTCTCAGCGGCTGCACTTCGAGCTTCCGCTTCTTTGCGTTCTTTCTCTTTCTCAGCTCGTTTCTTTTCGGCTTCTCGAGTCGCTTTTTCTTCTTTCGCTTGTTGCTCTTTCAGCTTACGAATACGTTCTTCTTCCGCTGCACGGTTTTTCTCTAATAAGTCACTCTCACGACGCAGTTTGTCGAGTCTATCTTGCTCTTGCTGTTGAGCTTTAGAGCGTTGTTCTTTTATCCGCTTAGCTTGTTGACTCACAAGGTTCGGGTCTATAACTACAGCCTCAACCATCGTTCCGGTTTGTTTAGGCTCTATGGACATAAAATTAGAACCCCACAACAAGATCACCACCAACGCGATATGCAAAAGAAGTGAAATGAATAGGGGCATTCCCAAACCTGATTTTTTAACCTTTGAGGTCTCTTTCAAATTCGACACAACTACTCTCGAATATCCGTTAATAAGCCAACTTTGGTAATACCTGCTTGATTTAACTCATCAAGAACAAGCACGATTTCTGCATAAGGTGTTTGAGCATCCCCACCAACGGCCACTGGGGATTCGGGGTTAATTGAGCGTTCAGCTTTAACCAATACGATAGCGTCTTGTAATGATAAGCCGCGTTGAAAACTGTCATTATTTACACTCACACCAATCTCTCCTGCTTGCGTGATCTCTACAATAATGAAGCTCACATCACTATCACCTGCGAGCTCTGAAGCAGATTGCGCATTTTCCGTTTTTGGCAATTCAACATCGACTCCCTGAGTCACAAACGGCGATGTCACCATAAATATAATAAGCAACACTAACATGACATCAATATAGGGAACGACATTAATTTCTGCCGTCATTTTACGCTTCTTCGGCTGATAACCGGCCATAAATAATTACTCCCGCCCAACCATAGCCTGACGATGGAGAATACTATGAAACTCTTCAGAAAATGTGGCGAAATTGTGTTCCAGCTTACCAACGATATTGCTAAGACGGTTATAAGCCATTACGGCAGGAATCGCAGCAAATAGCCCCATCGCTGTTGCAACCAATGCTTCGGCAATACCAGGTGCAACCATTGAGAGTGTCGCCTGTTTTACCGCACCAAGAGCAATAAATGCATGCATAATTCCCCATACGGTACCAAATAGACCAATATAAGGACTGATTGAGCCTACCGTAGCCAAAAAGGGTAAATGCGCTTCCAAAGACTCAACTTCACGAGAGACAGAAACACGCATTGCCCGCGCAGTTCCGTCCATCACGTAATTGGCATCACCGCTATTCGACTTGTGTAGACGTGCAAATTCAGTAAATCCTGCATAAAAGATTTCTTCACATCCACTGATCTCATCTTTCCTTGCTTTCACTTCTTGATAGACATGCGTAAGATCCGCACCCGACCAAAACTTATCTTCAAACAAGGCAGATTGTTTGCCAATTTGTTTTAACACTCGTAGACGTTTGATAATCATCGCCCACGACATAACCGACATGCCTAGTAAAATAAGCATAACTAACTTAACTAATAGGCTGGCTTGTAAAAATAGATCGAGAATCGAAAGTTCAGCGTTCACTGTAACTCCTTGGAAAAAATAGATAATGGGATAGCGATTGGGCGCATTTTCTTATTATTGATGCATGCTACCTGAACTAAAGCACGGCACAATACCTGCTGTTCAGCATTTACGAGCTCCTGACAAAATTGCAAAGAAGCTTTCCTTTGATCAGATATGACACTTATTACCGTCAAATGTTCATCCAATATTGCCGCTTTGATATAATTAATTTCCATCGACTTTACAACGAAACCAATATCATGCTCAAGTAAGACTGATTGCGAGACGCCCCAGGCTCGAATCATCTCCGTCCTTGCGCGTTCAAAAAACTTTAAATAATTTGCATGGTAGACCACACCACCAGCATCTGTATCTTCGTAATAAACCGTGACTGGCCATTTAAATTCAATATTTTCTAGCGACACGAGTAACCCAATAAGTTTTGCTATGCGAATGATTACTATAACGTACTTTTCTTCAATTCGTAAAAGCTCTGCTTCAAATTGATATTGTTATGATAAAAAAATAGCGTTACTTCAAACAAGTAACGCTATTTTATCATCGATTGTAAGCGGTGATGTCTAAAGCAACACCAGCCCTGTAAACCCTAATAATATTAGTAATGAAAAATAAGGACTAAACATGAGCTTAAAAACGCTTCGATATGGGTGAAACCCAATACCTACAACCATACTGCTGCACATTGACCAGATTAACAATGTCACCTTCAATAGACTAAACCCACCTATCGAATTGGCATATTGAGTAGGCTCCCACATCAATAAACCTGCATGAAACAGTCCCAAAGCCATAATAAACAGCCTAACGATCAGGCTGTCTATTGGCTTCATTAAAATAGCAGCTGGGTTGCTATTCACTATCCTTATCCATCATTTCACTGTGTTCGAGCCACAATGCATTGATAATACCGAATGAGCAGGCAAGCAATACACCTAGAATCCAAGCAAAATACCACATAATTACGACTCCTTAATAAAGTGAACTGTTGTTGTCTTCGATAAATTTGTTATCAAGGCGGCCATACATTTTGTAATAACCAAATGTTGTATAAGCCAAAATAATCGGTACAAATACCGCTGCAACGCCTGTCATTAGCTGGAGTGTTAACTCACTCGATGTCGCATCCCACATCGTCAAACTATGACTAGGCACTAAACTTGAAGGCATAACAAATGGGAACATAGTGAACCCCGCCGTACAAATAACACCAGCACTCGATAAGCTCGCCGCTAGAAACGCAATGCCACCTTTACTAAAACGAGCAGCAATCACAGCAATAATTGGCATGCCCGCTCCTAACGCTGGAGCAATCCAAAGTAATGGGTGAGCATTAAAGTTAGCCATCCAAGCACCCGCTTCACGTGCCACTTCTTTGTTTAATGGATTAGAATCAGCCATCGTATCGATAACGCTTTTTACTACGTAACCGTCGATACTCTGAATCCAATATCCTGCAGCGACAAATGTAATTGTTAGCAACAAACCAACCAATTGTGCAGTGCCTTTTGAACGTGAAAGCAAATCATCAGAGGTTTTCATAATCAACCAAGATGAACCTTGAAGCAAAAACATCAATAAGCTTACAACACCACACAAGAGGGCAAACGGATTCAACAAACCGAAGAATGAACCTTGGTACAAGGGCATCATAAAATCAGTTAGTTCAAATGGTACACCTTGCAATAAGTTACCAAATGCCACACCAAAAATAATTGGCGGAACAAACCCACTAATTGAAATAGCAATATCCCAAGCTTGTCTCCATTGTGGGTCCGTCAATTTCGAGCGGTAATCCAACCCGACTGGACGCAACCATAAAGCGGCAAGAGTGATGATCATTGCCAAGTAAAAACCCGAAAATGACGTTGCATAAACTAATGGCCATGCCGCGAACAATGCACCACCTGCGGTGATTAACCATACTTGGTTGCCATCCCAGTGTGGGGCAATGGAATTTATCATTATTCGGCGTTCGACATCACTTTTACCGATAACTGGAACTAACGCTCCTACACCCATATCAAAGCCATCGGCGATAGCGAAGCCTGCTAGTAGGACACCGACCAGTGCCCACCAAATGAATCGCAAGATTTCGTAATCAAACATTCTTTAGTTCTCCCTACCTTAAGCTTCGACTTGGCGACTGATGTTATCCGCCGCAGTGTTTGCATTTTGTTCAAAGTGATAGCGACCTGTTTTTAGGCTACTTGGCCCTTTACGAGCAAATTTCACCATCAAATAGACTTCTGCCAACAAGAACACGGTATAAAGTGCAAGAATAGCGAATAGTGATATGTAAATTTCACTCGCACTTAACGCAGAACTGGCCACGTTTACAGGGAGAATTTCACCGACAGCCCAAGGCTGGCGACCAAATTCGGCAACAAACCAACCGGTTTCAACCCCAATCCAAGGTAATGGAATACTGAACAGTGCTGCTTTAAGAACCCAACGTTTTTGCTCAATTTTCTGACGACAGCTTTGAATGAATGCTGCGCCAAATACAAATAGCATCGCAAAACCACACGCAACCATAATACGGAACGCCCAGAATAGCGGCCATACTGTTGGAATTGTGTCATCTGCGGCGGCTTGAATCTGTTCTTCTGTCGCATCAACAACATTGTCGGTGTATCGCTTAAGTAACAAGCCATAACCTAGGTCGTGCTTAACTTCATCAAATGCCGCAATATTTTCAGCGGATTTATCACCTGAGCGCAATTTAGTCAGCAGCTCATAGGCGTACATACCGTTGCGAACACGATCAACGTGACCATCACGTAAATCGTTAAGCCCTATGACTTCTTCATCAAAGGAACGTGTTGCAATAATACCCATCACGTAAGGGATTTTAATCGCATAATCCGTATGTCGAGTTTCTTGGTTCGGTAAACCAAATAGGGTGAAAGGTGCTGGCGCTTCTTCGGTGTGCCATTCGGCTTCCATCGCTGCCAATTTCACTTTTTGCACTTCACCTACTTCATAGCCCGATTCATCACCAAGAACGATAACTGACAATACTGCGGCAATACCAAATGAAGAAGCCACTGCAAACGAACGGCGAGCAAACGCGAGATCTCGGCCTTTTAGAATATAGTATGCAGACACACCTAGAATAAACATCGCACCTGTGGTGTAACCTGCAGCCACAGTGTGAACAAATTTAACCTGAGCAACTGGGTTTAGTACCACTTCAGCAAAGCTGGTCATTTCCATACGCATGGTTTCAAAGTTGAATTCAGATCCAACAGGATTTTGCATCCAACCATTTGCAACTAGAATCCACAGTGCTGACATGTTTGAACCAATCGCGACCAACCATGTTGATACTAAGTGTTGACGCTTACTCAGGCGGTCCCAACCAAAGAAGAACAACCCGACAAAGGTAGATTCAAGGAAAAAGGCAACGAGTGCTTCAATCGCTAAGGGCGCGCCAAAAATATCACCAACGTAGTGGGAATAGTATGACCAGTTAGTACCAAACTGGAACTCCATTGTGAGGCCAGTTGCAACACCAAGCGCAAAGTTAATACCAAATAACTTACCCCAAAACTTAGTCATATCTTTGTAAATCTGTTTATCTGTCATCACATACAGTGATTCCATGATTGCCAGAAGAAAGGACATTCCTAATGTCAGTGGGACAAACAAAAAGTGATACATCGCAGTGAGTGCAAATTGCAATCGCGATAGATCAACTATGTCGATCATGTTAACTCCTTTGTGTCGGCTGAATGACACGTCTTTCAAATAAAGCAGCTTCAGCTGCACCAATCTTAAATTTTTTTATTGTTACAAATTGTAAGTAATTGGAAGAGGCATCTGTAAAATAAACTTATAAAAAGATAATTTCATTAAGCAATACCTAATATAATAGAGAGAATTTTACTGGTTAATGAGATGGCTTTCAAAGGTTTTGTAATAATCGTGGGTATTGATATAGATCAATTTAGTTTCTTAATTTTCAATCTGTTAACAAAATAATTGAGGCAGATCAATTTTTAGATATGAGTTAATGTCTGAATGAGTTGAAAATGGGTATTCAAACCATTTGTGGATACATTTAATTAACAATAGTAATCAGATAAAACAACATTTATGAATCATAAAATATCTTCATGAAGTGTGATAAAGATCACACTCGATTTAATCTATTGACTTAGGTCTCATTTTCGAAAAGCTTATTTTACTTTATTAAAATGAAGGTAAGCTCTATCTGTTGCAACTCGTCCTCGAGGTGTACGTTGCAAAAAACCCTGCTGAATCAAATACGGTTCAATGACATCCTCAATGGTGTCTTTTTCTTCACCAATTGCCGCTGCTACATTATCTAGCCCGACTGGTCCACCGGAAAATTTATCGATGATGGCGAGGAGTAATTTTCTATCCATGTAATCAAACCCCTTAGGATCAACATCCAGCATCTTAAGCGCCATATCTGCAGTATCGACACCAATATGCCCGTCCCCTTTAACTTCAGCATAATCACGAACACGTCGAAGCAGTCGATTGGAAATACGAGGAGTACCACGAGAGCGTTTAGCTAGTTCTAACGCGCCTTCCATATCCATTGAAAGATCTAAGCAATCAGAACTACGCTTAACGATATTTTTTAAGTCTTCCACTTGATAGTATTCTAACCGTTGAACAATACCAAAACGGTCTCTAAGTGGTGAAGTTAGCGAACCAGCTCGTGTAGTCGCGCCAATCAAGGTAAAAGGTGGTAAGTCAATTTTGATTGAACGCGCCGCTGGCCCCTCACCAATCATAATATCAAGTTGGTAATCTTCCATTGCTGGATAAAGCACTTCTTCAACCACAGGACTTAAGCGGTGGATTTCATCGATAAACAGCACATCATTTTCTTCAAGATTGGTTAGCATCGCAGCCAAGTCTCCAGCTTTCTCCAATACCGGCCCAGACGTGGTTCTAATGTTTACCCCCATCTCATTAGCGACAATATTAGCCAGTGTCGTTTTACCTAACCCGGGAGGTCCAAAGATCAACAAATGATCAAGTGCTTCTTGACGCTTTTGCGCCGCCTCAATAAATATTTCCATCTGCACACGGACATGATCTTGACCTTGATAGTCTGCTAGTGTTTTTGGCCTTATCGCACGATCAAAGGCCTCTTCTTCTTTGAAAACTGGGTTATCTGCGGCAATCAATCTGTCTGCTTCAATCATACCATCGCTCTCAAGGCTGCTTTGATTAAGGCTTCGCTGCTCATATCAGGTTCACTAACCTGTTTGATGATCTTCACTGCTTGAACTTCTTTGTAACCAAGCGCAATCAATGCACTAACCGCTTCGTCCGAGACACTGCTCGCTGAAGATGCAACCACACCAGCTTGAGATGGCTGTGGACTGCTAAATAGATCGCCAGTTGACCACCCTTTCAAACGATCTTTCATTTCAACGACGAGTCGCTCAGCAGTTTTTTTACCCACACCTGGCAATTTTATTAAGGTTGAGATGTCTTCTCGTTCAACACAATCGACAAATTGCTCTGCCGTCATACCTGAAAGAATCCCGAGACCTAATTTGGGCCCCACGCCATTTGCCTTAATAACTTCACGAAAAAGAGCACGCTCTCGGATGGTATTAAATCCATATAATAACTGAGCGTCTTCGCGGACAACAAAATGCGTGTAGACAATAGCTTCTTCACCGACATCAGGTAATTCATAGAAACAGCTCATTGGCATTTGAATTTCATACCCGATACCACTCACTTCAATCAAAGCTACTGGAGGTTGTTTTTCAATGATGCTTCCGCGCACTCGTCCTATCACAGCGTGATCCTATCTAATTCAAGAATTTCAAAAAATAATAATAAATTACTGGATAAATAGCCAGTGTTAAACAATTTAACTAACGATATCGCCCACGTCTGGCAGCGGTGGCTTTTCCAGATAACGCCACTAACGTTTTGTTGGTGTTTGCATGACAAATTGCAATTGCTAACGCATCTGCCGCATCCGCTTGTGGTTTTGCTGGTAACTTCAACATCTGCTTCACCATATGTTGAACCTGAGACTTTTCTGCTGCGCCAGAGCCGACTACAGCTTGCTTCACCAATCGCGCTGCATACTCATACACTGGCAAATCTGCATTGGCGGCGGCGACTATCGCACTACCTCGAGCTTGGCCTAGCTTTAACGCAGAATCGGCATTTTTCGCCATAAAAACTTGCTCGATAGCAAACTCTTCTGGCTGAAATTGAATAATAATTTCGCTCACGCCCGCGTATATCTGTTTTAATCTACCCGGCAATTCACCTTCACTGGTACGAATACAACCACTTCCTAAGTATTGAAGTTGCCTACCTTGCTGCTTAATAACACCATAACCAGTAATACGCGAGCCTGGATCAATCCCCAATATAATCGACATAATTGCCCTAAATATGGAAAGGGCTTAGTTTCCCAAGCCCTTTACGTTAATGCACAACAAACAGGTTACTTCTTACGCCATGTCGTTCCTGTTGGGCCATCCTCTAAGACGATGCCCATTTCGTTCAAACGATCTCGAGCGACATCAGCATTTGCCCAATCTTTCGCCGCTCTTGCATCGTTGCGCATTTTAATCAAACCTTCAATTTCAGCAACTTCGTCGTTATCATCGTTACCTTGAAGAAACGCATCAGGCTCTTGATACAAAATACCAATAACATCGGCTAACTCACGCATTTGAACCGCGAGTGCTGCTGCTTTATCAGTATCATTAGATTTAAGACGATTCACTTCTCGCGCCATATCAAACAATGTGGAATAGGCTTCAGGTGTATTAAAATCATCGTTCATTGCCGTTTTAAAACGAGCAACAAACTCTTCACCATAAGCTGCATCAACGGTCAAATCTAGGCCGCGCATTGAGGTATACAAACGTTCTAGCGAAGCTCGTGCTTGATTGAGGTTTTCTTCACTATAATTTAACTGACTACGATAATGACCCGACATCAAGAAGTAGCGAATCGTCTCAGCATCATAATGACCAAGAACATCACGAATCGTGAAAAAGTTACCCAGTGATTTAGACATTTTTTCTCTGTCTACCATCACCATCCCACTGTGCATCCATGTATTTACATAGTCAGTACCGTGAGCACAACATGATTGAGCGATTTCATTTTCATGGTGCGGGAACTGCAAATCAGAACCACCACCATGAATATCAAAATGATTGCCCAGCAACGCAGAATTCATTGCCGAACATTCGATATGCCATCCTGGACGCCCAGGTCCCCATGGTGATTCCCATGTTGGTTCACCAGGTTTAGACATTTTCCACACAACAAAATCTAACGGACTGCGTTTTGCCTTGTCGATATCTACTCGTGCACCCGCTTGAAGCTGATCTAAATCTTGCTTTGACAACTTTCCATATTGTTCAAACTTAGCAACTTCAAACATCACGTCACCGTTACTAGCAACATAGGCGAAACCTTTATCAATTAAGCTTGTTACCAGTGTAATAATCTCATCAATATAGTCAGTTGCTCGAGGTTCATGATCTGGGCGCAGAATATTTAACGCGTCAAAGTCTGCGTGCATTTCCCCTATCAAGCGTTCAGTTAGCGCATCACAAGATTCTTGGTTTTCATTCGCGCGTTTAATGATTTTGTCGTCTATATCGGTAATATTTCGAACAAATGTAAGATCATACCCTAAATAACGAAGATAACGCCCCACAACATCAAATGAAACAAACGTCCGACCATGGCCGATATGACAGAGATCGTAAATGGTGACACCACACACGTACATACCGATCTTGCCATCAGTAATGGGTTTAAATTGTTCTTTCTTACGCGTTAGGGAGTTATATATAGTTAGCATGATCACTGTCTAAGTTGGTTAAATGTCAAATGAACCATGATTATAACCATTCTCAAGTATCTAGGTCATCTATATTCTTTCATTAAGGTATTTTGATTGTTGCCTTAACTAAGCTAGAATTACGCTTTCTAAAATCACAAAAACTTAAGGTAACGATGATGATCACTCTTCATACCAATTTTGGCGACATCAAGATCGAACTCAACACAGAAAAAGCGCCTGAAACTAGCGCAAACTTCCTTCAATACTGTAAAGAAGGCTTTTACGATGACACATTATTCCACCGTGTTATTGACGGCTTTATGATTCAGGGCGGCGGTATGACGTCTGGACTAAAAGAAAAGAGCACTCGCGCTCCAATTAAAAACGAAGCAAACAATGGTTTAGAGAATACTGTTGGCACGCTTGCAATGGCTCGCACCATGGACCCACACTCTGCTAGTTCTCAATTTTTCATTAACGTCAATGACAATGCATTTCTTAACTTCCGCTCGGAGTCTAGAGATGGTTGGGGCTACTGTGTATTTGCAGAAGTGACAGAAGGAATGGATGTCGTTGAGAAAATTAAAGCCGTAAGTACAGGTTCATATGGTATGCATCAAGATGTTCCTCTGGAAGATGTTGTGATTACTGGAACAACGATCGAAGAATAATTATCTCTGTTGGCGCAAAGCCAGACGTTATGAGATTCTGAATCTATCTAATAAAGGTACTAATTTAAATTAGTGCCTTTTATTTTATAAGAAGACTTTAATTACCCACTATGCGCACACTTTTTATTTCTGATCTCCACCTTTCACCTCAGCAGCCAAAACTTACTGAGGCTTTTATACGCTTTCTACAAAACGAAGCCAGTAACGCGGACGCGCTTTACATTCTTGGTGATCTATTTGACTTTTGGGTTGGCGATGATGACTCAACAGAATTTGCTCAAGCGATAAAAGCAACGCTTAAGTCTTTTACGGATAGTGGTATCAATTGTTACTTTATCCAAGGCAATCGAGATTTTCTGATCGGATCAAGGTTTGAGCGAGAAACTGGCGTTGTTGTTTTACCAGAGATCACTGAGATTACGTTGAATGGAAGCCGATGTGTTCTCCTACATGGTGATACTTTATGTTTAGAAGATGAACGTTATTTGGCATTCAGACAGAAAGTCCATAATCCATGGTTGCAATGGGGATTTAACAAGCTACCCTTTAAAGTAAGACAAAAAATCGCTATTAAAGTACAAACAGGCACACAACTGGATAAGTCTAAGAAATCATTAGATATAATGGATGTAACGCACGAAGAAGTGATTCGCGTTATGACAAACCATAGTGCTGAAATCATGATTCATGGTCATACTCATCGTCCTAATATTGAGCAGATAGATAACCAAGGTATTTATCTAACTCGCATTGTACTGGGAGATTGGGGAAGCAAACTGTATTATTTGGACTTTAATGATGATGGTTACACATTAAAAGACGAACCGATCTAGCTAATATATTTTGCCATTACTAATCTAAAATTAGATTTGATAAACAGGCTTTCAGCATTTAATTAAACAAGGTAATACAAGGGGCACCTTTGCAGTATTCATATATAGCTCGTCAACCGATTCTGGATAAGGATAAAAACCTTGTTGCTTATGAACTATTGTTCCGAGATGGCCCAAATAATAAATTTCCAGACATAGAAGCGGAACAAGCCACTAGCCGTCTGCTATCAGAGCATTTTTTTGCTGTCCACAATCAAGATTCTCAGGCAGTGTTAACCTTTGTTAACTTTCCTTATCAAAGCATCATTAATTTGGTTCCTACGCTGTTGCCTAAAGAAAACCTAATTATTGAAATACTTGAGGATTGCGAACCAAATCAAGCTCTTCTTAATGCTGTGAAGACGTTACACAAAGAAGGGTATCGTCTGGCTTTAGATGACTTTATTCCATCTCCTGAGTGGAAGCCGTTTTTACCATATATTTCGATCATCAAGTTCGATATTCGACTCGTACCTATCGAGAAAGCAAAGATACTTCTTGATCGATTGCAACATACTCCAATTCAATTTTTAGCTGAAAAAGTCGAAACTCATGAAGAGTACCAGGAAGCATTAGAAGCTGGATTTACTCTATTTCAAGGCTATTTTTTCAGTAAACCAGAACTCATACGCAGTAGAAAGATCGATCCATCAGTACTCACGGTCATTCAGCTGTGCCAAGAGATTTCAAAGCCTGCATTGGACTTCGACGCCATTGAATCATTAATGTCTAAAGATGTGAGCCTCTCTTTTAAGCTGCTCACTATTGTGAATGGTTCACCCAACGTGATGACTGATATCACATCATTCAAACAAGCTATTGTTTATCTTGGTGAGCAAAAATTACGAAAATTTATTTCGCTGTTAGCGATTGCGTCAACGTCTGAAGATAAGCCGCAATATCTCTATAATTTATCTCTACAAACGGCTCGTTTTTGTGAATTAATTGCCCAACTGTCAAGCGTGAAAATCACCCCGTCTTCCGCATTCCTAAGTGGGATGTTTTGTTACCTAGATAGCCTGCTTGACCAACCGCTCGAAGAGCTCTTAGAAGCCATTCCTATTGAGAAGTCAGTAAAGGACGCACTCCTCAACCATACTGGCTCATTAGGACTCCTTATACGTCTATCTATGGCGTATGAAAAAGCTGAATGGGGAACTGTGGAAGATATTGCGCAGTCACTTGAACTCAACATGGATCAGGTCGCGAGTTGCTATGACAACGCCATTGCTTGGACATCTGAATTGTTTACTAAAATAGATTAATTAATATGAAGCATTGCCCTTGTGGAAGCAAAAAACACTATAAAAACTGCTGCCAGTTAGTTCATAATGATCATGCTCAGGCACGTAAACCCGAACAACTTATGCGTGCTCGCTATTGCGCTCATGTTCTTAATCTCGTCGATTTCATCATCATGACCTATCATCCCGATCGCCAACAGGAATTCACCAAAGATGATATTCAAGAAGGGTGTGAATTGGAATGGACAAAGCTTGTGGTCGAGCATTCTCATTTGTCGAGCAATACTGAAGGCTTTGTTCACTTTAAGGCCTATTACAATGATAATGGTCAGAGTCAGTGCTTAAATGAAAAATCTCGCTTTATAAAACACAAAGGTTTCTGGTTCTACGTTGATGGAACTTATTAAAAAGAAACAATTGAGAATTGTGAGGACGTAAGAACAGTAAATAAGATGAAAACTGACTCAATGAGCCAGCTCCCAACGTAGATTCAGATGTTTTAACTCCGCGCAACCACTACCGCTGCGACTTACTTTTCTTGTTCAGCAAGCCATTGTTTAATTTGGTCACGCTGCTCTTCTGTCGCATTGTTATAAAGCAACTTAAACGTATTCAGCAGCGAAAGATCATTCCCACCCTGCATCACTTCATCAGTCACAACTTTTGTAGCGCCATCTTGTGCGTACTGATTTCCTTGTGCCAAGTTATAAGCCGCTAATGGCTTTTCTATATCCGCATACGGCATAAAGCCTTGCCCAGGTAAGGCATCATATTCCAGTTGATACTCATCCCCTTTTTGATTAACTAAAGTCCATAGAGGATCGCGCTTGAAATAAGCATTTGCCTGAGAGTAGGAACGGAGCCTAGGCAACACAATTGATAACTGATCATCAGCGTTAAACTGAATAAACGAAACATTCGGCGTGGTTGAATACAACCGATTCATACTTCCATCACGTAAGCTAGCTCTAAAACGGTATACTAATTGATGCTCTCCCGCAGAGATATCACTCAATGTTCCCTTTACTAATTCAGATTTCGTTATCTTTTTACCATCGATCGCCATCAGTTCAATCGTTGAATCGACGGTCAATGTCGCTGCCTCTACAACCAAGCTCGACAATAAGCTGATACCTAAGACTAGAAAACGTTTATTACTCATATCACTTACAACCTTACTTAGACAAACAATGAATAAATTTTGTATTGACTGGCTTTAATGCTATTAACCTAAAACGCAAAAGACCGCCCTAAAGGCGGCCTTTTTAAGAAAGTGTTTCAACTAATCGCTAGATTAGAATGATACTTCCATACCAGCTACGTAACCAAGCTCTTCTGTTGCATCTGCTTGGAAACCAACTTCGCCGTATACACGCACGTTAGTTGCTAATTGGTTAACAACGTTTGCGTAGATAGTGTCTACAGTGTCATCAGCGCCATCAGTATCTGCAGTAGAGAAACCTAGAGCGTAAGATGTTGCATCCATCGAGTATTTAACGTTAGCTTCTAAGTACTCAGTTTCTACGTCATTAGTTTCTTTAGAACCAATCGATGCATTGAAAGTTAGAGCATCAGCTGAATAAGTTGCTTGAACGTTGTAAGCAGACTCTTCAAAACCAGTTGCTTCGCCATCTAATGCGTAGATTGCTAAAGTAAGGTCACCAACATACACACCGATACGACCATCTACATCAGAATTCTCACCATCTGATTCTTCTAGGTCAGTAGAAAGACCAAAGAAGAAGCTGCCGTTGTCGAAAACGTACTTGATTACATCGTCGCCAGAAGCGTTAGTAGTACCGTATTGAGCTCCACCAAATTCGAAGTCTGCACCAATACCTGCGTCATCTGCAATATAAAGTTGCTTACCGAAAGTGATAGTACCCATAGATGCAGATGAGAAACCTACAAAAGTTCTGTCTGCAGCATCTTCATCAATACTTACTTCACCAATTGCTGAAGTATCTTCAGATAGAGCAACAGAAGTTGATGCTGTTAGATCGAAATCATCGATACGAACTGCTAGGTCTGAGTCAGTGTAACCTTCGTTACCAATAAGTTGCACTTCAGCTACACCAGAAATAGATGTTGAAACACCGCCGTCGTTATAAACTTCTGCTGCGTTTACAGAACCTGCTGCTAATACCGCTAGAGCTACTAGAGTCTTTTTCATATTAATCCACTGCCTTTTCTTTTGGGGAATCCTAATATTGGTTCCCTCTGTTTTGTTTGATGAAGAACGAAAGTTTTTTTGTTCTTCGCCAGTAATTCCGAAACCTAGATTGCAAAAGATTACCCTGCGTGTCAACTCTTTAATAAAACAATGTAAAATAAAAATAACTGTCTATTTTACATATAGTTAAACAATAAAATAACAAAACAGCCACAATATCACGCTCAAAAACCAAAAAAATAGGGCTCTAATTTTTATCACAAAAACAAAATAAAACACTCGTTTGGTTATTTTATTACCATAAATTTAGACATTTATAAAAACTAATCGTGACATTTAGAGTTTTATATTTTTTTGAGCGCGAATTTAATTTAAGTAACTGAAGATTAGGTTTTTTTGTGAGAAGGATCTGACTTTATTTAAAAAAGTTACGTTGTAAAACGCAGTAACGCCGTATCTACGCCTGTGGTAACATAGTGAAATCATCATTTAGGGCCAAATATGTTAACCAGTAAAGTCCAAAAGCTCATCCAAAAAAGCTATCAAAACCTCCCATACCAACTTGATAATTTTGTTCCTCGTCGAGCACAAAACTATCTTGTTGCTGAAATAGCCAAGACACTACATGGTCAATACCATAAAACTAATCGCATAATGGTTGCTGAGGCTGGAACAGGAATTGGGAAGTCTCTCTCCTACTTAATGGCTGCCGTACCAATGGCCGTGCTTAACAACCGTAAATTGATCATTTCGACCGCCACTGTCGCGCTTCAAGAGCAACTCGCACATAAAGACCTTCCTTTATACCGTCGCTTAATCGAAATCGACTTTCAATATCGCGTTGCCAAAGGACGTCAACGTTACTGCTGTAGAGAGAAGCTAGCTGCATTTTCAGAATCTGGCGATCAATTAGGCTTTCAATTTGAGACAAAACCCGAAGAGGATGAAATTGCCCTATTACGTGACTTATATAAAGCTCTGGATTCAGGCAAGTGGGATGGAGAACGTGACAGTTGGCCTTCTACGATAACAAATGAAACTTGGCAGCGTATCGCGAGTGACAAATTTGGCTGTAATCCGACCTTTTCTGTCCATCGGCAATGTCCATATCATAAAGCCCGAGTAGAACTAGAAGCGGCTGATGTTATTATTGCAAACCATAGTCTAGTGCTTTCCGATGCTGAGCTTGGTGGTGGTGTTATTCTGCCAGAGCCAGAAGAAAGTATTTATATTTTTGACGAAGCGCACCATCTCCCACAAATTGCCCGCGAACACACCGCTGCATTTGCCCCGTTAAAAAACAGCATTAGTTGGCTGGAACGGCTTAACCAAACCTTAGCTAAATTTACGACATTAGCCGAAGAACAACGAGTGTTTCGCTTTAGTAATGAGCTAACCGATGCAATCCAAGTGATTATTCCATCCTTATTATTAGTGTCCAAACACATCGACACCACACACTTTGTCGAAAAGCGACTTAGGTTTGAGCATGGGGAATTGCCTGACTGGTTACAAACCGAAGCAAAGGATCTAAAGAAGTCGACCAAGAAAGCTCGCCAAGCCGTGGGCAAAATTTCAGACCTAATAAGCGAGAAAACAAAGGAAGGTCAGCTAGCATTGAGAATTGCTCAGCCCGCTTTAGCTGAACTCGGAAGCTATGAGCAACGCCTAGAAAATCTCAACCAAGTATGGTCGTTAATGGCAAAACCTACTTCGAAGAGCACAACACCACTAGCACGGTGGTTAGAGATAAGTGAAGAACGAGAAGATGACGTCGTCGTTCATGTGTCACCCATTGAAGTTGGTTATCACTTGGAACAGGCGATATGGAGTCGATGTGTGGGAGCCGTGCTTACCTCCGCCACTATGCGGGCACTCAACTCTTTTAGCTATTTTTGTCATCAGGCTGGAATTAGTCAAAAAGAAGAAGATGGTGTTCAGTTTCTAGCTTTGGCCTCGCCGTTTGATTATCAAACCCAGGGTGAATTGTTGGTAGCGGATATTGGCGTCGATCCTCAAGCAGAAGATTTCACCAAAAAATTAGTTAACAAGTTGCCTAACTATTTATTAGAGAAAAAAGCCAACTTAGTCTTGTTCGCATCTTATTGGCAAATGAATGAAGTTGCTTCGTCATTATCAGCCAAACTAAGTAAGAAAGGTTGGTTGATTCAAATTCAAGGAACCAAGTCGAGAAAAGAAATTCTAGATAATCATAAATTCACCATCGATCACGGTGGCACCTCGATTATCTTCGGTACTGGCAGCTTTTCCGAAGGCCTCGATTTACCAGGAAAACTTCTGGAGAACGTGATCATCACTAAAATTCCATTTGCAGTACCAACGTCGCCCATCGAGCAAGCCTTGGCTGAATATATCGAAAGTCGTGGTGGAAACCCTTTCATGCAAATTACGGTACCCGAAGCGAGTAAAAAGCTCGTCCAAAGTGCTGGGCGTTTGCTGCGTAAAGAGCTAGATTCTGGTAGAGTCGTCATCCTTGATCGGCGGATAATGACACGTCGCTATGGCAAAGCTCTCTTAGATGCCCTGCCTCCTTTTAAGCGCGTCGAAAAATAGCGGCCTTTAATGCAGCTTTTAGGAATATAAATCAATGTTGGAATTACTCGAACCATCGGTTATCGTGATATTAGCCATTGTCGCTTTTACCGCTGGTTTTGTTGATGCTGTAGCAGGAGGTGGCGGAATGCTCACTATCCCGGCTCTACTCTCCATTGGGCTGCCTCCACATATTGCACTTGGAACTAACAAAGTTGCCTCAACTTTCGCCTCATCAACAGCGGCATTTACCTACTATAAAAAAAGAATATTTCACCCTCATTTATGGGGGCGAGCGTTTATCGCTACCTGTATTGGGGCTGCGATTGGTACCTATGTGGTGAGTTTTATCTCAACAGAATGGCTCGAAAAAGTTCTACCTCTTGTCATACTTCTTACAGCCTTGTACACGATATTGCACAAGGCCCCCAAAAATACGGACATAACTCCAACTAAGGACATCAAACAATTTCATCCTAAGCAAGTGGTACAAGGCTCTGTCTTAGGGTTTTATGATGGTGTTGCCGGGCCTGGAACAGGCGCATTCTGGACCGTAAGTTCGATGGCAATCTATAAGTTTGATATATTAAAAGCTTCCGGATTGGCGAAAGCAATGAACTTCACCAGCAACGGAACCTCGTTGGTTACCTTCGCTTTGTTGGGCCATATCGATTGGCTTGTAGGCTTGACCATGGGAGTCTTCTTAATGGCAGGGGCTTATGTTGGTGCGCATTCTGCGATTCGTTTTGGTGGACGCTTTATTCGCCCTGTTTTTATTTCTGTTGTCTCCGTCATCGCACTTAAGCTCGCCTATGAAGCATGGTTTATAGCGATATGAATCTAGAGCTACTTTCCACTGTCATCAATGAATTAAAATCAAAGGCATTGTCATTAGACCGCCATGGAGAAAAAACTCACCAACGAGTATTTGATTCATCGCTGTTTCGTAACCACTCTTATAAATTACATCCTTATGTGGAAGAACTCGAACAGAGCTTGTCTGAATTGATCGTTCATTGTGGCTTCGATACGAATCCTACGAAAACGGACTATTTAAGTGAACGACTTATAAATCAACTAAGTGCCATTCAAAGAGAAATAAATAATCAAACAGCCTCCCGTTCCAACGAGCCACAATTATCGACGCATCAATTACACCAAGACTTAGCGCAACATATAGAGTGGGAACATCGATTGCAAACGATGCTGCTAGAGAAAACTCATCAACTTGAATTGTCATTGGACGAAGATGCTTCGATAATTAAACAAGCTGTGAATACATTAGAACAACGCTTATTTCGTTGCCAAGTGGCGAAACAAACGCTACAAAATAGATTAGATAGGCAAAAGAGGAGAAACAGCGAATGAATAACACCTCATCTGAATTAAATGATGCCCCAAAACACATTCAATTGGCCGTTGATTTGATCTATCTTCTAGAGGCCAATGAAGTTGATCCTAAGGTTGCTATTGATGCCTTAAAAGTTGTCGAACAAGACTTACTTGAAAAAATCAATAAGCTCACGTCACTAACGAATAACGAATAACGAATAACCGAAAACATCTCATTCAATATCACCTCCTGATAGAGAAAAGGACTACGATGAAAATTATCAGTTTTAACATCAATGGGCTACGTGCCAGACTTCACCAACTCCAAGCTATCATCGATAAACATCAACCTGATGTCATTGGGTTGCAAGAAATCAAAGTTCATGACGAAGCTTTCCCAATCGCAGATGTTGAAGCCATGGGCTACCACGTCTACTTTCATGGCCAAAAAGCCCATTATGGGGTTGCTATGCTAAGTAAAACAGAACCCACACATCTACAAAAAGGGTTCCCAACCGATAACGATGATCATCAAAAGCGTATGATTATCGCTACGTTTGCGGGAGAAAATGGGAAAAGCTATACCGTATTAAATGGTTACTTCCCACAAGGCGACAACATCAAGCACGAGACAAAGTATCCCTATAAGCGCGCCTTTTATAACGACTTAGACAGCTACCTCAATCAACACCACTCGCCAGATGAAAACTTGATTGTAATGGGTGATATCAATATTAGCCCAACCGATATTGATATCGGAATTGGTGAGCCCAATCGTGTTCGTTGGCTTAAAACTGGCAAATGTTCCTTCCAGCCTGAAGAACGAGAATGGTATGCGCGCTTAACCGATTGGGGGCTTGTTGATACTTTTCGTTATTTGCATCCAGATGTGAACGATCAATATTCTTGGTTTGATTATCGCTCGAAAGGCTTCTTAGATAATCGTGGTTTACGAATCGATGTTGTCTTAGCTACCGAGAGCTTAAAGGAACATTGTGTCGATGCGGGTATTGATTACGAACTTCGTGGTATAGAAAAGCCATCGGATCACGCACCCATTTGGGCGACGTTTTCTGATATCTAATTAAAACGCATAGAATCACTAAAAAGGCCGCATGTGGTTAAATACATGCGGCCTTATGTTTTCTAGAATAGCTAAATCGGCACTAAGTTCTTGGACGCATAAACGCGAGAAGTTTGGTTTCTGCACGCTTAAATACCCAAATAACGGTAAACGTCAGCATCATATAAAACAATCCTGCCGTCAAAAATGATTCGAATGGAGCATAATAGCGAGAGTTAACCAAACGAGCGGCCCCCGTTAAATCCATGATCGTCACAATACCCGCAACGGCGCTACCATGAATCATGAAAATCACTTCATTACTGTAAGCAGGCAAAGCACGGCGTAGCGCACTAGGCAAAATAATGCGTCTAAATGCCTGAACGGTGCTCATTCCATAGGCTTTTGCTGCCTCCACTTCCCCTTTTGGTAAGCCATTAATCGCACCACGAATAATTTCAGCGGTATAAGCCGATGTGTTAAGAAAAAAGGAGACCAGAGCACAAAACCATGCAAACTCCCATAACGTTCCTTTTACTGGAAAGAACTGATCCATACCGTAGTAAATCAGATAGAGTTGCACCAACAATGGAGTGCCACGGAAAAAGTAAATATAAGCCCAAGCCGGCAAATACAATACAGGATTATTACTATTGCGAGCTAGTGCTAATGGAATCGCAATAATCAATCCCAAAATCAACGCTAGCGAGACCAACCAAGTCGTCGTCCATAAGCCGCTTAAATAAATAGGTAAACTGTCAACGATAAGAGAAAAATCCATATTTACCTCATATGCAGACTGTATTTACGTTCAACCAGCTTCAGTAAGCCAGTGGATATCGACGTAAATAACAAAAATATAATGGCCACAGTCATGTAAAACGTAAAGGGCATTTTAGTTGAACCTGCGGCTAACGAGCTGACTCGTACCATATCATCAAGTCCAATAATGGAGACTAAAGCGGTTGTTTTGAGTAACACCAACCAATTGTTACCAAAACCAGGTAACGCATGACGAATCATCTGCGGAAATAAAATTCGACGAAATGACAGTAACGAGCTCATACCATATGCTTTTGCAGCTTCCAGTTCACCTCGGTCAACAGCCATAATCGCACCACGAAATGTTTCTGCCATATAAGCACCAAAAATAAAACCAATGGTGAGGACACCAGCAATAAAAGGGCTAACGTCGACATACTCTGGCAGATATTCCGTCCACTCATGGCCTGGATTGGAGCTAAGCATCCAACCATTAATCCATTCATTGAACGCATAAAGTGAGTTGTTTAATAGGATTTGGCCACCGAAAAAAATCAGCATCATTAATACCAAATCTGGAATACCGCGAATAACTGTCGTATATAAAGTGGCAATAAAGCGAAGCCCACGATAAGGGGACAGCTTAGACAATGCTCCAATTAACCCGAGTACCATGGCAAGCGCCAATGAAAGTAATGCCACTTCTATCGTTAGAATGGCACCTTCAAAGATTGAATTTTCGTAACCTTGTAAATCCAGCATATAAGGATATTAATGACCGTTAGTGGAAGACATACGGGAGAGATAAATCCCTCCCGTGTACTAAGATGTTTTATAACGAATTAGTCACCATATACGTCATAATCAAAGTATTTGTTTTGAATCGTTTGATATTCGCCTTTCTCACGTAACGATTTGATCGCTGCGTTCAGTTTCATCGTAAGATCGGTGTCTTTCTTACGAGTTGCGATACCAAAGCCATCACCAAACCATTTTGGATCAGTTAATGATGGACCAGTGAATTCATACGCTTCACCGCCTTCTTTATTAAGAACACCCTCTTCTAAAGCTGACGCATCTCCTAATACTGCGGCGATACGACCATTAGCCAAATCAAGGTAAGCTTCATCGAACGAACCATAACGAACAACATCTACAGAATCACCAAAATTGTCAGTGATATACAAATCATGAGTCGTTGCACGTTGAACACCAATTTTTACGCCTTTCAAACCTTCAGCAGTGAACTCTAGGTTAGAGCCTTTCTTAGCAATATATTTGTTAGGAATAAGGGCATATTTATCTGTAAAATTAACTTTCTCTTTGCGCTCTTCTGTAATAGACATAGCGGCAATAATTGCATCGTATTTGCGTGCAAGAAGAGAAGGAATAATCCCATCCCAATCTTGAGGGACAATGACACACTTCACTTCCATTTCTGTACAAAGTGCATTTGCCATATCAACATCAAAGCCTTTTAACGAGCCGTCAGCTTCAGTCCAGCTAAATGGAGGATATGCTCCTTCAATACCAAAACGTACTGTTTTCCATTCCTTTGCTTGAGCAACACCCGTTGCTGCAGTTGCTGCTAATGCAGCGACAAGTAACCACTTTTTCATGTTAATACTCCTGTAAATTATTATTTTAGATTTTATTCAGCATCATAAATAGACACGTTGCGAACCATCACTATACGTTGAATGGTTCACTAATAAACGGTAGAAATAAACTGCTTCAACCGCTCAGATTTTGGATTAGAAAACAGCTCTTCCGGACTGCCCTGCTCTTCTACTTTTCCTTCATGAAGAAACATAACATGGTTGGAAACATCACGTGCAAACGCCATCTCATGGGTTACCACAAGCATAGTTCGGCCTTCCTGAGCCAAATCCTGCATAACGCTAAGCACTTCCCCTACTAACTCAGGGTCGAGCGCAGACGTTGGTTCATCAAATAGCATAACCTCAGGATCCACAGCTAATGCTCGTGCAATTGCAGCTCGTTGCTGTTGTCCACCTGACAAGTGGTTTGGGTAGTAGTCTTTTCTTTCGTACAACCCAACTTTCTTCAATAAGCGTTCTGCATTTTCGATAGCTTCATTACGTGGCACACCAAGAACATAAATAGGCGCTTCAATAACATTTTCTAATACTGTCATGTGAGACCACAAATTAAACCCTTGAAACACCATGGCTAAACGTGACCGAATTCGTTGTACTTGCTTATCGTTACTCGGGTTTTGCACTCCTTGGCGATTCGCTTTCATCTCTATCAATTCGCCATCGACGAAAATATCACCTGATGTTGGCGTTTCAAGTAAGTTGATACAACGAAGGAAAGTACTCTTACCGGAACCAGATGAACCGATAATGGATATAACATCACCTTTATGAGCTTGTAGAGAGATTCCTTTCAAAACTTCATTTTGACCAAACGTCTTATGCAGTTCTTTTATGTCTAGCGCTGGCTGACTCATGCGCTGTAACTCCTTAAATCATTCACTTAAAAAGGTTGGTAAAAAAGTGTGAAAACTATCACTACGTCTATAAAGTTGCAACAAATTATCATCTAAGCTGTCGACTACATACAGTCACAAGTTCAACTTAACAGTTAGATAGGTGGTGAATTATTCTAATAGAAAGGCGGATAGATGTTTTAAAACATCATTAAATAGGACCACAAATGGGTAGACACGCCACGATGATAAGCGGAAACTCTTACACAGTTGTTCTGCTATTCTTATTGCCCAAATTAGAGTAATCAATAGATAACTTGTCACAATACTGTCGTAACGTCTAGCTTAAAGCATGCATATAAGATTTATGACTAAAAAATTATTGAGATTTTTTAAGATTTATTGATTTAGTTTAAGGTTTGCGTTTTTTTTTTAGTCTAAAATGCATTTACAGTGTAGATTAAAATCCAATTGACGATACTAGTATCCAAATCATAACTATCCAATTTGAATAGTCGTATCGTTATTTAAAGAGTGTACTGCTCCTATTCCGTCACAACCAAAACGATGGATAAGGATAGCTGGCTCAACAGCTACGTCAGTACGTATATTTACAGCTAAAAAGGTAGGTGTATATCATGGCAGAGCAATTTGCTAAAGCTTGGGAAAATTTTGTTTCTGGTGACTGGTCAAATGAAGTTAACGTTCGTGACTTTATCCAAAAAAACTACTCTCCATATGAAGGAGACGAATCTTTCCTAGTTTCTGAAGGTACTGAAGCAACTAACACGCTTTGGGCTCAAGTAATGGAAGGCATCAAACAGGAAAACTCAACTCACGCGCCTGTTGACTTTGATACTTCAGTTATTTCTACCATCACCGCTCACGATGCTGGTTACATTAATAAAGATCTTGAAACTATTGTTGGTCTTCAAACTGAAGCACCACTAAAACGTGCAATCATCCCTAATGGTGGTGTACGTATGGTTGAAGGTTCTTGTAAAGCATACGATCGTGAACTTGATCCTCAAATTTCTAAAATCTATTCAGAATACCGTAAGACTCATAACGCTGGTGTTTTCGATATTTATACTCCAGACATCTTAGCATGTCGTAAATCTGGTGTTTTAACTGGACTTCCAGATGCATACGGCCGTGGACGTATCATCGGTGACTACCGTCGTGTTGCTCTTTACGGTGTTGATTTCCTAATCAAAGACAAATTAGCTCAGTTCAAATCTCTTCAAGAAAGATTTGAAAAAGGCGAAGATCTTACGGCAACAATGCAACTTCGTGAAGAAATTGCTGAGCAACACCGTGCTCTAGGCCAAATGAAAGTTATGGCTCAAAAGTATGGTTGTGATATTTCTCAGCCTGCAACCACTGCACAAGAAGCAATTCAATGGACTTACTTCGGTTACCTAGCTGCAGTTAAATCTCAAAACGGCGCCGCAATGTCTCTTGGTCGTACTTCTACGTTCCTAGATATCTACATCGAACGTGATATCGCAGCAGGTAAAATCACTGAAGTACAAGCTCAGGAGATGATTGACCACTTCGTAATGAAACTACGTATGGTTCGTTTCCTACGTACTCCTGAATACGATACGCTTTTCTCTGGTGACCCAATCTGGGCAACTGAATCAATGGGTGGTATGAGCTTAGACGGACGTACTCTAGTTACACGTTCAAACTTCCGTTTCCTAAACAGCCTATACACTATGGGACCTTCTCCAGAGCCAAACATCACTGTTCTTTGGTCTGAGCAACTTCCTGACGGCTTCAAACGTTTCTGTGCAAAAGTATCAATCGATACTTCGTCAATCCAGTACGAAAACGATGATTTGATGCGCCCAGACATGAACTCTGACGACTATGCAATTGCATGTTGTGTATCACCGATGGTTGTTGGTAAACAGATGCAGTTCTTCGGCGCTCGTGCCAACCTTGCTAAGACAATGCTTTATACCATCAATGGTGGTATTGATGAGAAATCTAAAGCTCAAGTTGGTCCAACAATGGACAAAATCACTTCAGAAGTTCTTGATTACGATGAGCTTTGGGGCAAGATGGACCACTTCATGGACTGGCTTGCAACTCAATATGTGACGGCACTGAACAGCATTCACTACATGCACGACAAGTACAGCTACGAAGCATCGCTAATGGCTCTACACGACCGTGATGTATACCGTACAATGGCTTGTGGCATTGCTGGTCTTTCTGTTGCAGCTGACTCACTGTCTGCGATTAAATACGCAACGGTGAAACCAGTACGTGATGAAGATGGCGTAGCAATTGATTTCGAGATCGAAGGTGATTATCCGAAATTTGGTAACAACGACGCTCGTGTTGATGACATCGCTTGTGAACTTGTTTCTGTATTTATGGGCAAAATCCGTAAACTTCAAACTTACCGCAATGCAGTGCCGACTCAATCTATCCTGACTATTACGTCAAACGTGGTATACGGTAAGAAAACAGGTAATACACCTGATGGTCGTCGTGCTGGTGCTCCATTTGCTCCTGGTGCAAACCCAATGCACGGTCGTGATGAGAAAGGCGCTGTAGCTTCTCTAACATCCGTTGGTAAACTCCCATTTGCTGATGCGAAAGATGGTATCTCTTACACTTTCTCTATCGTGCCAAACGCACTGGGTAAAGAGCAAGACTCTCAACGCGCTAACCTTGCTGGTCTTATGGATGGTTACTTCCACCATGAAACCGGTATTGAAGGTGGTCAACACTTGAATGTTAACGTTCTAAACCGTGAAACTCTAGAAGACGCAGTTAAGAACCCAGACAAGTACCCACAACTAACAATCCGTGTTTCTGGATACGCTGTTCGTTTTAACTCTCTAACCACAGAGCAGCAAGCAGACGTTATCGCGCGTACCTTTACTGAATCTCTATAAGCGATTTAGCTTAAAAGATACGATGTAAAAAAGCCCTCGCAATTGCGAGGGCTTTTTGTTTTCGCTTTTTTGTTTTCGCTTAGTTTAAGAAGTTTTATTCTCTTCCTTTATCTCGGCCTTATCCACATACATATTACGATCCGCCACAACGAGTAACTGCTCAACAGTATTCCCGTCGTCAGGATAATGTGCAACACCAATAGATCCCCCCAAACTCGCAATAGGATTATCGAATGAATTAAGTGGCTCTGATAATGTTTGTTTTAAGTTCGAAATAATAATGTCTAGCTCTTCATTACGCTTAATATCATTGACGACAATAACAAACTCATCACCTGCAAATCGAGCGGCTAAATCATGTTCTCGGATAGTGGTATACATTCGTACCGCAAATTCAATCAACACTTGATCACCAACATCATGACCATAAACATCATTTATCTTTTTAAAGTCATTTAAATCTATAAACAAAATAGCAAAAGGACTTTTCTCTATCTCCAAATCATACTTTTTAATTTTTGCTTTAAGATGTTGTTCGAAGGCATATCGATTGGGTAAACCAGTCAGATAGTCCGAATGTAATCTTCGTTGCATCGCTGAGAAACTCTTTGCTAAATCACCTATTTCATCATTTCTTTGAATATTAATAGGTTCTTCGATATGTCCGCTGCTCACGCTGTTTACAGCATTTGACAAAATCTTTAAATCTTTCGTTACCCATTGCAGTATCATAAGACCGATGAGCACCACTAACGAAGTTGCTAAAACGCCAATTAGAATAGTTTGGACAACGTTATTTTTAATACCCCCCATAAAATCAGAACTTGGCATCGCAACGACATTTATCCATTCTAAACCAACACCATCTTCAAATTTATTATAAGCAACATGAATTTCTCGCTGTAATTCGTCGGTAAAACGAAAGGTTTCAGGCTTAAAACTGGCTACTTTTGCAGAAATTAAAGGGACCATTTGCGAATAAATCTCCGAAAGTAAAGCATTACCACTTTGACCTGCATTGACTCTTGTATTTTCCCCTTCTTGATTACGCTTAATGTTTTCACTCTGTGAAGAGGCAATTAGCTGACCATCGGGCTCAATAATAAAGGCAATACCATTTTCTGAAACATTAAGATTACTCACGAAATCATTTAACGACTTTAGCGACATATCAGTCGCAACAACCCCTTCAAACTGCCCATCAAGCCCTAATACCTGGCGTGCTCGTGTCGCAATTAAATCATGAGTTCTAAAATCGATATACACCGAAGTCCATGTGTCACTATTATTGCTAGAACCTGCATGGAACCAGGGCCGAACTCGCGGTTCGAAGTTTTTCTCTTCAATAGATGTCAGTCTCGGAATACCGTTTATACCATCGAGTTCATAAAATTTTCGATGCTCTTGAGATTGATATTTAACCCGTAATTCACCTTTATCGTTAGAGTACCGATATAAGCCCAACGCCTGACCCGCTTTATTGCCGTAATAGACATAATTATTAGGATCTAAATGCAAGGACGAAGCAGTCCAAAAACGAGAACGCATCTCCTCTACATTAGTCTGAATATTTGAATCGGCCAACATACCATCAGGAAAAGCAACTTCTAACGTTGCAACTGAGCCCATCACATGCCTGTCTATCGCTTGACTAATTCGACTAACGGTTTCTTCAAGTAAATGATTCGATACCGTTTGTACTGCATGGCCACCGGCACCATAAGAAAGGAACCCAATCGCAATCGCTAAGCATACGATAAGAATAACGTAGGGGAAAATAAGAACAGAACGTAGAGACAATTTGGGCATATCCATTTGCAACACAAAGTATGATTTCAAGAAAAGATAACACTAATTCACCACACTCTACAGTATAATTAACTGTTAAATGTGTGACTGGTAGCATATTTAATTGACAATAAACTTAATAAATCATCAGCTTAACCTGCCATAAAATAAAAGGCGCGTAAATGAATCAATAGTGGTATATAACTATCTTAGGCCGCACCACAGCCTAGGGATGAAAACACTATATGAAGTGCACAAAAAAGGCCAGAGCGAAAAGCTTCTGACCTTCTATTAAAAACTGTCAACGTATTTTAGGACGAGACAAGACCGATTTAAAAATATATCCACTTCAACATATGTACACTAATTACTTAGCCAACAGATATCAAACTGTGAATCTCGCGCAATCATTCGACAACTCAGTAGAGCGGTCATCAACAACCCCGCTCGTCTCTCTCAACTTATCATTATTCACTTCCAACTGTTTAAGGGATTGTGAGATGATTGCCATACTCTCAGCCATCGATTGACTTGTTGTTGCCAATTCCTTAATAGAATCAGAAATCAATGTTGTTTGATCTGCAGTATTCGATGCTTTGTCAGTGATCTGCGACAATGAAGCCATCGCTTGCATCCCTCGATCTTGACCTCGTTTCATTGTCTCTTCAGACTGATTGATATATCGAATCACTTCTGAACTTTCATTCTTCATTGTCTCAATCGTACTCGAAATATCCGATACCGCATCAACCGTTCTTACCGCCAAATTACGCACTTCATCTGCAACGACTGCGAAACCACGGCCTTGCTCGCCCGCTCGTGCTGCTTCAATGGCAGCATTCAATGCCAATAAATTAGTCTGCTCAGCAATACCATTAATAATGTCCATTACCGAGTCCACTTTCATCGATGCTTCCTCTAGGAGCTGAATGTGGTTCGCCGCCGACGCCAATATCCCTCCGACCTCTTCAAGTGATTCAATCGCAAGTCCAATAACCTCTGCGCCCTCTTGAGAGGTTTTGGTTGATTCGATACTCATTTGAGCGACGACTTCAAGTGAATTTGAGACTTCAATAGTCGTACAACTGACTTCTTCGGTTGCGGCAGTTAGAAGGTCTGTTTGATCAATGACTTCATGTTGCGCTTGAACTAATGAGTCAATTTCATGATTTAAATCTGTGGTATCACCAGTCAGGGCTTCACTATTACGTTGAACCCCTTGCACCAGTTCCCCTAAGTGTTCGCAACTTTGATTAATTGTTACAGCAAGTTGATTAAACTCGTCATTTTTATTGTTGCCGACAGTCAAACGCGTGGATAAATCTCCTTCGGACAGACTATCTAAAACGGATTTGACCTGAGATAGCGAGCGATTCATCGAGAATGAAATCGTTCCTGCAATAGAAATGGTAATAGCCGCCAATACAACAAGTGAGATCAAAAGTGTCCATATAGTGGAGTTCGCATCACTTTCAGCGCTAGCCTGAAATTCTGAACTCATACCCGTTAACTCTACAGATAAGTCGTAAATTACCGTTTCAGCTCGTGTTTCAGCGTTGTTAAGTTGCTCATCTAATACTTCAAGTTGCTGAGATAACTCTCCCACACGCACAAATGTCTCTTGAAACTCATTTAACTCGCTTTCATACAAATTCATCATTGAATAGGAAATTGAGCTGTTTTTGAACATCGCCATAGCACGATTGAACAAGGTCAAATTATCATCGCTAGGTTCCAGAAGGTAATTCTGTTCTGCTTTAATCAGAACTTGAAAGTCCGCATTAATACTGACCATTCCAGTTTCGGCGATCCTTTCTTCAATAACAGCAGCGAGTTTTTTCAACACGCCTAGCTTACCTTCATCGGCTGAAAAACCTAATTCGGATTTGAGTTCTAACCATGGTCTCATCGCACCATCAAATTCAGCTATCGCGTTACGTAATACATCCGCTTCAGCCCCTAATTCCATCGAGTTAAGGAACATAATATCTTGATTTTCTTCTTCCTTTAATTCACCGAGCAGTGTAACCGTGTTGCTTACATCGTTTATCGTAAGGTCATTTTTGTGAGCCGCCAATGACAACAAATGTGATTGAGTCGCATACAAAGTTTTTGCACCAAACGACACTTTGGCACTGTGGCTGTATTGTTCAACTAGGTGAGTTAGCCTTTGTGAAGTAAATATTCCGACAACAATAAACCCGACGCACAAAACCCCAATAAACAACGCCATTTTATTCTTTTGTGTTAAATGCAATCCAAACATATTTCAATCCCTATGGTCTCATGTTCGCTAGTAGTGACTGTTCAAACAGTAATTTCCCCTTCACATTTAAATCTAGATCACAAAACCAACGATTACGAAATTTATTTATTAGTTCGAAACTTGTGCCTGTCCATCTCTATATAAACCACACAAAATGTACTAATATATGTACCAAATAATTGAATGAGAACGTTACATGTCAACCAAAGGCCGAATCCACTCTTTTGAATCCTGTGGCACCGTCGACGGACCGGGAATACGCTTTATTGTCTTTCTACAGGGCTGTTTAATGCGCTGTAAATACTGTCACAACCGCGACACTTGGGATTTGCATGATGGGAAAGAAGTCACCGTTGAAGAAATCATTAGTGAAGCCAAAAGTTACCGTCACTTTATGAATGCCTCCGGTGGTGGTGTAACTTGTTCAGGCGGTGAATCAATGTTGCAGCCAGAGTTTGTTCGCGACTTTTTCCGAGCTGCACAAGCAGAAAACATCCATACCTGTTTAGACACCAATGGGTATATTCGTAAACATAGTGACATTATCGATGAGGTACTTGATGCCACGGATCTTGTTATGCTCGATATCAAACATATGAAAGATGAAATTCACCAAGATTTAGTTGGAGTATCTAACCGTCGAACTTTAGATTTCGCAAAATATCTGCAGAAGATAGGTAAAACCACTTGGCTGAGATATGTCATTGTCCCAGGTTACACTGATGATGAAGAAGCTGCTCACATGTTAGGAGAGTTCATCAAAGGTATGGATAATATCGAAAAAATCGAGCTCCTTCCCTATCACAAGCTTGGTGCTCACAAGTGGGAAGCTATGGGTCTAGAATACCCATTAGCGGATACCAATCCTCCATCGAAAGAGACCATGGATTCCATCGTTGCAATACTTGAGCAATACCACTCAAATATCAAATACTAAGCCACAACCACTCAACTTCACTTAGGTATTCCCTTTGTTAAAAAGTACCCATGAATTTGAGTGGACCTTGATCACTCTTGTTTCTGATTAGTTTCATTTTGTTACAAGACCTCATCCCATTAATTGACTTAACATTGTAGCGAGATCATTTTTCAGGCACGCGAATCACGTTATTCTAACGGAATAAAATATTAACTTATAATATGGGACTCCCTTTATGGATATGACTAATGCTCAGCGCCTAATTCTATCGAATCAATACACTTTAATGTCACAATTAGATCCTGAGAACTCAACAAAATATAAAAGACTAAAAACCATTGTGGAACGTGGCTATGCACTTCACATGCGTGAACTCAACAAAGAGTTTGGCTGTTTGAAAGAAGATGAATGTCGTGAAATTATCGATATCATGGAAATGCACCATGCGATGCAAGAATCGTTTAAAATTCTAAATGATTCTGCTCAATCTGAAGTGGAACCTCGTCGTTTACAATTCTTAGGATTTGACCTAGCCAAGGAAACTCAACTAGTCAATTACGTTCGTTTTCTTGTTGATTCAGAAGGTTTATATTCCCAATTTGACAAAGGTGATCATCACTTTAACAGCCAAATACCAATGCTTGAAAAATACCGAAGAATGCTATCAACTTGGCAAAATTGCCCTCGTCATTACCATCTTTCACCTGCAGAATTACGACAAATTCTTAACGCCTAATAATATATCTATCAAAATTAATAAGGGCGAGGAAACTCGCCTTTTCTACGAATATCCCTTTCTTTACCACTATTTTCTCCTCCTTATTGCCGCATTTTGTTTTTCATTTGCTCAAGCCGAGACGTGACTAAATATAATTAAATTGATAAAAAAATGTAAATATATGCATATTTTTTAAGCATTTTTGTTTAATAAAGGCTAATCTAATGTTGTTAGCGGTTTGCATTTTCGTAAGGCCAATTAGCTATCGCGACAACTAAAAGGGGAAGTGACTATGAGTATATTTGAGCATTTTCAAACTCGCTACGAAGCAGCGAAAGAAGAAGAGCTAACATTACAAGAGTTTCTGAATCTATGTAAGGATGACAAAAGCGCGTATGCGAATGCAGCCGAGCGACTATTGATGGCTATCGGTGAGCCTGAACTGGTTGATACTGCAAAAGATCCCAATTTGAGTCGTCTTTTTTCTAATCGTGTCATCGCTCGATACGACACATTTAAAGATTTTTACGGTATGGAAGAAGCGATTGAACAAATCGTTTCCTATTTAAAGCATGCCGCACAAGGGCTAGAAGAACGTAAACAAATTCTCTACCTCCTTGGTCCTGTAGGTGGCGGTAAATCATCACTCGCCGAAAAACTCAAAGCATTGATGCAGCAGATGCCTATCTATGTATTAACCGCCAACGACGAACGTAGCCCGGTCAACGACCATCCATTTTGCCTATTTGATGTTAACGAAGATGGTAAGCTTCTAAAATCTGAATATGACATCGACCAACGGTACCTTAAAACGATAATGTCACCATGGGCAGCCAAACGTCTGCATGAATTTGGTGGTGACCTTAGTAAATTCAAGGTCGTAAAAGTTAGACCTTCGATCCTCGACCAACTTGCCGTTGCTAAAACTGAGCCCGGTGATGAAAACAATCAAGATATTTCATCGTTAGTCGGTAAGGTAGATATTCGTAAACTCGAACACTTCTCCCAAGATGATCCTGATGCCTATAGTTATTCTGGTGCACTGTGCCGGGCAAACCAAGGTCTTATGGAATTCGTGGAAATGTTTAAAGCACCGATAAAAGTGCTTCACCCATTGTTAACTGCAACACAAGAGGGGAATTACAACGGTACTGAAGGGTTATCAGCATTGCCATATGAAGGCATGATTCTCGCCCACTCAAATGAGTCCGAATGGCAAAGCTTTCGCAACAACAAAAATAACGAAGCCTTTTTAGACCGAGTCTACATTGTCAAAGTGCCCTACTGCTTACGTGTGTCTGAAGAAGTTAAGATATATCAAAAATTGCTCGACCACAGTGAGTTGTCTCAGGCTCCTTGTTCACCAAGTACCTTAGAAACATTAGCGCAATTCAGTATTCTTTCCCGTCTCAAAGCACCAGAAAACTCGTCGCTCTTTTCTAAGATGCGGGTCTATGATGGGGAAACGCTAAAAGACACCGATCCGAAAGCCAAAAGCTATCAGGAGTATCGTGACTATGCTGGTGTCGACGAAGGCATGAATGGCTTATCGACCCGTTTTGCCTTCAAAATTTTATCTCGTGTGTTCAACTTTGATCAGTCAGAAGTTGCCGCTAACCCAGTACATCTGTTTTATGTCATTGAACAACAAATTGAGCGGGAGCAGTTTCCAACTGAAACCGCCGACCGTTACCTTGAATTTGTGAAAGGGTATCTTGTACCTCGTTATGTAGAATTCATTGGTAAGGAGATTCAAACGGCCTACCTAGAGTCCTATTCAGAATATGGCCAAAATATCTTCGACCGATACGTCACTTACGCCGACTTTTGGATTCAAGACCAAGAATATCGCGATCCAGAAACAGGCCAATTATTCGACCGTTCTGCGCTAAACAATGAATTGGAGAAAATTGAAAAAACGGCAGGCATTAGCAACCCTAAAGATTTTCGTAACGAGATCGTTAACTTCGTTCTACGTGCCCGTGCCAATAACAACGGCATGAATCCAGCTTGGACAAGTTATGAGAAGTTGCGAACCGTTATTGAAAAGAAAATGTTCTCCAACACAGAAGAGCTACTCCCTGTCATTTCGTTCAATACCAAGACGTCGACAGAAGAACAGAAAAAACACGATAACTTTGTCGCTCGTATGATGGAAAAAGGCTATACCGAAAAGCAAGTCCGATTATTATCCGAGTGGTATTTACGTGTACGTAAATCTTCTTAAGTAAGGAAACGACCGACATATAAATTCAGGAGTTTCTCTATTCGCTCCTGAATTTAACTCCCAAATACACAAAATGTCTCTTGGGAAGTTCGGTGAATTCAGTGAGGGGAATAATATGGCTCAATTTATTGATAGACGCTTAAATGGAAAGAATAAAAGCTCAGTCAACCGCCAACGCTTTATCCGTCGACATAAAGAGCAGATAAAAGAGTCTGTTGCGGATGCTGTCAATCGACGCTCCATTACAAACACCGAATCTGGTGAAGATATCTCTATCCCAAGCCGAGATTTAAGTGAACCTGCTTTCCATCAAGGCCAAGGTGGGCACAAAGAAAGAGTCCATCCCGGCAATGACCAATTTGTTACTGGTGATCAGATAGAACGGCCTCCACAAGGCGGTTCTGGTCAAGGCTCAGGCCAAGGCGATGCTAGTCAAGATGGCGAAGGCTCCGATGATTTCGTTTTTCAAATTTCCAAAGATGAATATTTAGACATCCTATTTGAAGATCTCGCATTACCAAATCTAAACAAACAGCAGGTCAACAAAGTCCTCGACTGGGAAACTCATCGAGCCGGATATAATACGTCAGGCGTGCCATCAAATATTGCGGTGGTTCGATCACTCCAGCAATCGCTTGCTCGACGCACGGCCATGACTGCAGGAAAACGTCGTTTGATGCAGGAGCTTGAAGAAGAGTTAGATCGAATCCAGATGAGTGAACCCATTCAATTGCTCGAAGAAAAACGCCTAAAACAAGAAATAGAGGAACTTAAGCAACGAATAGAAAGTGTTCCTTTTATTGATACTTTCGATTTGAGATTTAAGAATTATGAAAAGCGCCCTATTCCTTCAAGCCAAGCGGTCATGTTTTGTCTAATGGATGTTTCTGGTTCGATGGATCAAGAAACCAAAGATACGGCAAAACGTTTTTATGTGCTGCTTTATCTTTTTCTTACCCGAACCTATAAAAATGTCGAAGTTGTCTTTATTCGTCATCACACGCAAGCTAAAGAAGTCGATGAACATGAATTCTTCTACTCTCAAGAAACCGGTGGCACTATCGTATCAAGTGCTTTGAAACTCATGGACAAAATTATTAAGGAGCGTTACTCACTTTCTCAATGGAATATCTATGGTGCTCAAGCATCTGATGGTGACAATTGGGCCGACGATTCTCCACGCTGTCACTCTCTACTCACTAAAGATCTATTACCAAATTGCCAGTACTACGCGTACATTGAAATCACACAACGTTCTCATCAAACGTTGTGGCATGAATATAAAAAGCTAGAAGAGACATATCAGAACTTTGCCATGAAAAACATTCAGTCAGTCGATGATATTTTCCCCGTTTTTCGGGAATTATTCCAAAAAGAGACGGCTTAGGGAGGTGTTCCTATGACAACCAAATCAAAATCAAAAGCGCCAATAAACGATAAGCGGTTGCCCGATGGACCCGATTGGACGTTCGAATTACTAGAACGCTACCATACAGAAATTAAGAGAGTTGCTGAAAACTTTCGCCTTGATACCTACCAAAATCAGATTGAAATTATCACCTCAGAGCAGATGATGGATGCCTATTCCAGCGTTGGTATGCCAATAAATTACCACCACTGGTCGTTTGGTAAAAAATTTATTCAAACGGAACAAAATTATAAACATGGCCAGATGGGCTTGGCGTATGAAATTGTCATCAATTCTGACCCATGTATCGCTTACTTAATGGAAGAAAATACCATAACAATGCAAGCACTGGTGATCGCTCATGCTTGTTATGGCCACAATTCATTTTTTAAAGGAAATTATCTTTTTCGGACTTGGACCGATGCTAGCTCCATTATTGACTACCTGCTTTTTGCCAAAAACTACATCTCTGAATGCGAGGAAAAGTATGGTATTGACAATGTAGAAGCAATATTAGATTCATGTCACGCTTTAATGAATTATGGGGTAGATCGCTATAAACGCCCTGAGAAAATTTCTATTGCCGAGGAAAAAATACGCCAAGAAGAACGAGAGGCTTACCTTCAATCTCAAGTCAATGAATTGTGGAGAACGCTTCCTAAAGAGACCAACGAAGAGCAAGATGAGCTACATCGATTCCCGCCAGAGCCTGAGGAGAACATTCTTTACTTTGTAGAGAAAAACGCGCCTCTGCTAGAACCATGGCAACGAGAATTAGTTCGAATTGTTCGCAAAGTAAGTCAATATTTCTACCCACAAAAACAAACTCAAGTGATGAATGAAGGGTGGGCAACATTCTGGCACTACACGATCTTAAACCAGCTCTACGATGAAGGTCTCGTATCAGAACGATTTATACTCGAGTTTCTACATAGTCATACTAGTGTTGTTGCTCAACCTGCATATAACAGTCAGTTCTACAGTGGGATTAACCCCTACGCGCTCGGGTTTGCGATGTTTTGTGACATAAAACGAATTTGTGAAGAACCGACCGAAGAAGACAAAGAGTGGTTTCCAGACTTAGCGGGTAGCGATTGGTTAGATTCGGTTCATTTTGCGATGGAGAATTTCAAAGATGAAAGCTTTATAAGCCAATATTTATCCCCAAAACTGATTCGTGAATTTAAGTTATTTGCTATCAGCGACGATGACCGTAAGAACCATATTGAAGTCAGTGCGATTCATGATGATATTGGCTATCGACAAATTCGAGAAAAACTGGCCTCTCAGTACAACCTAAGTAACCTTGAGCCTAATATACAAGTTTACAACGTTAATGTACGTGGAGATCGTTCACTCACTCTACAATTTGTCCCGCAAAACCGCGTTCCCCTAGATCCAAGCTATCATGAAGTGATGAAACATTTACATCGATTATGGGGGTTTGACGTTGTACTCGAGGAGCTCAAAGACTCAGGACGACATGAAGTTTTATCCATTTGTCCAAGTAAAAAATAAGCATCGATAATAGCGGTGTAGTGAAAGCTTAGTACGCAAAATATCGGATAGTGTTTTTCTCACTATCCGATTTTTTTACGATTGATTTTCGATGACGGTTTGTCGAACCAGTTCTAAGTCTTCAGCAGTATCTACGCCTGGAGGTGGTGTTTCGTTGGCTACCGCAACATGGATTTTTTCACCATACCAAAGCACACGAAGCTGCTCTAAACTTTCTATTTTCTCCAGTTCACTAGGCTGCCAATGAATATACGTATTAATAAAACCTGCACGGTATGCATAAATGCCAATATGTCTGCGTAATGGGTACCGTAATGTCTTACTTTGCGCAAACCCATCGCGATCCCAAGGAATAGTCGCACGGCTAAAATACAACGCGTAACCCTCTTTATCCGTCAGTACTTTGACCGCATTCGGGTTAAATGCTTCGTCTTCATCTTCAATTTCCACCGCTAATGTCGCCATCGGCGCGATAGAGTTTGACAAGTTATTAGCGACTTGAGTAATTACAGATGGTGGAATAAGAGGCTCATCACCTTGAACGTTCACAATGATATGATCGTCGGCAATACCCAATTTTTGCACCACTTCGGCTAAACGCTCTGTACCCGACTCATGAGTATTCGCTGTCATACAAACGGTACCACCAAATTGCTCTACAGCATCGGCAATACGTTGATCGTCAGTAGCCACAACGACTAGCGAAGCCCCTGATTTCACTGATTGCTCATAAACCCACTGAATCATCGGTTTTCCAGCAATACCTGCTAACGGCTTTCCGGGCAAGCGGCTCGATTGATAGCGAGCTGGGATAACGACAGTAAATGACATCAGATTAGCGCCTTTCATCCATTTCCATAACTCTTGCTTCTGCCTCAATTAAAACAGGAATCCCTTCTTTAATTGGATAAGCAAGCCTATCTAACTTACATATAAGCTCTTGATTTTCTTTATCAAAAACCAATTTCCCTTTACAAATTGGGCATGCCACAATCTCAAGCAGACGATGATCCATATTGTTCAATAACCTCTTGAATACGTTGAATTATAATTTTTTGATCGTTTCTATCAAATTGAGCTGAGACCGGTAAATACCACCAATTATCTTGAGCATATGAGCGACACTTAACCGCATCTTTCTCTGTCATAATCAAGTTGTCTCCAGCTTGGCTCAGTTGTTCAAGTTCCTGTGGGTCAAATGTCTTATGATCACTAAACCCTTTGGTTAAACTTAACTCAGCACCTAAATCTATTAATGTTCTGAAAAATCGAGGTGGATGACCAATACCCGCGAATGCGACAAGCGAACCTAATTGAGAAACCGATTTGGTTTCACCTGTGACTAAGTTTTTTGCAAGATTAGGCTGTAATGTCATGGGCATCTCACAGCCCTGCACCTTTCCACCATTATTAATCACAAAGTCGACATCATCACATCGACTAACGGGCTCGCGTAGCGGTCCCAGCGGTATTAATTTCTCGTTTCCAAAGCGTCGCACGCCGTCAACCACAATAATTTCAACATCACGCTGTAACGCATAATGCTGCAAACCATCATCAGCAATAATGACATCAACACCTTGAGATAAGAGCGCTTTTACGGCATCACTTCGGACAGGACTCACAGCAACCAGTGCTCCCGTTCTCTGTTGGATTAGTTTCGGTTCATCACCACATTGGGAGGCTTCCCTATCATCATCAACGATCAAAGGGTAATCATTAGACTTGCCACCATAGCCACGAGAAACGACACCAGGTTTATGCCCCAGTGCTTGCAGTTGCTCAACCAACCAAATGACAATTGGTGTTTTGCCATTTCCACCAGCCGTAACGTTACCAACGACAACGATAGCAATGGGTGCACGATAACTTTCTCGCGAGCCGTTAACAAAGGCCGCTTTTCGTTTTGTACTCACCCACTTAAATACAAGGCTGAGCGGCCACAATAGAGGCCACAGTAAATGCGAAAGCCAATGGTTAGAGAACCACAGTTTATCGATCACAACGATTACTCACTGACTTGGACGCGATGAAGTTGAGCATATGCTCCACCTTGATCAATCAATGATTTATGATTCCCACGCTCAATTACGTTTCCTTGATCAATCACCAAAATCTCATCAGCATCTTCAATGGTTGATAGGCGATGGGCGATCACCAATACGGTTTTATCTTGTTGCAATGTATTTAGCGCAGCTTGAATCGCTCTTTCAGATTCAGTATCAAGGGCTGACGTGGCTTCATCGAGAATCAATACTGGAGTATCACGCAACAAGGCTCTGGCAATCGCCAAACGTTGACGCTGACCACCGGACAATGAAGCACCATTTTCACCGATAATGGTATCCAAGCCGTCTGGAAGTTCACTCACAAACTCCATACAGTGTGCTTGTCGAGCTGCGGATTCGATATCTTCTCGGCTGTATTTTTCCGTTGCTGCGTAAGCAATATTATTCGCAATCGTATCGTTAAACAGGTGGACATTTTGCGACACAATCGCAAATTGAGATCTTAGGTTGGCCAATTTATAATCGCGAATATCAGTGCCATCCAACAAAATTTGTCCAGAGTCAACGTTATAAAAACGTGTCATAAGGTTAGCAATCGTACTTTTTCCCGAACCTGATCGTCCAACCAACGCCAAGGTTTTTCCCTTAGGTAAAGTAAAGGAAAGTGATGAAAGTGCCGCTTCTTCTTTACCTTCGTAAGTAAACGTCACGTCATTGACTTCGATATCACCAGAGACACGTTTTACGTCATGATCACCTTCATCTTTTTCGCGGTCAGAATCAATAATACTAAACAAAGTTTGGCTCGCTGCCATTCCTCGTTGAAAAGGGGCCATGACGTTGGTCAACGAGTTGATTGGCTTACGTAGTGCAAACATTGCAGAAAAAACGACGGTGAATGTCCCTGGAGTCAAATTTGCTCTGAATTCCTCCATACTCGCTAAAAATAAGACAACCAGTAAAGCGATAGATGCAATCATTTGAATCACTGGGTTAGCGATGGCTTGAGCTGTAGCTAATTTCATCGACTGCTGACGCATTTGATTACTAATTTTGTCGAACCGTTCACGCTCAACATCGTGTCCACCATAACTCAACACGACTTTATGGCCCTTAAGCATCTGTTCAGCAGAAGACGTTACTTCTCCCATCGTATTTTGCATATTCTTTGAAATACGGCGAAAACGCTTTGAAACGAAAGACACTGACCAAGCCACAAGCGGCACTATCACAACAAGCACCAAAGACAATTGCCAGCTATTCCAGAACATCAGTACAAGTAGGCCAATAATACTGGCTGACTCTCTCACCATATTGACTAACGCACGGCTTGTAGCGGTGGCGACTTGCTCAGAATCGTAAGTAATTCGAGATAATAACTTACCAGCAGATTGTTGGTCTAAATAACTGACTGGCATGTGCATAAATTGGTTAAATACCATTCGACGCATCGTCATGACGACATTCCCTGATACCCAACTCAAACAATAAGTCGACACAAAACCACTTACGCTGCGGAGCAACATGACACCAAAAACAATAAATGGAAGGGTAGTGAGAAAATCAGATTCTACCGTACCAAACCCTTCATCTAATAGTGGTTTAAGTAATGAAATCATGTAGGTATCGGTAACTGCGTTGAGAACAAGCGCAATGCTTGCGACAATGAGTCCAATTTTATAATCGCGGATATAGGTCCAAAGACGCTTAAAGGTTACCCATGTTGCTTCATCTTTATCGAGTGACATACAAAACCAATTGAATTTTATTAAGAATTAACGAGGTCATTCTACCTGTTTACGTAGCATCTGCCTATACCACGACTGATAGTGGAACACGGAATCTCGACTTCTTTGATACCTAACAACAAAATCATCTTTGTTAAACCTTACACTCACTTGCCCAGCATCCCCACTGTCTAACCAACGAGCACCAGACTCGGTATATCGCTGTTTTACTTTAGAATTTGGAAAATTCCAACGATTCCCTTTGGCTAACCCTGCAAGAGCAAGTGAAGGTTGGACCATTTGGATGAATTGAGATGATGACGAAGTCGCACTGCCATGATGTGGAACTACAATGATATCACTCATCAAATCCCATTGAGCATCATCAAGCTGCTTCACCAATAACCATTCAGACATCACGCCAATATCTCCGGTCAATAGGACAGAGTGGATGCCATTTTGGCCTGATATTTTTAATACGCATGAGAATTCATTTCTCGAATTCATTGGCGTTTTTGGCGGCCACAGGACTTCAATGTCCAGTCGTTGCCACTGCCATTTCTGCCCCTGAATGCAAGTTGAATAGCCAGCGAGATTTGCAGACGCAATACGCCGTCTAGGACGCCAACGTTGTTCGACTTGCCAACGACCACCAGCATGATCATTATCGAGATGACTCAGCACCAAAATATCTAACTGATCAACACCACGCTTCTCTAAGACGGGCGTTATCACTAAATCCACCATGCTACTGTCATTCCATCCAGACCCCGTATCATAAAGTAGATAATGCCCATCTTGTTCAATAAGTACTGCTAATCCCTGCCCCACATCCAGCAAATCGATTCGCCAGTCGTGTCGGCTTTGGCGATAAAATTCTGACGAAAAGATGAGTAGGACAAGCATCAGCCACTGACCACCTAATATTGGTCTGAGCGCTAGTACAAATACGCTACAACTCACTAACCAAACCTCATTCTGAGACAAAGCAAGCCAGGCATTATTGGAATACGGTAAAAGATAACTCAGTGGTGCGAGAGAATAATCAACTAGCGTCCATACCAGATGGTCCCCAAGCACGCCTAGTCCCGTAACTAGGAGTGCCAAAAATAACAGTGGAACAACAACGACACTAAACCAAGGAATAAACACCATATTGTAGAATGGCGAAACAACACTGATCCCGCCAAACATAATCGCACTGAGTGGCAACATCGCTAGCGATACCCATAAATGCCCTTTTACCCATGCTTTCAACCCATGAGTATGAGTAGTAGCGGTCATGACATAAATCACAGCTGATACGGCGCAAAATGAAAGCCAAAAACTGCTGTTCACTGTCGCCAGAGGGTTCACAAGAAGTACGATGGTAAGTACCCAAAGCATTTTTTGAACGTAACTTAACTGCACAGACAGTTTTGAAATCACGACATAGATAAACAACATCGTCAGCGCTCGCTGAGTAGGCAAAGTGAAATCCGCCAACCAACTATAGCTCGTCGCTAACATGACACCCGCTGGCAAAGCTGCCCAATAGCCTCGCTGAATCACACGTGACAGCATAAGTATGACACCATAGCCAAGTCCAAATGCAATACTAATATGGAGCCCTGAAATCGCGACAAGATGAGACAAGCCACTCGATTTCAACCACGCCCATTGTTGACTATCGATACCGGAGCGATCGGCAAATGATAACGCCAAGATTATGGCTGAATGAGCCAGTGGCTCAACACGTAGGCTAACCAGTTGTTTAAATTGTTTCCGCCACGACATATGCTCGATGATGTAATAAGGTATACGCTTATCAACATACGCCTTACCAAGAATTGCTTGACCAAAATAATAGCGTTCGCTGTCACTGCCCGCTTCATTCAATAAGCCAAAAATGGGCTTTATCCTAGCGTCAAATTGCCCTTCATCACCATGCTGTAACATTATAGGGCTATATAATTGAACTCGTGGTTGACGATACCATTCGAGGGCTTGCCCATTAACTGAAGTGATTTGAACTCGACCACTAAAACCAAAATTATTTTGTGCAAAATCACTTTCAGCCCTGATCTTTATGCTAGTATTCGTATCAGATTTATAGAGCGTTTCAGATTGTTCTAGTGTTATGTTTGCAAACATCACGCCCCAAAGCAGTCCCATTGATATACCCAAGCTATACTTAATGACTTGATAAGACTGCCTTTTAAATAAAATTAAGTAGTAAATGACAAACAAACCACACCAGAATAACTCAGGAACCATAGGCCAATATGGTAACGAAATTAGGATTAGGCAAAACGAACCCAGTTGCCAGTAGTTCATTAAGAGAATCATAGTAGTTATGCCTAAAAAGTGGATTAAACGCTACATGCCAAACCGAGAGGCGATTCAACGCCAGAAGGTTTTGAGCGTGTTTGGTAGCGTGCTTTATAACCCCAATTTATGGTGCTTAAACCGACGTTCTGCTGCGGGTGCTTTTGCTGTCGGGCTTTTTATTGCGTTCATTCCACTGCCTACACAGATGTTGTTCGCTGCAGGTACAGCCATAGCTATTGGTGTTAACCTGCCACTCTCCATCGCATTAGTGTGGATAAGTAATCCTGTCACCATGCCCGTAATGTTTTATGGGGCGTATAAAGTAGGCAGTTGGGTCATGCACAAACCTCCACTGCATATTCACTTTGAAGCTAACTGGGAATTTATATCTCATCAGATGCTGACCATTGGCCCCCCACTTATCATTGGCTGCATATTGTGTGGCTTAATCAGTGCTCTTGTTGGGTACTTTTCAATTCATTGGCTATGGCGATATTCAGTGGTTCGCAGTTGGCAGAAGCGTCGTTCAAGGTAAATGAAAACCACGCTTGAAACAGAATGATAGATTCGTTATACGACAATGGGCGCACAAAGTGCGCCCATTGTTATTTCTATTTCAGACCAAATAGAGAGGTTGTACGAGAAATTGGATTATTTAGCTGACTTATTTAGCTGACAATACAGCGGCAGGTTGCAGCGCACTTGCTCGCTTGGCTGGGTACCAGGTCGCAAATAAACTAAGTAGAATCGCGGTAACAGAAACCACGGCCACATCAACCAACTCGACTTTTGATGGCAAAAAATCGACAAAATAGATATCACCAGATAAAAACGTATACCCAGTCAACTGTTCAACACCGCGAATAATCCGAGTTAAATTGACTGCTAAGGCAACCCCAAAGGCTGTTCCCAACACACTGCCAGTCACACCAGACCATACACCTTGCCACACAAAAATTCGCTTAATCATGCCGTCACTTGCGCCCATGGTTCGAAGTATAGCGATATCCGAAGATCGATCTTTAACGGCCATCATTAACGTTGAGACGATATTAAAACTTGCCACACCGATAACCAGAACCATGACCAAATACAGTATAATTCTCACCAATTGAATATCTCGATACAAATAGCCGTATTGATTTTCCCAGCTTCGCAAGTACACAAAAACATTGAGCTTGTTTCCCGATTCTCGAACGATATTTAACGCATTAAAGACATCATCAACTCGAACCGACATGCCATGAACACTCTCTCCTAATCGAAGATAATGCTGAGCATCGGTGAGAGGTATAATCGCCATATTGTGATCTATCTGTCCGTTCAGTGTAAAAAGTGCCGTCACTTTAAGCCGAATTCTCTGGGGTGACTTTAGTGACTTCTCCTTATTGTCTGGCGGAACTAATAAGGTGAGATATTCTCCTTTCTCAACGCCTAAATAACGCGCTAACCCTTTACCAAGAATAATTTCATTTTGACCTGGAGTAACATCAGACAGAGTGCCTTCATCAATAAACGAGAACAAATCAGAGACTCTCTGCTCTTGGGTTAAATCGACGCCTCGCACCACCACGGCTTTGAGTTTCGCGCCTTTTTCTGCAAGCCCAGTAAATCGAACATAAGGCGCCGCAGCCTCAATATGAGGTTCCGAAGCTAATTGAGTTTGAATGGATGACCAATTTGTAATCGGGTCATCGACCGCTTCAAATTCTCCATGAGGGATAACTGACAATACTCGCTTTTGTAGCTCCTGTTCAAAGCCATTCATTGCAGACAATCCCACAATGATCACAGCAACACCAAACGCGATCCCTAATGTCGACGATACCGAGATAAACGACACCAGTTTATTGCGTTTCTTTGAACGACTAAAACGTTGACCAATCCAAAGCGATAACGATCCCATAATTAAACCAGCATCCCATCTTTCATAGAGAATTGACGTCCCATTTTGATTGCCAAGTCGCGATCATGAGTTACCACCAAAAAAGCAGTCTGTGATTCATGATTTAGCTCACACATCAAATCATAAATGGAGAGCGCAGTAGTGTGATCTAAATTACCCGTAGGTTCATCTGCCAACACTAACGCAGGACGATTAATCAAAGCGCGTGCAATCGCAACACGTTGACGTTCTCCACCTGAGAGCTCACTCGGTCTATGAGCATCACGATGTGATAAGCCCACTCGATCTAGTATCTGTTTTGCCTCTGCCTGAGCTTGACTGACTTTCATCCCGCCGATTAAAAGTGGCATCGCAACATTTTCCAATGCAGTAAAGTCTGCTAACAAATGGTGAAACTGATAAATAAAGCCGACATTTTGATTACGAAACTTAGCTTGTTGATTCTGACTTAAATCGGCCAATGACTGCCCTAATACTTCCACGTCACCATAAGTTGGCGTGTCTAATGCACCGAGCACATGCAATAGCGTACTTTTTCCAGAACCTGATGCCCCGACAATGGCCGCTAACTCTCCTTGTTCTAGTGAGAAGTTTACGCCTTGTAAAACCGGTGTTGCGACATCACCATCTTGGTAAATCTTAGTGATGTTCCGACATGTAAGAAGGTTATTCATATCTTAAAGCCTCAGCAGGTTTAACGGACGCGGCGCGCCAAGATGGATAAAGGGTCGATACAATACTCAATAACACGGTAAAGAACACCACTGCCACGATTTGCGATAGAGAGATGACCACAGGCAGTTCTCCACCGGTCGCGACCACGTTTACACCTAACAAGGCTAAAAGCGCATTTAAATTACTCGCGAGAATAACGCCAACCCCACCACCAACAAGTGCACCAAGAACGCCACTACTTGCTCCTTGCACCACAAATACCATCATGGTTGAGTAATTCGACAAACCCTGTGTTTTTAAAATCGCCACTTCCGCTTGTTTTTCCATCACAACCATGATCAACGCAGAGATAATATTAAATGCAGCAATCGCGACAATGAGACTTAACATTAAGCCCATCATGTTTTTTTCCATACGAACTGCTTGAAATAGCTCACCACGCTGTTCACGCCAATCATGCCAAGCCCAATCAGAAGGAATCCGCTCACTCTTCGATAATTCGGCTACATCGAAAGGGTCTGCAAAAAACAAACGCCATCCTGAAATCTGTTCGGAGCGATACCGGAGCAGCTTTTGCGCATCTTCTATATTTGTAATCATCAATTGCGCATCAACATCTGAGCCTGTGTTAAACAATCCAGCAACCGTAAAGTTTCGTTGGCTTGGAACACGCCCCAAAGGCGTCACTACGCTGGCTTCAGTCACCATCACGCGAACCTTATCGCCGACCGTCACATTAAGAGTATGCGCCAAACGGTGACCCAATAGAATTTGGTATTTCTGAGATGACAGTGCCGCATAATTACCGGCGACAATATATTGTGCGACAGGCTCATCATTTGAAGGAATGACGCCCAATAGCATACCAGCGCCTAGTCCCGTTGGGCTTTGTACGATGGCCTCACTCCGAACCAATGGTTGAGCCGGCTGGCTATTTGGCAAGTGTTCAATAAAACTTGGTAATATCGCAATCGCGGTTTTATTATCTACTTGACTGACTACCGCTTGAGGAAGAACCCCCAAAATTCGAGATTTAAGCTGAGACTCAAAACCATTCATCACCGATAACACGGTCACTAGAGACATAACGCCAATAGTGATTCCTGCTGTTGACATATAGGAGACGAAACGGCTGAATCGATCTCCAGAGCGTCCGCGCAGATATCTAAGACCAATAAAAATAGAAATCGGATGAAACATACACCAAACCAAGATAAATCAATTGGCTGTACTTTAACGACAAACGCGCAAGGGTTGTAGTCCTTATTTGCTAAAACGCTGTTAATTCACCTAAATAAGAAGCAATACCTTGATATGTTGCTAGCGATGACGATAATCAATATTCCGATATATAAAGGAACCCATCATGATCGAACAAGAATACTTTACCGTTCACCACGCTATTGCCGTCAATGTTGAACCGATGGCGAGTGATTTCAGCTTGCCTGATGCCATTCTTTTCGAAGCAGAAATTCCTGCTCCCTTTATTGTCGCAAATGAATTTAGTCAATTAGACCATCTGAATGAATCAGCGAAAACCGAACTACGTAACAGTGATTTTCGCCACGTTATTCAGTTATTGGATACTCAGAACAGTAAGCTCAACCTGCTTCTCACCTACATGTTAGCTCAACAAGACGACCAACAGTATCGCACTAAGACTCGCTCATTCGGCGCAAGCCAATTCAGTTATTATTCACGCAACCCACTCGACGCACATACTATTTTGCGGGCCAAAATGTTTCTCGAAAACCCAGCCGCTGCAATATATTGCTACGGTGAAGTTACCGAGTGTGAAACGACTGACCAAGGTTATGTAATAACGGTAAAATATGTCTTAATTCGAGATCTTGACCAAGACCTAATAATCAAAGCTGCGCTCTTCCAGCAACAAAAACTTCTGCGCCAGCGCTCATTAGAACGAGATTCAAAGTAAATCATCAATGAAAAATCAGCCACTGCTTCCAATTACACTACCAACCAAAGCCGGCGACAAAAAGGCTCTGGGTAACCTGACTGGCGCGAGCCTTGCGTATTCAGCAGCTCAATTCGCTAACCAGCACTCTTCTCATACACTTCTCGTGACACCCGATCCACAGAGTGCGATCAAACTTCAACATGAGATAGAACAGTTTTGTCGTTACCCAGTCACCTTGTTTCCTGACTGGGAAACCTTACCCTATGATAGTTTCTCGCCTCATCAAGAAATTATTTCCGAGCGAATTTTGCGTTTGTATCAATTACCAACGCAACGACAAGGCATTACTATTGCGCCGATAAGCACATTATTGCAACGCCAGTCACCTCGCAGTTTTTTACTGCAACATACCTTGCTTGTCAGTGTGGGTGATGAGTTTTCAATGACAAAAATGCGCGCTCAACTCGAAGAGTCAGGATATCGCCATACCGATCAGGTGTTTGGTCCCGGAGAATACGCTAGCCGAGGCTCAATTCTCGATCTATTCCCAATGGGCAGTGATTCACCTTACCGAATTGACTTTCTCGATGACGATATTGATTCAATTCGAACTTTTGACCCTGAAAACCAACGTTCCATTGATGAAGTAAGCGAAATACGCCTACTCCCCGCTCACGAGTTTCCAACCACAGAAGCGGCAATAGAAGGTTTTCGAAATCGTTGGCGTCAACAGTTTGAAACTCGCCGCGAGCCTGAATCTGTGTACATGCAAGTCTCTAAAGGTACGTGGCCAGCCGGTATCGAATATTGGCAACCGCTGTTCTTCGAAGAAACAGAAACACTTTTCGATTACTTGCCTAATGAAACTCAATTATTAGTATTGGGAGATATTCAACCCGCTGTCGAGCATTTTCTAAAGGACGTCGAGTTTCGCTACGATCAACGAAAAGTCGACCCATTACGTCCACTGTTAGAACCTAAAACGCTATGGCTCAAAGACGATGAGTTATTCAAATATTTTAAGAATTACCGTCAAACAATACTCTCTGATGTTCTGATCGATAAACAAGCAGGTCGAATTAATGCTGACGTATCAGCGCTTCCCGAACTCAAAGCGCAACATAATCACAAAGAACCACTCGGTGCTTTGCGTCAATTCTGCGAGCAACATCAGGGGAAAATCATTTTCTCGGTAGAATCGGAAGGTCGACGTGAAGCCTTGCTTGAACTTCTGAAACCGATAAAGCTCCGCCCTGTCAGTCATGCCTCGTTTGATGATGCGTTTCAAGCCAATGATGTTCACACGCTTATCATTGGCTCCGCTGAACATGGGTGTTTGTTCAACGATGCTAACACTGCACTAATTTGTGAAAGCGATATTTTGGGCGACCGTGTTGCACAGCGACGCAAGAAAGAGAAAAAAACCGTCAATGCCGATGCGGTTTTTCGTAACCTAACAGAATTAAAACCAGGGCAACCCGTCGTTCATATCGACCATGGTGTTGGTCGCTATCTGGGGCTCCAGATCATCGAAGCCGGCGGTATTGCGACTGAGTACGTGACGTTGGAATATCTCAATGAGTCGAAACTCTACGTCCCTGTAGCCTCTCTCAATCTTATTAGCCGATACTCCGGCGGTGCTGAAGAGAATGCGCCGCTGAATAAACTGGGTAGTGAATCGTGGGGGAAAACTCGACGTAAAGCGGCAGAAAAAGTCCGCGATGTGGCTGCAGAACTGCTGGATGTGTATGCTAAACGAGAACTAAAACCCGGTTTTGTGTTTAAACTAGATCGAGAACAATACGCGAGCTTTAAATCGACCTTTCCATTTGAAGAAACGGACGATCAAGCAATGGCCATTAATGCGGTACTTTCCGATATGTGCCAAAACAAAGCGATGGATCGCTTGGTGTGTGGCGATGTCGGTTTCGGTAAAACTGAAGTAGCAATGCGCGCAGCATTTGTCGCAACAGATAACGGTAAGCAAGTATCGGTATTGGTGCCAACCACACTACTAGCACAGCAACATTTTGAGAATTTCCGTGACCGTTTTGCCAATTTGCCGATACGAGTCGAAGTACTCTCTCGCTTTAAAACCGCCAAAGAGCAAAAGGCCATCATTCAAGATGTTGCTGAAGGCAAAGTCGATATCTTAGTTGGAACGCATAAGCTGCTATCCAGTGATATTCAATATCGCGACTTAGGTTTGCTTATCGTTGATGAAGAGCATCGCTTTGGTGTACGACAAAAAGAGAAAGTCAAAGCCATGCGTGCCAATTTAGACATCCTTACGCTGACAGCAACTCCAATTCCTCGTACCTTAAATATGGCAATGAGTGGAATGCGTGATCTGTCGATTATCGCCACACCACCTGCACGACGCTTATCCGTTAAAACATTTATTCGCCAACAAGATGATGCTGCAACCCGCGAAGCAGTATTACGTGAAATCATGCGTGGCGGGCAAGTGTATTATTTGCACAACCAAGTCGAGACAATCGAGAAAGTCGCTTCCGACTTAGAAAAGTTAATTCCTGAAGCGCGAGTGGTTGTTGCACATGGCCAAATGCGAGAGAGAGAACTCGAGCGCATCATGAATGACTTCTCTCACCAGCGTTTCAACTTATTGGTCTGTACTACGATTATAGAAACCGGTATCGATATCCCAACCGCCAACACCATCATCATCAATCGTGCGGATAAGTTTGGTTTAGCTCAACTGCATCAGTTGCGAGGCCGTGTTGGTCGCTCTCATCATCAGGCTTATGCCTATTTAATGACGCCACCACCTAAAGCAATAACCAAAGATGCGGTTAAGCGTCTTGAAGCATTGGCATCACTAGAAGATCTCGGAGCGGGCTTTACCCTCGCAACGCACGACTTAGAAATACGTGGAGCCGGCGAATTACTAGGTGACGAGCAAAGTGGACAAATTCAGTCTCTTGGTTTTACGCTCTATATGGAAATGCTAGAGCAAGCAGTAGAAGCGTTAAAATCTGGCAAAGAGCCATCTCTTGACGATCTTTTAAGAGAACAGACGGAAGTTGAACTGCGTATTCCTGCACTAATTCCAGAAGAGTATATTCCCGATATAAATACTCGATTATCACTCTATAAACAGATTGCAAGCGTATCCGATTATGATGATGTCGGCGAATTGAAAGTGGAGCTAATCGATCGCTTTGGCAAAATACCCGATCCGGCTCTGAATCTATTGGAGGTTGCTCGGATCAAAATTAGCGCAAATCGTCTTAAGATTAAGAAAATAGAAGCACATGATCGTGGTGGGCACATTGAGTTCACAACTAATGCTGACATTAACCCTGCATTTTTAGTTAAACTATTGCAAAGTCAGCCGAAACAGTTTTCGATGGAAGGACCAACTAAATTCAAGTTCACCATACCGTTAACCGATCGACGCGAACGAATTCAATTCGTAAATAGTATGTTGAATGAATTTGAACAAAATCGTCTACCAAGTACGACATAACATTCTGTGACAAGCCGACAAGCGTCATAATAAATAATTTACATTGAGATGGAGTTAAAATGAAAATACTGGTTTCACTGCTGATGTTAGTGATTGCAATGCCAACATGGGCTAGGCAGTTTGACGTTGAAGTTATCATTTTTAAACGTAACGTAAATGCAGAAACAACTGGGGAGTCATGGCCTGATTCTGTTGAACCGATCTCATACAGCAACAGTGGTAGCCTGCAATCATCCAGCTTCAAAAGTTCGCATGGAGTGAGTCTTCTGCCACGTTCAATGTATCAACTTAGCTCTGCGAAACAGCGCTTAGATAATCAGCAAGAGTTCCAAGTATTACTCCACACAGCTTGGCGTCAGGGAGACAGAGGGGCATCACGTGCTCCAATATTCCATTTCTCAGCGGGTAAAAACTATGCATCACTATATAACCCAGACGGAAGCGAAATTGCATTGACCGAATTACCCTCAACAGACTCTCTTTTAGAGTTTGAAGGCAATTTGCAAATCTATGTCCAACATTATTTATTTGCCAATGCTGAATTTGATTTGCGAGCGCCAGCCATGCGTAAGGTGGAATTGGAAGAGTCTGACCTCGACATGCCAGTACCGGACATCGATGAAGGTATTGATTTGAATATAGGTACAGTGAGTACCGACATAACCAGTATCGATGTTCAGAGTGTGGACATAGCGAATGTCGATACAGATGAAATCGCGCTCGATGGAATCGATTCCCTTCAAGACAACTTTGAATCAGAGCCGTTTTTAAAAACCTACCGACTCAACCAAAAACGGAAAATGAAAAGTGAAGAAATCCACTACTTCGACCATCCATTGATGGGTATGGTAATTCAGGTTCGAAAAGTAGAGTAACTTACCTAAAGAAAGCGCTGCGTACATAAAAAAACGCTCCCTAAATGGAAGCGTTTTTTATTATCCAAAAGTTATTAATGAAGCTTTAAGTTAGGACGTAGTACGCGGTTAATTCGTCCAACAAGCATCATTAGCCCTGTTTTAACGACACCATGAAGTGCCATTTGATGCATACGATACAATGAAATGTACACCATGCGAGCAATGCGCCCTTCAACCATCATTGAGCCTTTAGTCAAATTCCCCATCAGACTGCCGACTGTAGAGAAGTTACTCAATGAAACCAATGAACCATGGTCTTTATACACATACGGCGTCAGCTCTTTGCCATTTTGCCTAGCTAAGATATTTTTGTACGCTAAGCTGGCCATTTGGTGCGCAGCTTGAGCGCGAGGTGGCACAAATTTACCATCAGCTTGAGTACACTGAGCCAAATCACCAATCACAAAAATATCATCATCTCGAGTCGTCTGTAGTGTATCTTTAACCACTAACTGGTTAATTCGATTGGTTTCTAACCCTGCGATATCTTTAATAAAGTCTGGTGCTTTAATTCCCGCAGCCCATACCATGATCGTAGCGTCGATTTTCTCACCATCTTTGGTTGTCAAACCTGTTTCATCAGCTTTGGTGATCATAGTCGTTGTACGAACCGTAACACCCAATTTAGTCAATTCAGCATGTGCGGCACTGGAAATACGAGGTGGTAAAGCTGGCAAAATACGCTCACCCGCTTCAATCAAGTTAACGTTTAACTTACTTGAGTCTAAATCATCAAATCCATAAGCTCTAAGCTCTTTGATCGCATTGTGAAGCTCGGCGCTAAGCTCTACACCTGTCGCCCCAGCTCCTACAATTGCAATATCAACGGTTCCATTGTATTGCTTCCAATGAAGCTTAAAGAACTCATTGTTCATCTCTTCACGGAAGCGATGCGCTTGCTCTGGGCTATCTAGGAAAATACAATTCTCTCGTACACCTGGAGTATTAAAATCATTAGACGTCGAACCAATCGCCATTATTAATGTGTCATACGGGAACTGTCGCGTTGGCATGACCTGTTCACCTTTGTCGTCGGTCATCGCACTTAACGTGATGTATTTCCCTTCACGATCAATATTTTCCAGCTTCCCCATACGGAACTTGAATCCGTGGTTCTTAGCGTGGGCACGGTAACTAATTGCATCGACACCTTCATCTAGAGATCCGGTCGCGACTTCGTGTAATAAAGGCTTCCATAAGTGACTTGATTTACGATCGATCAGCGTAACTTCTGCTTTACCTTTTCGTCCTAATTTTCTACCTAGCTTGGTCGCTAGCTCTAAACCACCAGCGCCTCCGCCAACAACAATAATTCGTTCCACAACATAATCCTCAAAAAGTACAAAAATAGCGCTGCCCGAACAATGTCGAACAACGGAAATTAGTTAACAATATATGTGTAGGGCCAAGTGTCGTCTCAAGCACGGTCTAAACTCACCAATCGAATTGCGGTTTAGATCAAATTGGGCGAATTAATATTTCGCTCTTTTATTGATGTAAATCAACTTATTTCGTAGCGCACATTATATCGAGCAAATTGGAGCACGCAATAACAAAATTGAGAAAAAAACATTATCAGAGGTAGGGTTTATACGAGCGGAAGTAGTGGTAAATTAATCGAACATTGACTATAGGATGCAATCGTCAATGTTCGAGAAAATATTAAGATGACTTAAATGCTTTAATAGTTTGGAGGTGCTGGGAAATTTTCTGGAATTTATGCGTTTGTGTTTCGTCCCAAATAATATCGTAGTAGTCCGAAAGTTCATCAGCAGAGCGTTGATTATCCAAAAATTCATCTTCTTTAGATAAGATCGCTAGACAGCGTTGGCGATTTGTTTTTCGATATTCTGAAACGCATTTCGTTGCAATATCTTCATACTCTTCAGGGCGGTCAATTTTTCCATCCATATTATCTTCTGGGTGCAAATTTGGATTGAAAATCACTTGTTTGATTCCAGACAGAAAACCAATTCGCTCAGACCAATATCCGCCTAACCCTACACCACAAATCAATGGACTTTCATCACTCGTTTCCTGTAAAAGCTTATGAACCTCTTTTAGCAGGTGCTGCATATCGTGTTTCGGATGAAGCGTACTGTAATTTATAAAACGAACATCTTTATCAATAAACTGAAGTTGGAGAACTTTCTCGTGGTTTCCCTGACTCGTCGAGTCAAACCCATGTAAATATATAATCATAGTACGTCCCTCATACAACCAAGTGTTTAATCTACCACGAAATACAAGGTTTTAAAGTGATTAGATTTTTATTGATTGTTTTCATGGAGTAAACAGTGATCGCTTCGACACAATGACTCAAGAAGTCGCTGTGAATTGAGCAAATATTCATCACTTTCTTTATGTTGATGAGCAATATAATACCAAAGTAGAGCGATAAATCGCACTCTCGGCTGCCACGCTTCCACACCATCAATCCAACCTTCAACATCATCAATACCTCTTAACTGACAATACTGTGATACCAATGTAATCACGTCGCCGTCTGATTGCTCGACTAACATTGCCAATTCAATTCTAGGATCAGCTAAACAAGAATACTCCCAATCAATAAGATGATAGCTACTTTTCGTTTGAATAATATTGTGTGCACCCACATCAAAGTGACATAAGCAATTTTCTAAGGGTGATAGAGCTGGAGGAGATCGCAATTGTTGATAAAGATGACGCAGCTGTGGCGTCATATAGGGTGACTTAATAAGTTGACGCCAATAATGCTCGATTCGAGCGGTAAATTGAAAGGGTGCAAACGTAAGATGAGACACATCTAAGTCATGAAGCCGGCCAACCAATTCAACAAGTAACGAGTCGTCAACGGACAACACCTCATTCCCGTCTAGCCATTCAACCAAGAGGCCGTGCGAATTAACCAAAATTGCATTGACCGATTGTCCTTGAGTTTGGGTTGTTAAATACTGAAGAACTTGAAACTCTTGTTGGCGAGATATATTAAACGACCGCGTCATGTGACTAACAGGCCGCCATAATAGTGTTGTTTTACTCTTAAAATTAAGTTTCCAACTGAGGTTCGTTAGACCAGACACAGTTTGGACTGAGTCTGGTGTTTGAATCGATGAACGTAGTGAATTCAGTGAGGGGTCTAGCAAACAAGCTTCATCCCATGACAGTTGAGCCATAAAATTTCCCCTCTTATCAACGACTCAGTGGCAAACTGATAGAGTGAATTTAAAAACCTAGAAACGACTTAGTCTGTTCTTTGCGAATTTCACTCTCATCCGCCCACTCGATCAGCCCAGAACTCAGATCCATTAATCGCATTGTCATTTTGTAATAGACATCTTCACGACTGTCCGTACTTTTTACGATACTAGATAGATTGCCATAAAGCATGTATTCAGCGCCCGCCATTCTACCAAATTGAATGGAACTACTTTTGTTTACCAGCTCATCATTATTTTGAAAATTCAATTGCTTACGCACTGATTCAACGCGTGAGGCATCGACAAAACGGAACTTTCCAGACTGCAATAACTTAGTGCTGATCGTATCGGTAATCGATTCGGTATCAATATGTTCACTGGTTTTATTCTTAATTCCATCAACAAATACAATTGGGCGACTATCACGAGTAATGGCGCTAATTGAACCGGCCATCATCATACTATCAACCATATCAGCGGCGATGGTTTGCAAATCGGTTGAGCCGAATTCTACCGTTGTAGTCTCAACCGATTGTGCGTCACCATAATTCACGACAGTCGAACAACCACTCAGAACGGTTGATAACCCCAAAAGACAAATTACTAATTTTTTCATCCTGATCGATCCTTAAATACTGGCTTTATTCAATGAGAATATTCGCGAATTTGAACTCGAAATTCTTTCCCTTTAGGAGAAAGTGATACTTCTGATAATGACATTATGTCGCGACCAAAAATGGTTAGTTTATTCCAAGCACTAGGCCTTAAGTTCACTTCAAGTCCTTGCTCATTATACCAATGGAAGCGGTATTGAATGTCAACGTTCGCTGCGGTTTTGTTGCGCACTCGTACGATGCCCTTCGAATGCCCCTTCTCTTCAGCTGACGAAACACCTTCTACACTAATCGTATCCGCTGTTCGACTGTCATCCATGATAACTTGCTGAAACTTACCTTCAACCGATAACCCAACCGAAGGAGAGCTAGAGCACCCTGCAAGGATTATCATGGTCGTTAGAACTAAGAGCCATCTCTTCATCATAGATTTCCTAACTGCTTATGCCACACAACGGCATTTTCACTTTGTCGGCTAATCCACACTAGCGTTGTACCTTGAGGTTTGGTCTGAATCTCATATTTTTTTCCACCAACAACCAGTTGCACCTCTCCCACCTCTACTATTTGAGTAGCACTATAGACTTCGGCAGGTAAGGTTAACCAGCTTCGAGTATCGGGTTGCTCTGTTAAGGTGTTAAAGATATTCACCAAAAAGCCAGACAACGGGTCTTCCTTGCTAATTTGTTGACGAAATTGTTCCTTCACCACCACTCGTGCAACTTGTCGAAGCAACGTCGATGATACTCGCTCATGAAGCTGATATTGCGCCATTTCATTTACATCGGTGAGTAAGTCACCTTGAATAGCCTCACCATTAAATATGGGAGACCTAAACGCACCACGCAACCTATCGGGATAAAAAGGCAGTGATACAGAATATAAAATGCTCCCCTTACCGGTATATATTGGCAAACTCTGTTTCCAAGATCGAAGCGCACTGACCACCCCTTGTTCTTGAACCACAATAACGCGTGCTTGATCCTTATTTAGAGATGAAGCATGACCATATTTCGCAATTAATAGATCGAGGTCTTGGAAGGCAGAGAGTTTAGTTGCACAACGTATAACACTCTCGATAAGAGTCCGGTTATTCGGTTGAAGCGCTAAGCCCCGTTTGTAATCAATATAAGCATCGTTTACATTTCCATCGGCTTCGTACATCAAACCTGATACGAAAAATAGATAACCATTTTGTACGGCTGCTAGAGACTCTGTCGAAGTAGGATATTGAGCAAGAATGCTACCAACATTGGCCCGAATACCTTGAGAATCAAGCTGTGTGGATTCTTTCTCGAATCTATCTTGACGAATGTCTTTGGCTGTTTCTTGGACCTGGTTTGCACGCCTAAATTCAACCAATGCATCGTCTAGGTTATTATCAACAACATAATTCAAAGCCAAATATAGGTGAAGAAAGCCTAACTCGTAATCTGCTGGCTCATAATCTGTCAGGTTATCATTGGTAATTAAGCCACTAACACTATTTGATGACTCAGAAAGAGAGACTATTGCTTTCTGTTGTTTCTCCGTTACCGCTGCATCACTTTGCTCAAGCCATTTACGACTTGCCTGATTGTCCTGATTCAAGAGAGCAACTCGACCACGTTCAAAGTTATCTAAAATGTCACCAGCAACATCGCCCTGCGCGGCTAGCTGCGCCTGTTGATAATCACCTTGGCTAACATAATCATGAAGATCAACATGCTGTGCACTATAGTGACTAAATAAATTTCCAGCCGAAAAATTGCTACAAGCAGACAAGCTGAGCGCACTCAATATTACCAATGCAATACGGCTAATTAACTTCACTTGTCTTACCTTAGCAATGATTTCATAGCAAAAATGACAGAACTATCCCTCTGTCAGCCTTCAGTTCATTAATAATGGGCCGAGAGGTTTCCCACCTAATAAATGCATATGAATATGATACACTTCCTGACCACCATGTGAGTTACAGTTCATAATCAGACGATAACCATCTTCGGCAATCCCTTCCTCCATTGCGAGCTTCTTCGCCACGGTAAACATTCGCCCCATCGCTAACTCATCCACTTCTTCGATATCGTTAACCGTAGCAATAAATTTATTCGGTACAATTAAAATATGACTTGGTGCTCTCGGGTTTATGTCTCGAAATGCAGTAACTAACTCGTCTTGATAAAGAATATCAGTTGGAATTTCACGTCTAATAATCTTACTAAAAATGGTTTCTTCGGCCATGTTCGACTCCATAAAATCGTCGAGATTGATAATACGTAAGTATGCTGTAACGCATCATAAATCTCAATTAAAACCCCACGTCTTTTCGTCCTGTTCACTTCACAATGTTCATTACCTTATATCAGAGTCAAATCAAGACAATAAGTTCACAATAGACAATGGCGACCCACTTTCCCTTAATCTCCCTATTTTTTACCAATAAACTCTCATTTTAAGAACTTCACTTGTTTTTTATCGATGTTAACCCGATATGATTAAAGAGCTTGCCGCTTTTTATACGACTCATTGCAAGCCAAGTATGAGGAATAGTTATGGCCATTCACGTTGGCATTATTGATCAAGATCCAGTTCGCTTAGTGACACCTCTTCTCGACGAACGAAGTAATGGCAAACACCTTTTATTATTAGGCGATCAGTCACAATACCCGATTTACACTAGATTGCAGAAAGTATTAGAAGAAAAAGACATCACGACAGAGTTTTACCTTATCCCATCAGGGACACGTATCTCCGCTATCAAAGAAGCAATCACCCAACTCGCGGAGGATGTTTTAAATCGCGGTGAAAAAGTCAGACTAAACGCCAGTTGTGGCCTGCGTCACCGTTTGCTCTCAGCGTACGAAGTTTTTCGCAGTTATGAATGCCCTATTTTTGTCGTTGAGCCCAATTCCGACCGCTTGTGCTGGCTCTATCCAGACGAAAAAGGGTATAGCCAGCTTCAGGATCTTATTACGATTCCTGACTACCTCTCAATATTTGGCGCTCGGTGTGAATTTATCGACCATAAAATACCGGAAGAGTTAGACAAAAAGTTGTATCAATTAGGTGAACGTTGGGCGAGCAATGCATTAGAACTCGGCCCCGGGCTAGCAACATTAAACTACTTAGCGACCACCTGTCGAAAAGAACAAAAACTGGATGTGGAATTAAGCGAGAAACAACAGGGCTATAAAGAACTCAATCAATTAATTAATGACTTAGTTGATGCTGAAATCGCACAGTATGACAATGGCATACTCACCTTTGCCAATGAAGATGCAAGACGATTCTCCAATGGTGAATGGTTCGAAACCTTGGTCGACTCGATCGTGCGTGAGATTCAACAAGATATGCCAACAATCCAAGACCGCTCATTAAACGTTCAGGTATTTCGTCAACTTGGTGAACAGGAAGTCAAAAATGAGCTCGATGTTGCTACTGTCGTCAATAACAAGCTTCATATCATTGAATGCAAAACGAAAGGCATGAGAGACGATGGCGATGACACATTGTACAAACTTGAATCGCTACGAGACCTCTTAGGTGGACTACAAGCACGAGCAATGTTAGTGAGTTTTCGTCCTCTCAGACACAATGATATTTCCCGTGCACGTGATCTTGGGCTCGCGCTTATTGGGCCAGAAGAATTAAAAACCTTAAAAACACATCTCACCAACTGGTTTGCCGACGCAGGAGGCACCGAATAACGGTATTGCTTTATTCAATAATAAAGGGGCCAAACTCGGCCCCTTTATTATTCACTAAATTACTATTTCGCTAAATTATCATTCGCTAACAAAGGTTAACTAGGAGTCATCTTCGGTGAAGTTAGTCGGTAACGCCAACTTCATCTCGTTCCAAATCAAACCACTGTCTTTTCCATACTGTCTAATCAATACAGGTAACTCACTGCCATTACCTGACTGATTCATTGCCAGCAAATCGCGATAGAAATTTAGTGCTAAAGCGCGAGCAGTTGGGTTAGAAAAGTAAAAACTACCCACTCGATCATAGAGCTTTTTAACACCATTAAATATCAGACCGTAAATTTGGTTTCCAGAGTTAAAAGCCAACCTTTGGAACAGCATATAGTCGTAGTAATTAAAGGTTTTTGCGATTAGATCATCATTTCTCTGCTCTGACGATAATTCACTATCTTCTTTAATCGTTACTCTAATCTTCTCGCCATAAGGAAATTGCTCTACAAAATCATCCCAACTATCAGCACTCAATAGAGCATCACAAGACGTTAAGACTCGTTCCAACGTTTGCTGTGCTTCTTGAGGATTGTGCTTAAATGCAGCACTAATAAAAATTGGGCTAATATTCGTTCTCGCTGAAAGAAGATCTTCGACAATACTGGTCGCATTATCAGCATCTAATGTCATCAGTGTATCCAAAATATGAAGACCTGATGTCTCCATAAATTGATTTACTTTTGTCGGTTTACCATGTTGAATTGTCAACCATCCATCTCGAGCTAAGCGCTGTAACACTTCTCGAAGTGTTGTTCGAGTAACACCTATTAGCTCAGATAGCTCTCGCTCGGCGGGGAGAATAGAACCTGGAGGGAATCGTCCTTTCCAAATACTTTCGATAATATATTTCTCTGCAAATCCTGCGGGGCTTTTCGCCTTGATAACCATTAAATCAGTTTTCCAATAATTATTGATTTCTCATTATGTTATTCGACTCATCATACCACTAGTACCACACAACGGAAACTATAAACCTCAATCAAGAATGCGAATATAGACACGAATACAAAGCTCTAACAAAAAATAGTCATTTGTTATAAATCACACAATTTACAACAAAGAATTGATTTAGAGTAAACACAGAACAAGGGAAACTTATTAAACTAAGGTCTGATAAGAAAAATAGACGATAGTACTAGCACGTTGGATAAGTCAAAGCGTATAATTCCGCCATCTTTATACACCTGTTATGCATAATAATTCAAATATGAGATTAGGTTCTCATCCTGAGCGTTTGAAACTATATTTTATGTGCTTTGGGTATAGTTTTTGCTGTTCTAAATTTGAATTGTAACAATTATTTAGGAGTGCCGTGGCAGAGGAGCCTCTCAACAAGCTACGGTGTATTTATTAGGGACGTCGATAATTCCAAATTAAGTGGAACATATTGTCGATATATAACAAGAGAAATAACCATGCCTTTAACAATGGGATCTGCATTTATTAAGAACTTCCTGGGCCATACGCCCGATTGGTATAAAGTCTTAATCATTGCGTTTTTAATTATCAATCCAATCGTATTTTTTGCAGTCAGCCCTTTTGCTGCAGGGTGGCTACTTGTCGCTGAGTTTATCTTTACCTTAGCAATGGCGCTAAAATGTTACCCATTACAGCCAGGTGGATTGCTCGCAATAGAAGCAGTAGCGATTGGCATGACAAGTCCCGATCAGGTACTTCATGAGCTTATCGCCAATATTGAAGTATTGTTACTATTGATTTTCATGGTCGCTGGCATTTACTTTATGAAGCAGCTACTGCTGTTTATCTTTACTAAGATACTGTTAAATGTCCGTTCTAAAATTCAACTATCTTTAGCTTTTTGTGTTGTCGCAGCCTTCCTTTCTGCATTCCTTGATGCCCTAACCGTTATCGCTGTGATTATTAGTGTCACCATAGGGTTTTATGCGATTTATCATAAAGTCGCTTCAGGGAGTAAATCAAACCACTCTCACGATCACACTCAAGATGGTCATTTAAATGATTTAACTCGTTCAGACTTGGAAAACTACCGTTCATTCCTACGTTCTTTACTTATGCACGCAGGCGTAGGTACCGCATTAGGTGGGGTAATGACCATGGTCGGCGAGCCTCAAAACTTAATCATCGCAAGCCAAGCCCATTGGCAATTCGGTGAATTTATTCTCCGCATGCTTCCGGTTACCTTACCCGTATTTTTCTGTGGCTGTTTAACCTGTATGGCTGTTGAGAAATTTAAGGTATTTGGTTACGGCGCTGAATTACCAGCCAATGTTCGTCAAATCTTACTCGACTTCGACGAAGAGGAAACAAAGAAACGTTCTAAAACTGATGTCGCTAAGCTATGGATTCAAGGTGCTATCGCAGTTTGGTTAATTGTTGGACTTGCATTTCATTTAGCCGCTGTAGGTTTAATTGGGCTTTCAGTTATTATCTTGGCAACGGCATTTTGTGGCATTACTGAAGAGCACGCTCTTGGAAAAGCGTTTGAAGAAGCTTTGCCATTTACCGCTTTGCTTGGCGTTTTCTTCGCGATTGTTGCCGTAATTATCGACCAACATCTGTTCAAGCCTGTTATCGAATCGGTTCTTGCCGTTGATAACCCAGACCTTCAACTTGCTCTATTCTATGTAGCGAATGGTGTGCTATCCATGGTTTCGGATAACGTATTCGTCGGTACGGTATACATCAATGAAGTCATGACCGCATTAAAAGAAGGCATCATCACTCGAGATCAATTTGATATGCTTGCAGTCGCGATCAATACAGGTACAAACCTCCCTTCGGTTGCGACACCAAATGGACAAGCAGCGTTCTTATTCCTGCTAACTTCTGCTCTTGCACCGTTAATTAGATTGTCTTATGGCCGTATGGTTATTATGGCATTCCCATACACTATCGTACTTGCTCTTGTCGGTCTATTTGGCATTGTGTATCTACTCGACCCAATGACTTCGCTTTTCTACGACTGGGGACTACTTATCCACCATTCGGCGAAAGATATTACTGAAGCAGCAGTTTCAGGACATTAATTTAGAGTTCTCTACGGAACCATTCCATGATAAAAAGCTCTGATGTATCAGAGCTTTTTTCTTTGTAAGGTATTCATCGTGTTAAATCAATTGAAGTTATTTTCGCAGCAGCGTCTCTCATGGGGATTACTGCTCGCATCAGTCATACTCTTTGAGCTATGTGCACTATTTTTCCAACACGTAATGGATTTAGAGCCGTGTGTCATGTGTATCTACGAACGAGTTGCCATGCTGGGAATTGGTGGGGCAGCCATTATTGGTTTGATTTCACCAAATACCCCATTATTTCGCATTGCTGGGCTTTTGGCTTGGCTTGGCGCGGCGGTTAAAGGGTATTTACTTGCTTCTCAACATGTAGAATACCAAATGAACCCTTCACCGTTTGCAACGTGTGATTTTTTTGTTCAATTTCCAAGTTGGGCACCACTAAATCAGTGGCTACCACAAATGTTTGAAGCGTATGGTGATTGCTCTGATATCGTATGGCAATGGTTTGGCTTGTCGATGCCACAGTGGCTAGTTGTTATTTACGCCGCAAATGTGATTATTGCACTCCTATTCATCGCCTTACAATTTAAAAAATCCTAGCGTTAAAAATCTATATTGATACAAACAAAAATGCCCTACTTCATTATGAGTTAGGGCATTTTTACGTTCATCCTATATGTTTACATATCTCTAGGCGGCGCTGGAGCCAACACTTCACGGTTTCCATTATGTCCAGGAGCACTGACTATGCCTTGTGCTTCAAGCTGCTCTACAATCCGCGCTGCTCGGTTATAACCAATTTTAAATCGACGTTGAACCCCAGATACTGAACCGCGTCGAGATTGAACCACATGTTCCACAACTTGATCAAACAATGGATCAACATCTTCATCTGTCTCTGGTTTCTCACCAGGCAATAAGCTTTCTGGTCCTTGATCGCCATTGGTAATTTCTGAAATATAGTTTGGCTTACCACGTGCTTTCCAGTTATTTACCACCGCATGCACATCATCATCGGACGCAAATGCACCGTGTACTCGCGTCGTATGACTTGAGCCTGGTGGAAGGTAAAGCATGTCACCCATACCCAACAACGTTTCCGCACCACCTTGATCTAAGATGGTACGAGAGTCGGTTTTCGTCGAAACGGTAAAGGCGACACGGGTAGGAATATTAGCTTTGATTAGACCCGTAATGACATCTACAGATGGGCGCTGTGTCGCTAGAATCAGGTGTATTCCTGCTGCTCGAGCTTTTTGCGCCAGACGTGCAATTAATTCTTCTACTTTTTTACCGACAACCATCATCAGATCGGCAAACTCATCGACGATGACAACAATGTATGGCAGTTTTTCTAGAAGTGGTGGCAGTTCATCCATACTGTCACCCTCTTTCCATAGTGGGTCATGAATAGGATGTCCTGCTTCTGCTGCCATTTTTAACTTGTCGTTAAACCCTTTTATACTACGAACCCCTAACACTGACATGAGTTTATAACGACGCTCCATTTCCGCCACACACCAACGTAAAGCGTTCGACGCATCTTTCATGTCGGTGACTACTTCAGATAATAAATGCGGGATACCTTCGTAAATCGATAACTCCAACATCTTTGGATCGATCATAATAAATCGTACATCTTCAGGAGTAGATTTATACAACATACTCAATATCATCACGTTAACGCCGACAGACTTACCCGAGCCAGTCGTACCTGCGACTAACACATGAGGCATTTTTGCTAAATCGGCAATGACGGTTTCGCCCGCAATATCTTGGCCCAATACGACCGTAGTTGGAGACGTTGATGTTTTGAATTGTTCACTGTTGATTACGTCAGAAAGGAAAACGGTCTCTCTGGTTAAGTTCGGTAGTTCGATACCTATATAGGGTTTACCTGGAATGACTTCTACCACACGAACAGCAGGAGCCGAAAGTGAACGAGCTAAATCCATAGACAAGCTAGAAATACGGCTCACCTTAACACCCGCAGCCAAATCAAGCTCAAAACGTGTAATAACTGGCCCCGGGAAAATACCAACTACTTCAGCGCTAATCTTGTAATCCGCCAACTTGGACTCAACCAAACGAGCAATATTTTCAAGCGCCTCTTGGTCAATAAAGGCCGCCCGCTTTTCAGGCTGATAGAGTAGCTCTAACGTTGGCATCGGCTCTTTTGGTTTGGGCAGATTTACTTCTTTTTGAATTAAAAATGGATTCTGAGACGCAACGTGTTTTTGCTGAGCCTCGGCGACAATCTCTTGGAATGCGGTGACATCCGGGTCAATATCAGCCTCTGGTATAACATTCTCGGCTGGCGCATCATCAACAACCGATAAATCCGAAATTGTCGGTTCAGGATTATTATCAATATCCAAGGTCGAAATGGTTATTTTCTCATCCACAGTATCGGTAAACACATCCACATCACTTGTTGGTACCTCTTCAATCTGTGGAGCATAATCATTATGTTGTAAAGCTTGGTCATCTAACTCTTCGATAGTCGCAGTGAGTTGCTGAGAACGAGGTTCAATATCATCGGATAATGATGGCTCAGCATGAAGCTCTTGGGCATCAGACTGAGGTGCATGAGGCTGTGGCATATGGATATTAAAACGACGGAGCGGTTTTTCAGGCTCTGGTTTTTCCAAACTTTCAACTGAGTGCTCGACCTCAGTATCTAATAATTCACTGTCCAATTTTTCTTGTTGAAGCGAAGTACTCTGAGTTTCAACAAGAGGCTCATCCATTTCAGCAATAAGATCGCTCGGAATCTCTTTCTTTGCTTCCATGAATTGCTCTGTTTTTTCGCCACGTAATTTGTTCATCACAAATTGTGTGCTATCGATAACCGAATCACCCAAAAATTCAACGATTGAGAGCCAAGAAATCCCCGTCAGTAACGTAAATCCTGCGCCCCATAGGAACAAGAACGTTAACGTTGAACCCAAGACATTGAATGTAGGGAGTGCAAGACTCGACAGCACATCACCTACTACGCCACCAGACGAGAAATACCATAAATCATCAAAGTTAATATCGGCCAACCCACAACTCGTCAGCAACAAAATGGTGATACCTAATAGTCGTGTCGCCCACAAGGTAAAATCGAGTGAATCATCTTCTATCCGGCGGATAAACAGCAACCATGTGGCAAAAATTAGAATAACCGGAATCGTATACGCAAGAGAACCAAAAATAAAAAACAGTGTATCGGCTATCCACGCTCCGATATATCCGCCCGCATTATGCAGTTCTGTTCCCCAGGCTGTTTGAGACCACGATGGATCAGCAGGGCTATATGTAATAAGAGCAACAAAGAAGAAAATGGAGACTAAAATAGCAATAATTAAGACACTTTCTCGGAGTCTTTGAAGTCCATTTAGGCGAGATGTGGTGCGCGGTAATGACTGAGGCACCGCGTTAGTTTTTACGATAGTTTTAACTTTGTTTTCGTTCTCTTTGAGCATAACCAACTAGTTTATGTGAGCGTAAACATATACGCTTTATTATATCATTGAATGGATAAAAACAGCACGAGCGGCAAAAGCCGCTCGGTTCTTAAATGGGATTTAACCATATCAGTTTTAAAAACCCAATCTGTTTAGGACAGAATCTCGAAAGATATCGTATCTCTACGACAAACTTATCATCCTTCGCTTATCGCTAGCGCGTTTTAATCACCAATTGATTGCTTTGTTTCACTTCTTCCATAACAACATAGGTTCGAGTGTCATTAACTCCAGGAAGACGTAATAGGGTATCACCCAACAACTTACGGTACGCGCCCATATCCGATACACGTGTTTTTAATAAATAATCAAAATCACCAGAGACAAGATGACACTCCTGAATATCATCTAACTTTTGAACTGCGACATTGAACTGTTCAAATACATCTGGTGCACCACGGTTCAAGGTAATTTCCACAAAAACCAATAGCGACGCGTCTAAATACTGAGGATTAAGTAAAGCAGTGTAACCTGTAATGTAGTTCTGACGTTCTAAACGACGTACACGCTCCAAACATGGTGTTGGAGACAGCCCCACACGCTTGGACAATTCGACGTTTGAGATTCGACCATCTTTTTGTAATTCATTGAGAATATTTCTATCAATTCTATCTAAATCCTTGGAGGGCTTTTTATTATAGTCAGACATAGGTTCCACCTTTTTCACATCCTTGCAAAATCAAATATTGGGTTCTAATTGTAAGTATAACTAGCCATCATAATAGCACTTTACTAGTTATATGCTCGAAATTTTATTCAAAACTCTGTATTTTACAATCAAAAATAGTAAAAATCGGCAAAATATCTCGCATTTCGATACATTAACAACATTTAAAATAGGTTTATAACTGTGCGTGAATGAGTAAATTTCGCGGTGTTACTATGCTGGAACAAAACTGTTCAACAGACACATCGTAACCATACTCTTGTAAATAAAGGACTTTATCTAGCACTATCCAAGCTTCTAGAATTGGATAAAACTGCTGCTGAACAAGTGAAATCCTTTCCATCTGATAGAACTTTTTTTCTGCTTGAGAAATATAATCATTAAAATCACATTCTCCAATAGCGCGAGAATGGTAATCAGCGGCCCAGCGAACGAAATGTTCAAATCCTTCCGCTAGCATCGACTTTTTGATACTTGGCAACGGTGTGTATTCTTGGTCACCGCACTGCTTACGAAAAATCATATCCACGCCGATCCGATACATCATCTCAAGTTTTCGGTGACGTTTTACTCGTTCGCCACCGGTTACTGTTTGTTGCAGTGGAATCCTTAATTCTTCCCTGGTCAATTTCACTTGCGCACGCTGATAGGCATCTGATATTGGCATGAAACGATCAGATTGGATTAAGTGATAACAACAAGGTGCGACAGTTAATGCTGGAAGATTTAACTCCGTCCCATACTGAATAAGTTTGATATGAAGATCACCACAAGCGTGCAAAGCGAGAGCATGGGAACTAGGATGAATCGCCTTCTTGGCTGATGGTAATAAAGCGTCTCCCTGAACAAATGTAATAGGCAGCAAATGTTGCTTAGCGAATGCTCGTCCCGCATCACATAAAGTCGCTTGATACTCAAAGCTCACAACTTTCTTCTTAGTATGACTTGCGAGCAAGCGCCCAAGATAGCCTTTACCCGAACACCATTCTAACCATTGTTCGGCTTTCGTCACTCGTCTCACAACGGCATTCACCATTGCATCAAGTTGAGCGGCTTTCCTTCCCGGAATACCGTTAATTAAACCTTGAACTTGTTGCTCTATCGAGTAGCTATCATCAACTTTTGAGCTGATGGGAAAACGTGCTGCATGACGTACATCTATCAATTCAGGTAACAATGTGTGTAACCAATCATCACCAGATTGTTGCCTATGTGAGACAATATCGTGATCCGAAATCGAATTTAAAAAGTCCGATAGTAATAAATACTCATCACGCCAAGGATAGCGTGATGAATCATCACTTTGAGTCATATGTTGAAACGGCTGATAGCGCCATAGTGATTCAGTTTTGGCTAAGTATGAATCTAAGTATACGAAGAGAGAACGATAATCCATTTCACCTAATACCCAAGACTCGCACTTGTAGTAAACATCAAAATCAACACCAATAACGTCTATTTAATCGGTAAATCGATATCCTTAAACATCAATTCAATTTCATGATTCGATTTTAATGACATGGCTTGTTCAACAACTGGCTTGGTTAGATGAGGAGCAAAACGTTCCATAAAATCGTACATATAAGAACGCAAAAATGTACCGCGGCGAAAACCGATACACGTAGTGCTCGATCCAAAAATATGACTCGCGTCTAACGCAACTAAATCGGTATCTTGGTGCTTATCAACCGCCATACTTGCGATAACGCCAACTCCAATACCCATACGAACATAGGTTTTTATCACATCGGTATCTGTCGCGGTAAACACAACCTTAGGCTGTAACCCAACGCGATAAAATGCAGTATCTAACTCAGAAAACCCCGTAAAGCCGAATACGTAGGTCACTAAAGGAAACGCCGCAATATCTTCAATAGACAATTTGCTTTTCTGAGCTAAAGGATGGTCTTTAGGAACAACAATCGAACGATTCCAGTGGTAACAAGGGAGCATGACAGAATCTTGATAGAGGTGGAGCGCTTCGGTTGCAATCGCAAAATTTGCAGTCCCCTTCCCTAAGGCTTCCGACATTTGCGTAGGAGTTCCTTGATGCATATGAAGTGAAACTTTAGGATACCTTTGCGTAAAGCTCTTAATCACTTCAGGTAACGCATAACGAGCTTGGGTATGAGTTGTCGAAATATTCAACGTTCCCATCTCAGGGTGAGTATGCTCTCCCGCAACAGATTTGATACTTTCCACTCGAGCAAGAATCTCTTGTGAAATGCGAACAATTTCTTCGCCAGCAGGAGTTACTTGGGTAAGGTGTTTCCCACTACGCTCAAATACTTGAATTCCTAGCTCATCTTCCAATAAGCGGATTTGCTTACTGATTCCGGGCTGAGAAGTATAAAGGCTTTCTGCTGTCGCCGACACATTGAGATTATTGTTCACGACCTCAACGACATATCTGAGTTGTTGTAGTTTCATTTTGGCTGAATTCCCATGTGTGACGTAGATGAAATCAGTATATAATGATTAGTTATAAAGTGTAACTCTTTGGCTATAACTAAATTAATTACAGAGCCCAATAACGCATGTTAAACCGCACCCCGCAATTTCCAACCAATCAATAATTTATTATAAATTAACAATTCTATAAAGAGCAGAGTTTGATCCTATATGCTAAGCTAATATTTTTAGGCATGAAGTAACTAACGATCATATGAGTATTGGATTAATCATCACATTAGTTGGAATTTTGCTCGTCATGGTTTTGGGCTACAACGTTATGTTGCAGTACAAAGCCAAAGTAAACGCGGCAAAAAAGCAAGAATCAACACGCCAATTTGCTATCATCGATAGTACTGAGCAATTAATAAGTAACGCTCATCACATACCCTATAGCCGTAACTTGCTCATCTGTTTGAATACTCGAATCCTTGATTCATTAGAAAACATCTTGGAGTGCTCTCCAGAGAATAAGCAAATCAAACAGCGCATTGTCGATGTAAAAAACCATATTAAAGCAATGAAAGCACAAGGTGACGATACCAAAACTGCGGCATTTCGTGTTCCAAGCAGTGACAAGCAAGCTGTTGGGATGCTAAAACTGGTTAAACGCCTGAGAGAGACAATTCGCAGTGAACACAATAAAGGCCGTTTTGAAACTCAAGCATTTATTGCTGAAAATGCACGTTTAGAAACCATACAGCTCAGAATCAACATTGAAAACCTGATGAAGCGCAGCAATGACGCAATCGCAAAAGGCCAAGTCGGTACCGCGGTGCAATTGCTCAAAAAAGGAATTGATGTGTTAAGTCAGAAAAATGATGAATTCTCAGTTCAAGCACGAGAAAAACTCCAAACTATGTTCGACGATATGGAAAATAGTCGTAAGTCTAAGCTTGATGAAGGTCATGAACAAGTCGATGACGAACGTAAAAACGACATGGCTATGCTATTTGGTGAGAAGAAAAAGTGGTAAAATTATTAACGCGTTAAATACGATTTAAACATTAGCGTATTAACGCGTTTTACGTTTTCTTGTTTTCACTACCGTAACTCGAGTGCTACACATATAGTCCTCTTTAAAGAAATCCGATTCAAGCATTTGCTCAGGGACGGTAAGACGTATTACGGAGCCAGCAAGTACAATCGTTTTAGCACTGATTCCCGCAATATAAGAAACATCCCCTTTCTTCAACACAACCCCTTTACAAAAAATGGGTGTATTGTTGATTCGCACTCCTTTAATTAATTCAAAGCCAAATACCGTTAGATCTTTTTTAGGCTCAGAGATCGTTTCTTTAAATTCAACATCAACTGCAACAGGTTTTGAATGAACAATCTCCCCGAGTACATCGACTTTATCTTTCACTGAAGCAGAAAACACCCACTCACTCAGAATCGGTTCCCACTTACCCCCCAGCTTCAAGCATGCTAAATAAGTAAAACGATTTTTTCTTCCTCCATTTAGAGTACAAATTGCAATGGAGTCTTGCTGTTCAAATGGCAAGGTCATTCGAAATACAGTATCCAGCGAGCCATGCTTATATCGATCAGAGACATCTTCAACATGAAGCCGAAACGATCCAATAGGAAGCTCACAGCTATTCTCATCAACGACTATACGGCAATGCCGTTCTTTTATGCCATCAACATAGCAGCGAAAATAGTGCTCACCTTTCTCGATAACTTCAAAATCTCGCACTAGTGATTACCAAAGTCTTTTCGAATTTTTTCAGCAAGGTTTTGTTGCTCTAACTCGACTGCATCTAAAGGTGTTATTTCTTCAATGGAGAGGCTCGCTTTTTCTTTTAATACATCACTAATTCGCTGGCCAAATTTATGGTTGAAAGCATCACCCTTAGCAATGCTTTCATCGATAATTCTATCATTCTCCGTCACATGCTGCGTGTCCAATGCAACATCGATTTCACTCTGTTTAGCGGCGATTTTTATGTCCATGTCTTCCAACATGACTTCTCGGAACCATAGAGTGTATTTTCGGTTAAATTCAGTCTCGAAGTAGCGATCGGATAATCGGCGAACTTCATGCATTTTAAATCTCTTAATATAAAGCTCGACGCGAGTAAGCTCTGAAATCGGTACTGGATAGTGAAATAAATTTTGCCTCGCTTTATACATCGTCTCCTTAGTTGGAGAATTCGCCAATTGACGCAGCCTGATTAATGAAGGTGGCCACTCTCGATCTTCGTCTAAGCGTTCTAACAGATTTGCTTCAAGTCGCTTATATGATTCTGGCGTCAATGAGGCGGCGAATTTCATAAAATGCACATCCGGCTCGTCACCAAAAAAATGCCGAAGTTTAGAGTCAAATGCTTGCATCAACATGCCCCAAACTTTCAAAATCTGGATATGTTGCCCGCTCTCTTTGTACTGAGACAAAGATTCTTTCGCTTTTGTACTGAGTGACGTATTTGTGGATGACACGGGCGTATTCGAACCCGATGAAGGAAAACTGCTTTTTCGCTGTTGTACTGGGTATCTATCACTGGTGGCTTGCTTAGACATTTTTCCCATACGTCGTAAATGATCTTCGAATGATTCTCCTACCTGAGCGATATTTTTCGGTTTGTTAAAATCATCTGACATTGTCACTTATCCACTCTTCAATTACTTATTGTTCATAATGTATCTATAGTACGCCGATAGAAAGCTTGATTAATAGCCTCAGTCGTCATCTTCTGAAAGATAATTCATCACTTTTTCTTCAAACTCACTTAGTGCCGACTGCTTAACAGGTCGATTCGCCGTTTTGGCATTCACTCGTGAAAATGATAGGTCTTTAACATGCTGAATTTTTTGATATAAACGATTTGTTAGCTGACTTAAACTAAACAATTTTTCACCAGTAGCATGGACATCGACAACAAATGCATCCCAAATTTCTTTTCTATTGTGGACACCTTGTTTATACATAATGCCTTCCGCCCAATCCGGAATCTCTTCCATGTGAATTTGCAGAACACTGTACTGTTTTTCATTGGCATTTCTATCGAGAGGGGCGATTTGAGAGCGTTGGTTTCGATTGAGTTTTGCTCTGCTAGTGGTTTTGTTCTGATTTAATCGCTCATTCTGCTCACGAGCCAGTTTCATCAAATCGACCTGTCCGGTAGAGGTTTTGGACTGAATGGGATTTTTTTCAATCTGAAGACAGCCCGAAAACTGTCCGGTTAAATCTTGTTTATTAGAACGATCCAACGAAATTAAAGGTGTTGCGGGCGTTGTAAAATGCTGCAATAAAGTCCTAACAACACCATCTGGCATCCCTGTCATAGCGACAAGTTCTATCATTGACGTGCAAAAATTTCCTTTATTATCGGCAATCTCAGCTAACGCCAAAAACAGCAATTTATCTTCTGCTTTATGGGTTTTATAGTTCCATACCAATTGAGTCAGTTTCGTTGACATTGCCAAAACCTCGAATACAAACAATCCACGATTATCGGTGACTATTCGCTGAGATTCAATGAATAACTAACGTAATACTCGAGCTAAAAATCGTTGGGTTCTAGGATCCTTAGGATTACTCAATAATTCGTCCGATGGCCCTTGTTCAATAATTGAACCTTCTGCCATAAAAATCACGCGGTCGGAAATATCTCGAGCAAATTCGATTTCATGAGTCACGATAATCATCGTACGCTTCATCTCAGCAAGTTTTTTAATCAGGCTTAAAACTTCGTCAACCCATTCTGGATCTAATGCCGAAGTAGGCTCGTCAAATAGAATAGCCTCGTTTGGCACAGCCATTGCGCGACCAATGCCGACGCGTTGCTGCTGTCCACCAGAAAGCTGGCTAGGATAATGATCGGCTCTATCTTTAAGACCAATTTCTTCCAATACCGACAAGGCCGTTGCGCGAGCCTGCTCTTTGGGCTGTTTCCAAACTGTCGTCAACGCTTCACTGATATTTTCAGCGGCCGTTTTATTCGCAAACAAAGAGTAATTCTGAAAGACAAAACTCAAGCTGCGTCTGAGGTCAAGAATTTGTTGTGGGCTAGCATGACTCGCATCAACCTTGTGTTGACCAACTTCAATCACGCCTGCACTTGGCTCTTCAAGGTAATTCAAGCAACGAAGCAGTGTTGATTTCCCAGTCCCAGAAGGACCAATAATCGCCACGATTTCACCTTGCTCTACAGTTAAGTCGATACCTTCTAGTACCTTATTGTCACCAAATGACTTACTCAGATTTGTTACTTTTATCATGTTAATAAGCCTTGGCTAAATGTTGTTCTAGTCGATATTGTACTTGCGTTAAAATGGCAACCAAGCCCCAGTAAATTAATGCCACAGCTAAAAATGCCTCGAAAAACTTAAAGCTTCCCGCGGCTTCCATTTGCGCTTTTGCCATAATTTCAGCAACCCCTAACGTGAACGCTAACGACGTGCTTTTCAACATATCAATAAAATAGTTCATCAATGACGGTAACGCGATACGAAAGGCTTGCGGCAATACAATCCGTCGAAGCGCCTGGAAACGAGTCAAGCCAAACGCATAACTGGCTTCCCACTGACTTTTCGGTACAGAATCAATCGCAGCACGCAAACTTTCTGATTTATAGCTAGAAAAGTGCAAAGTCAAACCGATCACTGCACACGTAAATGCATCCAATCCAACCATAAAAGGTAATATTTGCGGTAGGCCGTAATAAAGGAGAAATAACTGGACAAGTAACGGTGTACCACGGAAGAACGAGATAAAAATCACCGCCGCAGCATTGAGTCCAGGAATTTTAAATACCCGTATAATGGTTAAGATAAGAGCAAGAATCAAAGAGAAGAACAGCCCAATCAGGGCCATTCCGATGGTGACTTCCAAATACTTAAACAGTATCGGGAAGAGACCAAGCATATAGTTAAAATCAAAGGACGCCATTACTGGGTGATATCCCCTTTAAACCACTTTTGAGAAATGCTAGACAAAGTGCCATCTTTTTTCATTTCGGCCAATGTTTCATCAACCTTAACTCGCAACGCATCACCTGCTTCACTTTTCACAAATGGCATTGCATTTTGAATCGACTCTAGAGGTTCACCAGCAAGCTGAAGAGGTAAGCCTGATTGCTCAATGAGTGCCAATGACGACACTTTATCCATAACAAAAGCATCAGCACGGCCTAATGCAACATCACGTTCGATACCTGTGTCATAAGTCACTATATTAATGCTGTCGTCTTCGTTATGTTTTCTAAGTACTTCTTCGAAGTTAGAACCAAGGTTTACAGCAACTTTCTTACCTTTTAGATCTTCAACACCATTAATGCTGTCGTTACCTTTACGCACAACAATTTGCACACCATCGATGACATAAGGTGTAGAAAAGCTGTATTTCGCAAGACGAGCTTCGGTAATGGTAATCTGGTTAGAAATAGTATCGATGCGACCCGTTTCCAATAAACCAAACAGACCCGAGAAGTTAGCCGTTACGAACTCAACATTCCAGTCGTTACGTTTACCAATTTCGTTCCAAATATCAACTTCAAACCCTTGCAACTCATCTTGTTTCACAAAAGTAAAAGGGAAATATTGGCCAGACATACCGACTTTAACATCACGTTCTGCGGCTACAGTGATATTCGCTACTGCTACTAGGGCTAACCCGAGAATAATTTTCTTAAAAAACTGCTTCATGATTTTTTTAACCACTATATATATGAAAATGTAGCCTGACATTTTACGCTATATTAATTCATCTAGAAATATCTATTTGTTATATTAAATGACGACATCTACAAAAATCTGATGATAAATCATAAAGCAAAGAGATCGTAGAGAGCTTGAGGTTAGTTGATTGGCGGTTAAGGGACCAAATTAAAAGACAAGCACAAACCCACTGCTCTTAGCATGCCTTAGCAACGAAAAAGCAACGGGGGAAGCGTTAAGTAAAACAAGAAAAAAAATCGCTACTTCTTTGACGCTTTGATTGTGTTTTTAATGAAGAAGAACATCAAGAAGGCAAAGATAGACACTGTCACACCCAACCCAATAAATGAATAATAAACAACGGGATCATTTAATAACATATGATATAAGTCCATATTGTACTCCTTCGTACTAATGCGATATGGCTTAATAGTAGAAACAATGCATAGTTTTACAGATGATGCAGATCAATCGTTGTTTAAAATATCTCCAGTAAAGTATCATTTTTGAGCCATAGATCATCATATAATGCTCGCTGATGCGTTTATATCAGAATCCAATTAGACACTCATGTCACGAACCAACAGAGTATAATTAAACCAATATGTTTATAGGAAACAATACCAGTCTCATTACGCCTTGTACCAGTCGATGTAAAATAGACAATAATAACGTGTGTACAGGATGTTACAGGACGTCACAAGAAATTACCGATTGGATCAATAAATCGGATGATGAAAAAATTAACATCGTCATTCGGTGCAAGAAAATGATAGCAAAGGAAGAATAAGCAACTCATTGTTGTTCAATATAATGTTTGGGTGAATAGTTGTACACGCTTGAATATCAATGATAAATCAGTATTACCGCTAAAATTATCAGTAAGAAACACCCTACTTTAAGTTATTTACTCTAATCAATACAATAGGATAAACTTGCAAAAATAACATAAATAGACGATCCTATTTCATAACTAACTGTTTTCTATATATAGGCCATGTTAAATGTCAGCGAGTAATACCAATCGATATATATTCCTTAGAGAAAATCATGAAGGTACTCCTCTTGAATTTGATCCTCAAGAATCAGGATGTTTAGCTTCATATCATTTAAGTTATATTGAAGATGTGCTTCGCGAATTTGACAACCAGTTACCTGATCAAGGTTTTATCATTTATATAACAATGTGGAACATAGACCAGTTACCTGAGTATGGCGACAATGTTATTGCTATTGTATTACTCGACGAATTTAATAGAGAGCTACGATATCGTTCTAAAGTTAAAGCGATATATCGTACCTGTGGATTTAAACCCACGGTGTGGAACAATTTGCAACATGGCAGCATAAATGAAAAACTTGCCAATGTATTAGCGTATGGTCGAGATTTATATCGCGATGGTTTGGATGGCCGCATTCGAACAACTATATTGAAAGCTGTCGGAACTAAATTTGCGCCAATTTATGCAATTCCTCTAGGTTACTTCGCTGATCAACCTGCAGAATTTATTCCCTTTAATCAAAGAGAATACCTTCTTTCTTTTGCTGGAAGTGTGCAACATCGCGTCAATAAACCGATATTTCCTAGCCCTAAAGAGCAAACTCGAAACAGAATGCTTGAAGCGCTCTCAGTTTTAAAAGATAACAATCCCGATTTACCGATTAATTTGAGACAGACCAGCAACTTCAAATCCAGTATTGCGAGCACCTTTAATTATTCACAAGAGATGATGAGCTCCCAATTTTGTCTAGTCCCTAGAGGAACGACTCTCGAAACCTACCGTTTTTATGAAGCTATTCGTTTCGGGTGTATTCCAATTATGGAAGTAGTTCCTGATGTAGAATTTTACGAAGACGCACCAATTGTAAAATTAGAGCATTGGAGTGATCTCGAAGAAACCATTTTATCTTTACTCGCTCAACCTGACGTCCTCGATAAAATGCATACCGACGCTTTAGAATGGTGGCGAGATAAATGTGATAGTAAAATCATTGCAGATAGAATGGTTAAACAGTTAAGTTAGTAGACTTCTAAATCTAACAATAGCAAATACAATCCCGTCATCTACCACAGATTGCGGGATTTTTTCATTTCCTCTAACAACCATTAATCTTGGGTATAATTCAAAGCTAAACATTGACCAGCCCCAACAGCACGATCTGCTATAAAATAGACGTCGGTATAGCCCATATCTCACAAGAGATGTATCAACTTTAGCATCTTCTAGATCTTCGAATTTCCCAAATCTAATCCGTGCACTCTTTCCAGTTCTTTCCATTCAGTCCAAATATCCATCTTAGTTAAGATAACCACATTTGGTATTATATGCGTACCAGTGTTAGGTTAAATATTATTGATAAAAGTTACAGAATAAGAGTGTGATGGATCATATTGTGTATAAAATTACCTCTTATCAGCTTGTTTTAGATCATTATTTGTGTTCGAATCAATAAATCCACCAAATACTGGTTAATTTAACGCCGTGAAATAGGCTAAAAATTTAACATTAAGACACTAACTGGTACGGTAACAATACCAATATAATAAGACAAATTAATACGGCGATAGGAAGCAAATAGGGTTATGTCAAATAGCACTAAATATTCAGCAGATTACAAAGCAGATGTTCGTAAACGTACGCTTAAATCTCAAATAGCCGATAAGCTCGGAGCAATGATTTCATCAAGAATGATTGCCGAAGGTGAAGCTCTACCATCTGAACGAGACTTAGCCAAGTCTTATGATGTCAGCCGTGAAACCGTTCGCGGAGCATTACAGATTTTAATTGAACATGGGTTTATAAAAGTATCACAGGGTAATCGCAGTGTTGTTGTAGAAGGGGCAGCGAAACGAATTGAATCCAGCAGTGCATTAAGCGATATCCAAAATTACGATGCGATCACTGTTGCCGAGACCCGAAAAGTCGTTGAGTCCGCCATACTACGCTCAGCGGCTATCAATATAAATGCAGAAGATTTAGAAAAGCTAGAGTCGATGCTTGAGTATCAAGAATCTGTTATCGATGACCCTGTCGCTTTTCAGATTTCAGATAATGAGTTTCATACGCTTATTTATCAATCATGCCGCAACCCACTTTTAACGAAAATGGCATTAGATGTTTATTCATATGCATTGGAGTACAGAACTGCTGCATTGCTAGAGGAAACGTCTACCGTACGAAGTCTTCGTGAACATCACCAACTTTTTAGATCATTGAAAAATCACGACCCGGATGCTGCTGAACGAGCCATTATGGCTCATGTAGACAGTATCTTTAAATCTACACTTATCATGCAGAACAAGGATAGTGAGTAACTGAATATGCCTGTAATTACATTTAATAAATTAAACAAAAAATATCAGAGTACCGAAGTTATCCATGACATCGATCTTGTGATGGAAGACAACGAGTTCACCGTTTTTGTCGGGCCTTCTGGCTGTGGTAAATCAACAACGCTGCGAATGGTTGCTGGTTTAGAAACAGTGTCAGATGGTTCCATTACAATGGATGGAAAAGATATTTCTCATCTTGAACCTATCGATCGAAATATTTCAATGGTATTTCAGGATTACGCTCTGTACCCGCATATGAATGTTGCAAAAAACATGTCTTTTGCGCTGCGCTTAGCGAAATTCCCAAAGCAAGAGATAGAAAAACGCGTTTCGGAAGCAGCAAATATGCTGGGCTTAACCGAATATCTGCATCGTAAACCTGCGGAGCTCTCCGGAGGTCAGCGTCAACGTGTTGCAATGGGCCGTGCTCTGGTACGAGATTCCTCTACTCTTCTTATGGACGAACCTTTATCCAACTTAGATGCCAAGCTCCGTGGTCAGATGCGTGCAGAATTGGCGATGATGAGCAAGAAAATTAAGAAGAACATTATTTATGTCACCCACGACCAGATTGAAGCGATGACCCTAGCCGATCGGATTGTTGTGATGAAGGATGGATATATTCAGCAGCACGGCAAACCAAAAGAGTTGTTCGAAAAACCAGCCAATAAATTTGTTGCCGGTTTTATGGGCATGCCACCGATGAACTTTATAGACATGACGGTAAGCAAAAAAGACGGCAAATTATTCGCTGCTTTTGAAGAATTCGAATTTGAATTACCGAATTTAGAACATCAAGCAGATTTGCCCGAATCTGGCGAAGTCGTTATTGGTATTCGTCCATCAGCGCTTAAGCCAATCAACAGCGACGAATCTCACAACATTTTAAAATTTAAAATTAACGTTAATGAATACGTTGGAACTCAGTCAGTTTTAATTTCTGAAATCCAAGGTAATCGCGTTATGGCCGAAGTGGACTCGTTCCATGAGTACAGCCTGGGCGATACCGTTAGTTTTAAAGTTGAACCGGAAGATATTTACGTGTTCGACAAAACAACAGAAAAAGCAATTTACTAAATTTTTAGGTTAACAACTTAAAAACAAGTAAGACAAGTAACACTCGATATAACGTGATTTCAAGTTAGGAACTTAAAACAACAATTCATACAGTTAGTTCTTGGAGATGAAGATGAATATTAAAAAGATTTTTAACAAAGCGATACTCACGACGGCCACCGCTGCAGTCGCGACGATGGCTTCAGCCAACCCCTACGATGCATATAAAGACACGACCCTTGTTGTGAATTTTCCTGCTCACCCACATTACAATGCCGTAATGAAAGTGCTTCCTGAATTCACCAAGGAAACGGGCATAGAAGTAGAAGTAGACCAACTTCAATACCTTCGCATGCGCGAAAAACAAACATTGGAATTAACCAAACGTGAAGGCGATTACGACCTAATTGCTTACGTTGTATTCTCGAAAGCCGATTACGTTTATGCCGATCAGCTTGAAAACCTAGCTCGCTATTTCATGAACCCACGTTTGGCTGATCCAAACTACGACGCAGAAGATTTGGTTGACGGCTATGTTGCAAACATCGGTGTTGTCGGTGGTAAAAAAGGTTACCTAGACGGTCCAACAGGTTCGGTATACGGTCTTCCATTCGGTTCTGAGACATCGATACTAGGTTACCGCAAAGACATCTTTGAAAAGCATAATCTTGAAGTACCAAAAACATACGACGAATTGTTAGCACTTGCGTGTGAAATTCCGAAGTTAGAACCTGGAATGGGCGGCTTAGCTTCTCGTGCTGCATCGGGTCACCATGCATCGCATGCTTTCCTATTACACCTTGCACCACTTGGCGGTCGCATCTTCGACGACCAATGGAATCCAATTGTGAACAATGCTGAAGGTGTTAAAGCCGCTGAAGCATTGAAAACAATCGTTGAATGTGGCGCTGAAGGTTCGAAAACATTTGGTTTTGCAGAAGCTGGCACCTCATTCTTACAAGGCCAATCGGCAATGTTCCTAGATTCAACCGTTTTTGCTGGCCAAGTTGACGACCCAACAAAGTCTAAGATTGTTGGTAAAGTTGGTTGGGCTCCGCATCCAATGGGTGTACGTAAAGGCTCACAAACAGGTGGTTTTGGTATCGGTATTCCTAAGAACGCTGAGAACAAAGAAGCAGCCTTCTTGTTAATGCAGTGGCTAACGTCTAAGAAAGCGGACAAGCTAATTGCCCTTGCTGGTGGTAACCCATCTCGTTACTCAACGCACGAAGATGCAGATGTAAACAAAAAGTTCCCACACATGAAAACCTTCGGTCTTGCGCTTAAAGATGCGGATCCAGATTGGCGCCCAATCATCCCTGTCTGGGGCAAAATCAACGCAGACTTAGGTACAACACTATCGAAAGTTTTAACAGAAGATCTTGATATCCAAACAGCACTTGACGGCGTTGCTGAACGCTCCAAGAAAGTGATGGAAGATGCAGGTTACTACTCTTGGAGTGAGTAAGTTCTGTTGAGATCGGCCTCGCGGCAACGTCCTAGCACGATGTGCGCGAGGCACATTCAAATTTTAGTACCCTGTAGGGAATTACTATGAAATCCACGAGCTTGAATCGTTTGACGCCTTATATGTTTTTGGCGCCTGCGGGAGTCATCTTGTTACTTGGGCTACTGTACCCGATTGGCTACATGATTTACGCAAGTTTTCTAGACTGGAACCCAAGCCAATTAATTGGTGAAGCAGATTGGGTTGGCTTTAGAAACTATATTAATTTGTTCCAAGATGCAGCATTCCACGAATCTCTCGGTGTCACCATTAAGTTTGCCGTTGTTGTTGTGTCTTTAGAGATGCTAATCGGTGTGGGATTGGCACTACTACTGGATCGTGATGTTCGAGGCATGTCCCTATTACGGACTATCTTCATTCTACCGATGATGATTGCACCCATTGTTGTCGGTTTAATGTGGCGTTATATGTATCACCCAACCATAGGGATATTTAACCGCACGTTAAACGCACTTGGCTTTGAATCTATTCCTTGGTTATCCGACTCTGGTTGGGCACTGACGTCGATCATTATTGCAGACGTGTGGCAATGGACACCGTTTATTTTTATCTTGTCACTTGCGGCATTGCAGTCACTTCCTAAATCAACATTGGAAGCGGCACGTATTGATGGTGCATCAACATGGCACCAAATTTTATACATCAAGTTACCCTTAATGCTACCGGTGTTAATCGTAACCCTACTACTTCGCATGATCGACGCGTTTAAAGTTCTTGAAGTTATCTTGGTTATGACCAACGGTGGCCCAGGCCTTTCTACCGAAATTATGGCATTGCGTATCTCTCGAACCGCTTCTGAGTTCAGAGAGCTCGGAATGGCAGCAGCGATGTCCAACATGCTATTACTTTTATTGTTAGGACTCACTCTAGCGATGTTCCTTTATACGAAGTACAACGAAACTCGTGCTGAAAAAGCGAGAGTTGTGAATAAGGAGGATGACGAATGATCGCTAATAAAGCTGAAAAAAAACCAAATCCAGCATTTTATGCCTTACTGGTTGCGCTGGCGATTATGGCGCTAGGTCCAATCATGCTCATGGTAACAACGTCGTTAAAATTGAACGTCGATATTATGAGTGATACTAGTAGCTTTCTTTTTTCACCAACTCTAAAAAACTATGAAACCGTATTATGTGATGTTTTGTGGTATGAACCCGATCATGTTGACTATTGTAGTCCAACCTTCTCTCGTTCATTAGGCAACTCGTTACTTATCGCGTTGATATCAACAGGGATTACTTTAACGCTTGGCTGTATGGCGGCTTATGCACTTGTACGTTTCAAGTTTATGGGTCGTAGCGCGGTATCATTAACTACCATGATGATGCGTATGGTTCCACCCGCTGTATTACTTGTTCCAGTATTTGGTATTTGGACATTTAACTACGGGCTAGATGGTACCTTCAGCGGCATTATTCTGGTCTACGTCGCAATGAACCTGCCCTTTGTGATATGGATTTTACAGAGTTTTATTGTGCAGGTGCCAATCCAATTGGAAGAGGCCGCGAAAGTCGACGGTGCTCGACCAATGCAAATTTTCTTCCTAGTCGTTTTGCCCATTATTAAGCCGGGCTTAGCTGCAGCAGCAATCTTTACGTTCCGCATTGCATGGAATGAATTCTTGTTAGCCAACGCGTTGCTAGACCGTGGAACCAGAACGGTACCAGTGACCATCGTAAACTCGTTAACGGAATACGACATTGACTGGGGAGTAATCATGGCGACGGGAATGTTGCTTGCTGTTCCACCGATTATTTTTACTTTTGTTGCATCAAAACAAATTATTACAGGCATGACTGCCGGTGCTGTAAAAGGCTAAATTTTTTAACATTATAGATTGGGTACGAAAATGAACTTAGAAAAAGACTACAAACTGCTAATTGGCACATACAGTGACATCGACGCACTAGCGCACCAACCATACTCACCAGTACCAGGTGAAGGTATCTACTCAACGACTCTTACCAAAGATGGCAAGCTAGTGATCGAATCGTCGACAAAAGCGTTGAACCCAGCGGTATTAATTCCAGGTACAAATAGCAAATATATGTACGCTATTTTGGAAACCATTCGTGAAAACGGTTCAATCATTCAATATGAAGTACAGAATGACGGCTCGTTAAAAGAGGTCGCGGATTTTCAAGCTAATGGTAAATCAACATGCTACCTATCGTTCTCGCCAAACAAAGATGCAGCGATTGTCATCAACTATTGGGATGCAATCATCGATGTCGTTGATGTTGACGAAAATGGCCGCTTAGGAGAAGTCATTCAAAGCTTCAAACAGTTCTACCGTCCAGAAACTGAATGGCGTCAAGTTGAGAACCGGGAAGATCACTGGGGTAACCGTCAAGTTGGCCCACATGCTCACTGTGCGCATTTTTGGCACGACTGGGTTTTCATTCCTGACCTGGGTGAAAATGCAGTATTTCAATACCGTTGGGACGCTGAAAAACGAAATCTTACAAGAGAAACGTGGATTGAGTTCGAAGCTGGCTCTGGTCCTCGTCACATGGCAATGCACCCTAGACTAGATATATGCTACGTTTCTAACGAACTATTCAACACAGTTTGTGTCGCAAAACTCGACAACAGCGATGCAAGCGAAGTTAAACCTCGTTTGATTCCAATTCAATACCAACCAACACTAGAGAACAACGATCAGATCAGCTATGTATCTGAAATTAAATTATCTCCTGATGCAAAATTCTTATATGTATCAAACCGTGGCGATAACTCAATTGCCGTGTTCAAAGTATTGGATGATGGGACGTTAGATCGTATCGACATTACCCCAACCAACGGAAAATTCCCACGTCACTTTGCTATCTCTCCTTGTGGCAAAGCAGTCATCGTTTCTAACCAAGATACAGGTAACGTGTTGGTTTACTCTCGTGATATCGAAACCGGCATTATTACCAAGACTGACGAAGAAATTGAAGTACCTGCACCTAACTACATTCGCTTCCTAGAAGTGTAATCCAATGTAGCTTTTGGATAACCTAATCCATTCTGTTTTAGGTTATTCCAAAAAAACATTATTTAAAAACAACAATCGATAACAAACCTGAAGTACCCCACTTGAATAAACAAAATATAGAGAGACATTGTATGTATACCGATCTAAAAAAACGTGTATTAAAAGCGAATTTACAGTTACCGGAATACGGTCTCGTGACGTTCACCTGGGGTAATGTTTCTGAAATTGATCGAGAAAATGGTGTGATTGCAATTAAACCATCAGGCGTTTCGTACGATGCGATGACTGAAGATGACATTGTCATAGTCGATCTAGATGGCAATACAGTGGAAGGCAAGCTCAACCCCTCTAGCGATACCGCAACTCATCTTGTTTTGTATAAAGCTTTCGAAAATATTGGAGGCATTGTGCATACCCACTCTCGTCATGCCACAGTATGGGCACAAGCGGGTTTAGATGTACCAGCATTAGGAACCACCCACGCAGATTATTTCTATGGCGATATTCCCTGCACTCGCCAACTTACTCCAGCAGAAATTGACGTCGACTACGAATTAAATACTGGCCATGTCATTGTCGAGGAGTTTGCAAAACGTAAGATTGATCCTGTTGCACTTCCTAGCGCCATTATTTCAGGTCATGCTCCATTTTCATGGGGAAAGGACGCATTTGACGCCGTTCATAACGCGGTCGTACTAGAAGAAGTTTCAGCCATGGCGATCGCTACACGAGCTCTGAACGCAAACATCCGCATTCAAGAAGAATTACTCGATAAACATTACAACCGCAAACACGGTTCAAACGCCTATTATGGTCAAAAATAATCATGACTAAATATAAAGTACTCGCCCTCGATTTAGATGGCACCGTTCTAAATTCCGATCGCCAGATCAGTGAGCCGCTGCGACAAACCATTCAGACATTGAAAGATCGCGTGCACATTGTTTTGGTCACAGGACGTCACCATACCGCCGCAAAGCCATACCACTATGAACTTGGCTTAGACACGCCGGCTATTTGTTGTAACGGTACCTATGTTTACGATTATGCGAAGCAAGCCATATTGACGCAAAACGCCATTCCTGTTGACAAAGCACGTGAGTTTTTAGCGTTAGCCCAATCCTATAATTTTAAATTAGTGATGTACGTAAAAGACGCCATGCTCTACTCCAAGGCGCAACCAATTCATTATATGGAAGCATTAAAAGCATGGTCTGAAAAATTTGACGGTGAATTACGTCCCGACATTCGGAAAGTAGAGAGCTTTGAAGACGAGCTAAACAAAACCGATTACATATGGAAATACGTCGTCGAAGGGAACGATCTCGCAGGCTTCTCCTCAGAAGATTTAATTAAAAATGACTTTTCTGGTGAACGTTCTTGGGTTGACCGTATTGATTTTGCCATGTGTGGTAACACCAAAGGCAACGCTTTGAGCACTTATATTGAAACGCAGGGCTATCATCCCGATCAAGTCGTGGCCGTTGGTGATAATCACAACGATATCTCCATGATTAAACTTTCTGGGCTCGGAGTTGCAATGGGCAATGCCGATGACACCGTGAAACAATCCGCTCAAAAAGTACTTCAAGCGGGTCATGACGACGCCAATGCACTATCCGATTTTTTGAATTCAATTTTTTAATAATATCCAAAATAGATAACATTTTGCAGGGGTATACCCTGCGTGACCCCAAGGTGATACAGACATGAATTATTTCATAGGTTTAGATTCTGGCGGCACGTTTATGAAAGCGGGCTTATTTGATAGCAACGGCAAACAAATCGCCCTCGCACGGGTGTCGGCCAGCGTGGTCACTGAACAAGAAGGTTGGGTTGAACGCGATCTAGACGCACTCTGGGATAACGCTTGCGATGTGATAAAACAGTTATTTACCTTAACCGATGTAACGCCATCACAAGTGAAGGGCGTAAGCATTTCTGCACAAGGGAAAGGGGTTTATTTACTCGACAAACAGGGTAATAACTTACGCAATGGTATTTTATCATCCGACGGCCGCTCACTGCCAATCGTTAAAGAGTGGCATCAACAGGACTACCCAGCAAAAATTTACCCGTTAACGTTACAAACCTTATGGACTGGTCACCCTGTTTCCATTATGCGTTGGCTAAAAGAGAATGAACCCGAAAATTACGCGAATGTTGGTTCAGTGATGATGGCGCACGATTACCTGCGTTATCGCTTAACCGGAGCCGTACACGGTGAGCTCACTAATATGTCGGAAAGCAATTTCTTTAACGCCAACACAGGTTCATACGATAAAGCATTGTTGGAGCTGTTTGGCATTGAAGAATTGTGGGATGCTTTGCCACCGATCTTAAATGCCGATGAACTTGCCGGCGGCATTACTGCGAAAGCCGCGGAGCTGACGGGCTTAGCGAAAGATACACCTGTCTTCGGTGGTTTGTTTGACGTGGTCGCAACTGCTGTCTGTTCAGGTATTGATGCTGAGCAGCCAAAACTTAACTATGTGATGGGCACATGGTCAGTTACCTCAGGCATATCAAAAGACATAACCAAGATGGATCACAATTTTGTCTACGGTCATTACGCTGTGAAAGACCAATACATTGTGCATGAAGCCAGCCCAACTTCGGCCAGTAACTATGAATGGTTCGCTGATTACCTTAGTGACAATGGCGAGCTCGATCATGCCACGATTGCGAACGAAGTCGCGAGTGTATCCGATGATAGCCACGACTTGTTTTTTGTCCCATTCTTATATGGCTCAAACATGGGGCTAGGCATTAAATCTGGCTTTTATGGTTTAAACTCCCACCACAAACGAGGCGATTTGGTAAAAGCTATTTGGGAAGGCATTTTATTTTGCCATAACGTGCACTTACAACGCATGCGGCTACGTTTCCCTGAGGCGGATATTCTTCGCGTCACTGGCGGCCCCACAGCTTCTCAACAATGGATGCAAATGCTCGCCGATTTGACCGGTATGACCTTAGAGATACCGAACATTGAAGAAACTGGCTCGTTAGGTGCAGCCGCCATGGCAATGGTTGGAACCGGAGAACACACAGATTTGAACAGCGCTCTAACCGCATTTGACAGCGGAACACGCTGTATTGAACCGAACTCAGAAAAATTTGATCAGTACCAAACCAAATACGCACGCTACCTAAAACTGGTGTCGTTGTTTAAAGAATTCGAGGAAAGCAAAGATGACTAAACCCCTACTACAAATTGCACTGGACACTCCCGATCTAGACACCGCTCTGGCTACCGCAAAAAAAGTCAGTGGGTTTGTCGATGTTATTGAAGCGGGCACCATTTTGGCTTTTGGCGCAGGTGTACAATCGGTTAGAGAATTACGCCAACGCTACCCAGATCACACCATCGTGTGTGATATGAAGATTACTGATGCTAGCGCTATTTTGACTCGCATTGCACTTGAAGCCGGAGCCGATTGGATCACCGTCAGTGCCGCCGCGCATTTAGAAACCATTCGCGCAGCTAAGAAGGTAGCCGATGAACTGGGCGGTGAAGTGCAAATTGAATTATACGGCCATTGGACAATGGACGATGCGCAAAGCTGGATTGATATGGGCATAACACAAGCCATTTATCACCGCTCGCGCGATGCAGAACTCGCAGGTGTAACATGGACTGATGCGGATTTAGAAAAGATGCATGCACTTTCGGGCATTGGTATCGAACTCTCTGTTACGGGTGGAATCGTACCAGCCGACTTACATTTGTTTAAAGAGATCAATGTGAAGTCCTTTATTGCTGGCCGAGCACTCGCCGCTGATAATGGCGAAGATGTTGCCACAGAGTTTCACCAAGCCATTGCTCAAAACTTCTCATGAGTTTACCGTGCTGAATACACCGTTAATGAATCGACACTATTTGTAAGGAACCACCATGTTTAGCAGCCAAAACAAATTTCGCTTAGGCCTGTATGAAAAAGCGATGCCAACCACATTGTCATGGGAAGAACGTTTCACCAAGGCAAAAGAAGCTGGCTTTGACTTTGTCGAAATTTCTGTGGATGAAACCGATGAACGTCGTGCCCGTTTAGACTGGAGCGATGCAGAAATCTACGAACTGCGCCGCCTCAGCGAAAAGCTCGAAATGCCATTGCAATCCATGTGTTTAAGCGCTCATCGAAAATTTCCATTTGGGTCTATGGACGACGCTATTCGTAACGAGTCGTTATTAATTATGGAAAAAGCCATAGCCTTAGCTTACAAGCTGGGTATTCGTTGTATTCAAATGGCTGGCTACGATGTGTATTACGAAGAACAATCCGAGCAAACTCATCTTCGTTTTATCGATGGCATGAAGCAGGCTGTTAAAATGGCCGAACGTGCAGGTATCATGTTAGGTGTTGAAATAATGGATACGCCTTACTTGAATTCACTGGGTAAATTTGAAGTACTTAAACGTGAAATTCCATCACCATACTTTATGGCCTATCCGGATGTTGGCAACATTTCTGGCTGGAATTACGACGTCTGCACCGAATTGAAACTTGGGCAAGACCATATTGTACAAATACACTTAAAAGATACGTTACGTGTATCCGGCACGTGTAAAGGCCAGTTCCGAGATCTCGTCATCGGTGAAGGCCAGGTTGACTTTCACGCCATCTTTACGACATTAAAAGAAATAGATTACGCCGCGCCTCTGGTGATTGAAATGTGGGCGCAAAATGATCAGTGGTTTGAAGATGTGATCGCTGCAAAAGCCAAATTAAAAGAGATTGCTAATAGCGTGGGCTTTGCACTCTAATTTCATATGACAACTTAGATCGCTAATGATTGCGGATCGTTAATGATCGCGTGAGAATCACTTAGAATTAGACAGCTGATGTTGGGATGGTTGATCTCGGGGAGATTGGAACGCGTAGCAAGATAACGTTGAGTCGTTGAGCGTAGAAGTTAACACTATATTCTACGTTCTACGACACATTTAACTTTCTGCTCTGTTCCATTTGAAGAGGTGTGTCCAGCTCTCTCAGCTGCGTTTGTAGCGCTCTAACATCTGACAAAGATTGGCAATTTCTAAGCGCAATTGCATTAAAATCTTCCACCTTTTCACTCAGCAATAGCGTATTGCGAATCAAACCCGCTTTAGACCAAACGTGCTTACACGTGACTTCAGAGAGCTTAAGACTTAACGTTGAACCGGTGAGCTGTGGCGTCGATTGATCTATCGCGAATGCCATATCATTAACAGTGTTGTAGTGCATAAAGCGATGATGCATTTTATCTGAACCTAGGTATTTTCTAACATAGGTCAGTTCATGCCCATACTCATAGGTGAAACGTAGCTTATCAATAAATGATAGTGCTAAATCACTGTTGTCTAACCCAAGAGACGCAAGAATGCATTTACTCCCCTGGTTACACATTTCCAACGCTTCAGTACGCTCTATCTGAGTCGCGGAGCACACAAGAGCGATCAACAGCGGTTGTTTGATCAATAGTGCCAATGCGGTATCAGAGTTGGCTGCTAACCAAAGCATATAAAATTGATATTCACTAAAATCGTAGGTGTTTTGAAGCGCCTCAAGCGGGATTTGTCTCATCCACTCGTTACTGCTCGAAATTCCGAATGAATCAAACCCAACACCGAGATTTCCTTCAAGCTCTTCCATTTCGCCATCATGATATACGCGGTAAGTTGTTAAACCTTTATTCCACGGTAATATCTCGATATTAAAATCAAAGCCAAACTGAGATGTTTCAATTATTAAGTTATTTTTATGCATACCAGAAAATATATAATTTCGACAGACATATACATATTAGTCTAAGTTTGGGATTATGGAAACAAATTTATAACAAAGAAGGACATAGCGAAAGATCTACTTCCTAAAATAGCCATTTTAATATATTTAATTTCGACCATTTATATATTTTTATGATCCTAAAGGATCTAATTTAAATATATGATCAAAGTTGCGCAATAATAGTTTATGCGCCTTTAAAATAATAACCCCATCAGGACTTTGAGAGGTAAAAACAACTATATTGGCATAGAAAAAGCGATCATAAATGATCAACAATATTAGAAATAAAAATAACAATTAATCAATAAAATAAATAAAATCATGCAGTTAGAACAAAACTAGGTATGACAAATATAATAAATCGGATCAACTCCTGCCTAGACGCCACGTTAATGTCCTGCGTAAATGCATCGTATTGATCTTAAATAAGTTTAGGCTTTCTTGACGCATTTAGCGGTCACCATCATGTCACCGACACCATCCACTTTGCAGTCAATCTGATGATCTTTGCCCTCACTAATGCGTCTGATCACTGCTTTGGTACCAATTTTTAAAACAAGTGAGCTACCTTTTACCTTAAGATCTTTAACCATAATGATCTTGTCACCTTCTACCAACGACGTTCCGTTTGCATCTTTAATGCTCCGATCTTCGTCGACTTCTGAAGGGTTCCATTCATAGCCGCATTCTGGGCAAATGAGATTATTTTGATCTTGGTAAACGTACTCAGATTGACAATTTGGACAAGGAGGAAAAGGCATATGTGACCACTTACAAGTAAAAATCTATTGGTTTATGGTAATACCTTACACTCACTCAATCGAGCAAATAATAGGATTTATCGTTATCTTAGCCTGAAATGTTATCAGTAGAACATCGGTGAAATCGGCACTTTGCCAATCATCAACGGAAAGTGTTTAGGCAACCCGTATGTTTACACATCAAAACTGCTCAATGATGATAACCTACATAGAGTTATCCTAAACCGATCGATTCCTATATAAATAGTCTGGTCACAGCCCTAGCGCCCAAACTTTTGATCAACAACTACAGCATTATGTGCGTGTAAGCTTTCTTGATGTTCAATTTTGAATGAATAATCTTTTACGGTATTCATTTGCTCTAAATGCTTTTTCAAACGCCTCGCTGCATCTTCACAAAACATTAAATTCTCGGCGTTTAACCTAGCAAACTCCTGTTCATCACTTCGCTTCACCGCAGTCTGCACTGGTGTCCCAATGGTGTCTTCCATTTGAACAATAAGTTCGCGTAAATCAGGCCATTCACAGCCGCTCATCGACAGACAAATATAAGCATAAGAACGCTGACTATGTGGCGTAGCCACCGACCCCTGTAGCGATTGCGCCCATTTTAGTAAATCGGCCTTATTGATCATGGCATCAGGAAACGTAGTCTCTATCGCTTCCGCATAGAGCTGCCGTGTCAATGAGGCAGAACATGGGCAAGTACTAGAGTACGGAATCGTCAACTCAAATTCATACTCATACCCTCGAGGACTTTTTTCAGCACGCACAACAATGGGATAAGACTGAAAACCACTTTCACCACTGAGTAAAGCGGGCTTTTTTAAAATTAAATCAAAACCAAACTCCACCTTCGCCGCCTGACTAATACCTTGCTGTGACGTAACCAAATCATCCAACAAAGTATCAATCGTCGCCCTATCAAAAGTGACATCATCCAGTCGATTCATCGCAAGATGCATACGGGACATATGGATCCCCTTAGACTCAGCAGCATCAAGACTTACAAAGACGTTCGCTTTAGCAGCAACTTGCATTAACACACCATTGGATTGCTTTAGCAAAAATGGAACGGCAATATCTTCCATACCCACCCACTGTAATGTGTATGGGGTATCGTTATGGATATCGGATGTGACATCCGGTAGAACACGCTTTAACAAAATTGACTCCTGAAACTCACGGTTGAAAACAAGGCGTAACGTTGGCCTTCAATTCTTAGACTTACTTCGATGACTTTGCCATCATTCACACAGTGGAAGCTCTGCTTAATCAATGCATGGGTCATACTGCTTGCGCATCCCCTTTAATCACAATCTGCTGCGCCTTAATATCGACATCGAGATAGAAGCAGTCTTTTCTGCCCGTGTGACAAGCTGCGCCCGACTGATTGACCAAACACAGCACCACATCACCATCACAATCAAAGGCCATGGATACCATCGCTTGCGTATGCCCACTGGTTTCCCCCTTGATCCACAATTGATTCCGGCTGCGAGACCAATACGTCATACGCTGGGTCGACAAAGTCATATCCAGCGCTTCTTTATTCATCCAAGCAAACATCAACACATCTTTGGTTTTCGCATCTTGAGTGATCACAGGGATTAAGCCTGCTTCGTTAAAAAACAAATTATCAAGCACAGTATTGATGGGGAGACGATCTCCGTCAGAGTAGCCTTCAATTGAATGAAAAAAATTCCTAAACATATCGATTCATTTCCTTACTGGTTGTTCCTGTCGTTTAACGCTGGTGATTATGTACTGTGCTTACTGAAGCAACGACGAAGAAGTATATAAGGGAAAAATCAATATTGATACGTTATAACATAACAATTAAGGAATTTTATGATTCTCACTTCCTTAGGCAAGGAATTGATATAAAAGAACATGAATAAATCTAATAGGATGATGAATAGATAGCATGAAGGCGCATTTTCAAGGCGAAAAAAGCGGCAACATCATCTTTGATATTAAGCCTGATCTAAACCTTTTAGAGTACTTGGCACGATGATTTTATGAAACGGAGTAACGAAGAACATATAGACTTTACCAAACAGGTTGTGCACATGAACCACGGTGCTTGCGTGAATGATAGCGGTATCGCCTTCAGGTTCAACGAAAAAAGAAACTCGGACATTTAGGTGTTTGTCACAGTCTTCGAGTACGACTTCATTATCTGTGACACTGACCAAGGTAAAAATACCGACTCGCTCACCCACGGCATAGTCTGAACCTAACTTGTCTCCAGATACATCTTGTAGACCGCCCAAATTTTTCAAACCGAGCTTCGATACTATCGAGTTTCTCATCGACATAAGAACAGCCACCCAATCCGGTGTTTGCGTTGTTATTTCAAGAAATACGTCAATCGCAGTTTGATTGTTATATTTTATTCTCTTTGAGAAACTATCACTGAAATACGAACCAATTGAGTACTCATTCAATAATGACTTCTTTGGTATAGACATACGCTCTCCTTCAAAAGGTATACCCCCTCGCGCGAGGAAAATACGGGTTGGCAAAAACAGTCGCACTCAAAGGGAAAAACACCACTTAGTTCATCAACCTGTTAATGGTTGGTGCCATTGCCTCGGCCCACCGTTGATAGCCTTCGCTATTTGGGTGAAGTAAATCAGGCATGAGTTTTTGATTTAATATTTGGTTATCGTCGATAAATATTTCATTAATGTTCAAAAAATGGACACTCTTATTATCGTCGAGTGAACGTATCAGTTGATTAATTTCTTGATTTCTCAAGCGCATCTCATCGTTTGGAGAATGATGTCTCGGAAAAATACCCAGTAATAATATTTTAGACATTGGAAGTCGTGTACGCAGTTCAGATACAATGGCCGATATACCTTTAGCGGTATCTTCTGCTGGATCCATTCTCTGCCCTGTATTATTCGTGCCTATCATGAGTACCGTTAGTTTAGGGCTCATATTATCGACTGCGCCATTCTGTAGACGCCAAAGAACATGTTCAGTTCTATCTCCACTAAAACCTAAGTTAAAGGCGTTTTTGTCTTGGTAATATTGTTGCCAAACAGCTGAACCAGCCATTTCCCAACGATGGGTAATTGAATCCCCTAACATCAGTAAATCTATTTCCGTGTTTTTAGCTTGCTGAAGCTTTGTATTGTGTCTTGTTTCCCACCAATCTAACGTCCAAGCCGCGTTTTGTTTTTCTGGTGTAATACTGTGAGTATGTAACGGATTATCACGAAAGTTATTTGTCGCTAAACTCAGCAATGAAAGCGCCAATATAGATATCAATAAAAATACTTTCAGATGATTCATAAAACCAAACTCCCAACGGCAACGTGTACGTTCATACTTTTCTAACCTAAGCTATTAATATGACTAATGTAGATCGCAGCATCTCGAATATCGAAGATGAAAGAGAAAATAATGAATCCCGTTATCAGTCCAGCCCAAATACGAAATCCTGTTGATTCGTTTACGTCAAAATAGGGTCGTTTAAGCAACAGTAATATTAATGCTGGCGACCAACAAACAAGGTGCATAATCGCGATACCGCCTCCCAAAAATGGTAGATCAAGAGCTGAATATATTGAGTGGCCGTTTGTCATAGAAATTACGAATCCACCCACCACCCATCGAGCCAAGTGGTGTTGCCGAACGAAGAAGATCCCCGCAACAAATGTACCGAGCAAAAAGATCAGCCATACCTTCACCCACATTGGCGTAAAAGCAAGAGCTTCTGCTCCGAATATGTCCAATGCTTCATGACCAATAACATACTCTCGTTCTGCGCCAAAAGCGGCACTTGAGAGGAGCAGAAGAAAAACGGAAGTAGCGATATTTTTTAAAACTGAAAACTTAATCAAACTCATCTTTTAACTCTTAGTTTACCGCCTTTTGGAATAGGCATAACAAGGCTGTCGGATTGCTGACTGCCCTACATCGATTTTTATGTGTTATACGGGAATGACCGCTGTACCAAGACCAGTTGCAAAGCCACCCACTTTTACATTTATTACCGTTGAATCATGAGACTCAACCGATGCCGTAATCATTGAAGTGCAATTCATAGCTCTACCTTGTTCAAAAACATAATCATGGCCTAAAGCGAGATGCTCTGTAAGATAACAAGCTAATGCTCCACTAGAGCTACCTGTCGCAGATTCTTCTGATATACCAAACAATGGCGCAAAGTTACGACAGCTTGCTGTAAGATTACGTTCAGGGTCACAAAGTTCAAAAACATGAAAACCAACAACGTTATGTTTTTTGCAGAAGTCGGCGATAAGATCATCATCTGGCTCTATGGAATCTAAATACCCGTTAGGAACAGGAATAATCACATCAGCTAGCCCAGTTGAAATCACTTCAATAGGTAACATCGTGCTTGCTAGTATGTGACTGTCAATACCAATAACGTGTGCAATCTCTTGGTATGTAAAACTATCTAATTTTTGAGGTAATTGCTGGTCCATTACGACCTTACCACTAGACTCGATTGTAACTGGCAGCATTCCAGCTTTCGTTCGTTGAACATACGAGCCTGCGGCAAGAATACCCTTTTGGTACATCGTGGAAAAAGTCGCTAGCGTCGCATGACCACAAAAGTCAACTTCTCCAGTTATCGTAAAGAAAGACACCTCATAATCAGCGAAGTCATCACTGGAAACAAACGCCGTTTCTGAATGCCCTACCGCTTGTGCAATTTTTAATTTTTGATCATCAGATAGTTGGTCAGCATTCAAGACAATACCTGCGGGATTTCCGCCTTTTCCGTTTTCAGTAAATGCATTTACCAAAGCGACTTCGATATTCAACAACAACTTTTTCTCCGTAGAACGCCTAACATCACCTAACCGATAAACACGCAGTGGTTTTTGGTCTTCAGCCAGTGAAATGGATACCTTCAATTTTTTTAAATTTATCTCGTCATTTCTTCCAACGTATCGCCATCCACGAGATGAACATTCGTGGTGTAATACGCTAGGCTATATTCGATATCTAGTGAAAAATAGACACTTTGTTTAAGGTGCCGTTTTATCGACTCTTCTAGCTCTCGACTTAACGTTAGCGTGAACTCTTCATCTCTATGAGGTTTAGTGAGCAGCGATATTGTAATGAGAATGTGGGAATATTTATATTCCGAGCAAGGATAAGCTCTAGATTTACATACCCCGGCACTGGAATCTTTTTTATTAATAATTTTTTCAATGACATCAAACACTTCTTTCGTGTCTATATCCAAGTTGTCAGAATATTTAATTTCTACATGTGGCATACGAATGAACTCCTGAGTGCATATTTCCATGATCAGCTTTAAAACAAGTTAACGAAACTCAAAACTGGCGATCAGAATGGCAAAACTTAACATACTTTTCATCGGACTAGATACCTATAAAAACTCGTTGAAATTACTTGATATTGGGAGTCATACCAATCCCCCTATGATGGTTAGATATCTAAGTCCCAAAAAAACAAACATAAATGATTATGATTCTCATTTCTATTTACAAAATAACATTGCCTCTGTAAACTCCTTTCCAAATTACCTATCTAAGGAAAGAGAAGATGAATTTGAATCGTTCATTTATAACAAAGTTAGTTGCGCCTATTTTCTTATCTGTTGCTTTTAGTGCTTCAGCGGACGTCATTCAAGTGACGGATATCGCAGGTCGTAAAGTAAGCCTAGACCCAGAAAAAATTGACAACATCGTCTTGGGTGAAGGCCGTTTAACCTACTCGTTGGCATTATTAGACAAAGAGAATCCATTAGAGAGAGTGGTGGGTTGGAAAGACGATTTAATCCAATATGACCCTGATGCGTATCGTAAATATTTAAAAGCTTTTCCTCAGATCGCTAACATTGCAAATTTGGGAAGTCCTTACACTGGCGACTACAGCTTAGAAAAGATCATCACACTTGATACTGATTTATTTATTCTTAACTTGGGTAATTTATTAAAAGCACAAGAAAGCGGCTTGTTAACAAAACTTGAAAAAGCAGGCATTAAAGTCGTCTTTGTCGACTTCCGTCAAAGACCTACTCAAAACACGGTTCCAAGCTTATTAATGCTCGGTAAAGTTCTAAACCGGGAAAAAGAAGCCAATGAATTCATCGATTACTATGTGGAACAAATGCGTGTTGTAAGCTCAGTTGTATTAGCGAAACAACCAGAAGAGCGCCCTATCGTTTTCATTGAACGGGCGGCGGGCTACAACCCTGATAAATGTTGCAGTACATTTGGCGCTGCAAATCTAGGTCGCTTGGTTGATGAAGCAGGCGGTATCAATTGGGGAAGCCGCAAGATTTCTGGTTTTAGTGGATCGGTAAACCCTGAGGTTATCTTCAGCGACAAACTGGATTACATCATTGGCACAGGCGCGAACTGGGCAGAAGCGAACCCAAATACTCAAGCAGTATTACTCGGTTACGAAGCAACATCTGAACTCGCTCAAGAACGTCTACAAGCACTTGCTGATCGTAAAGGCTGGCCAGAACTAGAAGCCGTTAAGTCTAAACATTTCTATTCTATGTACCACCAGTTTTATAACAGCCCATACCATTTCATTGCATTGCAAACATTTGCAAAGTGGTTTTACCCAGAAGACTTTAAAGACCTTGATACAACGGCCAACTTCATTGAATTGCACGACCGTTTTCTTCCTATCGACTTCAGCGGTGTGTTTTGGCACAAACTTAAATAGTTCGTTTATATGACTCAAATAGGTTTTCTTTCCTCTGCCGCTTATCGGCATTAGAAAGAAAACCTTTTAGGAGTATTTAAGTGAAATAAACCTCCTGAATCCTCTTTTTACTCAAGATTAAGTGCCCTCTTAATGTTTACTCTTTTTATAGTTAGGTTGGTTTTATGACCAGTAATACCCAAGATTTGAAAGAATTACACGCCACAACCGATACCGATATCGCACCGTATGTATTGAAGAAGCAAAATGACCTCATTCATGGCTTTGTCGCCAGTGAAGCGAAAAAGGTTCAAATGCTAGTATTGGTCGTTGCTTTATTAGTGGCGAGCCTGATTATTGATGTCAGTATTGGCCCAGGTAATTTTTCACTATCTACCGTTCTTGATGTTCTGTTAGACCGTTCATCTCACGGGGTTAAACTTGACGTCATTATTTGGGATTACCGTCTTCCTATCGCCGTGACCGCCGTTATTGTGGGTGCCATGTTAGGGATTTCGGGGGCTCTCATGCAGACCTTGCTAAACAATCCTCTCGCCGAGCCTTTTACGCTTGGCGTCTCTTCTGCGGCAAGCTTTGGCGCGGCATTAGCCATTGTCTCAGGCGTGGGTTTCGCGGCCAATATTGGTTCCTTTTTAGTCACGCTAAATGCCTTTGTTTTCGCACTCGGAACATGCGGATTGCTCTTGCTACTCATGCGTTTAAAAGGTGTTGGCACTCAAACCATCATATTGTTTGGCATAGCGATCTTCTTTGCGTTTAATGCGATGCTGGCGATGATGCAATACGGCGCATCTGAAACACAATTACAGCGCATCGTCTTTTGGATGTTGGGCTCTTTAAATCGTGCCAGTTGGTTACAGAGCTTTTGGGGATCCGCTTTATTATGTGCCGTAATGCCATTTTGTATGATGCGAACATGGCAATTAACGGCTTTACGATTAGGTGAAGAAAGCGCCCTCAGTATGGGGATCGATATTGCTCGATTACGCGTTGAAATCCTGATTTGCATTTCATTATTGGCGGCGACCGCAGTGGCGTTTGTCGGGACAATTGGTTTTGTCGGACTCGTTGGGCCACATATTGCACGATTGTTGGTCGGTGAAAACCAGCGTTACTTTATTCCTCTTTCTGCTTTACTTGGCGCACTGATGTTAAGTGTCACTTCGATTGTCAGCAAATCCATTACTCCAGGTATCATTTACCCAATCGGTATCATCACCGCGTTAATTGGTGTCCCTGTGTTCTTAACCATTATTTTAAAACACTCCAAGGAGCAATCGATATGAGTTTATCCGTTTCTAATTTAAGCGTCGGTTATGACGCTCATAACGTGCTCAAAAGCTTAAATATCTCTCCGTTAGAAAAAGGCAGTTTTACCGCTTTATTAGGGGCTAATGCTGCCGGGAAATCGACCTTGTTTAAATCGATCGCTGGCTTAATTAAAACGCAGTCTGGCGAAGTATTCTTGGACGGAAAAGAGCTTAAAACCTATTCAAAAATACAACGCGCCCGAGACGTGATCTATTTGCCACAGTCGTTTTATAGCAGTTTGGCATTATCGGTATTTGAGTCGGTGTTGGTGTCGTTTAAACAAAACTCTGGCTGGCGAGTAAAACCCGATGACATAAAGCAAGTAGCGCAGGTTTTAAGCTTGCTCAATATCGAACATCTGGCTAAAAAAAACATCAGCGAACTCAGTGGTGGTCAAAAACAACTCGTGGCGTTAGCGCGTATCTTAGTGGTAAACCCGAAAGTCATTTTACTGGATGAACCAACAAGCGCATTGGATTTGCACCACCAACTGTCCATTTTAACGGTGATCAAGAAACTGACCATAGAGAGAAACTTCATAACCATCGCAGCACTGCATGATGTGAATTTAGCCGCCAAATTTTGCGACCAAATTATGTTGCTGAATAAAGGCGTGATACAAACTCAAGGTGACGCCCTCGACGTTTTAGCCATGCCAGAACTGGGAGAAGCCTATAAGGTGAAAACAACGTTAGAACATGGGAGCAAAGGTCAGCTTTACTTGGATGCCGAATTATTACGAGAAGAGATGCAGCGCGCCATGGCATAACTTCACTTGGGCTTAACATAAAGCTCCGTAATTTCGCCGAACTTACCTCTCGCATAACATAAATAGTCGAGCACTCAATCAAAACTCCGCACTAAAGGGGGGGGAAGAGAAGGTTTTAATAGAGAGTCTATGTATTATGTTTTTACAACTTCACTGTAAAAACGTGCCAGACCGTTGTTCAACATAGAATGGCACTCGCTATCTTTGTCAATATCCCCGTCGACTAAATCGGTGCCTAATAATGGAACTGAAACATAAGCGCTCTCAATGATAATTCCTGACATTGTCGTTAATACTTCTTTTAAAGACTCTATTGCATGGATAGCGCGTGGCGAAGTATTGATTAACATAATCGGAATATCAGAGAACTCATAGCTACTGACTAACCAATCTAATGCATTTTTCATTGGCGCACTAATGCCATGAGCATATTCTGGGCTGGATATAATTATTCCCGCTGAAAATTTAAGTTGAGATTTAATTTCATCGAGTGCAGGAATTGCTTCACACTCCAAATCAGGATTAAACAAAGGTAACTGGCTAATATCACCAATTACAATATCAATATGATCTGGGGAGGTCTTTACTAATGACTTTAAAGCTGCTGAATTATAGGAACCTTTTCGAAGGCTCCCTGATAATGCGAAAAACTTAACTCTTTTCATTGAACACCATTACCATGAGAAAAACATAGATACCATGAATCCTTACTAAGAAGGAATTAGGCCGAAATTATTGTATTCTACTTGATGTGGGGAGTCATACCAACGCCGTATTCAGAAACTTGTTAACACTAGATGACCAATTAAAGAACGGGGTAAACGAAAACCGAGGAGCATGACGTGAGCAACTTGATAGAATCATTCCCAGCAAGTGATAATTTTCGCATGCCTGGAGAGAACGAAGCACACAGCGAAATATGGATGGCATGGCCAACTCGAAGCGACAACTGGCGCTTAAATGGAAAGCCTGCTCAGAAAGCCTTTGTAGAGACTGCAATTGCGATAGCAAAAGCGACTTCAGTCATTATGCTTGTTCCACATGATCAATTGACCAACGCCCGTACCCAGTTACCTTCTCAAATCACAATTATTGAAATGGAATACAATGATAGCTGGATGAGAGACATTGGTGCGACCTACGTAGTCAGTGAAAATGGCGAGCGTCGAGGTATTAGTTGGGAATTTAACGCATGGGGAGGACTCGTTGATGGACTGTATTTCCCATGGAATTTCGATAATGCTGTGGCTGGAAAGATGTTAGAGATCACTAAAGATGATCTCTACCAGGCACCTCTTGTTTTAGAAGGTGGCTCTATTCATTGTGATGGAAATGGTACCGTTTATACGACAGAAGAATGCCTATTGCACCCTAGTCGTAACCCTGAGTTGTCAAAGCAACAAATTGAGCATTTACTTTGCCAATATCTGAATGTTGAAAAAGTCATCTGGCTGCCACGTGGACTATATAATGATGAAACTAACGGACACATTGACAATATTATGCATGTTGTTAAGCCTGGTGAAGTCATGCTGACTTGGTGTGACGACCCGAACGATCCTCAATATGCCATTAGCCATGAAGCATTGAATGCTCTAACCACTCAACGCGATGCCAGAGGCCGAACGATTAAGGTACATAAATTGCCAATGCCAGGACCGCTATTTTTAACCAAAAGCGAAGCTGCGGGAATTGTTCAAAGTGCTGGAATGGAGCGCAAATCAGGAGAACGTCTCGCGGCATCATATGCCAACTTTTTAATCAGTAACGGTCAAGTTATTTTCCCTAAGCTAGACGACAAGTTTGACGAAGCCGCAAAAACGATACTAGAAACTGCCTTTCCCGACCATGACGTTGTTGGTATTAAAGCACGTGAGATTTTATTAGGTGGCGGCAATATCCATTGTATTACTCAACAGGTGCCTAGATAGCTATACGATACACCTAATTTAGGAAGTGGTTACACAAGCATCGGATGTGGCACAACCACCGACGGCGTTAGGATGGCAATACGAGTCGATCATGACCCAAGAAGAGATGCGCCAAGCGCTTTTTTGAATAAAACGTAAAAAAGCAGCCAAGTGTATTGGCTGCTCTATGACTAAACAGGTGTTGAATTAGAATTCATACTTCACGTTAAACTCAATAGACTGCTCGGCACCGTACCAACAGTACGCTTGGCTATAACAAGTGTAGTATTCCTCATCAAAAAGGTTACTCACAACTAAGTTAGCCTGTGCGCCTGATAATGACTCTGAAGCATTGCCTAAATCATAGCCAAGAGACAAATCAACAAGGGAATAAGAAGGAACTTTTTGAACTGAATTGGTCGCATCACCTTCCATTTCACCCATATAACGAACACCAGAGCCCACTCTTAAACCATCTAGTGCACCCGTATAGAAGTGATAGTTTGCCCATAGATTCGCTGCATGCGTAGGTACATAAATCGGTGTCGTTCCTACTAGACTTGAGTCAACATCTTCTGTTACTTCCATATCAATGTAAGTATACGAAGCGGCTAGATCTAAATTGTCCGTTGCAAACCAGCGTCCTTCAAATTCAGCACCTTGGGAAACAACTTCACCAAGTTGAACACTTGCAGGATAGTTACCCTCAGGATCAGGTACAATGTAGTCTTCTTTCGTAATGTGGAAATAAGACATCGTAAATTGCTTAGACATATCCATCGATAGATATTTCAAACCAACTTCGATCTGCTTACCTATTTGAGGGTCAAATCCATCTCCGTTTACATCTACACCGGCTGCAGGTTCAAAGCTTGTTGCGTAACTAATGAAAGGTGAAAAACCGTTCCCTAGATCATACAAGCCACCGACACGGTATGAGAAATTACTATGGTCAGCGTCAAAGTCGACCCCATAATAATAATTCTCGGATTTATAACTATCGTAGCGACCACCAGCAATGAGTACTAGGTTATCAATTCTCAACTGGTCTTGAGCATAAAAACCAAACTGCTCTACATCAGTGTGGTTGTTGTAGACCGTCCCTACACCCATATTGTTTCTATCTATGTAGTCATTGCTTGGATTAAAGATATTAACTACGTAGCTCTTATCATAGTATGTTGTATCAATTGCCGAGCCTTCCATACTTTGATAATCAAAGCCAAATAATAGGTTGTGCTCAATGCTACCTGTCGTAATTGACTTAGTAAGCTGATTATCGATAGTAACGCTTTGAAGATCTTCATCGAAACTGTACGCGTAATTGGCTATATCACCAGTAGTAAAGTCACCGTCGTAGTAATATGTATCTTCTCGGTATGTTGATGCATCAATGTAACGAGCATTTTGTAAAAAGGTCCAACCATTATTAAAATCATGGTTTATTTTATAACCAAGCATCAACACTTCACGTTCAAACGTACTCCAATCATCAGCCCCAGTAAAAGTAGACGGTGAAGTAGAACCTAGTGGGTGGTCAATGAACATACCGACAGCAGGTAAAGAAGAGTCCATTCCTAGCGCAGGATCATTTTGATAGTAAAGATTAAAGTTAATTAGGGTTTGCTCAGACACCTGCCAATCGACAGAAGGGGCAATTAAGTAGCGCTCTTCTTCAACCGAGTCGGCTTGACTGTCTTGAGTTCGAGCCTTACCAATAAATCGATAAGAGAAATCACTATCACCAAACTGCCCTGTGGTATCAATTGAAGCTTCAACTAAATTACGAGAACCTGTAGAAAAACTCACTTCTGTATGAGGTTCTGATTGAGGTGTTTTCGCAATCATATTCACCATGCCACCCGGTGGCATAGAGCCATAAAGAACTGAGGTCGGTCCTTTAAAGACTTCTACTTGCTGTAATGCAATTGGATCTATCTGTATTGGTAAAAAACCATTGAGGTAAGGTAAAACCATACCATCATAGTAGTTTGTAGAAACGTCAAAACCACGAATATTAAACGTATCATATAAGGTCACTGCCCCACCTCGTTGTTCGGCGGTAACACCTGGAGCATAACGAAGAGCTTGTCCAAGAGACTTTACACCTCTTTGTTCAAGTTGTTCTTGTTCAATAACCGTAATACCTTGTGGTGTTTCTTCTGGCTCTAATGCCGTTTTTGTTGCCGTATTTCGATATGTTTGACCTAAAACGGTAATGGTTTCATGTTGGGTTTCTTCTGCAAAAGAAGGGGTAGATAAAATACTTAAAAGTGCGACAGATAAAATTGAGCGCTTAAATTGTGTCCTAGTTTCCATTTCGTCCTCGAATACCAATGCTATTAATTAGAAATAATTTTGTAAATAAGAATAAATATCATTTGCATTGTATTGGTTTTCAAATCGAAAAATTAACACTTTGGTGCAATCATTCAAAAATAATTGATAGAAGTCAGAATTATTAACGCCACTTAAGGGTTCATAGCCTTCTGGATAGATCTCTAGTTCGTCACCATCAAGGCCTTTGTGTTTAACCATTGCATATGTTTGGTGAGGTATTGTAAGCGTATGAAGTTGGTCAGAAATCAAGCCTGGTAACAAAGGGAGTTCTACCTCGTCTTCGACCTTAATACCTGCCCAGTACTGAATATTAGTTCCATCAAATTGGGCCTGTGTCACATCGATCACACCAACTTTTTGATTATGTATGGACTCATTTTGTGGCGCTAAGATTTATTCTAATTGATACCAAAGTAATGGAACCTTATGAAGAAACCATAGCTAGATGCTCCATTTTGTATGGTCTAGTCTGAAAAAGTCAGTATGATAACGCTATTGATTATCATTTAGTTATTCAGATGTTTTTCCAGTTAATAAATATAGTTACCAGCAAGAAGCCCCCCTCTTTGCATCAAAAAATTTTCTCTTATTCAAAAGAAGTGACACCCTATTGGAGAGGAAGCTATGGACCATTACATGGAAGAGCGATTGCTATTACCAATGATGATAGCCATATTGAGCTCAAACGAGTCTTTGATAATCTCGTAAAAGCCCATCCTGAGGCTGGTCAAGCGTATTGGTTAACTCGAACGTGGGATCTAGTGTGCTGGCAACCGATTTATGTCACATTCATTTCAATTTATACTCTACAATCATTGCCTGACATTAAAAACATTGGGCAATTCACATACAAGAAATTTATTACTGGATACCGATTTTTTAATGATGACCATAAGCATGGTACTCCAGAAGAGCTTATCCCGCATGCAGCCGAAGCGATACTAACGTTAACAAATTTCTATCGTTCTCAAATAAACAAATGGACTCGAATTCGTCCTGGTTTTACTAACCACCTGCTCGCTGATTTGTTACTAACTAGTTTGATTAAACTGCAACATTTTCAACCAAACATAACTAATGAGTATATTATCGAACAAGCTCAACTTTGGTTGGGTGCTTGCCATCTCCCCGTGAGACATTTAGATAGCTTAAAAATAGAAGATGATGGCAGACTAAGACTGGTGCGAGTCAGTTGTTGTTTAGTGTATAAGTGTGAATCGGGTGCATATTGTGATGACTGCCCAAGACACCCTAACAATAAGAAAAAATAACCATAACTCGGTGATTATTCGATAAACTATGCACTTCTGTATAGCTAATTTCATCGTCGAGGACTTCATAGGCTAAGCGATAACCTGCTGTACGTAGTTTGATCTTATAAACTGACTTTGAATTGGTGGAGCTAACTTGCTTCATCTACTGCGTTAACTCAATTTATTTGAGTAACAGAGCAAAATAGGCTTGAAGAATTAGGCCGAAATTTTTGCGTTCTACTTGATGTGAGGAGTCATACCAACGCCGTGTTCAGCAACTTGTCGTAACTTTTCATCTCTAGATTAACGTACGAACGATGCGCTCTACCTCTTTGACGTTAGCTATTGCAAGAAACCCATAGTCGGTAAATTGCCGATCACCATCACCGTCGGTATAAAACCTTCTTTCAAAAATTAGATCACCAGAACCATCTGATCGTTGTTTGCGACGAAGATCTTGCAAACGAGTTGAGTTAAAAGAACGAATTGTTGTTGTGAATCCACCATCAAAAATAATCGCGCGAGAGTTGGTTACTATATAAGCGGTTCTTTTGGCTTTATACACCATCAGTAATGGTGAGAACTGCATTACAATACCGATTAGCAAGAATGGCACACCAAAAAAAGCAAACAAATCAAACCCTTTTTTAAAATCAGGTATTTCAAAGCCAAAACCACTCGCGATCCAAAATAAAAAGAATGCGTTCCATGGTATAGCAACCAAAAAATAGGAATTGAGCGACGCGCAAACTTTCTTGGAACTGGTTTTCCTACCCAGCTGATTTTTTCTCGGTCCTCCAATTCTGCTTCTATCAAAGCTCTTAAAGCAGAAGGAAATTGTTGTGTGTCGGTTTGGGATAAATACATAATTTTAAGTTAACGCCTCTCAATTACCTTATTATGCCGATCTCGCTGCCATAGGGTGATTTGGATTTAATTCGAGCAAATCCCATAAGTTCCCGTAAAGATCTTCAAATACAGCAACCATTCCGTAGTCTTGCTCTTTTGGTTCTCTGATGAACGTTATGCCTTCAGATTTCATCCTATTATAATCACGCCAAAAATCAATTGCCTCATCGTGGGGACTCATACCAACGCAAAGCTAAACGGAAAATGCGGTTGGCTAAAATGTGCGAGGTACGAACGCAGCCAACTGTAATTTTTTCCGTTTGGTCGCCTTATTCTATGTTTATTTTAAAAGAGGGCGGAAAAAACTACGCTCGTAACTGATTATGCACATCGTATCTTCTGCATATTTAAAAGCACTTATGCACTCTTCATCTTTTAGTGATTTTTCACGGTACTCTTCATAAGCTGCCAAACTAGGAAATGAAAACAGAGCTAGAGCTTTGTTATTAGCCCCTTCTGAAGGTAAAAAGTAACCATGGTGATGACCACCAAACTTATTGACTAGTGGGATCCAAAGTTTTGCATAATGCTCAAACTCTTTAAGCTTATATGGGTCGATTACATAATTTAAATAACAAGTGATCAAATGTATTACTCCATGAAAGTGTGATTAACCGATGATTGTCTTGGTTGGGTATATTTGGGCATGTTAGCCTCCTCAGTGTGATGAGAAGGTGTCGACTAAAGCAAGGGAAGACTCACCCAACGAATAACATCTTGTTAGGGTTATCTATAAGTGTTGTAAATACTGATCAAAAACATAGTTAACACGCAGCTAAAAGCCATTATTGCCAATGTTTTTTTCAAGCTATTTTTCTTTCTATTTTGAAGTTTTTTCGTTAGTTCAGGAAATAAATCATCTACAATTAACTCCCCATTAAAATATGCCCTGCAATTAGGTTCACTAAAAGAGACTTTATTCTCAATTTTTATTTCATCATCACCAATGTCAAATATTTCAGTAGCTTGAGTTTTTATCGACCAACCAGTACGAATTACTTCTCCATCATATAAATACCTTTCATGGCCAAATATTGAGTACTCAATCTCAAATATTTTTCCTTTTACTTCAAATTTGGTTTTCATCGATGATATCCAATAATCGCTCTATTTTTGGGATGGTTACATGACCATGTGCTTAGAAGGCAGGTGTTTGTTAGCTGCTACTTTACCGCGAGCTGGTATGTATTAAACTTACTGCCAAAAAGTTCACTTTCGTAGACTTTTGTCGAACGCTTTTGCAAAAATTTATACATAGGCCGAGTGTGTAAAAAGTGTATATAAACTTCTTTATGCCCAATTACTTTTGCCCACTCCATTATTTCATGGAATATTTTAATACCAAGTCCCCACGAACTATCATCTATAACTATTGCTATCTCGTATTTGTCATCCTCGAATTGAATACCACACCATCCGATAAGCTGATTGTTTACGTTTATAGCACGTACTTTGCAACCATGACTTGCGTCAACTTCTACCTTTGACTTCATCCAAGCTGTTGTAGAGTTTATGTCAAACAATTCATGTTGGATCAAATGTTCTCTAATTTTCAATTTATTTAATAGCGGTAAGAAATCATCTGGATTTATATCTCCAAATTTCACATATTCGATACTAGACATGATACTCCCACCCTTGAAGTACAGTTAGACATAGTGACGCCGCAATCACGCGCTTGTCGCGTGTATTGCCTTGTTAAGTTTGATTTCCATAGGCTGATAAGCTAAACCTGCAGATTCGCCCACTTCGCCATTGCACTCAAATCCATACTTTTCATAAGCGATCACTGAAGATAGTGATGCTCTGACGGTAACAGTCTCAACCCTTGTACGATTCAAGACGGATGAAATCAGCATTCTCCCAATACCACTTTTTTGGCGTTCAGGGCGAATAAAAAGCATCGCAACATGGCGACCTTCCTTTAGCTCAATGACACCTTCGATATTTTCGTCGTTCTCAGCAACTAGCATTAAGTTATCGCCTTTCATTCTGTTGAGGAATGCATCGCGCGTAGCGATCTTTGAAAAGGTTGTAATCCCCTCATCAGACAATGTGCCTGCAACAGACTGCAAAAACGAGTCTATACAAATTGCACTTACAGCCTCAAGATCCTTCTCTTCCATCTTTCTGACAATCATCAATGCCTCCTAAAAACTTAACGCCTCATCAAAGGGAAATTTATAATCGTCTAAAATAACGAACGAAGTGAGAATAGCCAACTGGAATTAGCTTCGCACTAGAGCGGGAGTCCAATTATCGTGTTAGTCAATTCTGTTACGGTTACTCAATACTTTTTGTTTGAATAACAATACAAAACCAACAATTAAGAGCACAAAGAACAACATGGTAAAACTACTTTTTAGGATGGTAAGCGTGCTGGCAATTTTAACGGTTGTTACCTGTAACTCTGGAAATGAATTTATCATTTTTATAATGAATATGTTCTCAACATAATCAAACATACCCGCTAAAAAGGGCACTAAAGCAAAGTAATAAATTTTAGAGTTTCTGCTAGATGTTTTGCCAAACAGCCAAACTAACATTAATGAGTAAGTAATAGAAAACAAGCCAGGATAAATGAAATCGAAGGGTAATTGAGTAGATAAATAAGTCGCACGCCCTTCTATACCTAATGTGTTAAGTAAGTTATCTGCATAGGCAAACGAATACCCGAATGGAGATAAATCAAATATTGGTAGCTCTGGTGCAAATGTAGAAACGGCTGGAATAGAATAAGACAACATTGTTAAATAGACTATCATTGTCAATAAAAACAAAATACTAACGGTCTTTCCCGTTGAGAGTTTCTGTACAAATCGAACAACAAATTCCATGTGAATATCACCTTATTAAAGCTTGGCTAGACATAATGACTCCCCACTCAGACTGCTGGTCTCCAATCATTCGTGGATGGGCTGAACATTAGAACCATAATAGTTTTGATAACGAAACTAAAAATTGGTGATCAGCATGTCAAAACATAACATACTTTTTATCACGATTTTGAGCTAATGCAGTGGTTCAAGTATCGAACGTGGCACCACCACCGACAGCATTAGGATGGCAATACCGTTTTACGATATTGTGAACTACGTACATAGACTGAAGACAGATGTCACAACGGATGATGCAAGGTAGGCGCTGCTTGAAGCACGCATCCACAACACTCAACTTGAACACCGTAATCACAAAACTTAACTCAAACCAAAATTGCCAAGCGTGCTGAATCACTCTTAAATTGTTTGTATGGATAATAAACCCACCTAATTTACAAATAATTCCCAGTTTCGGGTAATGTGAGACCCAGGCTTTAGCTGCAACTAAAGCTTTCCTTGTCGTAGTTCGATTGAATGATGGCTCCTCTATTGAGAGACCGATAACAAGAAAGAACGCGACAAAGGACTCCAAGCAAAATACTCGAATAGTCTACTGGGTCTCGAACCCGCATTTGCAAGCAAGAGTTAGCTTATTATGAAATCAAACACACTTCAAAACATTAATGTCGGAGTTGATACTGGAAAGTTCAAACTCGATATTTATATCCGCCCTTCAGATATCTTTTTCTCTGTTTCTAACGATGAAAAAGGCATTAAAGAAGCAATCAAAACCATCAAACAGTATCACCCAGAACGCATTATTATCGAAGCCACTGGGCGACTTGAAATGCCATTTATAATGGCATGTGCGAATGCGAATTTGCCTTTCGTTATCGCTAATCCCATACACATTAAACGCTTTGCGGGCGCGATCGGAAGAAGAGCTAAAACGGATAAACTTGATGCTCAGTTAATCGCCCACTATGGAGAAGCCATTAGACCCAACTTATCTTCGTTGAAGCCAGATACAATGAGGAGGATGAGCGACTTAGTGGCAAGAAGAAATCAACTGTTAGTCATGCAAACTATGGAGAAAAATCGTCTTCAAATACTGCCAAAAGAACTCGTAATGACCATCAAACCGATTCTGACCGTGTTCAAAAATCAAATCGAAAAGGTGGAAGCTAAAATCGTGAAGCTTATCGAGACGTGTCCTGATTATCAGGCCAAAAATGTGATTCTTCAAAGCATGAAAGGGATTGGTAAAATTGCTGCCGCATCAATTATTAGTAACCTACCTGAGCTAGGATATATCAGTAACAAAGAAGCCAGTTCATTAGTCGGCGTTGCGCCCATGAACAAAGAAAGTGGACGTTTCAAA